>NZ_DATCQT010000001.1:0-3337 GCF_036569345.1 Clostridium sp.
GTGGTTGTAATAATTGTAATACTTAAAATTCTCCATATTTTTTAGTTGTTATTTTATATATAATAACAAAAATAGATTCAATAGCTGTGCTGGTTACTGCCTCTTTGAAACTATTACTTAGTAGATGGTATACTTCTCACACGCAACGATTGAACTAATATGCAAACATAAGTTGTCCATTTCATTTTCAACTTATGTTAGTTCCTCCGAGGTGCTAGGCATAGCCATCAACCTAACAGAACCATTAAATGTAAACAGAGAGATTTACGTAAATGTAAATCTCTCTGTTTATTAATATTATTTTTTAATTATATACTCACGCCTACCAAATATCCTTCTCTAAGAGATTCCATAATGTCTCTTGGCTTTAATGCATCACCTATTACTGTATATTTAATGTTTTTCTCCTCAAGGTGTTTTATAAGCTCCGAACCATTTGATTTATACCCTATAGCTAAAATTATATTATCTACATTATTAGTAATTTCACCTTCTGTGCCCTTAATTGAAATTTTGTTATCCGCAACTGATAAAACCTTAGCATCTGTTATTATTTTTACTCCATATTCTTTAAGTTCGTTTAATAATATCCATTTGTTTCCCCCTAGATCCTTTCCTACCTTGCTTTGCATTTCAACTACGGTTATATCAAGTGGAGTATAAATATTAATTTTTTTCTCAGATGGCACATATTTATTTATATAATGCAATGATGAAATATCAGTGAAACAGTTTTCAAAAAGGTAGTTTGCAGTTTCGAGTCCAACAGCCCCTCCACCTATAATGTAAGTTTTTCCTTTCCTTATTTTTTCTAAAACTCTTTTATCCCCTTTAAGTATATCCTCAGCCAAATAAATATAATTTTCTTTAATACCTTCTATATTGGGTACTATAGGACTTGCTCCCGCTGCAATAATTACATGATCTGGTTTTATTTCTTTTATCACTTCTTCATTTACTATAGTATTAAATCTAATATCTATATTAAGTTCATTTAATTCTTCCTCAATAACTTCAATGAATTTTTCTATTCCCTCTTTATGAGGTGGTTTTGAAACCACAGATAATAATCCACCAATTTTATCATCTTTAGTACAGATTATTACATCATGTCCTCTTAATGTAGCTTCTTTAGCAGCTTGTACTCCTGCAGGTCCAGCTCCAACTATAAGTATTTTTTTCTTATTATTACTCTTTTCAATCACTAGGTTTTCATTACCTGTTTCAGGATTAAGAGCACATCGAACTTCTTTTCCTCTTAATACTCTTTCAATACAACCTTTGTTACAAGCGATGCATTTCCTAATTTTTTTGCCATTTTAAATTTTATTTGCAAATTCAGCATCTATTAAAAAGGCACGTGCTACTCCAACAAAGTCTGCCAATCCTTTTGTTAAAATCTTTTCTGCTATTTCACCGTTATTTATCCTATTACAGGCAATTACGGGTACTTTTACAACTCTTTTTATTTCTTCAGCAAACAAGGCATATGCGCCTTCTGGAACATGGGCAGATATCTGAGGAATAGGTGATTCATGCCATCCTCCAGTAACACTTATAGCATCAATTTGGCCCTCTTCTAAAGAAGCACAAAATTCCTGCATAAAATCAATGCCATACCCACCCGGGATCATATCACTGGCAGATATACGAAGTATTACTGGATACTCTTCTCCTACATAGTCGCGGACACATTTTATAACAGCTTTTGGGAATCTCATTCTATTTTCTTTTGAGCCACCATATTCATCACTTCTTAAGTTTGTAAGTGGTGATAAGAACTGAGTTAAGAGATACCCTGCACTACAACTTATCTCTACCCCATCAACTCCAGAATTTTTACACCTAAGAGCCGCTTTGCCAAATTCCTCAATAGTTGATTTGATATCCACAATTGTCATAACATCTGGCATCTCCTTATATATTGGAGATGGAATTGCTGATGGTGCTAAAGGCTTCTTACCGCCAATGTTTGAGGATACAATGTTTCTTCCTGAATGAAAAAGTTGCATAAATACTTTAGCATTATATTCATGAACTACATTGGATAAAGCTCTAAAGCCTTCCATGTATTTATCCTCACCTACACAATGCATATCAGGAGGACCCCCTACATTATTTACAGCTGCAACTACTACAATTGCACCTGCTCCACCTTTTGCTCTTGCTTTATAAAACTCAATATCCTTTTGTGTAACTTCTTTTTTTTGCGCATATCCAAGATGCATTGCTGACATAATTATTCTGTTCTTAATTTCTAAATTATTTATTTTCATAGGTGTAAATAAAATGTAATCATCCATTAACAAACACGCCCTTCTTTTTTTAGACTCTACTGTAAATAAAGCAAAACACATGCCAACTTTATTAATAGCAAAGATCAATGACTGTTAACCTCCGCATTGCCTTGTTATATGAAATTTATGATCTCTTACTTATGCTATCATCATTTTTAATCTCATATAAATCTGTGTCATAGTTGTGACATATTTTTTATTTGTGACACAGTTTTGGCACAAATTGTTACTATTGTGCCATAGTAATTACTTTGATATAATAATAATATCAATTCCAAACTCTAAAATTAGGGAGAATTTAAATGAATAACAAAATATATTCAACTTGGTTAAATCTTCATAATGACTCTAATCTCAGAAATTATTTTCCTAAGGTTATTTATGACTCTTGGCATGAAAGTGTTAAATTAAATATAAACCCATATAAAAGCAAACCATTTGTTTGCTCAAGTGAAGACTTTAAGAAAGTTAAAGAAGACTCTAAATCTTTATATATTTATGCTAATTATGTATTAGAAAGAATGTATAAAAACATGCCTAAATCCGATTTAGGACTTGCACTATTTGATAAAAATGGCATCTTACTAAAGATTTATGGAACCGATCACTTTATTGATTGGGCAAGTAAAAACTATTTAGTAAAAGGAGTTATATTATCTGAAAATGTTATCGGCACAAATGCTATTTCTCTTGGTTTAAAATATAAGCAACCTATATCAATGGTTGGAGAAGAGCACTTTTCTGAGTTTGCAATAGATATTGCCGCTTATTTTTCACCTGTAATTTTAGAACAAGAGGTAAATGAGACTATTGTTTATGGTGGAGTAGCAATACTAGGACCTGCAGACAAAAGAGATCCTAACCTTCTTATGACAGCTATATCTATTTCAAGGGAAATCAATCTTCAATTATTTTGGTTTAATAGTATAACAACTATTACTAGCGCTATAAAGGGTTATGGAATAATAGGTATAGATCAGTCTAGTGGAAAAAACCATGTACTTTTTAATAATAAAAATGTATTTGACATATTAAATATT
>NZ_DATCQT010000002.1:0-3167 GCF_036569345.1 Clostridium sp.
AATATTTAATATGTCAAATACATTTTTATTATTAAAAAGTACATGGTTTTTTCCACTAGACTGATCTATACCTATTATTCCATAACCCTTTATAGCGCTAGTAATAGTTGTTATACTATTAAACCAAAATAATTGAAGATTAATTTCCCTTGAAATAGCTATAGCTGTCATAAGAAGGTTAGGATCTCTTTTGTCTGTAGGTCCTAGTATTGCTACTCCACCATAAACAATAGTCTCATTTATATCTTGTTCTAAAATTACAGGTGAAAAATACGCGGCAATATCTATTGCAAACTCAGAAAAGTGCTCTTCTCCAATCACTGATATAGGTTGCTTATATTTTAAACCAAGAGAAATAGCATTTGTGCCGATAACATCTTCAGATAATATAACTCCTTTTACTAAATAGTTTTTAATTGCCCAATCAATAAAGTAATCTGTTCCATAAATCTTTAGTAGCAAGAAGCTAACTTCCAGTTACCTCCTAGCACCTCGGAGGAACTAACATAAGTTGGAAATGAAATGGACAACTTATGTTTGCTAAAGTTTGTCTGAACCACAGTGTGGGCATTTTGAAAAATCTCTTCCAGTGATTTTTTGGATTAACTGAAGTGTTGATATTTTTTCTTTAAATAGTTGAGTTTTATGGTGGCAATGCCACCCGTTTGCCACCGGTCCATAAAATATGATTAGATATACTTAAATAATTGTAGAGCTTAAAAATTATTATATATCCCATATATGGCATTATATCAGTGCTCACAAAGTATTATAAAATATATTTAGATAAGCTAAAATACGAGATATAAATAAACTGCGCATGTTGAGTGTGTGTGTAAATTAACGTTGAAATAACTAGGTTTGACTAGCGACTATCCCTTAAAATATGTCTATATGCCACCCTTAATTATTTTTGGGTGGCAATTATATTTCCAAGAATAGTTACAGTATCATTTTTTATTTTTAAGGTTACATGAGAATAAGTGTCTATAGTGGTGGCTATTTCGCTATGTCCAAGTCTTTCTTGAACATTAATGAGTATTTTAATCTATCCATATTGGAATGTAGATGTAGATAATCCAGCAGAAGATATTGTAGAAGCTTTAACGTTTTATTGTCAAGCCACTATAGTAAAGCTGCTATAAAATCATCAACTGAAAGATTTGGACTTAATAATTAATCATTTTTATAATAACAAAACTGTAGGACTTGATTTTAGGTTAAATGCTATTGCTGTATTGGTCAAAAGGAATATTTATAGAAAATGAAAAAACTAACAATTGCAATTTGGATAAATATATATATAAAGAGTCGTGAAATTTATCCTTTCACGACATCCTTATTTTAATTCATACCATAAATAAAAAACAAGTTTTATTTATGGCTTGTCCAAATTTTAAGAAAGATCAACCACACTTGTTACATTCATGTCTTTTGCACTCATTACATTCATGTCTCTCACATTCATTACATTCATGTCTCTCACATTCATTACGTTCACGTCTTTTGCACTCATTACATTCATGTCTCTCACACTCATTGCGTTCACGTCTTTTGCACTCATTACATTCATGTCTTTCACATTCATTACATTCATGTCTGACGCACTTGTTACGTTGTTGTTTATCATATTCGCTCATATCAGCGTGCCAATAACTATACATAGTATTACCTCCTAGCAGTATCAATTTTTCTAACTGCTACTCTATGTTATTCAGATAAAGATATACTGTGACATAAATAATATAAGGATGAAAGATTATAATGAAGTAAATGAACATAGAGGTGAGTAATACTACGATTACTGTATGAAAATGAGAAGCTTTTGACATTTTCCGTAGTTTCTAAAATTTGACTTCTACTACTTTTAGCTACAATATTATATAATTTCTTCATATTATTGATTTCAATTATAAATGTTCATTTAAACCATAATGGAAATTTAGTGTCAGCTGCGATTTCTGTGTTGTAATAACCTGGATATTCAGAAACATAAGGGGGTCCTTCCCTATAAGCTTCAAATTGACATATATAAGATCTATTTTATGTAGTATGAAGGGTGTAGAAACTGTTCCTAAAGGATATGAAGCTTAGTAATATAAAAAAATTAACAAATAGCCACTCTCTCTAGAGGAGAATGGCTATTAACTATCATTTACTACATTCAAATGCTATACGATGACTGACTCATTTCATAATATTATTGACATTTATATTAATATCCATGATGGTGTCCATGATCGAAATCATGATCGAAATTATGATCGAAATTATGATCGAAAAATCTTCTACGTCTTCTTCTTCCAAGTAAATCGCCAATAAACAGTATCCTGGCTAAATCCCCAACTCCACGTCTGCTAAAGCGACGTCTTTGTCTTATATCATCATAATTGGGATCCTCTCGATGTTCGTGATGTTCGTGATGTTCTTCATCCTCGTCATCTTCGTCATCCTTATAATATTTTTCGTATTTGTCACATACTTCTTTACACATATGATCCATTTCATCATTGCCGGGGCAATACATAGGTCCATAACAGGATATCATCATATCACAATGGTGCTTTACCATGGGATATATTCTGATATAAATTTTAGGATACATGTTTTTTAAGTCTTCATCATTTTCATCATACATAGGCATATTCATCATGGGCATATTCATCATAGGCATATTCATCATAGGCATATTCATCATGGGCATATTCATCATAGGCATACATTGTCCAAGATTTTCACAGTCTTTACAACGGTATTCGTACATAAGTACCCCCAACATAATATTTACAATTTATATTATTCTACTTTTTGGTTTGTTACTATGTTCATATAGATAATATAAGAATATTATTCTTCATAGATTGTTTAACATGTAACTTATTTATACAAATCTCATATACTATATACGTGTATTATTTTTCTGGAGGTAACCAATGTATTGTTATACTTATTTAAACCAGTTTCCATGTACTTTTAATGAACTTCAACTATGGACTCGTATTTCAAGTGAACATACAGATTTTCTTAAGACAGTAGCATCTCTATCTAATGTTAACCTACCGAAGGCTACAGTGGATAATCTTGATGAAATCCACAAAATGTTTTCAGGACTATATAATAAAGTAATATCATTAAAAGGAACCGTAGATAGTAGTCCTTATCTATAT
>NZ_DATCQT010000003.1:0-10277 GCF_036569345.1 Clostridium sp.
ATTTTATATATAATTACAGACAATTGTATCTAAATTTTGAATTTAGATATTAAAAATAACCTACATCGATAAAATGTAGGTTGTTAAGTTCTATTAGCGTAAGTTATTCAGTTTTCATTTCTTCATTTATTTTTGTAGTCACTTTATTAACAACAACGGAAATTTTATCAAAAACTTTGTTTACTTCTGAATCTTCATTATTTTTCTTTTGAATCCTTATTTTATGCTTAGTTGCAAAGGCTAATATTAATCCTGTAATTACAACAGGTGCAGCTACTGCAGTTATTATAATGACTAGAGTGATGGAGAGATTTAGTATCACTAAATCATTTTTTTTGATTACTAATTTTGTTTCGTTACCTTTCTTAATAATCTTTTTTATCTTTTCAAAGAATTTGGATCTGCTGAAAGTGCAGTCACTTGAAGATTTTTCCTCAGGCTTAATTTTATTTTGTTTTTCAAGGTATATTAAAGCTTCAATTAGGTTTCCGTCACTTTGTTCTAAGGCATTTTTAGCATCCTCGTAGGTTACATTTGCTCTCTTTCTTAACTCATCAACTTGTTCTAAATTTATTGACATATCAATTCCCCCTCAATTTTTCATATATAACAATTTTAAATTTTTAGTAGCATATAACTTTGATTAACATAAGTTGTTTGTTACTATGTTTTTATTATAAGATGGTGGGATTAAATTTTTATTAGTAGAACATTAGAATTGCATTAGAATTATAAGTTTAAACATGTTATAATATTGACTTATGAGTAAAAGATTTTATTTAAGTTATACTTTAAAATTATATATGAAACAAAGGGGAAGTTAAAATGAGTAACATAAAATTTGAGGAATTTAATATTAGTGAAGAAATATTAAAAGCAATTAATAAATTAGGATATAAAAATCCGTCAGAGGTCCAAGCACAGGTAATACCTATTGCACTTCAAGGTAAAGACATCATAGTCAAATCACAAACAGGTAGTGGGAAAACAGCCGCTTTTGCTATTCCACTTTGTGAGAGTGCAGATATCGAGGAAACTGAGCCTCAAGCATTAGTATTAACTCCAACAAGGGAACTAGCACTTCAAGTAAGCCAAGACATAACCAATATAGGTAGATATAAAAAAATTAGAGCAATAGCTGTTTTTGGTAAACAACCTATAGAAATGCAAAAGAAACAGCTAAAGCAAAGAGTTCACATAGTAGTTGGTACTCCAGGAAGAACATTAGATCATATTGAAAGAGGTAGTATTAATTTAGATAAGGTAAAATATTTAATATTAGATGAAGCAGATGAAATGTTAAGTATGGGATTTATAGAACAAGTAGAAGAAGTAATTAAGGCGGTTCCTAAAAATAGGGTTACTATGTTATTTTCAGCTACAATACCTGAGTCTATTGAAGCAATTTGCGCTAAATACATGGTTAGTCCTGTTAAAATAGAAATAAACCCTGAGCAGTTAACCGTTGATAAAATTGATCAAGTATGTTACGAAGTTGAAGAAGATAAAAAAATTAGTCTACTTAAGAGAGTACTATATATTGAAAATCCAGATTCTTGTATTGTATTTTGTAGAACAAAAGAAAACGTAGATTCAATAACTATTCAAATGAAAAATCGTCATTATTCATGTATTAAGATACATGGAGGGATGCTTCAAAATGATAGATTAGATGCTATGGATAGATTTAAAAAGGGTGAATTTAGATTTTTAGTGGCTACAGATGTTGCGGCAAGAGGAATAGATGTAGAAAATATAACTCATATTATAAATTATGATTTACCACTTGAAAAAGGTAATTACGTTCATAGAATAGGTAGAACAGGAAGAGCGGGAAAACAAGGGAAAGCTATAACTTTTGTAACTCACCATGAAAATAAATTTTTACAAGCAATAGAGCAGTATATTGGCATGGAAATACCTAAGGCAGCAATTCCAACCAAGGAAGAGTCAGAGCCGTTTAGGGATGAATTTTACAAAAAACATGATGCTAAGCCTGTTATTAAAAAGACTAAAGCATCAAATTTTAGTAGTGACATAATGAAGATATATATCAGTGCAGGAAAAAAGAAAAAAATAAGGAATATGGATATTGTAGGAACTATTTGCAATATAGAGGGTATTAGTTCTGATGATATAGGTATTATAGATATTCAAGATAGTTTTTCTCATGTAGATATTATGAATGGAAAGGGCGAGAAGGTATTAGAAGTCCTTAAAAATGGGTCAATTAAAGGAAAAACTATTAGGGTAGAAAAAGCAAATAAATAATACATAATTAAATTACTTTAGAAGATAACATGGGAAATAAAAATGCGGTATGATGATTTAATTATCTACCTTATTTTTATTTTATCTATATTTAAAAATATTAATATCATTTTTAATAAAATAATAAATGAATAAATTAGTAGAGGAATCTGCACAATAATATAGCATATATAATAGTATCTTTTAATGTGAAAATATACGTATTAATTTGACATAATAAACATAGAGTTATAGAATTGTTTATAAATATAATTCAAATACTCTTTAATATGTGTTAGAATGTAAAAGTTGTATGAAGAATTTGGTCAAGGATAACTTTCTATTAACAAATGACTAGGCTATATTAATCATATCAATCATAATAGAAATCATTAATAATATTACCTGTTAAAAAGGAGAGCTATAATGAAAATATTTCAAGATTTAGTAAATGAGACTTTAGAGGTTGAAGATTTGGAGGAATTAGAATCAGCAGCTGATCTATTTCAGTATGGTATTGAAAAAGGATATTACAATAAACGTCAGGCAGATCAATTTAATGTAACGTATTGGAAAATAAAAAATAAATGCTTAGCTTATGAAGTTGCCAAAGAAATAAAAGGCAATAAATTAGATATAATTACTATGGTTACTAGTGCTCCAACTGAAATAAAAGACAATATGCGTGAACTTACTAATTATGTAAATGGTAGAGTTAAGGCATTAAAGGGAAAAATGAATGGAATTAGATAGCATTGCTATTTTACAAATAATGAAAAAAGATTAAGTCAAATCTGCAATATTAATTTATAAAATTGCGGCATTATCCAGGAATAAGGGGTATTTATTTTTGTAAGTATATTTACTTATAAAAAGAGATACCCCTTTATTTATATAAATCACCTGCTAGCTTTTCTAATGCAGATATATTTATAATTGAAATTAAGTTTTTTTCTTTTTTTATTATATTTTCATAACATAATTTATTTATGGTTCTAATTAAATGTCTATAACTTGTTCCAAGTAAATCAGCCATTTCTGTAAACTTATCTGTTATTATTCCACCATCTAAATTAGTTTGCTCACTGTTTTCTGGCATTATAGCAAGTAAATAACTTGATAATCTGTTTTCTAGGGGATAAAGGATATTTATTGAGCTGGCAATAGAGGAGCAAATAAATTTTTTTCCAAGGCTAGCACACATGCACTTAAGGAAAGTTGGATCATTAATAGCGTATTTTCTTATATTACTCATAGATATACCAATGCACAAACATTCATCAATTGCTTCAATGTTTGAATTCGCAGTATCACAATCAAGAAATTCCACATCTCCAATTATATTTAATGGTTTATATAACCTAAAAAGCAGTGATTTACCGTTTTTTAACACAGTATATACCTTTAATTTACCTTTTACAAAAAAGTATAGATAGTTTATTGGTTCATTAGTTTTGACAAGGTGACTTCCCTTATCAAAACTATGCAACTCCATATATTTTCTCATATTTATTCCAAAGAAATCTTCAATATTATAATCTTTTATATAATCATCTAATTGAGTTCCATTATTTATACGTTTCATTTAATTTACTCCTTGTACTTTCATTAGGGATAATAATTATTTATGTTCATATGTCTATTCATTATTATAGTTCTTTAATCTGATTTTGCATAAATATATTAAAGCTAAATATGACATGTGTCATATATAACCTTAAATTTGTATGGTAGTATAATAAAGGAGTTTATGACTAAGGCATAATTAAAGAATGGGGGAAGTTAAATGTATAAGACATCTGCGGTGTTTATAGGCATATTAATTGCTATAATGGTTACCTTTAATGGAGTTTTATCAAAATATACAGATCAGTATGTATCAATATTAATAATTCATGGTGTTGGACTTATTGCTGTAATTGCTATTTTAATATATAAAAAAAAGAAGTTTAGGATACCGAGAAACATACCATTGTACTTGTTTAGTGCGGGTTTAATAGGGGTTTTTATGGTGTTTTTAAATAATTTATGCTTCAATTTACTTGGAGCTTCATTAACCTTATCATTGGGTATATTTGGACAATTAGTTTTAGCTTGCTTAATAGATCATTTTGGACTTTTTGGTTTGAATATTTATAAGTTTAAAAAGAAAAAAGTAATTGGATTTTTTATAATATTGTCGGGATTAATTATTATGATAATATATTAAATAAAGGGAGGAAAGTATGTTATATATAATTTTAGCAATTTTATGTGGTTGTATTACAATAATATCGATGATTATAAATTCGCACTTATCTAAAGAAATAGGGGTTTTTCAAGGAACTCTAATAAATTATGTAGTAGGCTTAATAAGTACTATATTACTTATAATTATAGTGAGAGATCCTATAAACTTATCCTTTGATAGTTATAATAAAATACCATTATGGGCACTTTTAGGCGGGCTGCTAGGGGTGATAGTTGTTGCTAGTTCTAACGTCGTAATTCCTAAAATACCTACCATTTATACTACACTTCTTATATTTATGGGACAGCTTTTTACAGGTATACTTATTGATTATTTTAGAATGGGGTTTATTTCAAAAGGAAAAATTATCGGTGGGATATTAATTCTAGTAGGAATAATTTATAATTCTAAAGTGGATAAGGAAGAATTGCTTATTTAATAGATTTAATGATTTTCTAAAAAAAATCTAAAAAATTTTAATAAACTATTGCATATGACGTAACGTAATGTGTTAGTATAATTATAGAAATCTTAATTACTTAGTTCTATGATCGAAGGTGCATATATAGGAGTGATGACATTGGAAGATAATGAATCACATTTTTTCACAATTGGTGTATTCGCAGAAAAAGCAGGTGTTACCTTAAGAACACTCAG
Source organism: Clostridium sp. (assembly GCF_036569345.1). GTDB lineage: Bacteria > Bacillota > Clostridia > Clostridiales > Clostridiaceae > Clostridium_AD. Next base: position 5,138 of record NZ_DATCQT010000003.1, read on the forward strand.
ATATTATGATAAAATAGCTTTAATGAAGCCTAGTTCTTATAGTAAATCAGGACATAGATTGTATAGTAATCAAGACTTTGCAAGACTTCAACAGATTTTAACTTTAAAATTTATTGGATTTTCTCTTGATGATATTAAAAAAATAGCACAAAGTGATGTAACTGATAAATTTTTCGTAAAATCATTAGAAATACAAAAAAAAATTATGAAACAAAGGGTTTCTCATACTTTCATGGTAATTAAGGCTATTGATGAAGCCATTGAAATGGAGAGTAAAGCGGATGTCAGTTGGGATAAATTCACCAATATCATCAATGTAATTAACTCGGATAAAAAGTTATTTGAACAGTATGAGAACGCATCGAATTTAAGGGCGAGGATAAATATTCATGAGTTTTTTAGTGTAAATAAATATGGATGGATGAGATGGTATTTTGATGAATTAAATTTACCATCGAAGTGTATGATTCTTGAACTTGGATGTGGAGATGCTAGTTTATGGGAAAAAAATAAAGATAGAATCTCAAAAGGATTAAATATCACTTTAAGTGATTTTTCTAAAGGAATGCTAAATGATGCTAAGCTAACATTAGGAAAAAATGCAGAGAATTTTAAGTTTCAAATTATTGATGCACAAGAGATACCATATGATGATTGTAGCTTTGACGTTGTAATAGCAAACCATATGCTTTATCATGTTGAGAATATTTCAGAAGCTTTGTCAGAAATATATAGAGTTTTAAGGCCAGGTGGATATTTTTATTTCTCAACTGTTGGGCAAAATCATATGATTGAAATAAGAGATATAATGCTTAAGTTTAAATCAGAAACAATGGATATTAAAAGCTCTGATATTACTTCAAGATTTCAACTTGAAAATGGCGATGATAAGTTAAAAAAATGGTTTGTTAATATAGAAATGAAAAGATATGAGGACAATTTAATTGTAACAGAGGCAACACCTATTATTGATTATATATTTTCAATGCCAGGTAATGTGCGAGAAAGTTTTAATGAAGAGAGACTATATGAACTAAGAAAATATTTGAAAGATAAAATTGCTGCAGAAGGTGGAATTTATATAACTAAAGATACAGGTTTTTTTAAGGGACAAAAAAGTATATAACTTGAATTTACATGTACAATATATTTTTTAACTTTTGTGGTTTAATTATATGATTTAAGTGAAAAATAGATAAGAAGATAGTTTAAATCTAAAAAGAAATTTAATTTGAAAGGTAGGATATATATGAAAATAAAAAATATTCCTTTTTCACCACCAGATATAACAGATGCTGAGAAAAAGCTTGTAATGGAGGTTCTAGATTCAGGTTGGATTACGACGGGACCTAAAACTAAGGAGTTTGAAGACAAAGTTGCTAAGTATTGCGATGCAAGTAATGCTGTAGCGCTAGCAAGTGCAAGTGCAGGCTTAGAACTTATATTAAAGGTTTTTAACATTGCAGAGGGTGATGAAGTTATTACAACTCCTTATACATACACAGCTACATCAAATATTATACTTCATAGAGGTATTAAACCAACATTTGTTGATGTTAAAGAAGGTAGCTTTTTAATAGATGAGCAAAAATTAGCTATGGCAATTACACCTAAAACGAAAGCAATAATAACTGTAGATATTGCAGGGGTCCCTGTTGATTATGATGCTATAAGAGCAATACTTAAGGACAAAAACAGAGAAGATATTATATTCATATCGGACTCAGCTCACTCCTTTGGTGCAATATATAAAGGCAAAAAAGTTGGAGCGCAAGCTGATTTTAATGTTTTTTCATTCCATGCAGTGAAAAATTTAATAACAGCAGAAGGCGGTGCAATTACCTTTAATGATAATAATTTTAAAGGTAAGGAAGATTTAGTTAAAGAATTTAAAATAACTTCACTTCAAGGTCAGTCAAAGGATGCTTTGGCTAAGATGAAGGCAGGAGCTTGGAAATATGATATTGTAACAGACGGAATGAAATGTAATATGACGGACATTAATGCAGCTATAGGCATAGCACAACTTGGAAGATATGAAGGAATGCTTTTGCGAAGAAGAGCTATTTTTGATGTTTATACTAAAGCTCTTGCAACTAAAAATTGGGCTATTATTCCGTTTACTAAAGATGAAATTAGAGAGACCTCTTATCATTTATATCCACTAAGATTAAGAGGATTTAAAGAAGCGCAAAGAGATGAATTAATACAAAAGCTTGCAGATATAGGTATAGCGACTAATGTTCACTTTACGCCACTACCTATGTTTACACTTTATAAAAATCTTGGTTATTCTATAGAGGATTATCCAAATGCATATAATCAATATGCTAATGAAATAACACTTCCAGTATACTCAACACTAAAGCTAGAAGATGCAGAGTATGTGGCTCGTGAAGTAATAAAATGCGTAGAAGAAATAATGGCTAAATAACAAACATTTGATAATATAGAGAGGAAGGTTACATTATGAAGGTTAAATTTTTTACACCGACAAGAGAATATCAGGAGAAAAAATCAGAATTCGACAATGCTGTTCTAGGATTTATGGAAAGAGGAGTATCAATGCTAGGTAGAGAGGTAACTGACTTTGAACAAGCAGTTAAAGAATTTACTGGAGCTAAATATGCGATTGGTGTTGCATCAGGTACAGATGCCTTAGTAATGGCATCCGATATACTTGGTTTTAAAGAGGGCAAGGAAGTAATAACTTCACCATTTACTTTTTTAGCTTCTGCATCTTGTATTGCAAAGAATGGTGCAAAACCTGTATTCGTTGATATTGATGAAGAGACTTTTGGTATAGATGCCACTAAAATAGAAGAGAAAATAACAAAAGATACTGTAGGAATTCTTCCAATTCATTTATTTTCACAGATGAGTGATATTGATACAATTATGGATATAGCTAACAGACATAACTTAAGGGTTCTTGAAGACTCAGCAGAATCTTTTGGTATGAGATGGAAAGGTAATGGAACTGACTACAGACATGCAGGTACCATAGGGGACTTTGGTGTATTCTCATTTTTCCCAACAAAGACTTTAGGAGCATATGGTGATGCAGGGATGATAGTAACCAATGATGAGCATTTAGCAAGTCTTGCTAAGATGTATAGAGTTCATGGAGCGTCTAAGAAATACCATTATGATTTTATTGGATATAATTCAAGACTTGATTCAATGCAAGCATGTATATTACAAGTGAAAATCAAATATATAAATGATGCAATTAAAAAGAGAGATCATATTGCAAAATTATATATGAAAAGGTTACAAGAGTGTGAGTTTATTAAAATACCTAAAATTAAAGGAGATCAAAAATCAGTTTATTATGCATTTAATATATTAGCTGATAGACGAGATGAACTTCAAGAATACTTAAAAGCAAATGAAATAGGAACTAGTATTTATTATCCAATTCCACTTCATCTTCAAAAATGTTTTGCATACTTAGGATACAAAAAAGGAGATTTCCCAGTAGCTGAAAAGATATGTGAGAGGATAATCGCACTTCCTATATATCCAGAAATAACTGAAGAAGAAGTTGAATTTGTTTGTGAAACTATAAAGAAATTCTATAAAAAATAAAATAATAAAGCATAAAATCTTGGCATATAGAATGTTCTTTTAGTAGAGCATTTATATATGTCAAATTTTTATTTATAAAAATAATGTATAATAGATTTATATATAATATAAAAGTTCAAAAGGAGTAAATTATGGATAATGAAATCAAGGAAATATTAATACAAATGCAAAAGGAGATTAAGGATATTAGTTTAAGACTTGAAAATGTTGAAAATAACCAAACAAATGTGGCAAATGCTGAGCATAAAAATTGGCATATGTTAGCGGATAAGTTAGGTCAATATGATTTGATATTGCATAAAATTTATGGAAAAAAAACTTCTGAAAAGTAATGAAAAATAATTTTAAATAGTAGGGAGGATACCAATATGGTGTTTTTCCTACTATTTTTATGTGACAAAAGTATATGTAAAACTAATACACTAACTTTCAAGGGAAAACAAATATTAAAAAAAGATATAAAGAGAAGAATAGCTATGGTAAGATATGGAGAGGAAGCTTTAAAGTTACAAATAAAAAGATTTAATATTTTAGTTTAATAAGGGGGATATTCATGACTAGTAGCATGTTAAAAATAATTGCATGTTTATTAATGTTAATAGATCACACTGGGGCAGTATTTTTTCCAAAGGTTCTAATCCTGAGAATGATAGGAAGACTGTCATTTCCTATCTTTGCTTATTTAATTGCAATGGGATATTCTAAAACACATTCCTTTTCTAAATATTTTTCTAGACTTGTTATATTTGCGGCAGTTTCTCAAATACCATTTTCATTAGCGTTTGGTGAAAAGGTTAATATACAAAGTTTATCCGCTTTTATAACTTTTTTTGTAGTAAAACCATATCCACATTTAAATGTATTTTTCACTTTAACAGTTGGATTACTAGCAATACGTATATGGGACAAGGGTAAATCAAAATTTGGTAGTATATTTATTATATTAGCTTTAGGTATAGTAGCTAAATATTTCAATACAGATTATGGGATATATGGAGTGGTTATGATTCTTACATTTTATATTTTTAGAAATAGTAAAATTAAAATAATTATTTCTCAAGTTATTGTATATATATTGTTTAATGCATCAGAAAATTTATATTATTGTTACAAATTTCAAGTTCCGAAAATTGAGTTTGCTTGGTTTATTCAAGTATTGTCACTATTAGCATTAATTATTATATTTTTATATAATGGTAAAAAAGGTAAAAATTTAAAATACATTTTTTATGTCTTTTATCCACTACATTTATTAGTAATAGGATTAATAAAAAATTTTATGTAAAGTAATATTAATAATAAATACATAGTTTATCTTGTTGAATAAAACATTTAAGATATAAATTTTATATTGTTAATATAAGGATGAATAATTTATGGAAAAATTAAAAAACCTATCTACAGATAGGTTCAGGTTGTTTACAAACCCAGTATAATTTTTTATTATACTGGGTTTATTTTACATGTAGTTATGCGATAGCATTTTGAATTATGAATGAGTTAGAACAAAACACTATATTTCGCATTAGAAAATCAAAAAACAGTTGAG
>NZ_DATCQT010000004.1:0-12490 GCF_036569345.1 Clostridium sp.
ATTAGGTTATATACCTTCACCAAAGGATACTGCAAAGGGGTTAAAAGAAAGAATTGATATATTAGAAAACTCAGGTTTTAAAAGCATTGAAAAAATATTATATGGATCTGGAAAACACGAAAAAACAGATAAACTAGATGCACTCGTAGCAGCATACACTGGTTATTTAGCTTATAAAGGCAATGTTTCTTTTGTTGGTAATATTAAAGAAGGTAAGATAGTTTTACCTACCAATGATTTTAAAGAGTCTTATAAGCGATTAAAGAAATTAGTGATCCCTATAGTTACATCTTCTCCAGTGTTAGAAGGTGGAAAGGATATAAGTAATCTATATGAGTATATAAATGTGGACAGTGTACTTTGGTTAAAATATTTTACGTCAATAAATAGTAGTCCACCCATTTATAATCTTATAGAAGGGATTTCAAATGATAGGTTCAAAGTTATTATAACTAATGATCAGAACCAAGAGATTGAGGTTGAACTAGAACTTTTGAAAAATAGAAAAGATGGTTTAAAGGTATGCATAGAGCATAAGGTAAAGTTAGCTGGGTTTTGGGGAAGACACGGAGACAAAAGGAAGTATTTCATTTTAATAATTTGAATTAATCACTGTTGTTAGAAAACCTAACATGCAAATGATGATAATTGGAATCAAGTTACATAATTACCTAAGGGACTGACCCCTTACAGAGATTGGAAGTGAAACAGACAAGCTCTGTTTCTACTTGAATTGGTAGCGAAGTTTTGGTACCTATGGATATTAGTTATTGCAGCAGGTGTATTAGAAATTTTTATGCCTAAAATCAAAGGAGCCATTGGTGAGAAGTCTGTTGCTTTTTTCTTATCAGGTCTTGATAAAACAAAGTATAAGTTAATTAACAATATAATGCTGCAAGTAGGAAATAAAACAACACAGATAGATCATGTAATAGTATCTAACTATGGTATTTTTGTTATAGAAACTAAGAATTATAAAGGGTGGATTATTGGTAATGAATTTGATGATAATTGGAAGCAGGTAATTTATAAGCGTAAAGAGAATCTTCATAATCCAATAAAACAAAATTATGGGCATATACAAGCATTAAAAGAGGTTTTAAATGATTTTGAAGATATAAATTATATTTCAATAGTAGCTTTTACAACAAGAGCGGAGTTAAAAGTAACATCAAAAACAGATGTTGTGTACACTATCAATTTACCTAAGACAATTAAGAAATACAAGTCTGAGGACATAACTGATTTAGTTAAGGAAAAAATATATACAAAATTACTTTCTTTAAATGTTGATAGTAAAGAAACTAGAAAAACTCATGTAAAAGCAATACACAAGACATTAGCTGAAAAGAGTATCAAAGTAAAAAGTGGTATATGTCCCAAGTGTGGAGGTCAATTAGTATTAAGAAATGGAAGGAATGGTAAATTTAGAGGATGTGGGAATTTTCCTAAATGTAGGTTTATTGCAAAATAGCAGTTAACTTCTTTAATGAACTATGGAGCTGGGCAGTCACCTGAAAACAGGGAAGGCTGGTTCTATAAAATAATATGCAACATGACTATAATCTTTTGTAGATAGTTTACATTTATTGGTTTGCTGACACGACCCCGTTACAGAAATTGGTAACGTAGTGGACAAGATCTGTTTGCTAAATAATCTAAGACAATAAGCGATTGGAGGAAAAAATGAACATAAATGATAATATAGATGCTTTTGGCTACAGATATATAAACTGCTCAAAAGTTTCCACTATGCAGAGAAGCGAAATAAGAAATAAAATTAAAATTGGAGCTAGATTAAATGTTACTTATACTAAAGATAAAAATATCTATTCTAAAGAAGTTGTTATAACCAAATGGTTTAAAAATGCAGTAGTAGGTGAGGATATAGTAATTTCTTTAATAGACATTATAAGAGTAGAAACTAACACAAAAGAATTTAAGAATCCTAATATTAATAATAAAAAACAAATAAGCAAATATAACTATAGTTGTTTAATGAAGTTAAATATTAGGCAACTTGAATCTGAATTGTTGAAATTAAATTTAAATGATAAAGATAAAAAAACAATTAAACGTGTGGTGGATTTTAAAAATAGTAGAAGACTGCGACGAAATTTAAACCACATTGTATTAAGACCTAACAATAATGTTTCTAAGAAGTAGCTAAATATAGTTAATTATAAGTTAATCTATTGCCAATAGTGTCATAATATAATTTCGTTTAATTGTTCCATCATTGTTAAAATATACACCATTTTTAAAAGATTCTTCTTTTTTGAATTAGAACGTAAAAACTTATAGTTTTTACTACACCTCGGAGGTCGTTACATAAACTGGTAGTTTATGTTTGCGTGCCCTAGGTTTTTTTCATGAGCGGAGCGAATTTGCTCATTTAGTATTTTCAAAGTATTTTTTGGTATAGCACTAGGCTTACTAAGTTTATATGGTATTGGATTGGTGTTAGCAATTATTTCTTTGTTTTCAAAAGAAATTAATATATTATCAGGCATATTAAAATTGGTATTTTTCTAATGTATTTATTATCTAGATAATAATGTGTTTATACCATTTTCATATTTGAAAGTTCTTAGCAAGAAGAAATTGTTTGCAGTTTCTTCCATGGGGTCTGACCCCGTCACTGAAATTGGTAACGAAGTGGACAGGTTCTGTTTGCTAACTGATTTAGTTAAAGAAAAAATATATACAAAATTACTTTCTTTAAATGTTGATAGTAAAGAAACTAGAAAAACTCATGTAAAAGCAATACACAAGACATTAGCTGAAAAGAGTATCAAAGTAAAAAGTGGTATCTGTCCTAAATGTGGAGGCAAATTAGTATTAAAAAATGGAAAGTATGATCAATTTAAAGGATGTTGCAATTTTCCTAAATGTAGGTTTATTGCAAAATAGCAGTTAACTTCTTTAATGAACTATGGAGCTGGGCAGTCACCTGAAAACAGGGAAGGCTGGTTCTATAAAATAATATTCAACATGACTACAATCTTTAATAGAAAGCTTAAATTTATTGGTCTGCTGACACGACCCCGTTACAGAAATTGGTAACGAAGTGGAAAAGTTCTGTTTGCTAATTAAATATTTTTAAAAAAAGTAAACCTTTAGGTATAAGTAAACCCAAATATATTGATGTAGGACATTTTATTCTTACTCCAGATAGTTTTAAGATTAATGTATATGAAAGGTTTGAAATATAACGTCAAATAACTTTTTAGGAGTGATGATATGAATAGACTGAAATTCCTTGGAAGAGGAGCAGGATATACTACTAATGAAGGAAATACTTCTGCTTACATGATAAAAAATGAAACACTTTTACTGTTAGATTGTGGAGATGCTGTATTTAAAACAATTGTTGAAAAAAATTTAATTGAGGAAATAAAAAATGTACATGTTTTGATTACCCATATGCATTCAGACCACATAGGTTCATTAGGTAGCTTCATTGGATTTTGCTATTGGAAATATAAAATAGTGACAAAGGTTTACTTTTATGAGAAAGATAAAATAAGAAAATTTTTAGAACTTGTTGGTTTAATTGAAAACCAGAGTTTTATTATCATTGATACTGAAAATAGAAGAATTGATTTTTTAGAATTAGAATTTTCACCTTCGTTAACTAAGCATTCTAAAGCAGTTAACACCTATTCGTATATATTAAAATTTGATGAAGAAAATGATATTTTCTATAGTGGAGACACATATGAGACTAATTTCGATGTAATTCCTTTTTTAAAGTTAGGTAATCTAATATATCATGATACATGCCTTAATGATTTTGATGGTAATGTTCACACATCATTAAGAGTTTTAAGTGAAATCATTCCCAAAGAATATAGAAAACAAGTCTATTGTATGCATATTGATGAAACTAATTTTGTGGATGAAGCACAAAAAGAAGGCTTTAATGTAGTTGAGGTAGCTTAAATAATCCTGTTGAAAGTGATGATATTAGACGTAAAGTATATCTAATCACAGAGGAAGGAAAGAAAGTATTACTCCTTGATTTTGAAAGAATGAAACATATAATTGATGTTACTCAGAATAATTTGAAATAATAGTTTATACTCCAAACAAACTGATAGATATTTTTATCTAAAAGGCCATAAAAATCAAAATAATAAAGAAAGAACCATCTGGAATTTAGATGATTCTTTTTTTGTTCAATATAACATCTTATTAAATTGTATGGTTTTCTCTATTATATACAATTGAATATGCTCATCAAATTATGGAAGACTATAAATTAGATTTAAATATCACATTAGGTTCAGGTATAAGGGAATTAGGTAAAGTAAAAACAGAAGAAGAATTTAACGGACATATTTGGCGTAATTGGCAAGTTGAATGTCGCCATTTGCTAGTTACAGAATGACATTGGAGAGGTATAATGTTAATTATAACACCAACAAGGCAGGACGCAATCACAACAAAAACTAGTGAATGCGCAGATAGCTAAAGGAGGACCCATATGTATGAAGTCTCATACTCATATTAAAATGCCAGCAGGATTTTGGGCTGGATTATGTCAATTAGGGATTGCAGCCCCTGACGTGGTTCGAAAAGCACAACTGCCGCTCACCATTATTACTGAACCAGTTGTCACCACCGCCCAATATTTCGCGATCTGGCAGGCTTATTCCGATCTCATTGATGACACTGCCAAAGGAATTATCAAGCTTACGACCGTATTTGAAACAGCGCATTACCCACCGACCGTCTTAGCGACTTACCATGCTCGTGACTACCGCGACGCCCTAAAGCGAATGGCACGGTACAAACAACTGTGCCCACCCGAAAGTTTACGCATCACTGAGGAAGGTGAAAACTGTACAATCGAATTGAAGTGGTTGTATACCGAGCAACCCGGTCCGCCGATGCTGGTTGGTATCACGCTGGCATTTCTTCTGGAGCTAGGGCGTCGGGGTACAGGTCAACCTTTGACGGCGAAATCTGTAGAATTTTCGAAACCAATGGGCGATGTACATGTACTTGAAGCTTACTTCGGCTGCCGTGTTCGGATCGGTGCAGATTGTAACCGGTTGACGCTACATCGAGTAGATCTGGACCGTCCCTTTATCTCGTACAACGCAGAGTTGCTGGAGATTTTGACTCCCGTATTGGATCAATCGTTGGATGAGCAGCAACGCAGACGCTCAATCACCGATATGGTCAAGTGGATTATGAAACGTATCTTACCAGGAGGGCGCCTCAACATTCAGACTGTCGCGAGCGAGTTGGGGATGAGCGATCGTACCTTGCAGCGCCGTCTTACTGACGAAGGTACGAGCTTCAAGCATCTATTGACACAAGTCCGGCATGAACAGGCACGAGAATACTTGGCAGACCCATCACTTGATATTAAAGAAGTGGCCGCCCTGATTGGATATGAAGACCAGAACTCGTTCTATCGCGCTTTCCACCTTTGGGAAGGTGATACTCCTGCAAATTGGCGTACTCAACATTTAGGTACAAATTCGATAAATTGACTTTGTCTTTAAAATCAATTTTTTAACACTATATAAAAAGAAGGATAACCTAGTAATAGCTACAAAATAACATGAAATACTATAAATATAGTGCTAGTAATTAAAGTAACTATAATGAAACCAAATGGAGTATAGGGCGTGTTTTCTGCCTTATATGGAATGCGGTAGTATATTTAAATGATACGTTAAATACATGTAGTCAAAGTAAAAATAAGATGGTGTAAGGGTTTAAAGGTTCTTAACACTAGATATATAAAGGAGAAATATATTATGGATATGGGATTAAATAATAAAACAGCTTTAGTTACAGGATCAACGAAAGGTATAGGTAAAGCAATTGCCATTGAACTTGCCAAAGAAGGTGTTAATGTACTAATTAATGGACGAAATTATAAAGAGGTAGAACGAACTGTAAATGAAATTAAGTCAGATTTTCCGGCTACATCTCCTCAAAATGCTACAGCCGATATTGTGGATATTCAACAAAGAGAAGTTTTATTTGAAAAATATCCCAATATTGATATTTTAGTTAACAATATGGGTATTTATGAAATTATGCAGTATAAGGACGTTACCGATGAAATATGGGAAAAATACTTCCGTACTAATGTTCTTGCTGCAAATGGATTATCTAAATTTTATTTACCTAAAATGTTGAAAAGTGATTATGGCCGCATTATCTTTATTGCGAGTGAAGAAGCGATTATGCCTGGAGGACAAATGCCTCAGTATTGTATGACAAAATCAATGCTATTATCATTGTCAAAAAGCTTATCTAAATTAACAATAGGAACAGAAGTTACAGTCAATACGCTCATGCCAGGACCAACTCTCTCTGAAAATGTGTATAAAATAATTGAGGGTATGTATTCTAATGAGGATATGACTTTTTTAGAAAAAGAGAAAAAATTTATGACTACAAACATACCTCAATCTGAAATACAGCGATTTATTAAGCCAATTGAAATAGGTAGACTAACTACATTTGTATGTAGTCCTTATGCATCCGCATTTAAAGGTTCTCCAATCCGTATGGATGGGGGAATGGTACCGACTATTTATTAAATGTATTTATATTATTCATGTAGCAAGGACCGATATGACCCAAAAAAGAAAAAACGCATTGAGGAATTATTTAACATATTTAAAGAATCGTTTTTTTATTTTTTAAAAAAATTTTAATTTGTTGTAATGGACGTAAATTTTCAGAATTAACCTTTTGGTTTAAATTCCAAACATAATCGCCTGTAAGTGCGAATACACAGGAAAATTGTTATTTTGTTACGGCTTCCGATTTGAAAGCAAATCCAGACAATATTCATTTAAATAGAAAGTAAAAACTCCCAGTTTTTACTACGACCTCGGAGGTCGTTACATAAACTGGAAGTTTGTGTTTGCTAAGAGGAAGTGGAAATACGACTTATTGTAATCTGGGTGTAATTTATTACTCTTAACTATAATTGAGAAAAAAAGAAGGTTTCTTTGTGTTCTTTATTGCATTTGTGTCTTTTTTTACAATTAAAATATCACAAATAAAGATTGTAATTTTGAATGTATCATAATGAAAATTAATGAAAATATAAAGAGTAGAAAGTAAAAACTCCTAGTTTTTACTACGACCTCGGAGGTCGTTACATAAACTGGAAGTTTGCGTTTGCTATTTTTTATGGCTCCGCCTAAGCGAAGCCGTGAAAATTCAAATCATTTTATAGTTCTCGTGCCAGTTGGTTAGCATCCCATATAGCATACATGATATTGTGCACATTACGGGAATCACCAACATTGTAAACAATCTTATTGGAATCTACCATAGTGTCATATAACCATTTTTCGGAATGATAACCCACAGCAACTACGACAGTATCTGCCTTTATTTCTTTCTCTCCATTTGGAGTTTTCACCATGACAGAGGCATCATTTATAGTATTTACGGATGAGTTACAATACACTTCAATTTTGTTAAACACTAAAAGATCTTTAAGCATATCATAATTTGCGAAACACATGTCTTCTCCACCACCTAGTATCTGTGACTTTGATTCCACAATTGAAACGTTTTTTTTCTGCTGACGCAGCCACAAAGCAGTTTCGCAACCCACCAAACCACCTCCAACAACAACGATATCCTCTCTTGCATTTTCTTTATTCTTTAGAATATCATCCGCCGTGTAAATGTGGTTCTTGTCTCCAAAGTCTATTTTCACAGGTGTGGACCCCGTAGCAAAAATAACAACATCTGCTTTGCATTTGTGTATATTTTCTCGATCAGCTACGTAGTTCAACCTAATATCCACCGGAAGTTTTTTAAGCTGTACAGTGTACCATTTCAGAAGTGCACGGTCATCTTTCTTGAAATCAGGCACACTTCCAACAATAATGTTTCCACCAAGTTTATCGCTTTTTTCCACAAGAATTACATGGTGACCACGAATGGCACAGACTCGTGCTGCTTCCATACCAGCAAGGCCGCCACCGATTATCAATATATTTTTCTTTTCAATAGCCGGAGTGATTGCCAGAGATTTTTCTCTGCCACAGGCTGGATTTACAGCACAGGAAAGTGGCAAGCCGTGAGCAAGTCTATCAAGGCATCCCTGATGGCAAGATAGACATGGGCGAATATCCTCAAGCTTTTCGGTCCTAATTTTTTCTGGAAGATAAGGATCAGCAAGTAGTGGTCTGCCGTAAGCAACGATATCGCAGCTAGTACCAAGCGCTTCGCAAGCTATATCAGGATCATCCATCCTACCTGCAAGAATAATAGGAACATTTACATTCTCCTTTAGAATCTTTCCAAATTTACGGTACATGCCCTTTTCAAAATACATAGGGGGATGATTCCAATACCAGGAATCGTAAGTTCCTGCGTCTACGTTCAAAAGATCATATCCGGCCTCCACTAAAATTTTAGCGGCTTCAATGCCCTCAGTAAAATCCTTACCCTGTTCCACAAAATCCTCACCAGGCAGAGCCCCTTTACGTATTGCTTTGACAAAACTCTTTAAACTGTAGCGTAAAGACACTGGGAAATCTTTGCCACAGGCGTCCTTAATGCCTTTCACAATATCTATAGAAATCTTTAAGCGACCTAACAAATCTCCGCCATATTCGTCAGTTCTCTTATTGTACAGGGCTATAGCGAACTGATCTAAAAGATACCCTTCATGAACGGCATGAACCTCAACCCCATCAAACTTGGATTCCTTTGCAACGACTGCGCAGGACACAAAGGATGCGATCAATTCTTTGATTTCATCAACAGTCATAGCTCTGTGCTTAATAGATGAATCCCATCTATTTTCTTGCTCAGATGGTGCAATGGCATTTTCCATAAGATGTGGAATTGCAACCCTTCCAAGTCCTCCAGTGAGCTGAAGAAAGATATTGGAATCATAAGCATGAATTCTTTCATTCATGGGAGCACAGGACTTTGCAAATAGCAGAGGTTGGTATGAAGCACATGGCATTACCAGAGGTACCAATTCATTGTAATTTACGTTTGTTATTCCTGTAATAATCAGACCAGTTCCGCCTTTTGCACGCTCAATATAGTATTCCTGTGCATTTTCAGAGAAACCACCGCAAGGATCGGCCATTGCTATCATACCCAAAGGCGCCATAGCAATACGATTTTTAATAGTCAGTTTTCCCACTGTAAGTGGCTCAAATAATTTTTTATATTTAGTAGACATTGTTATCACTCCTAAAATATTATTAAATATCAGACTGTTTTAAATCAGTAGAACTTGGCATTTTTGATGCAATTCCAAACGCCCTCAGTCGGTCCGAGTTACCTTTAATTTTACAGAATTCCGACTATTTTAAGTATTACAATTATAACAACCACGCCACCTATTATTTCTAGCATATAATTCACACTCCTTTTTATCCTTAAATTATAGAGCATTTATATCGTACTTTACTATCACTTTCTTACATTATACCATAGTTTTCGACAAAGATATACAAAAAAAGACAAAATATACAAAATAGACACATGTGGTTAATATATACAATTTAAGTAAAATAAATTATATTTTGCTATTTGATTTTAAAAATATGAGAATTTGCATAATAAAAAAAACTAGAGTTTGCTAACAAAATTGAATATTGTGTTCGGATGAAGATTGTGGGAGAGAGATGGCTTGCCATCCGCCGAAGAGGAGAAACTTTCAGGCACCTAGTAGTTTTGCACGGAGACTATTTATTAGGAGAAAACCGTAATTGGACGAGCCTCTGGAGAGAGCTGATTAAACAGACACCGAAGGAGCAAGATAGTATTATTAAGATAAGCTACTTAAACTGTACATGTAGAAATTAAGTTTGCGTAAGAATTATCGTTTTCTATCGAATCTCTCAGGTAAAAAGACAGGGGATAGAAATTATGAAAAAAAATTTGTCTCCTCCATTATATTAAATTAAGGGAAAAGCTTAATGAACAAAGAATTGTGTGGGGAGTTGGTGCTTCAATATTATTAAATCATTTCGGGCTTATTGATAAACATAATGATATAGATATATTAGTAAGTGTAAAGGATATTGAAAAAGCAGATGAAATTCTTAAAAGTATTGGTGAAAAGAAAATATGGGAAAAAACAGAAACATATTCCACATAATATTTTTATGAATATATTGTAAATGGTTTTGATATTGATGTAATGGCAGGATTAAGCATTAATTATAATAATGGAATATTCAAATATTTGTTTAACCAAAGTTCAATTTCAGAAATTAAAATAATCAATGGAGTAAAGATGCCTACCTTATTAGAAAGAGCATTAAGTGGTGATTTACCAAAGAAAGTAAGAGATAAAATTAAAGAAATGAATAAAGCCATGAATTAAACTCACAGCTTTAAACATTTCTTTAAAAATACATTTAGTTTTTAATAGTTTTCCGTGAATATATCAAAATAAGCCTTTTGATAAGCACATGAAGGGCAAACTTCTGGTGCGAATACCCTCAAGTATATATGAATTTAATTAAATTCAGCGAAATATTCTATGCTTTCCATAATCCGTGAACATTACAGTATTCTCGTGCACTCAAAATCTCTTCCTCTAGAAGAAATATAGCCTCAGGTTTATCACCAGGATTTAGATATTTTCTGTACATTTTATTTGCAGTTTGAATTTCTATCCATTCAATATAATGTGCTTCTAACATGGGATGTTCAACTGCACCAACTTTAACAAGAACTCCACCATCAACCTTTTCAACAACTGGCACATGCTTTTCTTTTGCTGCATCCACTGTATTTTCAACCTGTAATGTCATTGGCTGTCCGCAACAAATTAAACCTCCATCACCTGAATGTAAAACTTCTACGATATTACCACAAATTTCACATTTATAGACTTCTTTAAGTTTAATCATAATTATACCTCCAAAATTTTATATTTTAATATACGCGTTAACTAACTAATCCTCTTTTTCTTGTCCTTTTACATCATCGTATACAAAATTGCAAGGTTTCCCTTCACAATTTAAAACCTCCTCATCATTGTCCCCAGTATAAATATTTTTACTATTTACGTCACTTTCTTGTTTGTCATTTAAGGAATTATGATTATCCCAATATTTTTCAGCTTTATTTTCCATCTTTTCTAGTCTAGTATAATAGTCAGGAAATTCTTCCAAATGTGCAAGCGCAATTTTTGCTGTAACTAATGGGTCATTATCTGAAACATTTGTATCTGGAGATATCTTTCCATGTTCAAGCTCAACCACCAATCCCATTCTGAACTGTTCTACATTAAATTTTGTCCAATTAATTCCAATACTTTCACCAATCTCTTTAGCTCTTTCACTCGTAAATAATGTTTCTTCTAACATAGAAAACACTTCCTTTTATATTTTTTTTAAAATAAAATGAATTTTACTTAGAGGCCACAACTCTTCTTATTAATTAACCTTAACATGAGTAAAAAAATATAGAAATAGTCTAACAGCTGAATAAATAAGTGGTCGAACAGCCCATTGACTGATTTGCAATTTTACTAATATACCTCTTGGACGGTTCAGGCAAAAACACCCATTTAGTAGTACTTGATATAATTATGCCTATTCTTGATGGTTTGGGGTTCCTAGAGAAGCACATAATAACCTTGTTTTTATTTTTTTTAGCAATACATATTTCGTTAATATACATAGTTAGAGGGAATGATTAAGTTGTAATATCAAAGATAGATTTAACTCCAATCGTATACTAGGATATCTTATGTCTTTCTGTCGTTAAACTCAGGTTTGTTAAATGCAGTTATGCGATAGCATTTTAGTTATGGATAAATTAGTAATAACCACCAAATTTCTAGTTAATAAATCAAAAACATTGAAGATAGCAGTCTAGCTATCTTTTTCATATTCTGTACTGCTGCTGTAAGCAGACACTGCTCTTGCACATTTTCTAATCCACGCATATGGCAATAGCGAAGCCCATGCAGTTGTTTTGAATCTGCAAAGCTCCGATTTATAGTCTCTTTTCTTCTTCTAGGGGTCTCGCCAACATAAGTCTGAATAACACCAGTAAGAACTTTAAAACATCTTCATAAAGGTAAATGTACTTTACGTAGATGTTCGTAATTGTTTTGTTATACTTTACACATACAATTTTATGGGGCTTTTTACTCTACGTAATGGTATACCTTTGCGTAGAGTTATTTGTCTTAATATTAAAGCCATTATGTGTAGGCATTAAGAAGCATTGATATTGCTTGATTTAAAGTAATTTTAAATTCCTGTTGGTGTGATTCAGAGAAATGTTGGCGATACCCCTTATTAGGATAATTGAATATAAATATTAATTAATAATAGTTAATGTCGAGGAAAGAGACAAGTACGATATAAAATAGTTGCTTTATTATCTAAGAGATATTAGTAAACGAATGGGAAATAACCTCACTAATACATCAAAAAATATATAGGAGTAGAATATTTATAAATGGGTTAAATTAATATATATAGGTTGAAATGAATAAAATTAA
>NZ_DATCQT010000005.1:0-7319 GCF_036569345.1 Clostridium sp.
TAGCCTTCCAAGCTAATTACGAGGGTTCGATTCCCTCTACCCGCTCCATTTTATTTAATATGCGTCTTTAGCTCAGTTGGATAGAGCAACGCCCTTCTAAGGCGTGGGCCGGGGGTTCGAATCCCTTAAGACGCACCATAAACATTGGGATATCGCCAAGCGGTAAGGCACCACACTTTGACTGTGGCATTCGTAGGTTCAAATCCTGCTATCCCAGCCATATGATTCACTAGCTCAGTTGGTAGAGCACATGACTTTTAATCATGGTGTCCGGGGTTCGATTCCCCGGTGAGTCACCAAATTTTTTAAGGCTCCTTGGTCAAGCGGTTAAGACACCACCCTTTCACGGTGGTAACAGGGGTTCAATTCCCCTAGGAGTCACCATAACAAGGTTCTTGCAAAAGCAGGAGCTTTTTTTTTATTAAATAATAATAAGGTATTTCAAGTAATGAAATATTATAAATGTGAAGAAGCGTGGATAATGTTGATTATTTCTATAAATAAGTGTATATTTATAAAAATGGAGATGAAATTATGGTTATAGACAAAAGAATTTTTAGAGCAGAGTTTATAAGAAGACCAGATAGATTTCAAGCTCTTGTGAGTTTTAATGATAAAGAATTAATAGTTCATGTTCCAAATACAGGAAGATGCAAAGAAATATTAATTCCTGGCTCCACAGTTTTATTAAGAGAGGAGCTTAATCCTACTAGGAAAACACTTTATGATTTGATTGCAGTATATAAGGATAATAAAATCATTAATATAGATTCACAAATTCCCAATAAGGTCGTTGATGAGGCCTTGAAAAATAAAAGAATACATAATCTAGTTAAATATAATATAATAGAGAGAGAAAAAACATTTGGAGCTAGTAGATTTGATTTTAAACTATCTAATGAGAGTGGTGAAGAGTATTATCTTGAGGTAAAGGGTGTGACACTTGAACTTGGTGGTAAAACTATGTTTCCAGATGCACCTACGTTAAGGGGAAAAAAACATTTATTAGAGCTTATAGAAGCTAAAAAAATAGGTTTTGGTGCTGGGATATTATTTCTTATCCAAATGAGTAATATAAACAGTTTCTCTCCATATGATGATATGGATGGTGCTTTTTGTGATGCATTAAGGTTAGCATCACAAAATGGTGTGGATATTTTTGCATATGAATGTGAAGTTGGTGAAAATTTCATAACTTTAAGTAAGCCAGTTGAAATTTTTTTGTGAATTTAAATAGAAATTAAGGAGGTAATAATTTGAAATTTATATATTGCCCGATTTGTGGAATGAAATTGATAGATAGAAATAGTTGGGATGAAGGCGCAGTGCCATATTGCCCTGTAGATGATGTTATGTATTTTGATACACCAAAACCATGTGTAGTAGTTGCAGTAATGAAGGGGAAAGAAATTTTACTTCTTAAACAAAATTATACTTTTAAGAATTCAAAAGTTCTAGTGTCAGGATATGTAACTAATGGAGAATCTGTTGAGGAAACTGTATATAGGGAAGTAAAAGAGGAAACAGGAATTACAATTGGGGATATAAAATATTTAGGTAGTGATTATTTAGCTTCTAAAGAAATCATAATGTTAACTTTTATGGCTAAGTATGTTGAGGGTGAGATAAATAAGTCACCTGAGGTTGATTGGGCCGAGTGGGGAAACGTAGAGGATGCAATTTGTGAAATGAGTGAAGATGAAATAGGAAAAAGAGTTGTAAGAAAATTATTAAGTGAGATTGAATATAAGGGTCAAAAGGCCTACAGGTGCGATATTAAGATGGAAGATTAAAATTCATTATAATAATTTAAGAGGAAATTAAATAATTTGAAATAGAAAGAAGGATAAAAATGGAGAGAGACAGTAATTATAAAAATCCAATAAAAAAAGTACCTCAAGTAACGGGAAATTTGAGGAGTCATATGATAGAACTACCAACTGCAATAAGAGATGCTAGTGGTATTCTAATATTTGGGAAAAGATTAAAATCTTTTGTTTTTACTACAGATGTAGCAGTTATAAGAAACACAAATGCTGATGCAGTTATTGCAGTATATCCGTTTACACCGCAGCCAATAATAACAGAAGCATTAGTCCTTGCGGCAGATTTGCCAGTCTTTTGTGGCGTCGGAGGAGGAATTACTACAGGCAAAAGAGTAACTAATTTAGCACTAGATGCTGAATTTAAGGGTGCTATGGGAGTAGTAGTTAATAGTCCAATATCTAATGAAGTTATAACACAAATAAGGGAAACTATAGATATTCCTATAATAGTTACAGTTGTATCAGAATTTGAAGATATAGAAGCAAGAATAAGGGCAGGTGCAACTATAATTAATGTCTCAGGAGCTAAAAGGACGGCTTATATAGTTAGTAAAATAAGAGAAAAACACCCTGATTTTCCTATAATAGCTACCGGAGGCACAAATAATGAATCTATAAGAGAGACTATAAAAGCAGGAGCAAATGCAATTACATATACACCACCAATAGTAGCAAATATATTAAATGAAATAATGATTAAGTACAGAAAAATTTATGAGAAAGAAAATGATGAAGAATAATTTATAATAAATATGATTGATAGATTGATGTTAATTAAAATGGTAGGTGATAAAAATGGCTGTAGGCGGAGATAATTGCGATAAATGCCCTGAAGCTTTGACAAAACATTGTGACGGTGAAGGTTTGGAATGTGTATGCAGAAGATGTCCAAGAAATTTAGGACAGTGTTTAACTACAAAATACTGTAGAGAAACTGAATCTATAATTAATATATAAGATTAGTTATGGAAAAATAATTAATAAAATATTAGGTACATGCTATTAGAACATTTTATGTTTTAATAGCTTTATTTTTTTTATATATAAATAATTTAACTAAATAAGAATTGAAAATCCAAATAACAGGAAGACTAAGATTAATATTTTAAATTAAGAGCATAGGAGTGGAATTATGGTTTGGAGTGAAATAAAGATGAGAGTAGCACAAAATTGCCATGAATATAAAACTAAATATTCTATGGGACTAATAAATAGCATTAGCTTTGGACCAGCAAGTTGTGATGGGTGTGTTAATTATGTAAAAGGAAAATGTGCAGATGGATTATTTGATGAAATTAGGGAGATAATAAGTGTAAATTAACTAGTTTCCAAATTATAAGGAGGACAAATATTATGCCAAATATACAGCAAATGACCCATGTAGCAAATAGCTGCAATGGATATGACTCAGTAGGAACAGGATTTCAATCTTCAATAGGCACAGCCTTTAGTAAAAGTTGTGGTAATTGTAAGCATTTAAAAAATAATAAATGTGAAGTTAATTTATATGATAAAGTTTTAGCAGGATTAGATCAAGGTTAACATAAATAATAACTTTGAAATCAGATAAAGTATTATTACAATCACAATTAAAGGACTATATAACAAATTCAATTTTGTTATATAGTCCTTTAAATATTTAATTCTTAAATTCGTTTTAACAAGATTGATTAATCAATATATTTTAAAATAATATAACATTTACACAAGTTATGCATAATATTCATAAAATTATTTATAATATTCAGCTATAAAACATTGAGAAATTTATATTAAAGTGTTAAAATAAATAAAAAGTGGAATGATCCACAACTCGGAGGCTTAATTATGCATAAAAGACTATTTATACCAGGACCAGTAGAAGTATCAGATGACGTACTTCAAAAGATGGCGACTCCTCAAATAGGACATAGAGGTAAAGAAGCATCAACGCTTCAAAGAAGCATAAGTGATAAAATGAGAAAAGTATTTAATACTAAAGAAGAAATACTACTTTCAACTAGTTCAGGAAGTGGACTAATGGAAGGTGCAGTTCGTTCATGTACAGCAAAAAGAGCAGCAATATTTTCGGTAGGAGCATTTGGGAAAAGATGGTTTGAAATGTGCATTGCTAATGGTGTACCAGCAGATAAATTTGATTGTGAATGGGGTAAACCTACAACGGTGCAAATGCTTGAAGAGATTTTAGCAACTGGAAAATACGATTTAATAACTATTACTATGAATGAGACTTCAACAGGGCTTATGAATAATGTGCAAGCGCTTAGTGTCATTTATAAAAAGTATCCTGAAGTTGTAGTATGTGTTGATACAGTTAGTAACGCTGCTGGAACAGAAGTAAAAGTTGATGAATGGGGAATAGATATTTGTATAACTTCAACTCAAAAATGTTTAGGACTCCCTGCAGGAATGGCTATTTGTACATTCTCGAAAAAAGCAGTAGAAAGAGCTAAACAAGTAATAAACAGAGGAGTATATTTTGATTTATTAGGACTATATGAGTGTATACAAAAGAAGGATTATCAATATACATCTACTCCGTCTCTTTCACATATGTTTGCTTTAGATTATCAATTAGATAAGATATTAGAAGAAGGGCTAGAGAATAGATACGCAAGGCATCTTGCTTGCGCTGAGCTTGTACGCGAATGGGCTAGAAAATACTTTGAAATATTTCCTGATGAAAACTTTATGTCAAACACATTGACTTGTGTTAAAAACACAAGAGAAATTAGTATTTCTGATTTAAACAAGCAATTAGGCGAGAAGGGTTTTGTTATTTCTAATGGGTATGGAAAATTAAAGGACAAGACATTTAGAATTGCTCACATGGCTGAAACAACACCACAAGAAATAAAAGATTTATTAGCAATTATTAACGAAATTTTAGCACTTAAGTAATTAGTAATAAAATATAATTAAATTAAGAATGAAAGATTTAAGTTAAATTTTTCATTCTTAATTTAACTTTGGATAAGAATTGAAGATTTATATAATTGTAAAGTGGGATGAAGTTAGACAATCATAGTTTTAGCAATGAGGTTATAATAAAAAAGTGTTTTTATATTAGGGAGGATGATGATCATGATTAGAGTATTAGTTACTGATGGTATGGATAAAAGTGCTATAAAAGAATTAAAAGCTAAGGGTTTTGAAGTTGTTGAGGAATTTTATGAGCCTGAAGTTTTAGGTAAAGAATTAGAGGAATTTGATGTAATTGTGGTAAGATCTGCAACAAAAGTCAGACAATCAATAATTGATAAGGCGGTTGCAGCAGGAAGATTAAAACTTATAATTCGTGGTGGAGTTGGAGTTGATAATATTGATGTAGCATATGCTATAGAAAATGGTATAACTGTCGCTAATACTCCCAATGCTAGTATCGCATCTGTTGCAGAACTTACACTTGCTCATATGTTTGCGGTATCAAGATTTATTAATATTTCTAATGTATCTATGAGACAAGGTAAATGGGATAAGAAAAAATATCAAGGTGTAGAAATTGGCGGAAAGATTTTAGGACTAGTTGGATTTGGAAGAATAGCAAAGGAACTAGCTAAAAAAGCTACTGCACTTGGAATGACAGTTATATATACAGATATAACTGGAAAAGCTAAAGGTTTTGATGAATATGAATTTTGTAAATTAAATGATTTATTAAAAAGAGCGGATTATGTATCAGTACATATACCATTTATTAAAGAGCAAGGAGCTACTATACGAAAAGAACAATTAGATATGATGAAGGATGGATCATTTTTAATAAACTGCGCTAGAGGCGGGGTAGTTGACGAAACGGCTCTAGTAGAAGCTTTAGATAATGGAAAATTAGCAGGTGCTGGGATAGATGTATTCATTGAAGAACCAACAAAAAATGAAGCTTTAGTTAATCACCCAAAAGTTTCTGTGACTCCACACATTGGTGCAGCAACAAGAGAAGCGCAAACAAGAATAGGTACTGAGATAGTAAGTATTATTTGCGATTTTTTCGAATGATTTAGCAACCTTCAGGAGGAATATTTATGACAGTAGTAAGACCATTTAAAGCTTATAGACCACAATTAGATTTAGTAGAGAAAGTAGCAGCTCTTCCCTATGATGTTATGAATAGTGAAGAGGCTAGAGAAACAGTAAAAGGGAATCCTTATTCATTTCTACATGTTGATAAAGCAGAAGTAGATTTAGCAGAAGGCATAGACATACACAGTAAGCAAGTTTATGTTAAAGCTAACGAAAATCTTCAAAAAATGATTAATAATAAAGTATATAAACAAGATGAAAAACCATGTTTGTATATTTATAGGCAAATAATGAATGAAAGATCCCAAACGGGAATAGTCGCATGTGCATCTATTGATGATTATATAAATAATGTTATTAAAAGGCATGAGCTAACAAGGGCGGATAAAGAGCTTGATAGATTTAATCATGTTGACTACACAAATTGTAATACTGGACCAATATTCCTAACATATAAACATAAAGATGAAATAAATGTCGTAGTAAAAAAGTGGACTCAAACGAAAACACCAGTATATGATTTTAAAACAGAAGAGGGAGTATCTCAGATTGTTTGGGTAATAGATGAGGAAGCAATTATTAATAAGCTATCTACTGTATTTGCTAAAGTAGATTATTTTTATATAGCGGATGGTCATCATAGGTCAGCTTCAGCTGTTAAAGTTGGGTTAAAAAGAAGACATGATAACCCATCATACATAGGGGACGAGGAGTTCAATTTCTTCTTATCTGTAATATTTCCAGATAATGATTTATATGTAATGGATTATAATAGGGTTGTTGAAGATTTATTTGGAAATTCTTCAGAAGAATTCTTAAATAAAGTCTCTAATAAATTTGATATAACGTTATACAAAGGTGAAGGCCAATATAAGCCAGAATCACAAAGAACATATGGAATGTTTTTAGATGAAAAGTGGTATAAATTAAAAGCTAAAGAAGGAACTTTTAATATTAGTGATCCAGTTGATAAATTAGATGTATCAATACTTCAAAAGAATTTATTAGGGCCTATTTTAGGAATTGATGATCCAAGAACGAATTCAAGGATCGATTTTATAGGTGGGATAAGGGGACTTGGAGAACTTGAAAGAAGAGTAAGAGGTGGAATGAGCGTTGCGTTCTCTATGTTTCCTACGACAATGGATGATTTAATGGACATATCAAATGTAGGAAAAGTAATGCCACCTAAATCAACTTGGTTTGAACCAAAATTACAAAGTGGAATATTTGTTCATGAACTATAATTTAACATCATTGTAGAATTGAGTTACTATAAGAAAAAAGACCATGCATATGCGTGGTCTTTTTTCTTATATAGGGTATAATTAAATTATAGTGCGAGCTGCGAAGCAGCACGCAAACGCGTGATGTTTCCTCTTGGAAATGGAAGCAATTCTATCTTCATTAGTAAGTTATTAACATATAGTAGGGGAATCCTACTAGGTAAGGTCTAACCAACTACCTGTACCT
>NZ_DATCQT010000006.1:0-14989 GCF_036569345.1 Clostridium sp.
TTCAGAGAATATTTATATTCTCATCTGGTGATTATGGCATGAAGGTAACACCCGTTCCCATACCGAACACGAAGGTTAAGCTTCAATGCGCCGATGGTACTGCAGGGGTGACCTTGTGGAAGAGTAGGTTGTCGCCAGGTTACAAAAAAACACTAAGTTTAACTTAGTGTTTTTTATTTTGTGTAAAAATGACAATGATATTAAATTATATATGTGTTTATGTTAATAAATGATATATAATTAAAGAATAAATACCAATAGCTATTTATTGATATTACTAAAGTAGGTGATTAATTTGATATTAAAAGTTGATTATACCATTATGGGAAATTTAACAGATACAGAAAAGAGAGTAATAAATTATATTAATATAAATTCTTCTAAACTTTCAAATATGTCTATTGTAGAAGTTGCAGAAGAATCTTATACTTCTCCTGCAACAGTTTCAAGAACAATTTAAAAATGTGGAATTGGTGGATTTACGGAGTTAAGGTACAGAATATCTGTACAAAACAATGAGAAATTAGATTTTGCTCCAATTAATGAAATTCTTGAAAAATCATTGAAAGAGGCCACAAATACTGTTGAAGAAATATCAATAGATAACGTTTTAAAGTCAGTTGATCTTATAAGAAAATTATCGCTGTAGGAACAGCTCATGGTGTTTATAAAGGTGAAGTTAAAATTAATTTTAATAGAATAAGGGAAATTAAAAATAAAATAAATATTCCACTAGTTTTACATGGTTCGTCAGGAGTTCCTAATGAGATGGTGGTAGAGGCTGTTAGGAGTGGTATCAATAAAGTTAATTATGATACTGAACTTAAACAAGCAAATACTAAAGCTATGAAAAAAATTTTAAGTGAAAATCCAGAAGTTTATGATATTAGAAAAATATTTAAACCATGTATGGAAGCTATGAAGAATGTTGTAAAAGAAAAAATTATGGTGGCCTATGGCCACCATAATTTTTATAAAGTGAATTATTTTAGTCAACTGAAAACTATTTGTAAAATATAGCTAAACTAGTAATTTGATGTGCAATAAATTATATCCTAATATCTAATAAATATTAATTAAATCTATAAATCAAGATTAATTATAGTTCTACCTTTATGTTTACCACTCAGTATCATATCTATTTTTTCACTTAATCCATTTAAGGACACTTCACTCACATTTACATCTAAATTATCAGGTTTCCAATCTGATGATAATTTATTCCAAATTTTAATTCTAATATCCATAGGACATTTACCAGAATCAATTCCAAAGAGTGATACACCTTTTAAAATAAAAGGATAGACTGAAGATGAAAATTGATCGGATGCAACATTTCCACAACAGGTCACGCTACCACCATAATTAGTAGATTTAATTGCTGTGGCTAACATATTTCCACCTACCGTGTCTATTACTCCAGCCCATCTGCTCTTTAAAAGTGCTCTTCCTGAATTGTCATCTAATTCTGTCCTATTAACTATATGTTTTGCACCAAGTCTAAGTAGCATTTCTCTTTCAGAAGTTTTACCTGTAGCAGCAGTGACATCATAACCAATCTTAGTTAAGATTGAAATGGCTAAACTACCTACGCCACCCGTTGACCCAGTTACTAAAATATCTCCATCACTTGGCTTAACACCTGAATTAAGTAGTTTATAAATAGATAGTCCAGCAGTGAATCCAGCAGTACCAAATATCATACTCTCTCTTAGAGAAAGATTCTCAGGAAGTTTTACAATCCATTTAGCAGGAACTCTAATATACTCTGCATAACCTCCAGATGTACTCATTCCTAAATTATATCCTGTTACAAGCACCTTAGTTCCAACTTTAAAAGTGCCGTTATTGCTTTCAACTATAATGCCTGCAGCATCAATTCCTGGAGTGTGTGGATAATCTCTAGTTACTCCTTTATTTCCTGTGGCAGAAAGAGCATCTTTATAGTTAAGTGAAGAATATTTTACGTTTATAAGTACATCACCTTCTGGTAGATCATTTATATGCCTAGTTACAATTTCTCTTTGATATTCTTTGTTTTCTGTTTCTGAGACTAACATTGCTCTAAATTCATTATTATTCATTTTAAAACTCCTTTATAAAATATAGTTTTATATAAAACTAATTATAGTAAGAATTTGCATCGATGTCAAATGATATTTTTAGCAATTGCTTTATGCTTTATACAACATTATAATTAAATAGATAATTTAAATTATAAATTAGAGTAGGAGCATAAGTATGAAAGATAAATATATAGTATATTTTATAAGTAAAATCAAGAAAAAAATGACAACTTTTATTGAAAAATCACTTAAGGAAAAAGAGCTGTATGATCTGGTGCCTTCATATGGAAATATACTTACCGCATTGTATGATAACAATGGGAAATTAAGTATGAAAGAAATAGGACAATTAGTGGGAAAAGATAAGTCTACTATTACAGCATTAGTCAATAAGTTATTAAAGTTAGGATATGTACAAAAGGAAAAATGTCAAAAAGATAGAAGAATAACATATATAATTTTGACTGAAAAAGGTAAGGTTATAGAAGATAAAGTTAATGATATTTCTAAACAAGTGAACTTAGCGGCGTATAAAGATTTTTCTGAAGAAGAGAAAGATGTATTACTTAAATTGTTAAAAAAAATGAATAATAACTTTGAAATAGAGTAAATATGTAATTTTAAATAATGTATCAACCTAATATAGAAAGTAATGTACCAATACATTGAAATATTGGTACATTATTTTAGATAACATTAAAAAAATTAAATAAGTAATATAAAGAGGTATTAACAGACTATTATAGAATTTTATTATTAGTCTGTTTTTTGGGCATACTAACAAAACTTAGGAGGGATTTATATATGAATACAACAATAATGGCAATAGCTTTGGAATCAAGAAATAGGTTTGCTCCAAATTTGCAAGAAGTTCTAACAAAACATGGGTGTATTATTAGCATGAGATTAGGACTTCATGAAACAAGCAAGGATTTATGTGCTGAAAGAGGTTTGATTTTATTGCAACTTTGTGCTGAGGAAGAAGAAATATCTGCTTTGAAAGAGGAGTTAGGTAAAATTGAAGGTATCAAAATAAACACAATGTCTATATAAACATTTGTAACTCCCATCACCTTAGGTGATGGGAGTTTTGTTAAACAGTATATTAATATATCTTATTAACTGTATATCCACCTTTGTTTAATTCATTTATGATGGTAGTGACATGATCATGGCCATTTGTTTCTACAGTAATTTCCAGTTGAACTTGCATAAAGCGATCATTTGTTTTAAATTGATTATGATCTAGCTTCACTACATTGGCATTCGCTTTTGATAGAATTGTTGAGACTTTAACAAGTTCACCCGGGATATCTGACATTTCTATACTAAAGCAGAACAGCCTTCCCCTTGAAACCAAACCTCTATTGATCATGGAGGAAATTGTTACAACGTCAATATTACCGCCACTTAAAACACAAGCTACTTTTTTACCCCTTTCTTTTATTTTTTTAAGTCCTGCAAATGATAAGGCACCAGATGCTTCTGCAATAAGTTTATGTTTTTCTAAAAGAAGAAGAAAAGATTCCATTATATCAAAGTCTGAAACTGTTACAATTTCATCTACGTAGTTCTTAATAATCTCAAAAGGTATGTCTCCGGGATTTTTTACAGCCACACCATCAGCTATAGTACAAACTGTTTCAAGATGTACGATTTTTTGACAGTCCATAGATTCTTTCATTGCTTTTGCACCTTCAGGCTCAACGCCAATTATTTTAATGTTAGGATTTAAAGCCTTTGCAGCAAGGGCAATTCCTGCAATTAAGCCACCACCACCAACAGGAACAAGAATACAATCAATGTCTTCTATTTCCTCTACAATTTCGCAAGCTATGGTACCTTGTCCATACATTACATCCAAATCATCAAAGGGATGGACAAAAACATAATCATGCTCCTTTTGTAATCTTTTTGCTTCTGTGTAAGCTTCATCATAACAATCTCCAAACAAAACTACAGTTGCACCATAGCTTTTTGTTGCCTCAACTTTAATAAGAGGGGTTGTTTTAGGCATTACAATTGTGGCCATAACACCTAATTTTTCAGCAGAATATGCAACTCCTTGTGCATGATTTCCAGCAGAAGATGCAATTACACCCCTTTTTCGCTCAGATGGTGTTAATGTGCAAAGTTTATTATAAGCACCACGGATTTTAAAGGCACCAGTGATCTGCAAATTTTCAGGTTTAATATAAACGGAATTTCCAGATTCATTACTGAAAACGTCACTATATATGAGAGCTGTTTTTTTAGATACACCTTCTAGGTTTGCCTGCGCCTTTTTAATTTCAGATAGATAAAATTCCAATGGTTGATTTAATGATAAATTTGTTTCTAATTTTTGCATATTTAAAACCTCCATTTTTTTAATTATATTTTGTTGTAAAAAAAAAACGCCCTTGAATATAAATTCAAGGGCGAGTAATTCGCGGTACCACCTTAATTGTATCTTAAAAAAAGACACTTCTCTTTTCGATTCTTTCAAACCTAAGCCTTTTATCGGGGCTAACCGGCTTACCTTACTTTATTCAGGTGAGCAGCTCAGGAGTGATTTGAATTCTATACTTAGCATCGACTCTCAGCAAACATCGACTCTCTGTAACTTAAGTTTATAAAATAACAATCTCCATCTTCGCAATAATAATAACTAATTTAAAAAGAATCTTAACATTAAATTTTAGTAATGTCAATGAAAAATATAAATTTATAAAGTGATTATGTAGAAAAAGTTTTGAGATTAAAACCACGGAGAGCTAATAATTATTGAGAATTAGTATTAAAAATGATATTATTGTAGAGAAAAGTAGGTTTAAAACAAATGGTAATGATAAGGTAGGATTAAATGAAAAACTAAAGAAAATTATTGATTAAATAGTTCAATAAAAAAACATTCGTATAAAAGAATATAATTATCGAAATATTGAGAAAGAATAGTAAGATAATTATAAACTAGGAGGATAAGAACATGGATAAGTTAACAGCAGCGCGTGAGGAAATAGAGGAGGTTTATGGTAAAATAAGCCCTTTTGAACTTAAAGATAAATTAATAAATCTTGCGGAGGAATCAAAAAAAAGTGGAACACACACTTTACTTGATGCGGGTAGAGGAAATCCCAACTGGATTGCAGCGTCGCCAAGAGAAGCCTTTTTCACTTTTGGTCAATTCGCGGTAGAAGAAAGTCGGCGGGTGTGGAGTGATAACGACTTAGCTGGAATGCCAAACAAAGTGGGTATTGCAGATCGTTTTATAGATTTTACAAAAAAAAATCAAGATGCTCCTGGAATTGAACTTCTTAGCAAAATGATTGATTATGGAATAGCAGTGAAAGGTTTTAATTCAGGTGACTGGATTTATGAATT
Organism: Clostridium sp.; assembly: GCF_036569345.1. Lineage (GTDB taxonomy): Bacteria > Bacillota > Clostridia > Clostridiales > Clostridiaceae > Clostridium_AD. The sequence goes on from NZ_DATCQT010000006.1 coordinate 5,430, forward strand.
AGTTGATGGAATTATTGGCGATAACTATCCAAAGCCAGATAGGATGTTAAGTCATGTTGAAAGTGTAGTTAATGACTATCTTATTCAGGAACTTTGTTACAATAAGAGTTTTCACGGAAAATTTAAAACATTTGCTGTTGAAGGTGCAACGGCCGCGATGTGCTATATATTTGATACATTGATTGCAAACAATATATTGTCAAAGGGAGATAAAATCGCAATTATGGCACCAATTTTCACACCATATCTTGAAATTCCTCATTTACCACGCTATAATTTTGAAGTCATTAAAGTTTTGGCTGATGAGACAACGCAAGATGGTAGACATACATGGCAATATTCTTCTAAAGAAATTGAGAAAATAAGCGATCCAACAATAAAGGCATTATTTGTAGTTAATCCTAGTAATCCAGCTTCTGTTGCAATTAAACCAGAAACCGTTAAATCCTTGAAAAACATTGTAGAAAATAATAACCCTGATTTAATGATTATTTCTGATGATGTATATAGTACTTTTGTAGACAATTTCCGTTCATTAATGGCAGATTTGCCATACAACACAATTGGAGTATATTCTTTTTCAAAATATTTTGGAGTAACAGGTTGGCGTCTTGGAACTATTTCATTGTATGAAGACAACGTATTTGATAAATTATTAAGAGAACAAGACGTCGATAAAAAACAAAGAGCAAGGAAACGTTATGGTGGAATTTCTACTGATCCAGATAATATAAATTTCATAGATAGAATGGTAGCAGATAGTAGGCAGGTAGCACTCAATCATACCGCTGGCTTATCAACACCACAGCAAGTTCAGATGGCATTTTTTTCTTTATTTGCTATAATTGATAAAGATAATAGATATAAACAATTAACAAAGGACATTTGCCACCGTCGAAAAAGACTTTTATTTGAAGGATTGGGATTAGATTTACAATTAGATCCATTTGATGCGTCTTACTATACTCAATTTGACTTAATGGAGTGGGCAGGACAAAATTATAATAAACAATTTATAGAATATTTACGGGAAAATTATAAACCAGTAGATATTCTTATACGCCTTGCAGAGCAATCTTCAATAGTGCTATTAGGTAGTAGTGGATTTAATGGGCCTGAATGGGCTATCAGGATATCCCTTGCAAATCTTAATGACGAATCTTACTCTAAAATTGGGCAAGTTCTTCATAAAGTATTGGAAGACTATGCAAAAGAATGGGATGAATCGAAAACTACGTAATATTCATGAGTATACTATTAACGTTAAGAAAAGTAATATAAAATAAATAATAAGGTGTGTTGAAATGGAAGAGTTAAAAAAAGCAATTGATGAAATAGTCAACCAAGATATTATAAAATTGGTTGTTAGCAATAAAATTAATAAGGATGTAGAGTATAATAAAATAATATTTACATTAAAAGAAGATGATATAAAACAATATTATCAAATAGAGAAATTTACTGATAAACAAGTTTTTCATGAAAATATTGGGATATCTGTTTTAGGAGAAAAACTTTTAGAATTTGTAGAATCTAATTATAAACAAGTTGATGCTTGGTCAAATATTACTACATTTGATTTAAAAATATCTAAAAAAGGTAAAATACATCTAGGTCAGAAAACAAGTGATAATCTAAAGCTAACTAACAAAGGTCATAACAATGAAAAAAATTATATTCTTAAAGAGGGTATGATAATAGAACCTCTTATAGATTTAGGTATTTTTACAAAGGATGGTAAGGTTGTTAATTCAAAATATGATAAGTATAAGCAAATAAATAGGTTTGTTGAAATTATTGATGACGAAATTAAGAAAAATGATTTTAAGGAACTTACTATATTAGATTTTGGATGTGGTAAATCGTATTTAACATTTGTATTATATTATTACTTTGTACAAATTAAAAAAATCAATGTAAAAATGATAGGGCTCGATCTAAAGGAAGATGTGATTAAAAAATGTAATGATATAGCTAAAAGCTATAATTATGAAAATCTGCATTTTGAACTTGGAGATATTAATGGATTCAAATATGATAATAAAGTAGATATGGTAATTACATTACATGCATGCGATACAGCTACTGATTATGCTTTATATAATGCAATAAAGTGGAATAGTTCTATGATTTTCTCTGTTCCTTGTTGCCAACATGAATTTAATAGCCAAATCAAAACAGATTCACTATCTATATTGACAAGGTACGGAATTGTACAAGAAAGAATCTCAGCACTTATGACAGACAGTGTACGAGCAAATCTTTTAGAAAGTCTGGGATATAAAACTCAGCTTCTAGAATTTATAGATATATCACATTCCCCTAAAAATATATTAATTAGGGCTACGAAAACTAATATATCTAATGATAAAAAAGAAAAAGCACTTTCTGAAGTAAAGGTTCTAATGAGTCAATTTAATTTAAGTTCGACGTTGTTTAATTTATTAAAAAGCGATATCTTAATTTAAGTTTTATATGGATTTTTGAAACTAAAATATAAAAGAAAGTAGATGATGCTTAAAATGTTAACAATATATGCGGTATCAGATTCAATAGGGGAAACAGCGGAACTTGTAGCTAGATCAGTGGCAAGTCAGTTTCCAGGTAGTGCGATAATAAAAAGAATACCATATATCAAAACAGCTGAGGATGTTAATAATTTTATTGGTAAAATAGATATTAATTCGAAAGCAATGGTTATTTCGACTATAATTAGGGTAGAGATAAAAGAATTTTTAGTTCAAAGATGCTTGGAAAAAGGAATATTTGTATCCAATGTTTTAGGACCAGGAATAGGAATCGCATCTAAGTTATTAAATAAACAGCCAGAATATATTCCTGGAGCTATATGGAATATGGATGAGGAGTATTATAAAAGAATAGAAGCTATGGAGTTTGCTATACACTTTGATGATAGCCAAGATTATAAGGGAATAAAACATGCAGACGTAGTGCTTATTGGTGTATCTAGAACTTCAAAAACTCCATTATGTATGTATTTAGCTAATAAAGGTATTAAAGCAATAAATATACCTTTAGTGCCAGAAGTTCCTGTTCCAGAAGAACTATACAATATTCCTGGAAAGAAAATTATAGGTCTTAAAATAAATCCATTTGAGCTTATTGAAATAAGAAAAAATAGAATGGGAAAATTCAATGGATTAAATTTTAACTTTCAATATGCTAATGATGCAAGAATATTAGATGAACTTGATTATGCAGAAAAAGTAATGAAAAGAACAAGATGTTTAACAATAGATGTTACTAAAAGAGCTATAGAAGACACAGCATTAATTATTATGAAAAATATAGGATATAATATATAGTAAATTTTTTCTTGTTTGTATATAGGTTTTATATTTATTGCTAATAACTATAGTAATGATGTAAAATATAATGTATGAAGGAAAGGATTAAGTTTTCTAATAGTGAAGTCTGTTACTTCGTTGATTAATAAACATCTTCATACTACTTTCAAGGGTAGGTATCTATAAATTAAGGGGTTGGTATACAATGAGTGAATTAAAAACAAATGATTTAAAAACGAGTGAGCTTAAAAGAGGATTAAAGGCACGTCATCTTAACATGATTGCCATTGGTGGAGCTATAGGAACAGGATTATTTTTAGCTTCAGGTGGGACAGTAAGTCAAGCAGGCCCCGGTGGAGCGTTAATAGCGTATACAGTTATAGGAATAATGGTATATTTCTTAATGACAAGTTTGGGCGAAATGGCTACATTTATGCCAGTTACTGGTTCATTTGAAACATACGCATCGAGATTCGTTGATCCAGCATTAGGGTTTGCGCTAGGTTGGAACTATTGGTATAACTGGGCAATTACTGTTGCAGTTGAAATGGTAGCAGGGGCCATGATTATGAAATATTGGTTTCCTAATGTGCCCGCAATTATTTGGAGTATTTCTTTTTTAATAATATTATTTGGATTAAATATGCTCTCTGCTAAGGCTTATGGAGAATCAGAATTTTGGTTTGCAAGTATTAAAGTAGTAGCTGTCATAGTGTTCTTAGCAGTGGGTGTTGCAATGATTTTTGGAATAATTGGAGGTCACTACGTTGGGCTTTCAAATTTTACATTTTTAGATCCTAAAAGCGGTGCTAAAGGACCATTCCCCTTTGGATTTAAAGGAATATTAATGGTTTTCTTAATTGCTGGTTTCTCTTTTCAGGGTACAGAACTCGTTGGTATTGCTGCTGGAGAAAGTGAAGATCCAGAGAAAAATATACCTAAAGCAATTAAAAGCGTATTTTGGAGAATTATTATATTCTATTTAGGAGCAATATTTATTATCAGTGCATTGATTCCATTTACAGAGGCTGGAGTTACAACAAGTTCTTTTACCACTATTTTTGAAAGGGCGGGTATTGCAGGAGCAGCAAGTCTTATGAATGCAGTAGTTTTAACATCAGTTCTTTCATGTGCTAACTCGGGAATGTATGCTGCTAGTCGTATGCTATTCGCAATGGCAAGAGAAGGAAGAGCACCAAAGGCTTTTTCCAATGTGAATTCTAAAGGAGTTCCTGTAAATGCATTGCTAATTACCACATTAGTGGCTTCCGCATCTTTTTTAATAGGTTTATATGCTCAAGAAACAGTATATATGTGGTTAGTTGCAGCTTCAGGTTTAGCTGGATTTATAGCATGGGTAGGAATTGCGTTATGTCACTATCGTTTTCGTAAAGCATTTATAGCGCAAGGAAAAGACCTAAATAAATTAAAATATAAAGCAAAATTTTTCCCGTTTGGTCCAATTCTTGCACTTATATTATGTGTGATTGTCATATTGGGACAAGGTGTAACATATTTTACAGCTGATCAAATTGATTGGAAAAATATTATTGCGTCTTACATTGGATTACCTTTATTTATAGCTTTATGGATAGGATATAAAGTGAAGTATAAAACTAAGATAGTGAATTTAAAAGAAGCTAGTTTTAGTACAGAACCAATTCATCATAAATAATAATTTTATAAAAATTTAAACATAAAAAGCTGTAATGATAATTCATTGCAGCTTTTTATTATTTATAGTGTCACATTTTCTAATTTCCCGAGAAATAATTTTGTTATTTTAGATAGATTTTTTTCATGAACTAAATAAGAGAAATACCTATTATATTTTGTTTCAGTAGATATAATTTTAAGCTCATGGTTATTAGCTGCAGAAGTTACTACTAAAGATGAAATAAAGGTTACACCTAAGTTGTTTTTAACGGCTTCTTTAATGGCGTAATTACTTCCGAGAATAATAAAATTTTTTGGAGATATACCTTCTGTATTTAAAAACATGTTTAGATATTCACCAGTGCCAGAACCTTCTTCTCTATGCATCCAAGTTTGATTTGACAAACAGAGTTTAAGCCCGATATCTTTATCATAAGTAAAAGAGGTTGGAGTTACAACAACCATCGTATCTTTATAGAAATTTTTTCATGCTAGCACCAATTTTTAATGTGCCAGAGGTGGAATTATGATAATTATTGAGTTCTTCTTTTGTATCGTCTATTAAGGACAATATCTGTTTAGCCTTTTTGTATAACATTGCTCCAGTTTGTGTAATTAATATGGTTCTCTGTTTATTAGATCTTTCAATTAGTCTTGTTTTGAAATGTTTTTCTAAAGCTGCAACATGTAAGCTTACGCTAGGCTGAGATATGTTCATGCTATTTGCGGCCTTTGTAAAACTTTTTTTATCTACAACAGCTATAAAAGTTTTTAATTCATCAATCAAAATTATCACCCTACCTATCAGAATTATTAATGAGTACCATAAAAAAAGTGTATTTTACTTATTGGTTAAGGAACAGTATACTATAACCATATTAATGTTGCAATATGAAAGGGCTGATATAGATGGATACTTTAAATGATATTCTTCTAAGTGAAATTGAAGATTTTAGAGTGCTTGGGCATAAATTTATAAATGGAGAAATAAGTAAAAATGATTTTAAAGGAGTTTCTGGTGGCATGGGTGTGTATGCCCAGCGAAGTGGCAAGGAATTTATGATTAGATTTAGAATACCATCAGGAATAGCTTCTATAAAGGATCTTAAATTAATTTATGATTTTGCAAAGCGATATAAATTAGAAAGTATACATTTAACTACAAGGCAAGCAGTTCAATTACATGGAATTACTATTGATGAAATTTGTGATGCCATGGAGGAAGGTATAAATAAAGGTTTATATTCAAGGGGTTCAGGTGGCAATTTTCCTAGAAATGTTTCAGTATCGCCATTATCTGGGGTAGAAATTAACGAGGCTTTTGATGTATCTCCTTATGCTTTAATGGTAGGGAAACATTTTTTAAATAAGGTTTATACATATAAACTACCTAGAAAATTTAAAGTTGCATTTTCAAGTAACGAAAAAGATGATGCGCATGTAACTGCTACTGACTTAGGATTTTTGGCGGTTAAACAAAACGACAAAGAGTATTTTAAAGTATATTTAGGTGGCGGAATGGGAAAGAATTCAAAATTATCTATTAAAAGCGAACTGTTAATTAATCCAGAAGACATTTTATATCATGTTGAAGCACTAACAGAACTTTTTGTTAAAGAAGGAGATTATGTAAATAAAGGTAGAGCTCGTATAAGATATATTATGGAAAGAATGGGTAAAGAGCAATTTATAAATTGCTATAATGGTTATTTGGAAAAAGTTAAGGCAAAAGAAAATCTTAAAATTACTGTAGAAAGCAAGATTTATGACAAAGATGGTATTGAAACCTTAACTCAAAGTCCAAGACTATTTTCTCAAAAACAAAAGGGTTTATACAGTGTTTATGTACATCCAATGGGGGGACAATTAAAAAGTGAGCATTTAAAGTTAATAATGGACAAAATAGAAGTTATGGATGGAGTAGAAGTAAGACTAACTATGACAGAAGGATTATATATTAGAAATTTAAATGGGAAAGAAGCTGAAATAATCCTAGATCTAACTAGCGTAATGGGTGGAAATACATCGCTTGAATTTTCTGTTGCTTGTATTGGGGTTCCTACTTGTCAGATGGGAATTTTGGAAAGTCAGCGTACTTTAAGGGAAATACTTAGTTATTTTAAAGAAAACAATTTAACAAAAGATATACTGCCTAGTGTTCATATATCAGGATGTACTAACTCCTGTTCTGTACATGAAATAGGAACAATTGGATTTTGTGGTAAAAAGAAAAAGGTTAAAGATGAGCTTATAAATGTATTTGAGTTATACCTTGATGGAAATCTTGGAATAGGTAAAACAAAGTTAGGTAAAAATTACGGTGATATTAGGCAAGATGAAGTACCAAAATTTCTATTTGAACTTGCGAGTGTTATCGACGGTGCTAAAAAAGATTTCACTACTTGGTCAAATCAAAATGTTAATGAACTTAACGAGATTATAAATAAATATATAGTTCTTTAAATATTTAATTTTACAAAAATATAATTTTCAAAATCAATATAGCGTATATTTTAAAACCCATATCTTAATTATATATAAGGTATGGGTTTTACTAATTAAATTTATGGTTAGATACACTAAGATTTTAATATTTATTTTATAAACAGTTACTATTATATATTAACTAGTATATAATAGTAATTAGTATATAGTATTAACAAAAGAAGGGAAGTTTTTATATGATGACAAGAGGAAATAAAATATCCATAATTGGAGCGGGTTTTGTAGGATCAACTACTGCATTTGCACTAATGGCTAGTGGGTTAACATCTAAAATAGTAATTGTAGATATAAATAAGGAAAAAGCTGAAGGCGAGGCGATGGATTTATCACATGGCGTATCCTTCGTAAGGCCTATTGAAATAACATCTGGAGAATATTCAGACACAAAAGACTCGGATATTGTAATTATTACAGCAGGAGTTGGCCAAAAATCAGGAGAAACAAGACTTTCTTGTATCTCTAAAAACTTGAAAATATTTCAAAGTATAGTTCTAGAGGTCGTAAAATTTAGCCCGAATTCTATATTATTAGTAGTTTCAAACCCTGTTGATATATTGACTTATATAACATATAAGCTTTCAGGATTTCCAAGTAATAGGGTGATTGGCTCTGGAACGGTTCTCGATACTTCAAGATTTAAATACCTGCTTAGCAAACATTTTGAAATTGATGCCAGAAATATACATACATATATAATGGGTGAGCATGGTGACTCTGAAATTGCTACCTGGAGTTTAACTAGCATTGCAGGTATGAATGTTGATGAGTACTGTGATACTTGTACTAAAAATTGTGGTGGAGAAATGAAATTAAATATATATAAGGAAGTAAAAGAATCAGCTTATACTATTATTAAAAAAAAGGGAGCGACTTATTATGCTGTTGCTCTAGCCATAAAAAGGATTGTTGAAGCAATATTAAGTAATGAAAATTCAATTCTTACTGTATCCTCTTTACTAAAAGGTGAATACGGAATCAAAGATATTTATATGGGAGTGCCAACAGTTCTTGGTAGAGACGGAGTTAAGAAAATATTAGAAGTTAAACTTAATGAGGATGAAAGTGATAAACTTTTAGAATCTTCAAAGGTACTAAAGGAAGTTATAGAGGATTCAAAAATATGAAGCTAGGGTAGTAGATGCAATTATTCAGTTAGTTTCATTTATAAAGTATAAAAATGGAGATAGAAACCATGATTTCTATCTCCATTAAATTCTTAATTGTATTTTTACTGTGCTTTTGCTAAAGCAGCTGAAACAGCAGCCTTCCAACCGTTTGAACTTTGAGTAGCACCTGTTATAACTTCAACGTTAGGTGACTTTTTAGCAAGCATTTCTTTTGCTAAATCTATTCTATATTTTTTTAAATTTGGATAATCATTTTTAGTTCCATCCCATTCGTTATAGTTGACTTCCTTTTGCTTATCATCCAATCTTTTTAAGTCTATGTTCACGATTTTAGAGTTTTTTATTGTTACAACAGCTTCCTCATATCCTGGTTTTGTACTTTTATGCTTTATGTCATATACTCCATCTTTATAGGTTATTACTGCACCAGTATTACTTTTGCTGACTTTAGGTGGTGTAGTGGTTTTAGTTCCACACCCTGATAATGTGATAATAATAAGTAATAGAGATATAAATTTAGTTTTTTTCATTTGTCACTCTCCTAAAAATATTTTTTTAAAAAATTAATTGGTTTATTGTAAAAACGGCCTCTTGTTTAATATTATTTCACGGATAATTTAATTAATACTATAAATACATGGGAATTTCAATATTTATTAGTTTTTATTATTTCATTAGTTACAAACTGTTCTAATACACTCACTATTTGACCTTTGCTTAAGGTGTTATACCAATTTGTTCGTTCTTCAGAACTCGAGGTCATCATATCTTTATTGTAAAAATTCTCTTCTTTTTTAATTTTTATAAATATCTGGTCCATTATAACCTCCTTGTATAATCTAATTATAAGTTTGATAAGAAACCACCCCTAAATAATACGAATAATTTCTTACTTATCTTTGTTAATGTTAATGTTAATCTTTATTTTTATTAATTTCTAAATCTCACACCTATCTTTGCTTTT
>NZ_DATCQT010000007.1:0-3335 GCF_036569345.1 Clostridium sp.
ATTGCAGGTTTATAAGAACCCTCTATCATAGTTTTTTTAATGTCTCCTGCAGGCAACTCACTAACCCAGACATCGTGACGAGTATCATATTCTTTTTTCAGCTGTGCTTCATAATTAATTAAATTCTCAATTTTAGTCTTAGCAGTTTCTTTTGATAATTGAAGAGCTGTAAGATATGATTCAATAATGTATTCAGGTGGTGGAAGTATATCTGCAACAAGATCTTTCCCTGAAACTATCTCATTATACATTTTTCCATTGATTTTGATACTATCTATTGTTTGGTAAGCAACAACTCCAAATAAAACAAATCCAATAACAAAAATAGTGATTAAAATCATTAACTTGGAAATAATTTTAAAATCATTAAACATAAGAATATAACCTCCAAAATAATTTTCACAGAAAGATTATTTTTATTACTATGTTATGTAACGATATCGATAGTAAAGACACATTTTTTCCCTTTGTATTTAATAATTAATAATTTTACTGAAAATTACTATATCCAATCCACTAAAATGGTTAACAAAACTATTATCAAAAACAAATATATTTATTATAATAGTAATCAATTTTATAATTATATTCTACAATTACAAGGAGGAGCTATATTGAAAACTTTATTAAAAAAATTTTATAGTAATGATGAAAATTTTATTAAGAGTTGGGAAAAAACACAAAAAAATGGTATATTAATATTTATTTCAAAAACCTGTATTTTGACTACCCCTATATTAGGATAATTGAATATAAATATTAATTAATAATAGTTAATGTCATGAAAACTTAATTTCACGACATTGTGTTGACCTCTATAACTAGCCTATACACTCATTCATAATCTAATGCAAGTAATAAATCCCTATATTATTGTTAATAATGGTGTCTAATTGAGAATATGCACTACTTTTATGCATGATTTTTCACTTTATACAGGACATTCAGAATATCAATTTTCCATATTTTTAATGTAATATTTATATATAATAATCGTTTTCGTTTATTTCTGAGGAATATATCTTATATCCATTTCCACCCTTGCGCTTAACTTCATACATAGCTGCATCAGCCTTCTTAATTAACGTGTTTGCATCAATTCCGTGCTCAGGAAATAGGCTTATGCCTATACACGCCTTTACAAATAATTGATTTCCCTTATAGGTAAATGCTGTGCTTAATGATTCCGAAGCATCTACTGCAATTTTTTCAGCATCTGCAGAGGTTTTCAAATTTCTTAATATTATTATGAATTCATCACCACCAATTCTATAAACTTCATCCGTTGACCTAACAATGCTTTTTAATCTCACAGCTACAGTTTTAAGAATATAATCGCCTGCCTCATGACCATAATTATCATTGGCACTCTTAAACTTATCCAAATCCATAAAAAGAATGGCAAATTTTTCAGTTTTATTATCTAGTAGTATAATAATATCTTCTAATAATTTTTTTCTATTACAAAGTTCTGTAAGGGCATCATAATACACCAAATGACGTATTTGATCTTCTGCAAAGAGTCTATCGGTAATCTCATTTTTAAGTTTAAGATTTGATTCTTCCAATTTAAAAGTATAATTCTCGTGTATTTCAGCTATCTTTTTTCTTTCAGAAACATCATGCAATAAAATAAGGATTCCTAATACGTCTTTGTATTCATCATATATAACTGTTGCTGATAGTTCACAGACAAGAGCTTCTTTATTTGCCCTGCGTAAATAAACTTCAATATTAATAACATTTCCTGCTTGTATTATATTTTTAAAATTAAAATTTTTAAAATTTATTATTGCATCAAGTGAATTTTCTTTTAAGTCCTTATTATTATAACCAGTTATATTTAGTGAAGCTTCATTACAATTTTTTATAAGTAAATCTTCACCTAAAATGAAAATTGGTTCATTTACAGCTTCAAAAAGATATTCTGATACAAGTTCATAAGAGATTGACATCATTTTATGTTTATTAATTGCGTACCACATTCCACCCATTCCAATAGATATTGCTATAATACCAGACGGAAAAACCTCAATACCTAGTGCAGGTGAAATCAAATCCGATATTGACAATAAACAAATACTGATTAAACCAGCGATGAAAATAATTTTCATCTGTTTTTTAACTCTATTCTTTTGAGAATTTCTGATTCGTAAATATATTATTACAAAAGCTACTATATATATAACTGCCATATATATACTAAAAACAATACCCATAGTTGTAGCAAAATATAAATTGTCTACAAAGCCATAAGCTTCACTACTTATTATTTTAGATGGTTCATATAATAAATTATTTATAAAAAATACCATTGGAATTATAAATAGTAAAGAGTGTATTTTTGAGCTGGAGTTTTTTTGATTTGTATCTGTAAGAAACAATATGAAGGATACCCCTATACCACTAAAAAAACACCAACCTAAGGCAGCAACTATTCTCCATATATTTGCAATTTGTATATTAGGAGAAATTAACATGAATGCATATCCTATGGCCCAAAGGCTAGCAGAAATACATAAAATTAAAAATGTTATGTTGACTTTAGATTTTTTATTTCTCTTATAACTATCGATACCTAAAAACAAGTAGAAAATAAAACATATACATAATATTGTAAACAACATAGTTTTAATATTATCTGATTGTAACATCACTTATCCCCCCCCCCTAACATCTCTAAACTATCATAATCCATATGTACCTACGTAAAGCTTGAATTTATAACCTCTTCGCCTAACAGCTTTATGTAGAAATTTATAGCTTTTTCATTCTTAACCTTCTAATTTTATTTTTAAATCCTTCTGTAATATATGTTGATAGTAGCAAAAAAGCATACAACATAACGAAAATTATATTGTGTGCTTGTTGAGTTGTACAGAATATCTCTTGTGTTAAATTCATCCACTAGTAAACCCATGCTAAGTTGTTATAAGTAAAAATCAATAAGGTCAACGAATTCAACATGCTCAATTCATTTATTTACATAAAAACAAAAAATATTCTTTTCTGAACATTTAAGATTTTTTGTTTTTAAAAACAACAAACGTCGTGAAATAACATTTGAACTAAACCGCTAACAGCGGTGGCAGACGAGTGCTAATTATGTTAATTTAATTTTTACTTAAATAAAATAGAAAGAAGTATCCTATTTACTAAGATACTTCTTTATTATAATGCACACTTCCTATAAACTTTTATTGTCGAAATAAAAAATAAGGGAGTGTTATTATTTATGTCAGAATTAAGAGAAAGATTGAAAATGGATATGGAATTAAGGGGTTATAGCCCTGGGAGCATAAAAGCATATACCAATCATGTTAGTAACTTTGCTA
>NZ_DATCQT010000008.1:0-2669 GCF_036569345.1 Clostridium sp.
AGTATTAATTGGTTAGTAGGCCTTTGTAGCCTTACGGCATTTTTAACAGCTTGTAAAGCCAATTTTGTATCTATATTTTTAGACATAGAATGCCCTATTATTTTTCTAGTGTGCAAGTCCATTACTGATGCTAGGTAACACCAGCTATCCTTAATAGTATATATGTAAGTTATATCAGTTACCCATTTTTCATTTATTGTGTTTGTGGAAAAATCCCTTTTTAAAACATTTTCTTTCTCTACAACCTTATTTTTTGATGAAGTTGGTCTATATTTTTTAATAATTATAGACTTTATCCCCAGCTTTCTCATAATTCTCTGGGTCCTTTTTAAACTAATATTTATCCCCAATTTTTGAAGGGATTTATTGATTTTGGGGGATCCATAACGCTTTTTACTAGCTGTATATATGTATAATATTTTACTTTCAATCATTTGATTTTCTAATTCACGCTTGCATGGTTTCTTACTTAAATGCTTGTAATAGGAGCTCCTGGAGACCTTTAGTACCTTGCACATGATTTTAATACCGTGGTGCTTCTTATTATCAGTAATGAAATCAAATATGCTACTTATTTTCTTGCGAATATGGCAGTGGCCTTTTTTAATATTTCATTTTCCTCCTCAAGTATTGCTATCTTTTTTAACATTTTCTGATAGTCTTCTGTAGTTATAATTTTATCATTATCAACAGCTATTGGTTTTAGTTTGTTTATCCACACTGTTATTGTTGATTTTGCTATGCCATATTCGCGACTTAGATCTGCCAAGGTCTTTCCAGAATTATATAGTTCTACTAAAGTATTTTTAAATTCATCTGTATATTGTTTTTGAGTTCTTCCCATTGTAGACACATCCCTTCAATTCTTATTTTATACTGTTCGAGTTTTCGTGTCTACAATACTATACTAACACCAACTTGATAGAGTAACTGATTAATACAGTAGCTATCTAACTATCACATTACTAACTATAGGTGATTTAATGTGTTATAAATAAAATAAAGAACGTGTTTTTTTTAATGAACAACACTATCTACTGTATTATTTTTTCCATTAATATTAATTATTAATTTATGCGGAAGACATACCAATATTTGTCCTGCCTGTGAAACCCAACCTTCTTTTACACATATTTTATTAGGACAATTAGCATCCTTAATTCGTATTTTTCCAGGGAGTACTTCAATTAAATTATAATCTCCTGGTTTAGTGTAGATTTTCCATTCCTTCTGTGATTTTACAGCATTAAGATCTATAGTTTGAATTATTTTATTATCAATTTTAATAACAGCAAAATTGTGAGTACTTTTAATATGTTGCTTATAAATAAGTGTTCCAATTCCACTTATTAAAATTAAAACAATTATTACAATTGCTACTATTTTATCTCCCTTTTTCATAAACAAACTCCCTTTTTATTGGCTATTATCTACTTGTTCAATACTGCAAATAGGTATCCATACACTCCGGAAGACCTTTGGTTATTGGCACTACAAACAACATAAGGATATTGCACTTCTACAAGAACTATTCAATCATTCAACTCCTAGTGTAACGTTAAGGTACATAGGGATAAATCAGGATGCTATGGACCAATCCCTAGAAAACTTTTATTTATAGAAAACTACTGAAAAATTGATTTGCTATTCTTTAAGGGTCTCGCCAACATTTTTCTGAATCACACCAACAGGAATTAAAGAATGACCTAAAGCTAACTAATATCAATACTTATGCTAATCCAACATATGTAATGAAAAGGTGTTTATCATCAATCTGAAGAAAAAGAAAATAGGCATCGCTGCCTTTTGGTTTGGTGTACAATATAAGAATATTGTAATATAATTCTATTTTTATTAGATGTTATTAATTTTTTATAGCAACATATAATTTTTTGAAACTATCTATGGTAGCAAGATAAATATTTGTTATATCATTTATATTATACATTGCAAGATTATTCATAAGCCATTCTTTGTCTACTCCTGATTTAATTAGATTTTCTTCAAATAATTTTCCATCATTAATAATAACCAAAGGTAAGTCTACTGGTTTAGCCAATAAATTCAAATCAGTTGGCGTAACTGGTCTATGAGATTCTTTTTTTATAGTACTAAAATGGCCATTAGGTTCTAGAATTACATATTTAACTTCTGAAATATCGAAAATATTCTTAAGCCTTAATTCACTCATGAGCAAATCAACATTTATGAAGTGTTTTTTCAAATTCTTTCTTATTATCTTCCCATCATCTATTAAAATCACGGGTTTGCCATTAAAAAATAAAGATAGTGTTCTATTTTTTAATGATATAAAACTGAATATATAATGCCAAAAAAACAAGGTTATCAACGGAACAACTATATATGTAAAGGAGACCTCTCCATCTAATAATGGTGCAACGGTTAGAGCTCCAAGTGTCCATACCAATGCAAAATCATAGGCAGTAAGCTGAGCTACAGTTCTTTTTGATACGTACCTTCCCACAATAAAAGCTATTATACCTACTATAAAGGTTCTTATGATATATCCCATTAGTGAAATATCTTTAATAACACCGAAAACCATCAGTATAAACTCCTTCCTATGGACTCATATATAATTTTTTATCTGTAGTTAAAAGTCCTAAATAAATATCCTTTATATTATCAATATTATTAGATTTAAGTTC
>NZ_DATCQT010000009.1:0-13326 GCF_036569345.1 Clostridium sp.
TGAGCCAGGATCAAACTCTCAATTTAAAAGTTTACACTTTTTTAGTTGAAATGATTAATCTGCGCCAACTGTTAAGTTGAATACCAACGATTAAGTTGGTAACGCGAGCTCATTACATACTTTTTAGTCTTACGACTAAAATATTACTTTTTCTAAAGTAATTAACTGGTTAAAATAAAATATTATTTCATTTCTTTACCTATTTCTCTGTTTAATTTTCAAAGACCAATTTAATTTGTCATTATGTGATGACTTTTATTATTATAATTCTTTTTTAATTCATTGTCAACAGTTTTAAAAAAATCGATAATGAACTTTTAATACATCACTATTCCTCTAAAGTTAATTTGTAACTTTATGTTTCAGCGACAATTAATATAATATCATATGATTAAATCACTATTTGTTTATAATCATCCATTTCATCAATTTATTTTCATATTTATGCTTATTTCTCCCATTTATGACCTTTTACTCATAATGATACGCTTGGAACATTTGTTATGCATTTATCACTTAATGGACTTAAAAAAATAACAAGACAAAATGCTACCGCATTTAACTTGTTATTTATTTTAATAAACCTCACCTATTTTTTATTATAATGCCATTACTATTTCTTTAAATTTATTACCTCTTTCTTCGAAGTTTTTAAATAAATCAAAACTTGCACATGCTGGTGACAGAGTCACAATATCCCCAGGAATCGCAACTAATTTAGCAGTCATAATCGCTTGATTAAAGTTTTCAGCAAGTATAATTTCTAAAGAAATTTTCTTTTCTTTTATTACACGTTCAAAAACCTCTTTTATTTTATATTTAGTGGCACCTACTAATATTAGTGTTTTAATATTTAAGTAAGCTCCTTCCGCTAAAGGCTCAAAAGGTATTTTCTTATCATACCCTCCTGCAATTAATATAACTGGTTTCTCAAAAGCTTTTAAACTTGCTATCGTTCTAGTTGGACTAGATGCTATTGAATCATTATAATACTTAACTCCATATGCTTCTCTCACGAATTCGCCTCTATGAGGTACCCCCGCAAAAGTAATAGCCACGTCTCTCATACTCGCAACTGATGCTTCTTCTTGAGTTGCACAAAAGGCAGTTAATAGATTTTGAACATTATGCATTCCTTTTAACTTTATTTCATCAAGATTACAAACTACCTTATTCATTATATATAATTTATCATTTTGAAAATATGCACCATCTTCTAGCTTCTCTATCACACTAAAAAACTTAACTCTGCCTTTAACTTCTTTTCTTAATTCATAAGTTAAATCATTATCTTTATTCAATATAATAAGATCACCATCATTTTGATATTTAAATATGTTCTTCTTTGCATCTATATATTCTTCCATATTTTTATGAATGTCCAAATGATTTGGGCTCAAATTTGTTACTATTGCTACATCTGTTGAAACAGTCATAGTCATAAGCTGAAAGCTAGACAATTCTAAAACCACTTTATCATTTTTAGTTATTCCTTCAATATTTGAAAAAAGTGGATTTCCTATATTCCCTCCAACCCAAGTTTTATATCCCTCTTTCTTTAATATATTATATATTATAGTAGTTGTGGTTGTTTTCCCATCACTACCAGTCACACCGTAAGTTTTTGCTGGACAATATTTTATAAACTCTTCCATTTCTGATGTTATGTAAGTTCCTTCTTGTTTTGCTTTTAAAAGCGCAGGATTATCTATTCTCATAGATGGGGTTTTAAAAATAACATCAAACCCAGTTAAATTATTTAAATAATCTTCACCTAAGACTAACTTGACCCCATTTGCTTCGAAGTTCGTTGCTACTTTCCCAAGCACACCATAAGTTTTTTTATCAAAAGCTGTAACAACTGCTTGCAGCTTCACTAAAAAATCAATTAAAGGAATATTGCTAACTCCTATACCTACAACTGCAACTTTTTTCCCTTTTATAAACTCTTTAAATTCTTTAAAATCTCTATTCATATAAACCTCCATATAACCTTCATATATTTAATATCATTACTTTATATTATAACAAACAATTTTAATATAACAAACAGTTATACTATAACAATGTTATTTAACTTTATCTTATAAAAAAATAGCATATAGTATAAATATAGACTATGAAGCCTTATTTTATACTATATGCTATTGCAATTTAGTACTGTAGTTTCTCTTCTATAAACTTTTCAAGACTATCTATATTTACTCTTATTTGTTCCATTGTGTCTCTATCTCTAATAGTTACAGCGTGATCTTCTAAAGTATCAAAATCTACAGTTATGCAGTATGGTGTTCCTATTTCATCTTCTCTTCTATATCTTTTGCCTATACTTCCAGCTTCATCATAGTCCACATTAAATTTCTTGCTTAGCATATTAAAAACCTCAAGTGATTTTTCTGATAACTTTTTACTGAGTGGCAAAATAGCTGCCTTAAATGGTGCAAGTGCAGGGTGTAAATGCAGCACTGTTCTAAAGTCTCCACCTTTAAGTTCTTCTTCATCATATGCATTAACTAAAAATGCTAGTACAACTCTATCTGCACCAAGTGAGGGTTCAATACAATATGGTACATATTTTTCATTAGTGATAGGATCTAGGTAACTCAAATCATTTCCGGAATGTTCCATATGTTTCTTTAAGTCATA
Source organism: Clostridium sp. (assembly GCF_036569345.1). Classification (GTDB taxonomy): domain Bacteria; phylum Bacillota; class Clostridia; order Clostridiales; family Clostridiaceae; genus Clostridium_AD. The sequence goes on from NZ_DATCQT010000009.1 coordinate 2,647, forward strand.
ATCAGTTCTATCAGCAACTCCCCATAGTTCTCCCCAGCCAAACGGAAAGAGGAATTCTATGTCACAAGTAGCATTACTATAAAATGATAACTCTTCCTTATCGTGATCTCTAAACCTTAGATTTTCTTTTTCCATTCCCAAATTATATAAGAAATTGGCACATTGTTCTTTCCAATATGCAAACCATTCTAAATCTGTACCGGGCTTACAGAAAAACTCCAATTCCATTTGTTCGAACTCTCTTGTTCTAAATATAAAATTTCCTGGTGTTATTTCATTTCTAAAAGCTTTTCCTATTTGACCTATGCCAAATGGGATCTTTTTTCTTGAAGCCCTTTGAACATTTTTAAAGTTTACGAAAATGCCTTGGGCAGTTTCTGGTCTTAAATATATATCAGACTTTCCATCTTCAGTTATTCCCATTGAAGTCTTAAACATCAAATTGAATTTTCTGATGTCAGTAAAATTATTCTTTCCACATTTAGGACATACTATTTTTTCTTTTGCCATATAATCTTTTAGTTCTTCATTTGTCCATCCATCAGCAGTGGCTACTTCTGCTCCAAGCTCTGTCATATGATCTTCAACTAACTTATCTGCTCTGAATCTAGATTTGCAATCTTTGCAGTCCATTAATGGATCTGAAAACCCTCCAACGTGACCTGTAGCAACCCATACTTCAGGATTCATAAGTATAGCGCAATCTACACCTACATTATAAGGACTTTCTTGAATGAATTTTTTCCACCAAGCTTTTTTAACATTGTTTTTAAATTCAACTCCTAAAGGACCATAATCCCATGAATTAGCGAGCCCTCCGTATATATCAGATCCTGGAAATACAAATCCTCTTGTTTTACATAACGTAACAATCTTCTCCATGCTTTTTTTAGGTTCCATTTTAACCCCTCCTAAATTTTTATATAAAAAAAAGACTATACCCTAAGGGACGAAATTTACTTCCGCGGTTCCACCCTTATTGGCACATGCCCTACTCTAAATTCTATACACTCAAAAGTTCCCTTCATAATAATACTTTGATTGTTTCCACGAGCCACAACCTCTCTTATAAAGTAATATTACTACTCTTCTTTATCATAGTGAAATATTTAATTATAAATTAACTTTTATATCATTGTTTGTTCTTATTATTTAAGATAATCAAATAAATAACTTATTGATTAGCCATTATATGATTGTTTAAAAAATGGCTCCGCGAAAAGGATTTGAACCTTCAACCTATCGGTTAACAGCCGAGTGCTCCACCGTTGAGCTATCGCGGAATAATATCATTTTTGATCATAATGGTATTATAACATATATAATTAAAAATTCAATAGTTTTTTATTATTAATTATATATACTGAGAAGACTCACATGAAAATACTATATTTTGAATTTATTCATAGATAAATATATTGCGAAAAAAAGATATTTTAGATTAACTAAAATATCTTTTTAAATATTTTTTTAAATTACTGTAATGGTTTCATTGTAGGGAACAATATAACATCTCTAATTGAATAAGCATCTGTTAGGAACATTACCATTCTGTCGATTCCTATTCCAAGTCCACCAGTTGGTGGCATTCCTGTTTCTAACGCACTCATAAATTCTTCATCTATTAAATAAGCTTCATCATCACCTAATTCTCTTTCTTTTGCTTGTTGCATAAATCTATCTCTTTGAACTACTGGGTCATTTAACTCTGAATATGCATTACAAACTTCGCGTCCAAAAACAAAACCCTCGAATCTCTCTGTAAACTCTTCATTTCCTCTTTTCTTCTTAGTAAGAGGTGATATCTCTACAGGATAATCACATAAGAATGTTGGCTGGATTAAATGTTCTTCTACATATTGTTCAAATAATTCATTTAGTATATCTGCTTTTGTACAATCTTTTAACTCTTTTTTAAATTCTAAATGTTTTTCTTTAGCTATTTCCCTAGCTTCATCGTTAGTAGCAATTTGTGTAAAGTCCACACCAGAATATTCTTTTACTGCATCTACCATAGTAATTCTTCTCCAAGGTGGTGTAAAGTCTATTTCAGTTCCTTGGTAATTAATTTTTGTAGTTCCATGAATTTTTTCACAAACATAAGCTATCATATTTTCAGTAATTTCCATCATATCGTTATAATCAGCAAAAGCTTCATAAAGTTCTATCATTGTAAACTCTGGATTATGTCTTACATCCATTCCTTCATTTCTGAAGTTTTTACCCATATCATATACTTTTTCAAATCCAGCAACAATAAGCCTCTTCAAATACAACTCTGTTGCAATTCTAAGATACATATCAATGTCTAGCGTATTATGGTGAGTCATAAATGGTCTTGCTGCAGCACCCCCTGCTATTGATGATAAAATCGGGGTTTCAACTTCTAAAAATCCTTTATTATCTAAGTATTCTCTGATATATCTAATTATTGCTATTCTCTTCATAAAAGTATCTTTTACTTCTGGATTCATTATTATATCTACTTCTCTTTGTCTATAACGCAAATCAGGATCTTTTAATCCGTGCCATTTTTCTGGAAGTGGCTTTAAAGCTTTTGCTATTAGCTGAAAATCTACTATATGTAATGATATTTCACCGGTTTTCGTAACAAACGGTGTTCCAGTTACGCTTAAAATATCTCCTATGTCAAAACTTTTATATTCTTGTAATTTTTCCTCACCTACATCATCTATTTTTATGTATAATTGAATTTTACCATCTCTGTCGTGTACATCAGAAAAACCAGCCTTGCCATGAACCCTTTTAGACATAAGTCTACCTGCCACAATAACCTGGGTACCTTCTAATTTCTCATAATTATCTTTAACCTCTTTAGATGTATGCGTTCTCTCAACTTTGTATACATCAAATGGGTCCTTACCATCTTCTTTTAAAGCTGCTAATTTTCGTCGTCTTATGGTTACCTGTTCATTATATTTAGATTCGAGTTCATGTAATTTTTTTTCTTCACTTTTTTCTTCAGTCTTTTTTTCGTTTGACATTAATATCCCTCCAGTTTTTCCTCTATGTCAGAAAATAATCATTTAGTCTGCCATATTTCTTCTATGTATATGTTTCTTTAGGGCACCTACCAATTATAAATTGTTAAGCACCCTTTATGTTTTATAAAGACTTTGCTCTATAAAACCTTTTCTCTATAAAAATTAAATTATATTTAAATAGCTACCCACGTCTAACCTCTAACACCTCATACTTGCTAACACCATTCGGAACTGTAACTTCCATAATTGCTCCCACTTTCTTACCCACGAGCGCTCGCCCAACTGGCGATTCATTTGATATCTTATTTACCATTGGATCAGCTTCTGCAGATCCTACTATATAAAATTCAATTTCTTCATCAAACTCATAATCCTTAACCTTAACTATAGTGCCTATGCTAACTACATCTTTTACAATATCATTTTCATCTACAACACTTGCATTTCTGAGCATATTTTCTAATTGTATTATTCTACCTTCTACAAATGCTTGCTCATTTTTAGCTTCATCATACTCTGAGTTCTCGCTCAAGTCTCCATACCCAAGTGCTACTTTTATTTTTTCTGTTATATCTTTTCTCTTAACAGTCTTAAGAAATTCTAATTCTTCTTCTAATTTTGTAATTCCTTCGTAGGTCATTACATATTGTTTTAATTCGCTCATTTATTTCTCCCCTTTTATATTTTTATTAAATAAGTTATAAAAGTACATAAAACCCACCATAAAATAACAATATCACGGTATATTTTTCCCCAGCCATAATAGTGTTTTCCTTTAAATTTAGCAATTTAATGTAATTTATGTAATATAATACTATTAGTTCAAATTGATGAATTATTTGGTCTAAAATTTATTATTACAATAACAATCCATGTAACTATTTAGCCATTATAAATCAGAGAGTTAGTATTGTCAATATGTTATGTCCAAAATATTCTAAATTATTACATTATTGTTGAATTTTATTTCCTTTAAATATATTCCATTATACTTGAGAGCTTTTTCAATATCATTTTCTTGCATTTGACATAATATTGATCCTATAAGTTCAGTAGAAAAATCAACACTAAGAGTGTTCCAAGATACATTATAACTTACATCATTTACAGCTACACTATTATTTGCCATGCTTATACTATTATCTACATACCATACCAATTTCCCATAACTAAATTCATAATCTTTAGAGGAAATAATAAAATCCGCTACTTTTGTAGCATATAGTTCATCATCTGTTACAATAGGCGATACACCAAAATTAGCAATAATATAATCTGCAAGTTTTCTAGCTTTAACCAAGTCTGATGATAAAAATACAATATATTTGCTTTGCTTTGCCAGCTCCACAACAATATTATAGTTAATCATATCGCAAGCATCATAAACTACAATGCAGCAATTTTTCAAACTTTTATTTCTCATCCTAAGCAACAGCTGTATACTTTTTATAACACTAAAAGCCAAAAATCTCTTTTGAAAATCATTAAAAAAATTATAATCCATAGTTCTCAATGTCTTTAGCGATAATTGTACTTCATTACATTTACATATTTTTTTAGCATATGCTAAATTATTTAAATATGCTTTCTTATTAAAATTAGGTGGTAGCCATACATTTGTCACTTTTATATCTAATTCTTTAATGTACTCATTTTTTATTAATTTTATCTTTAGTCTATCTTTTATTTTACTTAAAAATCCGAATTCATTATATAAATTATCTATATTTGAAGTTACACATAAAATCGGCTTCATATGAAAACACCTTTTATATTAATGTACTACTATCCTATTCCGTATTCATTATATACATTCATATTTTATTTTAAATTATATATTTATATTCTTTAAATATTCTTTATAAACTAAGAGCACTTGTTTTACCCCATCGTAATCTTTTTGAACGTTAATTTTACTTTTAATTTCTGTGCAGTTGTTAAGCCCTTTGATATACCAAGCCACATGTTTCCTCATTTCTCTAACCGCTTTAAGTTCTTCATAATATTTCACAGCTAAATCTAAATGCCTTATACACATATCTATTTTTTCCACTGCAGTAGGGTATATAACCGCATCCAAGTTTATCGCTTGTATAACCTCTCTAAAAATCCAAGGGTTACCCATTGCACCTCTTGCGATCATTATAGCATCACAACAAGTAATTTCCTTTATCCTAAGTGCATCCTCCACAGTAAATATGTCTCCATTCCCTATTACTGGTACTCTAACACTAGCTTTTACATCCTTTATAATATTCCAATCAGCTTTTCCCTCATACATCTGTTCGCGAGTCCTGCCATGAACAGTAATAGCATCTATGCCCGCATCCTCCATATATTTAGCAAATTCTACAGCATTAACGCTATTTGAATCAAAGCCCTTCCTAAACTTTACTGTTACAGGTTTTGTAGAAACCTTTTTCATTTCTTTTATTATTAATGCTGCAAGTTTAGGATCTTTCATTAAAGCTGACCCCTCACCATTTTTTACTATTTTATGCACAGGACATCCCATGTTTACGTCAATCATACATATATCAGTCCTTGCATTGAAAATTTCACAAGCACTAGCCATAATTTTCGGATCATTCCCAAATATCTGAATAGCAACAGGTTTCTCTATGTTAGAAATTTGCATAAGAGCCTCAGTATTGCTACTACCATAATATAATCCTTTAGCACTTACCATCTCGGTATATACGAGATCACAACCAAATTCTTTGCACAAACCTCTAAAGGCAATATCCGTAATTCCTGCCATAGGTGCTAAAAAAACATCATTTTCAAAATGAATATTTGATATGTTCATTAAATCATCACCTATTCCCTATTCTTTTCATAAATCATTCTAAGCCCTTCTAATGTTAGATTCGGATGATACTCATCAATTGCCTCAGACTCTTCTGTCATAAGTTTTGAGAGTCCTCCTGTGGCCACTACAAAAGGTTCTTCTTCTCCCATACTAATCATTTCGCTTTTCATCTTATTAACAATATAGTTTACCTGACCAATATATCCATATATTATTCCAGCCTGCATACTTGAAACAGTATTTTTACATATAACTGTTTCCGGTTTTACAAGTTCAACTCGAGGCAATTTCGCTGCTCTCTCAAATAGCGCTTCAGAAGCTATTTTAATACCAGGACATATAGTTCCACCTAAATAATTAGCATCTTTACTTATAGCACAAAATGTCGTTGCTGTCCCAAAGTCTATTAAAATTAATGATCTTTTGTAAATAGCATGAGCTGAAACAGCATTAACAATTCTGTCCGCACCCACTTCTTTAGGATTATCGTATTTTACATTTATTCCAGTTTTAACTCCAGGTCCCACAATCATTGGTACCAAATCAAGATATTTTCTTATCATGTGTTCTAATGAGTACATAATATTAGGAACAACTGAGGAAATTATGACCCCTTTAATATCTTCTGTTTTTAAGTTTTTTTGATGAAATAATTGCATTACTTGAATTCCATATTCGTCAGAAGTTTTTTTCCCATCAGTAGATATTCTCCACTCCACGAGTAACTCCTTTGCCTTAAAAACTCCTAAAACAGTATTAGTATTTCCAACATCTAAAACTAAAATCACTTTATCCACCGCCTATATAATATAAAGAAGCTCCAAGCTACTTTATGTTTTTTTCATGCAAAAATACAAAATTTACAAATCAAATATTATAAAATGTTAATTTTAACTTTTGCTAATTTAACAATCTAATTTTAACAACTAGAACATATTTGTCAAGTTAAATCTTTATAATAAGCTTACCGCTGTTATTTGCTTTATTATTCTTCCCCAAAATATATATTCAACTTACACAATAACAAAAATACTTTCTACCGAAAAATAAGGTTATTATAGATATCTTCTATAATAACCTTATTCTTTAACAAATCAGGCTTAATCTTTTGTTCTTTAGTATTAAAACCTTCTGAATTGCCCTTTAAAATAAACCCGTTATAGTACCATCTTCAGAAATGTCCATTTTATTAGCTGCTGGTATTTTAGGAAGTCCTGGCATTGTCATTATATTTCCAGTTAATGCTACAATAAATCCAGCCCCATTAGAAATTCTAATTTCCTTAACATTTATTGTGAAGTTTGTTGGTCTTCCCAAAAGACTTGGATTATCTGAGAGAGAGTTTTGAGTTTTAGCAACACATATAGGAACCTTATCTAAGTTAAGTTTTTCTATTTCAATAATCTGTTTATTTGCGCTGGTACTATATTCTACTCCGTCTGCTCCATATATTTCCGAAGCAATAATATGTATTTTCTCTTTTATTGAAAGCTTATCATCGTATAAAACCTTAAAGTCACTCTTTTCATTTTCAAGTGATTCTAACACTTGCTGAACTAACTCTGTGCCGCCATTTGCTCCTTTTTCCCAAACCTCGGTCAAAGCTACCTTAACACCTTTTTTTTCACAGAATTGTTTTATATAATCAATCTCTTCTTTACTATCAGATATAAATTTATTTATTGCTACAACTACCTGAACTCCATATTTCTTAATATTTTCTATTTGTTTTTCTAAGTTCTCAATTCCTTTTGAAAGTGCTTCTACATTAGGTTCATTTAATTTATCTTTTTCTACTCCACCATGATGTTTTAACGCTCTTATTGTAGCAACAAGAACCACGCAATCTGGTTTTAAATTTCCATATCTACATTTTATATCAAAGAATTTTTCAGCACCTAAATCTGCTCCAAATCCCGCTTCAGTTACAACATAGTCCCCTAATTTCAAAGCCATTTTGGTTGCTAGTAGACTATTACATCCATGAGCAATATTAGCAAAAGGTCCTCCATGTATTATAGCAGGCGTGTTGTCAAGAGTCTGAACTAGATTAGGTTTTATAGCATCTTTCATAAGAAGTGCCATTGCACCATTTACTTTTAAATCAATGCAATATATTGGTTTGCCATCTAAATCATAAGCAACTAAAATTTTCCCCATTCTTTCTTTTAAATCCATAAGGTTACTAGCCAAACATAAAATAGCCATTATTTCTGAGGCAACGGTTATCATAAAACCATCTTCTCTTAAAAACCCATTAGGTTTACCACCAAGTCCAACAACAATATTTCGAAGTGCCCTATCATTCATATCCATTACTCTTCTAAATATAATTTTTCTGCTATCAATTCTTAGTGTGTTACCTTGATGAACATGATTATCTATAGCCGCTGAGAGCAAATTATTAGCTGCAGTTATTGCATACATATCCCCAGTGAAATGTAAATTTATATCTTCCATTGGTACAACTTGAGCATAGCCACCACCAGCAGCTCCACCTTTAACGCCGAATACTGGTCCAAGTGAAGGTTCTCTTAGAGCTATCACTGCATTCTTACCTTGTTTACATAAAGCGTCCGCAAGCCCTATTGTAACCGTAGATTTTCCTTCTCCGGCTGGAGTAGGGTTGATGGCTGTAACTAATATTAGTTTTCCATCTTTCCTATTTTCTTTTCTTTTCAGTACATCCAAAGAAATCTTTGCTTTATATTTACCATATAAATCAATATCATCCTCAGTTAATCCCATTTTTTCTGCAACTAATCGCACATGCATCATCTTAGCACTTTGCGCAATCTCTATATCACTTTTCATTTACTTCACCCCTTGCATATTAATTAAACACAAATTAATACTTTTTATTATATCACAACTCATATAAAAAAAGGCATACAGTAAATTTACTGTATGTCTCCTAATTTATCTAAAACTATGATAATTCAATTTCTCCTGAATCAGGTCTTGTCATAATTTCTTCGAAGTCTACTCCTTCAAGTTTTTCCTTTAACAGTAGTTCTTGAGCTACTGCGTGAAGTTTCCCAACGTTCTCTGCTAGAATCTTTTCAGCTTTTCCATAAGCCTCATCAATTAGAGCCTTAACTTCTGAATCTATTTTGTTAGCTACCTTTTCACTAAAGTTTCTGCTTTTACCTAAATCTCTTCCAAGGAATACTTCATTATGATCATTACCAAAAGATATTGGTCCTAAATCATCGCTCATACCATATTCCATAACCATTTTCCTTGCAATAGCAGATGCCCTATCAATATCATTTTTAGCACCAGTACTAATATCATGTAATATTAATTTTTCTGCAACTCTACCACCAAGCAGACCGACCATCTCATCTTTAAGTTTAAGTTTAGAAGTATAAGCTGTATCTTCTTCTGGTAGATGCATTGTATACCCACCTGCCATACCTCTTGGTATAATACTTATTTGATGGATTGGATCTGATAGTGGAGAAAATTTCATTACTACAGCATGCCCCGCTTCATGATATGCTGTTAATTTTCTATCTTTTTCACTGATAACCTTGCTCTTCTTTTCAGGGCCAGCAATAACCCTAGTTACTGCTTCATCAAGTTCTTTCATTTCTATAACTGTTTTATTATTTCTTACAGTAAGTAATGCGGCTTCGTTCATTAAATTCTCAAGATCTGCACCAGTAAAACCAGGTGTCCTTTTAGCTAATACGTCAAGTTTTACTTCTTCTGCTAAATGTTTACCTTTGGAATGTACCTTTAAAATCTCTTCTCTTCCTTTAACATCAGGCGCACCAACTAATATATGTCTATCAAATCTACCCGGTCTTAAAAGAGCAGGATCAAGTATGTCTGGTCTGTTTGTAGCAGCTATCATGATTATGCCTTCATTTACACCAAACCCATCCATTTCAACTAATAGTTGATTTAGAGTTTGTTCTCGCTCATCATGACCTCCGCCAACACCAGCACCTCTTTGTCTACCTACAGCATCAATTTCATCAATAAATATTATGCAAGGAGCACTTTTCTTCGCTTGATCAAATAAATCTCTTACTCTTGAAGCTCCAACACCTACAAACATCTCTACAAATTCAGAACCTGATATACTATAGAATGGCACTCCTGCTTCTCCTGATACTGCCCTTGCAAGAAGTGTTTTACCTGTACCTGGTGGTCCTACTAGAAGAATACCTTTAGGAATTCTTGCACCTGCTTCTAAATATCTTTTAGGTTGTTTCAAGAAATCTACAACTTCCGCAAGTTCTTCTTTTTCTTCATCTTCACCCGCTACATCGTCAAATGTAACTTTCTTTTTATCTAGCGTAGCAATTTTGGCTCTACTTTTCCCAAAATTCATTACACCTCTATTACCACCACCGCCACCACCACCTTGTGATTGCTGCATATACATAAACCAAAATGCTACTAACATTAAAATTATAAGCAATGTTGGTACTATTTGTAACCACATCGGCATACTTGCTGGCTTTACGTATTTTTCTACAACGTTAGGATTTGGATTTTTGTCCATAACTTGCATTAATCTTGCAAGAGGAACTACGGTTTCATATTGTGTTCCGTTATTTAATTCTCCTGATACTGTTTTATCTTCACTTACTTGGACACTTTTAATATCTTTTTTATCCCAATGTTGTTGAAATTGATCAACAGACAGAGTGGTAACATTTTTACCAGTATCAAGTAAGGTTAGGCATGCAAAAATCACAAGTACAAATACTACAACCCAAATTGATGCACTAGAAATTTTTTTCATTAGATACCCCCCTCTCTTTTCATTTACTATGAAATTTTATCACATTAAAAAGCACTTGACAATAAAATATATATTAATTATTAATTAATATAATATACATT
>NZ_DATCQT010000010.1:0-4887 GCF_036569345.1 Clostridium sp.
AAATATTGATTGTAATTTTGTTGCTTTTAAAAAACGTGCGCTACAAGCATACATATTGAGACCTTTGGAGGATATAGAACCTCATATATATATAAATTCTAACTTTGATAAAAAATCTCAACTTATTTTTTGTGCACATGAGTTAGGACATGCTATTTTCCATAAGAATGCATGTAATCATTTTGAAGGTGATTCACTGTCAAATTCAACGGAGTATGAAGCTAATCTCTTTGCTGTTGCTTTGCTATTTAATCAAAATTTATTTGAAATAGATATACAACAAATGAATAACTATACACTAAAAGCTATCTTAGATCACAACGTTTGTTATTCTTAAACTTAAGTGAATTGTATTTTAAACCGCTTATATCTGAAATTTAATATTAAAAGCCATATCCCTTAAATTCAGGATATGACTTTTTAGCTTTTTATTTCCTTTTATATTCCACACCCAACCAAATACTTCATCACATTAAAATCACTCATCTCAGGATATGTTTCCTTTATGCCCATTCTAATTACTTCAAGATACTTATCAGAAGGGTTATGGTGCGGCCACATGCTTTTATTTGTAATAGTAATGATTTCAGTACCATTGTACTCTCCTAATTTAACAGAGTTATTATACCAACTCTCAAAAGTCTCAAACAATGATTTACAAAAAAACTGCTTAGATATATTTAAATACATCTCAGCAGTTTCCCATCATGGCTCACGCCAAGTTTTCTATCTCTGTTTTTCATCTAACTATCAAATTGTCGACCTACCTTCACATCTACTAAATCCGAATCAGATGTTTCATCTGCACTTAGCTTTTGCTTAACTCCCGTTTATTGGTTGCTAACTACTGGACCATTTTCTTTTTTAGTTCAATTACTTTTTCTATCGGTAGTTCAGAACCCTTGGCAACTTGTTCAACTGTCAATCCCATATTTAAAAAATTCTCTGCCACTTTTATTGCATTTTCAATTGCACCTTTTTTTACACCAATATTTATTCCTTCATCCTTAGCACTACTTATCATATTAGCCCTTTCATGACGTGATCTTTCTCTTTCTTTGTAAAGTTCTAATGAGCGAAACGAATTTGGTAAAATACAAATAGAGTTAAGTAATTACTATATTATTCAAGTAATATATCATACCAGTTAATTGGAAATCCTATTAAACTTAAATTTATTATCTCATATTGATCTATTAACCCTTTTAAATTTATTAAAAAACTATTCCATTCACTTTTATTCTGTATACTATGTTTTATGACTAAAATAAAAGAAAATATTCTTTCATTATCTATATGGTAATCCTCATATATCTTAGGAATAACTGGTTTAGTATTATACTTTTTATTGTAAATTCTACCATAATGTGCATATACATTTCTAATATGAGATAATGACTTTAACCAGCTTGTAAGCATCGAATAATGTATATTCCTACACATTAAACCTATTGCTTTTTTATCCTCAATCTTCAAATTATTAAAAAGCATTGAAAGAGTTCCGAATGTGGTAATCTCCATTACTACCCAAATTGGTACTTGTCCATTATATTTCGTCTTATGATGTATTACAAATAGTTCTTGCCTATTTTTATAAATTTCATTTTTTATTATACTTACATATTTTTCATGAAATATGACTTTAGTGAAATTATTACTATCCAAGTGTCCTAAAGCTCCATATTTATGTGCTATGTGATATGCAATATGTGTCCTAAATTCAATTTCTGTACTTTCTAATACACCAACTAACAAATTTCTAAGCTTTTTATCAAAACAATAAGTATCATAGATGTCTTCTAGTGTAGTGTTATTAAAAAACTTATCATCTGACTTAAATGTTAACATATAAGCACTCAGCCTGTAATAATTAACTCTGCTAAGTATATCAATTGCACTAGTTTCATTATCAATAATAAGATTTCTCTTTCTTAGTATATTTATCTGCTCTTCAAAAGTTGTAGGAATTTTGTTATAAATTATATTATCACTTTTCATTATATCACCCACAAATAAAATGTCCCACCTGGTGCGCATTGTAAAGAGGCGTGGTGGGTTCTATTAATACTAGTATACGCCAGAAGCAAATAAAATACACCTTTATATTTGCTTATATTTATCCATATCAACTCCTAAGGTGATATTATCATCCATATGCTATTATTAGCATGCTATTTCACTCATAATTTTACAATGATACTAACTCAACTCGCTACGCAGTGCGTAACAATTTAAAGAATACCCTAATTGCAGACATTCCTTCTCAAATTAAATATCCTCCCCATTACATCCCTAGGTTTCCTATCAAATTCTTCCCTAGTAAAATTCCAAGAAATCTCATTATACTCCACCCTAATTTTCTCATCTTTTATTCCTATCTTCATTCCTTCTATAGAAAATCCCTTAATTCTACTATCCTTATCTATATGTTCACCAATTTCTGTTTCAGCAAGTGAACTTATCCTTTTAAGCTCTTGCCACAATCAGTAGCTAACATAAGTTGTCCATTTCATTTCCAACTTATGTTAGTTCCTCCGAGGTGCTAGGAGGTAATAACACCGAAATATATCATACATTGTAAGTTTAACCATTATTTCCATATATACATATTTCTATACTTCCTAGGGGAAACCCCTATAACATACTTGAACATCTTGGAAAATACTAGTGGATCATCGTAGCCTACTGAGCGGGATATATCCCCTATAGAAAGAAGATAGTTTTGCATCAAATTGCATGCTTTATTCATTCTATAATCTATTAGATATTTTTGAATGGAGATGCCCATTGCAGCTTTAAATATTGTTGAAAGGTACTTTCTGTCAATTCCCATATGATTTGAAATTTCTGTTATCAAAATTTTCTGAGAATAATTTATTTCAATAAATTCAATAACATTTTCTATATAGGGTTCCCGATGTCTTACTGATTTATAGGAGTTTTTAGCAGAGCCTGTGCGGTTTATAATAATATCTATGAATAAGTACAATAGACTTATCAATCTTAAGTCCCTGCTAGGATCAACAATACTAACTGTAACCATTTGATTCAGACATTGACTCATTTCTTCATCGCAAACTTTAAATATTGGATTTTCAACTGATAGATTTGCTCTTTTTAAATATGACTCTACACTTGTCCCATCAAATGCAACCCATGTATATTTCCAAGGATCTTTATTATCTGCTTTATAGTAAGAGATAACATTAGGACATATTAAAAATCCTTGACCCTCTTCTAACAAATAAGTTTTGTTTCCTATATTGAAGCTTCCCTTCCCCTTATTAACGTAATGTATCTTATAGTGTTCTTTTACAGCTGGTCCCCAGGAATGCCCAGGCTTACATTCTTGACTTCCACAATAATATATATTTAAATTAATATTACTAATTGTACTTTCAACGTCTATACTATTCAAAAATGTGCCCTCCTTTGAAAATTAATAGATATAAGACACTGTACCATATTTTTAAGACATGTTGCTATTTAAATTATTTTTTTCAATAGTTATAATATAATTAGATTAATACACAAGGAGGAATAAAACATGACATATTTACCGGAAAAAGAAAGATATTCGTCCATGAAATATAACCGTTGCGGAAAGAGCGGCATAAAGCTACCACTACTGACTTTAGGTTTCTGGCATAATTTTGGAGGAACTGATGTCTACGAAAATGGACGTGCAATCGTTCGTAAGGCTTTTGATTTGGGAATAACACATTTTGATCTTGCAAACAATTACGGCCCACCCTATGGTTCCGCAGAAGAAACTTTTGGTAGAATTTTCAAAGCAGACTTTAAACCATATCGTGATGAAATGATTATAGCAACTAAAGCAGGTTATGATATGTGGCCTGGCCCTTACGGAGATAAAGGATCAAAGAAGTACTTGGTAGCAAGTCTTGATCAGAGCTTAAAAAGAATGGGACTTGAATACGTTGATATTTTTTATCATCACCGTCCTGACCCCGAAACCCCAATAGAGGAAACAATGGCGGCACTCGACTTAATAGTACGGCAAGGAAAGGCTCTGTATGTTGGAATTTCAAATTACAACCCTTCTCAAACTGAAGAAGCTATAAGAGTACTTAAACAGCTCGGTACTCCATGTCTTATCCATCAAGCTAGATATTCAATGGCAGATCGTTTGATTGAACATGGTCTTCAGAGGGTTCTTGAAAAAGAAAACACTGGTGTTATTGCATTCTGCCCACTTAATCAAGGTTTATTAACCGATAAATACTTAGGTGGAGTACCTGCAGATTCACGCGCAGCAGGTAATAGTAGATTCCTAAATTCAAGTAACATTACTGAAGATATGTTGGTTAAAATAAGGAAATTAAACGATGTTGCCGCATCAAGAGGACAAAGTCTTGCTCAGATGGCACTTGCTTGGGTGCTCCGTAATGGGCGCGTGACCTCTGCTATAATCGGCGCGAGCAAGGTGAAGCAGGTTGAAGATAACGTTGCAGCTTTGAACAACCTAGAATTTAGTGGCGAAGAGCTACAGAATATAGATGATATACTTAAATAGCTAAGTTTTAATTATGGTAAGAAATTTTTAAAAACCAGACACTATAGAAACTAAGAAGTTAAGAAAAGCACTACCGATACTGAAAGCAACTAAGGTTAATACTATTAAACCTACTAATGAAAAAATAGCTAACATAAGTTGTCCATTTCATTTCCAACTTATGTTAGTTCCTCCGAGGTGTTAGGAGGTAACTGGAAGTTAGCTTCTTGCTACTAACTTTAGAATAAATTTCAATCCCATCCCTATCAATTTGTTTTTCTATATTCTCATTTAATGAATTTAGAAAAACAATATCACAAGAATATATTCCTATTACATCATTAATTTCTTCTACAATAGTTCCTTTGCTT
>NZ_DATCQT010000011.1:0-1654 GCF_036569345.1 Clostridium sp.
TGCGCCGATGGTACTGCAGGGGTGACCTTGTGGAAGAGTAGGTTGTCGCCAGGTTTACATGGTTTACTAGCTCAGTTGGTAGAGCACATGACTTTTAATCATGGTGTCCGGGGTTCGATTCCCCGGTAAGCCACCAAAAAAGCACTTTTTATAAAGTGCTTTTTTATTTTTTAACTAGAATAATATCATAAGATATTAAACTGTTAACACTTTATTGATTTTCTTTTATTACTAGTTCTATGGTATCATGAAATAAATAAAAATAAATAATTTTAAAGGAGAGTAATTATGGAGAATAAAGTTTTAGCTATAGTAAATGGAAGTAAAATAACTGAAAAAGATATAAAAAGGTCATTATTGAGATTTCCACAGGAGACACAAGAGCATTATAAAACAGAAGAAGGTAAAAAACAATTCTTAGAACAAATGATAAGTTTTGAATTAATATATAATTATGCACTTGATAATGGTATGGAGAAGGATCCAGATTATATAGAACAAATGCAGCTGATAAAAAAAGATATTTTAATACAAACAGGGATAAAAAATATAATGGCTGATATAGATATAACTCAGGAAGAAATTCAAAAGTATTATGAAGATAATAGCCAAATGTTTAAAAGTGAAGAGTCTGCATCAGCTAAACATATATTAGTAGATACTTTAGAGCAAATGCAAGATATTAAATTAGAAATAACTAATGGAATGTCTTTTGAGGAAGCGGCTAAGAAATATTCTAAATGTCCATCAGCAGCTCAAGGTGGAAGTTTAGGTAGTTTTACTAGAGGCAGAATGGTTCCTGAATTTGAAGAAGCAGCTTTTAAATTACAAGTTGGTGAAATAAGTGAACCTGTTAAAACTCAATTTGGATACCATTTAATACAATTAGATGAGAAAAGTACAGGAGATGTTAAATCTATTGAAGAGTCTAGGCCTATGATTATAGAGAGTATTTCACATGAAAAACAAAATGAGAAATATATAAGTTCTATAGCAGAATTGAAAAATAAATATACTATAGAAATAAAATAAAAAATTGAATCCGTAGCTTTAAAAGCTGTTATATATATTATAGCAAGAAAAAACAATATCATTTTGGTATTGTTTTTTCTTATTTTATAGAACTATTTATAACTATTCAAAAATATAATGATATAAATATATATAAATATACATAAATATGAAAGTATTAGGTATTTATATTTGCTGTTTTACTACTACTAAAAAATAAAAGTTATTTAAACTAAAACATGTAAATTAAAAAGTTGAGAGAAAAATCTAAATTTATATATAAAACCATTGACAAAACAAGAAATACCTAGTAAAATTGTAGAAGTCGTCACATGATGACAAAATAAGTTGGTCTTTGAAAATTAAACAGAGAAATAGGTAAAGAAATGAAATAATATTTTATTTTAACCAGTTAATTACTTTAGAAAAAAGTAATATTTTAGTCGTAAGACTAAAAAGTATATAATGAGCTCGCGTTACCAACTTAATCGTTGGTATTCAACTTTACAGTTGGCGCAGATTAATCATTTCAACTAAAAAAGTGTAAACTTTTAAATTGAGAGTTTGATCCTGGCTCAGGACGAACGCTGGCGGCGTGCCTAACACATGCAAGTCGAGCGATGCGATCCTTCGGGATCAATTA
>NZ_DATCQT010000012.1:0-3152 GCF_036569345.1 Clostridium sp.
TAATTGATCCCGAAGGATCGCATCGCTCGACTTGCATGTGTTAGGCACGCCGCCAGCGTTCGTCCTGAGCCAGGATCAAACTCTCAATTTAAAAGTTTACACTTTTTTAGTTGAAATGATTAATCTGCGCCAACTGTAAAGCTGGTTAAGCAACCGTTAGGTTGATTCGCATGCTCATTACATACTTTTTAGTCTTACGACTAAAATATTACTTTATACTAAAGTAATTAACTGGTTAAAATAAAATATTATTTCATTTCTTTACCTATTTCTCTGTTTAATTTTCAAAGACCAATTTGCTTTGTCATCATGTGACGACTTCTACTATTATATCTGTTAATCTCAGTGTTGTCAACAGTTTTTTATTTTTTTAAAACTGTCATTTTTCATATATTCCATTACTTTATCGCTACCGTTCCGCAGCGACAATTAATATAATATCATCTTTAAAAACAATGATTTTTATTCTTTTTCTTAGATAATACAATTATATATACTATTCTCCATAATACTTCTATATGGTAAGTTTTCTTTATAATGATACACTAGGAATAGTATACCTTATTTAAATGAATAATATCCTCATATTATCATTAATTATTTACAAATAATATGTAAGCCCTCTATATTAATAAAACTATTAATTAAGAGGACTTACAATTTTCATACTAGAAAGTAGGAAGATTATCTAAATTGTCTTCCGTAGTATTATTAGGTGAGGACTTTATAACATCATTACCGTTTCTATTTTTACCAACGATAACTGATTCTACATTTCCCCTCTTTGCCAAAGCAACAGCCTTGCTCACATCTAATTCTTCACCAGTGTCAGTTAATACATTTGTAATATCTCCATCTTCATTTTTTCTTACCTTAACTATCTTCATAAAATACATCTCCTTCTAATTAATATAAATACACTTCAACATCTAAAATTTCTTAATTCTATATTATTTCAGACGATAGCTTTTACATAACATATTTAGTATTTCCCTTTTAAGCTCCATTTTATTACTAAGCTCTAAAGATTAAATAAATTAATATTACTAAATAGCCATATAATACAATGGAAGCATGTGATTAATCACATGCTTCCATTGTATTATATGCATTATTTATATTTATTTTAACCCTAGCCTATAGGACTTTTAAATCCATTACCTTGAACCTCAGCTATATCAATTATAGAAATAAAGGCTTCTTTATCTATAGATTTTATTACTCTCTTTATTTGTGGCAATTGCCCTAATGACACAACACAATACATTACATTTTTTTTATGGCTTGTATATGCCCCTTCTCCATATAAAAGAGTTACCCCTCTTTTGCATTCATTCATTATCGCATCACTTACTTCTTTTTCTTTTTCTGACACAATTAGAAGCATTTTACGTCTATTCAATCCATTTATAACCTTTTCCATAACAGTAGCAGAAATATACATAGAAATCAGGGTATATAATCCTACCTTGAAATCAAATATTACAGAGCCACCAGCTACAATCAAAAAGTTTATTGTAAAAGTTACTATACCTACATCTATATCGTATTTCTTTTTAGCGTATATAGCTACAATATCCATTCCCCCTGTAGATCCTTCATTAGAAATAACAATTCCAAGACCTATCCCTGAAAGTACTCCCCCATATATACAATAAAGAATTCTATATGCATCCTGAACAGGAGCAAGAACATTATTTAAAGGTGCGGTAAGAATCAAGAAAAATGATAATGATATAGTTCCTAATATTGTAAATGCAGTAAATTTCATATTTATTTTCAATATACTTAATATAAGAAGTGGTATATTAAGTATTAATATTGTTACTCCCACTGGTAGATTGAAAAGATACTGTAGCATTAACCCTATTCCTGAAAGTCCCCCGCCTAGAAGCTTATTTGGAACTATAAATAAGTTTGTTCCAATAGATAAAATTAAACTCCCTAAAATAATAAGAAAAATTTTCTTAAATAAATCTTTAAAATCTATATTATATGTATTTTTCATAACCTGCCTCCATGTCTTTCCCTTAATTGTGAAAAACTATCAATTGTTTTGTGCACTATATTTATGTCCGCTATCATTATATACTATTAGCATTTAAAATAACTAGAGTTATTCATAGATACCTTAATATTCATACAAAAAATAAACTTTTATTTTATGAAAATAAAAGTATCTATGATACACTTAAGTGAGGTGATTTTGTGAATAACTTAGAAAATGATTGGAATGAACTATTATTAGAAGAATATAACAAAGATTATTACTTAAAATTAAAATCTTTTTTAAAAAAAGAATATGAAAACTCGCAAATATATCCTGAAAATCAAGATATATTTAATGCCCTTAAATACACAGCATACAAAGATGTATGTGTTGTTATACTTGGTCAAGATCCTTACCATGGTTCAAACCAAGCACACGGTTTAAGTTTTTCTGTAAAAGCAGGTGTACCCATTCCCCCCTCACTATTAAATATATATAAGGAATTACACAATGATTTAGGTTGTTATATTCCTAATAATGGATATTTAAAAAAATGGGCTGATCAAGGTGTTTTATTATTAAATACCGTACTAACCGTTAGATGTGGTGAAGCTAACTCTCATAAAAATAAAGGTTGGGAACATTTTACGAATAAAATCATTACACTATTGAATAAAAAAACAGAACCTATAGTTTTCATTTTATGGGGTAAGAACGCTCAGTCAAAACACTCTATTATAACAAATCCAATACATCACATAATAAAGTCAGTTCACCCAAGCCCTTTATCCGCATATAGAGGTTTTTTTAATAGTAAACCTTTTTCTAATGCTAATAATTTTTTAATCTCAGTAGACAAAAAAACTATTGATTGGCAGGTTGAAAATTTATAAGAATATTATTTTCAATAAAAAAAACGTCTTAGAATTATCTAAGACGTTTTTGGTGGCTAGACCAGGAATCGAACCAGGGACACGAGGATTTTCAGTCCTCTGCTCTACCGACTGAGCTATCCAGCCACATAACCTGGCGACAACCTACTCTTCCACAAGGTCACCCCTGCAGTACCATCGGCGCATTGAAGCTTAACCTTCGTGTTCGGTATGGGAACGGGTGTTACCTTCATGCCATAATCACCAGATGAGAATATAAATATTCTCTG
>NZ_DATCQT010000013.1:0-3038 GCF_036569345.1 Clostridium sp.
GAGTGACAGCTTTGTGCTTGAACTTACCCCACAGGAAAAGTTTTTTTATTTGTATCTTATATCGAATACAAAATCCACTCAATGCGGTATCTATGAAATCTCTCCTAAGTTTATTGCAATAGAGACAGGCTATAGTAAAGACGATGTACAGCGGCTAATTAAAAGATTTTGTAATTTTGAGAAGATTTTATATTGCGATGATACTAAAGAAATTATGGTGTTAAATTGGATAAAATATAACGCACCTAACAACAATAATGCAATTATAGGCGTTCAAAAAGAGCTAAAAAGGGTTAAAAATAAAGCATTTCTTGAAATTCTATTTAAAAAGTGTAAGGACGCTGAATTAGACGTGGAAAAGATTTTCAAAAAAAACATTATAGATAATGATAAAATTTCAAAGGATTGTTATTTAGAAAAACTGGACAAGCCTAGCGTATACGATAATTCAGGCAATATTACTGATGAAATCCTTTTGATACCAGAAGATAAAGATTATGCCGTAGAAAAAGAAGGAATTGGAGAGGCAAAGGTATTTTCAATTTATAGAACACTTGGTAGCCCCTTAGTAGGGGCTTGCAAGGGGCTACCAAGTAATAGAATAAGAAGTAAAGAACAAGTAGTAATAAATAAAGAAAAACAATTAATAAATAAAGAAGAAGAAGTAAATTCTGATGCTACGTCTGTTGGTATAAAAAACATAATTAAAGTATTTGAAGAAAATATACATGCTTTATCTCCTTTTGAAAATGAAAAAATACTTGAATTTACAAATCAGGTGACTAGTGAAGTTATTATTATGGCAATAGAGGAGGCTGTAATTTACAATGCTAAAACAATGAAGTATATAACTAAAATAATTAATAACTGGATTAGCAATGGCATAGAAACTGCTGATCAAGTCAAAGCTTATCAAAAAAGTTGGGATAATAAAAAGGCAAGCTATTTAAACCTAAAAGTGAAAAAGAGTGATTTCTGCGATTACGAACAAAGAACTTATGATTTTGATGTTTTAGAAAAGCAGTTATTGGGTTAGCTTACTGATAAATTATTATTGAATATACCCTATATTAAAAATTATGGAGGCGTTATATATTATGGAAAAACTAGTTGAAAAGGCTAAAAACAAAGAGGATGGAGCTACGGACCAGATAATAGAGAAATTCAAATATCTAATACTTAAAGAGGCGTCAAGGTATCACATTCCAGGTTATGAACTTGAAGACCTAATCCAGCATGGTTATCTTTCTGTTATAAAAGCGATAGCAATGTACAAGTTAGGTAGCAACAGCTTTAACGGCTATTGTATAAATTCAATAAGGATGAACTATAAAGCTCTTCTAAAGGGAGAAATTAAACATTTTAGAGAAGTTCCAAACAATGATATGTTAGATTTTGATTCCTCAGGAAATTATGAATTTACATTAGAGGACGAAGTGATTGCCTATGATGAGGTGAAAAAATTATATCTCGCTCTTGATACTCTTGATCCCTTAGAGCGCACAGTTATAGAGGGATATTATCTTCTGGGACTTACGCTAGGAGAAATCGCCTGTGATAGTGATAAAAGTTATTATCAATATACAAGGATTAAGAAAAAAGCGTTAGAGAAACTGAAAGATCTTATGTAGATTAAATCTTTTCAGAAAACTTCGCACAAAATTCTGGAACGTCATATATATTCAGTGAAAACAAAATGAAAGGAGTGATTAGTATGGCAGTTGTATCTACAAAAGTGGCAAGTGCATTAAGGATGACAATGAAAGTCGGGGTGGGAGAGGATGGCAAGGATCAGTTTGTAACAAAAACACTAAGTAATTTAAAAGTTACTGCAGTGGACACAGACATATTTGCAGTAGGACAAGCTATCTCTAATATCAAAACTTACCCATTGTTCGCATTAGACAGACAAGATCAGTTTAGCTTACTTATGGAATAAGACTTATTTTATAAGACTTATGAAATAGCTTCACATCAAAAGTTTAAAATTTAGATGCCAAAGTTAAAATTTAAAGGAGGAATAATGATATGCATAAATTAATTATGAGATTTTTAACAGTTGTAGAAGGGAAGTATTTTACTTTAACTGTAGATGACATTAAAGCGGATGAAACTGGAGTGCCAACAGTCACAGAAATTGAGGTAAAGGCTCTTATGGATTTAGTTATCTCAAACAACATTTTCTTATCATCTAATGGGGACTTAATTGGCAAGAAAGATGCTAAGATAGTTTCGACAGCTACTAGCACAGTTGTTTTAGCTTAGGAAAATAGCACCAGGGAAAATGAGCATCTATAGAATAGACACTTTGAAAAAAAGTGTTTAAGCTATAGGTGCTTTTGTTTATGATAATAGCAATTTCAGTCTCAAGCTCCTTCAAAAAATCTCTCGGCAGGTTGAGCAAAACCCAAAACACGTGCAAGTTTTGAAAATTACAATTCATTTTTTAATAAAAAGTAATGGTTCTGTTATTAAAACAGATAAAAATACAATTTAAATCGTTATTAAAAAGGATTATGGTTATTTTATGCAAGCTGTTTGTTAAAATGTTGCATAGAAATTAGTTTTCGCTCAGTCTGCCGGGGGTTGTGAACGTTCAGTGAACAACCAATGCGGAGGCTAGGCGAAAATGGAACATTTGATGCGAATTAAGTAGATGAGAAGTTGGATTGGAGAGTTGAGAAATTTGGTAAAAGAGAAACAAAAAAACTTGGCGGTAGCCAGGGTGGAACTACTGAAATTTATATTTTGGTAGTTTTTTTGTAGTGAATGACAGCTTTCACGACATTAATAGAATATTAATTGTAATGTTTAGGTAAATAGTGCATAAGGTAAGAAAAGAGGATATAATATAATAAAAATGATTAAAGTGAGGTGTTAATATGAACACACAACCAACTACATTTGAAGTAACTTTACCAGAAGAGTTTATACCTTTTTTAAATAAAATTTCGGGGGATTCTATAGACCAAAAGGTTAGGCTAGCTTTTGCGTTAAACTTATTTACTAGTAGAACAGTAACATTTGAAAAAGCAGCA
>NZ_DATCQT010000014.1:0-2502 GCF_036569345.1 Clostridium sp.
GAGTGACAGCTTTGTGCTTGAACTTACCCCACAGGAAAAGTTTTTTTATTTGTATCTTATATCGAATACAAAATCCACTCAATGCGGTATCTATGAAATCTCTCCTAAGTTTATTGCAATAGAGACAGGCTATAGTAAAGATGATGTAGAGCAGCTAATTAAAAGATTTTGCAATTTTGAGAAAATTTTATACTGCGATGATACTAAAGAAATTATGGTGTTAAATTGGATAAAATATAACGCACCTAACAACAATAATGCAATTATAGGAGTTCAAAAAGAGCTGAAAAGGGTTAAAAATAAAGTATTTCTTGAAATTTTATTTAAAAAGTGTAAGGACGCTGAATTAGACGCGGAAAAGATTTTTAGAAAAATCATTATAGATAATGATAAAATTTCAAAGAATTGTTATTTAGAAAAACTGGACAAGCCTTGCGTATACGATAGTTCAGGTAATATTACTGAGGAAATACTTTTGATACCAGAAGACAAAGATGATGTCGTAGAAAAAGAAGGAATTGGAGAGGCTAAGGTATTTTCAATTTATAGAACACTTACTAGCCCCTTAGTAGGGGCTTGCAAGGGGCTACCAAGTAATAGAATAAGAAGTAAAGAGGAAGAAGTAATAAATAAAGAAAAAGAATTAATAAATAAAGAAGAAGAAGTAAATTCTGATGCTACGTCTGTTGGGTTAAAAAACATAATTAAAGTATTTGAAGAAAATGTACATGCTATAACTCCTTTTGAAAATAAAAAAATACTTGAATTTACAAATCAGGTGACTAGTGAAGTTGTTATTATGGCAATAGAGGAGGCTGTAATTTACAATGCTAAAACAATGAAGTATATAACTAAAATAATTAATAACTGGATTAGCAATGGCATAGAAACGGCTGATCAAGTCAAAGCTTATCAAAAAAGTTGGGATAGTAAAAAGGCAAGCTATTTAAACCTAAAAGTGAAAAAGAGTGATTTCTGCGATTACGAACAAAGAACTTATGATTTTGATGTTTTAGAAAAGCAGTTATTGGGTTAGCTTACTGAAAAATCATTATTGAATATACCCTATATTAAAAATTATGGAGGCGTTATATATTATGGAAAAACTAGTTGAGAAGGCTAAAAACAAAGAGGATGGAGCTGCGGAACAGATTATAGAGAAATTCAAATATCTAATACTTAAAGAGGCGTCAAGGTATCACATTCCGGGTTATGAACTTGAAGACCTAATCCAGCATGGATATCTATCCGTTATAAAAGTCATAGCAATGTACAAACTAGGTAGCAACAGCTTTAGCGGCTACTGCATAAATGCAATAAGGATGAACTATAAAGCTCTTCTAAAGGGAGAAATTAAACATTTTCGAGAAGTGCCAAACAATGATATGTTAGATTTTGATTCCGCAGGAAATTACGAATTTACATTAGAGGATGAAGTAATTGCCTATGATGAGGTGAAAAAATTATATCTCGCTCTTGATACTCTTGATCCACTAGAACGTACAGTACTAGAAAGGTATTATCTTTTGGGACATACACTAGGAGAAATTGCTTGTGATAGCGATAGTGATAAAAATTATTATCAATATACAAGAATCAAGAAAAAAGCGCTAGAGAAACTGAAAGATCTTATGTAGATTAAATTTTTTCAGAAAACTTCGCACAAAATTATGGAACGTCATATATATTCAGTGAAAACAAAATGAAAGGAGTGATTAGTATGGCAATTGTATCTTCAAAGGTGGCAAGTGCATTAAGGATGACAATGAAAGTAGGGGTGGGCGAGGATGGCAAGGATCAGTTTGTAACAAAAACACTAAGTAATTTAAAAGTTACTGCAGTGGATGCAGACATATTTGCAATAGGACAAGCTATCTCTAATATCAAAACTTATCCATTATTTTCATTGGACAGACAAGACCAGTTTAGCTTACTTATGGAATAAGACTTATGGAATAGTTTTTCATTAAAAGCTGAAAATTCAGATGCCTTAGTTAAACAATTTAAAGGAGGAATAATGATATGCATAAATTAATTATGAGGTTTTTAACAGTTGTAGAAGGGAAGTATTTTACTTTAACTGTAGATGACATTAAAGCTGATGTAGATGGAGTGCCAACAGTGACAGAAATTGAGGTAAAGGCTCTTATGGATTTAGTTATCTCAAACAACATTTTCTTATCATCCAATGGTGACTTAGTTGGCAAGAAAGATGCTAAGATAGTTTCGACAGCTACAAGTACAGTTGTTTTAGCTTAGGAAAATAGCAGCAGGGTAAATGAGCATCTATAGAATAGACACTTTGAAAAAAGTGTTTAAGCTATAGGTGCTTTTATTTATGATAATAGCTTGTAGTGAATGACTACATTTGAAGTAACTTTACCAGAAGAGTTTATACCTTTTTTAAATAAAATTTCGGGGGATTCTATAGACCAAAAGGTTAGGCTAGCTTTTGCGTTAAACTTATTTACTAGTAGAACAGTAACATTTGAAAAAGCAGCA
>NZ_DATCQT010000015.1:0-2308 GCF_036569345.1 Clostridium sp.
GGTATATGACCAGGCTCCTCCAAACTAATCTATATCAAATTCATATCAAAAGGGGGGAATCTTTTAATATGAAGAGAGTTTTTAAAGTTACATTTAACATGCCGTGCAAGGTAGGTTCCGCACACATGTTTTAGTGGGAATGTTTCTTGAAATTCTCTTCATCGATCCAGTATCACTGTTAATTATAATGTTGATGCAGTTTGCTTTCATAGTCTCGTGTTATCAGAGATTCCTCAGTATATTCCGGTGACTGCTTGATTGTCTGGTAAGTTGTAAAATGAAATGACCGCAAAACAAAATAATAAAGACCCAAGAGAAATACTCTAGTATAATGTTAAGTTACAAAACCAACAAGTACTGGAGGATTTCAAATGAGCCAATTAAATTTTATCACTGTGAGCAGAAAAGGTAAACACCTAACCTACGAAGAACGCATAAAGTTAGAAGCTTTATACAAAAGGGGATTAAGTTCGAGCAGTATTGCGGAGCAAATAGGTGAACGTTCAGAACGTACAATAAGGCGTGAAATTGCTAAAGGAATGGTTGAACTATTGAATAGTGATTTAACCACTCGAACGGAATATAGCGCAGAAATTGGGCAGTCAGAACATGATAGACAAGGTACGGCTAAAGGGCCTACATTGAAAATAGGAAAAGATCACAAATTGGTGAGGTACCTAGAAAAAGCCATTGGTAAAGATGGCGAATCTCCGTATGCAGCTATTCAAAATATTACAAACAAAGAGTTACAATTCAAAACAACTATTTGCTTCAAAACTGTGTATAACTATTTGGATAACAATTTATTTTTAAATATAAGTAATAAAGATCTGCCTGTTAAAAAGAATCCCCCAAAAAGGAAGTATAAAAAAATAAGGCAGGCTTATAACAATACCAAAGGAAGAAGCATATCTGAAAGACCTAAAGCGGTAGCTTCACGTGCTGAGATAGGCAACTGGGAAATGGATACTGTAGTAGGAAAACAGGGTACGAAGACTGTATTAATGGTGTTAAGCGAAAGAGTAACTCGAAAAGAGTTGGTCTTTAAAATACCATCTAAATCTCAGGTAGCTGTCGTCAAACAATTGGACAAATTGGAACGTAAAATGGGAACGTTATTTTCAGATACATTTAAAACAATCACTTGTGACAACGGTTGTGAGAACCTTGATTTTGAAGGTATTGAAAACTCTGTGAGGAATAAAGGGAAAAGAACCAAAGTGTATTATGCACATCCTTATAGTTCATGGGAACGAGGCACAAATGAGAATATCAATAAAATGATACGTCGATTTATCCCCAAGGGCATAGATATTTCTGCATTTACAAAAAACAGATTATGCAAATACAACATTGGATTAATAATTATCCTAGAAGAATTTTCAGTGGTCTTTCTGCTAATATGATAGAGCAGAAAGCCATCATAGCTTAATATTATATTTTTCTTGAATTTTCGGACATTTTATATTGCAATCTATAAAGGTTTTTAAATTTATAGAAAAAGATAGTAATATACACTCATTAAGAAACTTGGCTATTTTTAGAGCCGCATATACATGCGCTTTAGGAGCCTCTGAGAGTGCTTAATAAGGCTTGAGGATTACAATAGGACAAGAGGTGAAATGTATTGTTACAGGCTTAAAGGAAGCAATAGCAACACCATAAGGTTAGATCTAGAGACTATAAAAATTCTAAATAAATATATTAGGCAGAATGAGATTAATGATAATCAACAAATTTTATTTTTAAGCCAAGAGAAAAAAACAATATCGCGCAAAACTTTAGACGTCTTAATGAAGAATTACTTAACACCCTTTATCACATCCATAGATGGACTTCCACCTTCAAACATATTCTTTACTCTTAAACCTATAAGTGAATTTAACTCTGGATGTGTTAAAATGTAGAATCTCTCTTCCTCAATTGCTTTGAATATAACCTCTCCAATTTTATCAATTGGAATTCCACCTTTAATAACCTTATGTTTCTGTTTCTCCTCTTCTTCATACAAAACACTTTGATAATAAGTCTGACTCATGTCATTTTCATATATCATTGGTCTATGCCTTTCACAATTATCAAGATCTGTTTGAATAAATCCTGGACAGAATACCGACATTTTTATTTTGTCCGTTTCGAACTGAAGATCTAAATAAGTAGATTCTGAAAGACCAACTGTTGCAAATTTAGAAGTATGGTAAGCTGACATTCCGTTCAAATCCAAAAGCCCTGCTACAGATGAAGTATTGACAATATGGCACTCGGTATCCTGTTTTAACATTATTGGAATGAATACTTTTTCGCCATG
>NZ_DATCQT010000016.1:0-47805 GCF_036569345.1 Clostridium sp.
AAGACCTGTAAGGACAAAAGGTGACAGAGAAAACTTGATTAAATCACTGCCACATGAGGTAATTGAATGTGTACTTAATGCCGAAGAAGCTATGTGTAAAATATGCGGCAGTGAACTTAATATAATCGGAAAGAAAAAAGTCAGATCTGAAATGGAATATATCCCAGCAAAGCTAATAATGAAGGACTACGTCCAATATGTATATAAATGTGTTGAATGTGGGAAAAATGATACGAATCCATATGATTCTATATCCTGCGCACCTGTACCAGCGCCTGTGCTTACGCATTCTTTTGTGTCGCCTTCATGTGTGGCATGGGTAATGTATCAAAAGTATATGATGTCAGTACCACTGTACCGCCAGGAAAAGGACTTTAAAAGAATGGGTGCTGAACTTAAGAGAGACATGATGGCAAACTGGGTAATACGCAGTTCTGAATATTGGCTGAAGCCTCTATATGAGAGGATGCATGAGCAATTGTTGAAATGTAGTGTTATCATGAGTGATGAAACAACCTGGCAGGTAAACCACGAAAGTGGAAAGAAGGCGTCAAGTAAATCTTATATTTGGGTACATAGAAGTGGTAACTGTGAAGGTCCACCAATAGTTTTATACAAATATACCAGCACACGTTCTGGTGATCATGCAAAGAAGTTCCTTGAAGGTTTTCATGGTTATCATGTTTCAGATGCATATGCTGGGTATGAAAAGGTTGAAGGAATTACACGGTGTCTTTGTTTCAGCCATTTAAGACGATATTATCTAGAAGCCATTCCGTTGGATTCTAGAAAAAAAGAAATTTTAGGATCAGGCGGAGCCATTGGACGAGCTTATTGTGATAAACTCTTTAGA
Organism: Clostridium sp.; assembly: GCF_036569345.1. Taxonomy (GTDB): domain Bacteria; phylum Bacillota; class Clostridia; order Clostridiales; family Clostridiaceae; genus Clostridium_AD. The sequence continues at coordinate 854 of NZ_DATCQT010000016.1, forward strand.
CTAGAAAGAAAATGGAAAGAGTTATTGCCTGAGGAAAGAAAAAAGAACAGACTTATATATAGTGTCCCTATACTGGATGCCTTTTTTGCATGGGTAGAAAATACCTTCACTAATCAAGACTACTTGAAGAAAGCTTTGGGATATACACTAAATCATAAAAAATATTTTACCAATTTTCTGCTTGACGGAAGAATACCTTTATCGAACAATCTATCGGAAATCTCAGTGAAACCCGTGGCAATCACACGAAAAAACTCACTGTTTTCCGATTCGCCAGAGGGAGCAGAAGCGTCAGCTACTGTATTTAGCATTATAAATACAGCAGCAGCCAATAATTTGGATGCTTATAAATATCTTGAATATCTCTTCCGAAGGCTACCAAATAGTAATTTTGCATCAAATTTTTCTGTGCTTGATGAATACTTGCCATGGTCAGATAAAGTACAGCTTGAATGTAGTATAAATACAACGGAAACAGAAATAAACAAAAAGGAGGAACCTTGCAGTGAGTCAGCCTAATATTGACTATATGATGAATATGACAAAGGAGTTTCTTAGCGGGGAAATTGATGGAATAGCTTATACTCTTGATTTTCCATATGAGCTGGAACAACGATACAAAAAAATGCATCGAGAAGATGATGATTATTGTGAATTGATATATGAATGTCTTTATGAAGAAGGTATAGCTATATATAATGAGCTATCAGACCCTGAGTTTAAGAAACTTATTCGAAAACAGTATAACTACATAAAGAAAATTGCAAAAGAAGGATTTTATTAAAAAACAGCTTCACAGATTAATGTGGAGCTGTTTTTTTAGGTAACGGTATGTGTTCCATCGCTTACAGCTTATATTTTAAAAAGTTAAAATTAAAACCGAATAATCCATAAAAACATCATATTATTCATAACTGAATTTACAGTGTTTTTATGTCGAATCTCATGTAGCCTCAATGGTTCTTTGTGTTAATAATTTATGTAAAAATGTAATAGTTTAATAGATACATAGGGTATCTTTTTTATTTGGCCCGAATAGGTTAATATAAGGATATATAATGTAGATGCCTGTATATATTTAAAGGTACAAAGATAAAAACCAATAAAAGGATAGAAGTAATTACCTTTATTTAGCACAATATATGTTTAATAGGGGAGGTGAATGAGATGAATTGGAAGGAAGAATTAGTATTACAATTCAGAAATATGACTATTGATAAAAATATTATTAGTAAAGCAATGCAAAACTTTGTTAATGTATTTAATAGTAATTTAGATAAATATAATATAAAAAATATTCGAGCAACAACAGATTTAAATGAATATATAGAGATAAAGTATTATAAAAAAGTTAAAATAGAATATGCGGAGAGTAACGTTGTTTTTAGTTTATTTAATAATGAAGGAATCCAGCAAAATATATCTATTAAATTAAGTATTGCTAAAAAAGTAGGGGGTTATTTCCTTCAGTATATTAATACAGAAGAACGTAATCCAAAATTGAAAGCATTTATTGATGAAAATATTATTGATGGAATTCTTCAAGATTTATTTGAATTAAATGAAGAAGCAATAACTATAAAATAGCAATAAATACTTATCATCATCCAGAGTTTGGATGATTTTAGTTATGTAATAAACCTAAAAATGCGTGTACATAAAGTACCGCATTTTTAAATTGAGTCTAAAGAACACTATTACTTAGAACAGCATTAGGTTGATTAGAATTATTTTGACCATTAGTGGTTGAACTAGTATTAGCTTGCTCTTGCACAACAGTTTGTAAAAGTTGCGTTAAGTCATTATTGCTATTTGTACTTGGAAAAAGACTGTCCGAACTATCAGCATTTTCAACGCTACCAATACTTGAACTATTACTTGTATCTTGAGTTGTCATAATTTGCATCATTTGTTGCATGACCATTTGTTGAAGTTGCTGAGCTTTTTGCGACTGCAACGATAAGCTATCTAGTCCATTAACTGTACTAGCATTATTAGCAACGCTTGTCCCAACATTAGTAGAAGTTTGATTTTGTGAATTTTCTAATATTTGCTTAAGTAAAGCTTCAAAGCTAGAACTTGCATTCGCACTTGAATCATTTTCTGAAATTCCTGTTGTTGATTGTGATGATCCGGTGCCCATAAGTTTTAAAAGTTGTGACATTTGATTAATCTCCAAAACTATTCCTCCTTTTTTAAAAGAATAAAGTGTATATTTCCCATTTTACTCTTTATAAGAATAATTATCTACACTTTAAATAGTTATAATAAATTTATTTTCTAATCTTTTATTATAAAGTGAAGTAATTTCATTTATGTAAAAACAAAAGAAGAATAATAATGCTTGAAAAATCCAGGCATCATTATTCTTCTTTTATATTATAAAATCTAGGGTATATTCTGCATTAAGACTTTTATACTTTTCTACAAGATCCTGTAGAGTTACCGAATCCATAACTTTATTAATTTGTTCATTAACTTCCTGCCATACTATAGTGTCTATACAAATTTTTATGTTATTATCTACACTTAAGGTTCCGTCATCATCTCCGGAAATATTTAAATCACCTTCAAGTATTCTTAAAACTTCACCTACTGTAATTTTTGAGGCTTCTCTTGACAGTGTATAACCACCTTGTGATCCTCTTGCACTTTTTACAAGGTTAGCTTTTCTAAGTATTGAGAAAACTTGCTCTAAATAATTTTCTGAAATTACCTGTCTTTCAGCAATGATTTTTAATGGTATATATTCACCTAATGAGTGCACAGCGATATCAACCATTGATCTTAAACCGTATCTTCCTTTAGTTGAAATATTCATGGTAAGTTATGTCTCCTTATTAATACTAAATTATACAAAAACTGCATAAAATAATATTTATTCTCCAAATTAAATCATACTATATAGATTTGAATAAGTCAACTTAGGCAATGCCAAAGAAATACATATAAATAATGATTATATTTGATATTAACTTTACTTAAATATTTGTGCAGAAATCATGATTATGCAATAAATCATATAAAAGGAAATGATAAAAAGTTCATGACATGCACGAACTTTTTACCTAATTAGATTTAAAGATAGTTGAGTGTTATATATTTTCAAATTCATTTAATGTTTTTAATTTATTCTCAACTTTAATTTTCTCACTTCTTATATTATCTAATTGTTGTAGTAATTTTTTATTTTCTACTTTTATTGTTTTGCTTGAATTGTGTTGAAGCCCAGATTCTGCAAGTTCTAAAGTATATTGTATTTCTTGCTCAAGCTTATTTTTATAAGTCTCTTCAAATTCCTTTTCTACCTCAGTTAATTCTTCATTCAAAGTTGTTTTCATACTATCAATAACCTGCCTAGACACTTCTGATTTAATTTGTTCTTCAGTTTTCATACAAATTTCATCTCCTTTTAATTTAATTTTTACTGTTATTAATAATGAACTCTAATTAACCAAAATTTAATATTTTTATCACTCCACCCAAGGTCCCAAGGCACTTTGCTTCTATCTGAATTATGACAGCTAACTAAGGAATAGCCTCTTGAATCAGCCCCGGTTACAACAGATATGTGAGTTATGTCATTTTTTTTCTCATAAGCAACAAAATCTCCAGGGAGTAATTTATAACTTGCCTTATATACTTTGTCATATCTACCATAGGCAATTATTGATGCTCTACCGCTATAAATCATGTAATTTTTAAATCCATCTGCATTTAGCCAAGCTTTTGTTGCTCCATTTTTGTCATAACTCCAAGCATAATTTTTTCTGAATTTCCCACCTTCGAAAAGAATCTGAGATGCAAAATTCGCACAATCACCACCCTCAGGATTATAGTCTCTATATTTTTTATTATACTTAAAATCATATTCTAAGGCACTTGCAGCACCACAAAATTTATCAGCATATTCTACAGCCTGTATACGTCGTTTATCTATTGTAGTTAAATCTCTTGCATCTTGAGATAGTATAAATTCTTTAATAGAATCTGCTTTTATATTTTCTAAATCTAAGGAGTTAGCAAAAGGATCTTTATACCACTCTTTTGAAATAACCCAAGAACCATCTTTACTCATAAGTTGTAAGTTATGATAAGTTCCAATTTTAGAAATGTTTTTTATTAGGGGTCTATCTTTATATATATATTTGTATTCTGTGGAGCATAGTAAGTAAACTGAAAAATTATCGTTAACACCTTTTATTTTTTTTACAATTACAGTAGGTAATATATCTGTAAATTTAATACCTTGTTTTTCAGCCCAATTATTAATGTAATCCATCTTTCTTTTTTCATACTCATATGCCCAAGTACCATATTTTGTATCCATATTATAAAATGATTGTATTAAGGCTAAATCACCGCTTAACATAGCTCTGTTTCTATTTTGAAAAATTTGTTCTATATAACTGGTAACTTCTTTTTTAGATTCATCAGTAACAGCATATGCATATCTATTATTAAATAATTGTATTGACAAAAGAAACAGAATAAATATAAATAAGTTAAGCTGAGATGATTGTAATTTTTTGTTTTTACAAAAATTCATAATATTAGACTCCTATTATTTTATTAATGCATTGATTTTATTTATTGCATTTTTTACATTTACTTGTTGTAACGGTATACCTTCATACCATGTTTTTTTTGAATCCGTGAGAATTGCAAAATAGCGGGCTTTCAAAATTATTTCCGGTCTATACTCAAAATGTAGAATATCAAAATGAGACCATTTACCTCCCCAAACAAAATTATTATTTTCAAAAACTTTTACTAGTTCTTGAGAATAGGATGCTAATCTTTTTTCGCCAGCTTCTTTAGAGGACCATTTCCAATAATCCCTTTTGTCACTGGCAAGATCAATAGCAATTCCATAAGAATGGGGACTTAATCTTCCTGTACCTGAAATTACGCGGTAATTGTAAGTACCATTACAAGGAAATAGACATTTTCTCACATTCTGGTTTGATTCTGAAAGAGGTATTAATTCATTCATAACAGCGTTCAGTGAATTAGTTGCATTGTTGCTCTTATTGAATTGATAATTGCTATAGCCATTTTTAACTGCTATAAGTTTAGATTCTATGCTTTGTTTTGAACTACCATAAACTTCGGACAGTAATTCATAAGACCTAAAGCGACCAGGGTCAAAGTCACCATCTCGAATACTTTTAACAGGCGAAAGAGGATAAATTTGCTCTAGAGTATCTTGCAGGTCAGGATTTGATAGCTTTTCTTGCACGTTTTTAGCTTTCTTGTCATCATAGCATAGCTTTTTTCCAGACTTCATTATTAGATAAACATATCCATTATTTGTTTCAATATTTGTAATGTATTCAGGATAAGCAATCATTAGGCATAACAAGTCTTGTTTCATTGTTAAATTATATTTATTAGCGGTTTCATTTGTTAAGGTAGCATTAATAGCTGAGGTTGTTATATTTCCCATATTAAGAAGAAGACTAACAAGAAGCATAAAAACAGAAAATTTCCTCACGATAATAGTTCCTCCTTATAAAAAATTAAATTTTTACGGGAATTTCATAAATTTATGAAGTTCTAATCATTTTTTAATAATGCTTTTGATATATATAATTTCCTATGAACTATTATTATATGTGTGGATATATTAACAAATTTAGTGAAGTTATTTCCAATATAAATAAACAAATCATAATTTTAATTTTAAAAAATCATAACTTATTCCAAGGTAACAATACACTTAATAAATGACTGTATTAATATTACATTGTATAAGATTTTATGATTTTTATAAATGTACATTAATATTGTGAAAAATGTTATATTATGTGATAATTAAAATAACAATTGTGGTATGGTTTATTTGCAATAACAAGTAAAGGAGTGATATTGTGTCTAGAATGAATTTTATTAATAAATCCTATAAAGATAAACTAAGGGCAACTTATACTTTACTTATGTTTCTAGTTTTAATTTTATTAAGTGCTCTTTTATATTATCAAATGAATAAAACCGTTCAGCCGATTATTGGTGAAATAGGAGTACATGTTATTGACAATGAAGCACAATATTTTGGCCAGCAGTTTTATAATCAAAGAAATATATTGGAATTAATTTCAAATACAGAAGTATTTAAAAATGGTGATTTTGTTGGTATTAAAAAAGAGATAGATAATCAAATGGTTAGATATGGCGATGTATTGATATCTATGAAGTTTAGGGCGATAAATGGAAAGGAATATAATAATAACCCGAGGAATATTATTATATCTGCTAATTATGAAAAGGCGTTATTAGATGGGTATGAGTTAATGCGTATAACTCAAACTACATATAATGCCAAGCTTTCTGAATATATCTCAACTACAGGAATTAAAGTAACTGATAATAAGGGAAATATACGGGGAACGTTAATCATTAATGCAGAAGTTAAAAAATTAATTTTACCTGTTCAAGAAACTAAATTAAGTGAATTAGGCGAAATGTGGATTTTTGATTCATTTGGTAATGTAATTATAGATCCAAATAAAAAGGAAATGAAAATTTATGATGTTCAAGGTTTTAAAAAACAAATTAAGAACAAAACCTCTGGAGAAGTAAAAATTATTAATGCAAAAGGGGATTCCAGTTATTTAACATACTCTAAAATACCAAATACAGAAGGGTTATATTTAGCAATGGGAATAGAGCATAAAGACTTTTCACAGGCTATGCAATTTTTAATGTTTATAATTTTAACTGGTGCAACACTTGCCAGTGTTTTCATCTTTTTATTTGCAAATAAATTATCTGCTTTTGTTACAAAACCTTTGACACGCATGGTTAAAATTATTCAAAATTCTGATGGTACTAATTTTATTGAAATTCCGAAGGATCTTAAAGAGAGCAAAGATGAAATTGGGATACTTGCAAATACAATCGATGAAATGGCTAGAAATATTCGCAATAATGTGAATGATCTTAATGCTGAGATTAAAGAACGTCAAAACGCAGAAGAAAACTTGCTAATTTTGAATAATGAATTAGAGTTCCGTGTAGAAGAGAGGACACTGGCATTAACAAGGGTTACTAATAATTTATCAATTTCAGAAGATAGATTTAGAATAGCGCTAGAAGCTGCACATATTGGATTATATGATTCGGATTTCGTAAATAATGGGATAGTGGTAAATGGTGTTTTCCTAAAACTAATTAATTCATTTGAGTATAAGAATGGATACATTAAAGAGAGTGATTGGGTAAAGTTTGATGATAAACTTACAAATTTTATTTATGAAGACGACATATTAAAGGTGAAACAATTGGTAGAGGACAATTTGCCAGGGATACAAGAAGACTTTTATGCTGAGTTTCGATTAAAGGAAGACACTAATATTTGGCTTTCATTAAGTGGACAAGTAGTTAAAAAAGATGAGGCTGGAAAAATAGTTCGATTTATAGGAGTGCTTCAAAATATATCTGAAAGAAAAAGTAATGAGGTACAATTAAAAAGTGCAAAAGAAGAAGCAGAGGAAGCAAGTCTTGCAAAAAGTCAGTTTCTAGCAAATATGAGTCATGAAATTAGAACACCGATGAATGCAATTATGGGACTTACCCATTTAATAGGACAATCTAATTTAAATAATACTCAGAAAAATTATATTTCGAAAATAGAGGGATCATCAAATTCATTACTTAGAATTATAAATGATATATTAGATTTTTCGAAAATTGAAGCTGGTAAAATCGAAATAGAGCATATAAAATTTAGTCTTGATAAGGTGCTAGAAAACATATCAAACCTATATTCCATATCTGCTACTAATAAAGGTATTGATATTAATTTTTATACGGAAGAAGTCGTGCCAGACATACTTATAGGAGATTCACTAAGATTAGAACAAGTTATATGCAACTTGACTACTAATGCTATAAAGTTCACGAAACATGGTGAGGTAAATGTTTCGGTAAGAGCTATTCATGAATCAAAAAATAAAATAAAGTTACATTTCAGTGTTAAGGATACAGGAATTGGATTAACAAATGAGCAAATTGGAAGATTGTTTACAGCTTTTACTCAGGCTGATGGTTCAATGACAAGGAAGTATGGTGGTACGGGGCTAGGCCTAGCAATTTCAAAACAATTGGTTGAGCTCATGAATGGTGTAATATGGGTAGAAAGTGAGTATGGTAAAGGGTCATCATTCCAATTCAATATGGAATTTGATAAAGATATCAATGATTTGAAATCAAGATATTTAGAATATTCAGATTTACAAGGGGAAAGAGTTATTGTGGTAGATCATAATAAAACCTCACTAATGCCAAAAGGGATTAGTAGCAAAGAGGATAATGAAGATGGACAAATAAAATACCAATCTAAATTGATTAATAAGAATATACTTCTTGTTGAAGATAATGAGATTAACCAACTGGTTGCCAAAGATATTTTAGAGGGCGCTGGTATTCATGTAAGTATTGCAAGTAATGGTGAGGAAGCAATTAATAATGTTCGCTCAAATAAATTTGATGTCGTTCTTATGGATGTGCAAATGCCAATTATGGGGGGATATGAAGCTACAAAAATTATTAGAAAATTTTATTCCAAATTAGAACTACCAATTATAGCCATGACTGCAAATGCATTAAGGGTTGATCGCGAAATAAGCATAAAGGCAGGTATGAATGATTACATTACAAAACCAATAAACTCGGAGGTTTTGTTTGAAAGCCTTATAAAATGTTTATTCGATAAGAAAGCAGAAAAAGCTGATAAGACCATTGATTTAATTTCCAATATAAGGAATGAGACATTAGACATGGAAAATACTTTACTTAGACTTGGAAATAAGAAGGATCTTTATAAGGATTTATTAAATATATATGTGAATAATTATAGTGATTTAGTAAAAGAACTTTCAGATTTGATGAGAAACAAGAAATATGATGAAACAAAGCGATTTATTCATAGTTTGAAAAGTGTAACAGGAAATATTGGAGCTATGAAACTTAATAATTTTATAATACAGTTTGAAAAGGAATATGAGTCATACGACGAAGAAGTTATAAAAGAACATCTTGAGATATTTTTTTCTTTAAATGAGGAACTTTTAAAGAATATAAAAAAAGTTTTTTCATTAAATTCAATAGAGAAAAAAGTAAGTGCTAATTGCGATGTTTATAGTGAATTAGAACAATTGCTTATAGTTTTAAAGAAAGCACGAACTAAAGAAATTAAAGAAAGAATGGACTACTTAGTAACAAATACTACGGAAACAGCTTTTGTGGCGAACATAAACGAAATAAAAAAACTTGTAGATAGTTATCGTTTTAAGGAAGCTAAAGTTATGGTAGAAAAACTGATGGAGGAAGCATTGAAAGAGGATATGTTTAAAGAGAATACATTGGAGGATAATAATGGATAGACAAAAGACAATAATGATAGTTGACGACATAGAAATGAATATTGATATTCTTGTGGATGCGCTTCAGGAAGAATATGATTTAATTGTTGCTATTAATGGGGTAGAAGCAATTGAGATACTTCAAGAAGAAATACCTGATTTAATTCTTTTGGATATCATGATGCCAGAAATGAATGGATATGAGGTTTTAAATGTTTTGAATAAAAAACTTAATTTAGTAAATATACCAGTTATTTTGCTTTCCGCAATTACTGATAGTGACTCCAAAACCAAAGGGTTTACATTAGGTGCAGTAGATTATATAACTAAGCCTTTTGAGATTGTTGAAGTAAAGGCTAGAGTTAGGACACAACTAAGGTTAGAAGAAGCACGTCTAGTTTTAGAAAATCAGAAGTTTGTTTTAGAAGAAATGGTGAAAGAAAGAACAAAACTTCTTGAAAGAACTAACTCTGCAGCAATCTACTGCCTTGCTGCTCTATCTGAGACAAGGGACCCTGATACAGGTGAACATATCAAAAGGACACAGAAATATATTAGAGAGTTGGCACTTGAATTACAAAACACTGATAAATATAAAGAGATTCTTACAAAAGAATATATCGACCTCTTATATAAGTCAGCACCTTTGCATGATATTGGCAAAGTTGGTGTGAAAGATAGTATTTTGCTTAAACCAGGTAAACTTACAAAAGAAGAGTTTGAAGAAATGAAGAATCACACAATATATGGTGAACAATCATTAATGGTGGGAATAACCGAATTAGGAGAGGATTCATTCTTGACATTAGCGAAAGAAATCGCATTAACGCATCATGAAAAATGGGATGGTACTGGATATCCAAAGGGATTATGCAAAGAAGAGATTCCAATATCGGGACGACTTATGGCACTTAGTGATGTATATGATGCACTTATTAGTAAAAGGGTTTATAAGGAAGCCTTTACTCATGATGAGGCGAAGAAAATTATATTAGAAGGTAGAGAAACTCATTTTGATCCAGATATAGTGGATGCGTTTATAAGAAGGGAAGATGTATTTATTCAAATAATGGAAGAATTTAAAGATAACTCTAAGTAGTAGTACCTAAAAAAATAGGCATCATAAATCTGGTGCCTACTTTGAGTTTTTTTAATTTGTTATAGCAATTTTAAAAAGTTACAATAACAAGAAATATGCAACTTTTCTGATGGGGGGAACCTGAATTAACCGTTTATAACAAATCCACCATTGACATGAATAGTTTCACCACTTATATATGATGCCCCCTCTGAGGCTAAAAACACATAAGTTTCGGCGAGTTCCACAGGTTGACCTGGCCTTCCTATAGGGGTATTGCTTCCAAATTTACCAACCTCAGATGCACTGAAGGAAGAGGGTATAAGAGGTGTCCATATCGGCCCTGGAGCCACAGCATTAACACGTATCTTTCTACTTGCAAGTGAAAGAGATAAAGAACGGGTAAAGGTAACTATTGCTCCCTTAGTTGAAGAGTAATCAATTAAAGTCTCATGTCCTTTATAGGCCGTAATTGAAGAAGTATTTATAATTGTAGCACCCTCTTTTAAATGTGGTAATGTTGCTTTGACCAAATAAAACATACCAAAAATATTAGTTTTAAAGGTTCTCTCTAGTTGCTCCTTTGTAATATCTTCAATACTATTTTGGGGATGTTGCTCCCCAGCATTGTTGACAAGGATATCTATATTACCAAATTCTTTTATTGCCTTTTTTATAACATCATTGCAGAAAACATCATCTCCTATATCACCAGATATTAAAATACACTTTCTACCTTTCGCCTCAATAAGTTTTTTTGTCTCCTCGGCATCTTCATGTTCATCTAGATATACTATTATTATATCGGCACCTTCTCTGGCATAAGAGAGCGCAATTGCTTTTCCAATTCCACTATCACCACCTGTAATTAAGGCTACTTTATTTATTAATTTATTAGAACCTTTACAATTTGGATTTTCAAAAATAGGTTTTGGATTCATTAATGCTTCGAAACCTGGTTGTTTATCTTGTTTTTGTTCAGGTACGCTTTTAGGGAAATTAAAGTTCTCATTCATAAAATATCTCCTTTTGTAAATATAATATTTTTTCTGTTTTTAGTTTATGGTAAATTATCATTTATATTCACTTTGAGTCTATTCTCTAAATTATATATAAATTGGACGAATAGCAAGAAGACTTGAAATATGTTATAATTAAAAAATATGAGTGCAACGAACATTAAAATAAAATAGTTATAAAATTGAAGTTGATATAATTGAAACATATTTATTTATATATAAGTGACCTATAAAGTCAGAGCTAAATGAAGATAAATCAGCCTAAATATACTCATATCACTAATAAAGGGTGGTTTCTTAGATGCAATATAATCATGTAAGAAAGTTGTTGTTTCCAATTTTCAAGAAAATTCATAACAGGATATGAGTGATTTGTGACATTTAAAGTTCAAGACGACCACTTACAGAGGAGAAAAAATGTTATTTGAAGATTTAAATCTCATTACACCAATAAAAAAAGCTTTAAAAATTGAAGGTTATGTGGAACCTACGCCTATACAAGAAGCTGCAATTCCTACTATATTGGATGGAAAAGACTTTCTAGGCTGTGCACAGACAGGCACTGGAAAGACCGCAGCGTTCGCTATTCCCATATTGCAAATTCTTTGTGGAAGACAAAAAGTTATAAATGGTCCTAAAAATATAAAGGCCTTAATACTTGCACCTACGAGAGAACTAGCAATTCAAATTGGAGAAAGCTTTACGGCTTATGGAACACACATGAATCTAACTAGTACAGTTATTTTTGGTGGGGTATCTCAAAAAAAACAAACTGATGCTTTAAGAGATGGAGTAGATATTTTAATTGCAACTACTGGTAGACTGCTTGACTTAATGCAACAGAAATACATTAACATACATCATGTAGAAATGTTTGTACTCGATGAGGCAGACCGTATGCTTGATATGGGATTTTTGCGTGACGTAAAAAAAATTATAGCGCAACTACCTAAAATCAGGCAAACTATGTTATTTTCAGCAACGATGCCACAGGAAATATCAAAACTAGTGGATTCTATTCTAATAGATCCAGTAAAAGTAGCAGTCACACCTGTTTCATCTACTATTGAACTTATTGAACAATCAGTATATTTTGTGGATAAAAAAGATAAGAAACCATTACTTATTCATTTACTACAAGATAAATCTATAGTCTCTGCCCTAGTATTCTCAAGAACGAAACATGGCGCAAATAAGATAACTAAGGACCTTAATATGGTAGGAATAGAGGCTCAAGCTATTCATGGTAATAAATCTCAAAGCGCAAGGCAACTTGCCTTAAATAATTTTAAAACGGGAATAACTAGAGTTTTAGTTGCGACAGATATAGCAGCAAGAGGGATTGATGTTGAGGAATTATCTCACGTAATTAATTTTGATTTGCCAAATATTCCAGAGACCTATGTACATAGAATAGGAAGAACTGGAAGAGCTGGACTTGGCGGAATTGCAATATCATTTTGTGATGTGGAAGAAAAACCTTTTCTTAAAGATATTGAGAAGGTTATTTCAAAAAAAATACCAATAGTCGAAGATCATCCTTTTCCTGCTAGTAATGCACCAATTGTAAATGATGTTAAGAAGGTCACTTCTGTGAAGTCTCGAACAAATGGTTATGCTAGGAGAAATGGAAGAACTCAAGGTGGTAGTCAAGATAGAAATCAACAAGGTAAAAATTCTAGATCATCAAGATAAATAACATTTAAGTTAATTATGGTCAGTGCATTATTATTTTTGACTTCATATTTATTTTATATGTTTAAAAAGTATAAAGCCAATGATTATATAAATAATCATTGGCTTTATTACTCTGTATTTTAAATTTCATACAGAATTAGTTAGTAGTCACCGTTTTTAGCCCTTGCAAAATTTTCTACGCTTAAAAATATAGATAATTTATCAATTAACATAACTAACATCTCCCTTATTTAAGTTTAATGTTTGCTTGTCGACTACAACAATAGTATATCCCATGCTTAAAAAGGTATACATGAAAAAATAATAAAATTTAATTTTACATAAGAAATACTAAAGAATTTTTAGATTTAAGGAGGGGATCAATACTAATGTGTATAGTAGAATACAATGAAATATACAATTCTATTTTAAAAGAATTTCAGCTAAGTAGTTCTAATTTAGAAAGAATGAAAATATCAGTTGAAGTTTTAAGCAAATCCAGAGTGGATATATGCAAACTATTAAAAATACAAAAATTTAAGGCTGAAATAATAGACTTAAATAAAAAAGAAATTATTATGATTATAAATATGAAAAAATCTAGTATAGAAAATTACGAAGAAAAACAAATAGGATTAAGAAACAAAATTAAAACTTGTAAAAGTGAGATTAAAGTAATAAAATTTTATCTAAATAAATTGGAGGATACTATTAATAAAGAACAGCAAGAAGGTAGAGAATTGCGCGAATCTCTTGAGATTTTTGTTAAAAGAGAAAAATTCAAATTTATAAAAAAAATATTTATTAAAAAGTATATAAAGGTTTTTAATAAATATTCTAATAAATTGGGTATAAAGACAAAAATATATGAATGTAATAAAAGAAAAGAAAAACTACGAAAGGAGAAACAAAATTTTTATTATGAAAAAGAAAAAAATAATAAAAAAATAAATAGCGATAAAATAACACTTTCAGAAATGAGGAAAAAAATAGTATATATGAAAAAATGTATTGAGTTGCTTATTGTAAAAATTGATAATATAAATGAATACATAAAAATAGAGAAAAAATTTAGAGAAGAAATTTTGAAGTATGATAAGTTAAATTAAAATAAAAATAAAAGAACATAGAAGAAGGAGAAATATAAAAAATGTAAAAAGACAATTTAAAATTTTCTCTTTACATAATTATTTTATTAGATTAGAAAAAATATTATTTTAATGCCTTTTCAAATATACCAAGAATAATATTTTTAGAAGTAACGCCCTCATGAACTTTAACTCCATCAACATAGTAGGTAGGAACATAGTAATAATTATATTGTTTTGCTATATCGGGCTTAAGTTCTTCATCAATTATTTTAATATCAATACCAGTGTATTCTGGATTTTGGATTTTTATAGTTTCCATCCATGCAAGTGCTTTTTTGCAGTATGGACACCATTCAGTTACAAACATAATTACTGGTTTCATTTATTATCACCACCAAACTTTCTCATTAAAACATATATTAATAAATTTATAATGTCATATGTATTAATATTATACACCATTTTAGTAAAGCTTAGTGTACTATAATAAAATATTAAACCTTAAATAAAAAAAGCACTAAATCAAAGAAAATATATATTTAGAAATATATAATTGTATTTTTACTAAAAATAAAACAATTATTGATAAAAAATAATAGAAATAATTTGAATAATTTGATATAATGAACTAGTCGAAAAATAACTTATTATAGCAAAAATTAAATGAATTTTGATAATTAAATAATAAGATAAAATAAGGAGCATGCTAAATGCAAACAATAAAACAATTAAGTAAGAGGGAATCCATAGTTAAGATAATAATATTAATAGCATTAATAATATTTGCATTTTTAATAAGATCTATTTTCAATTTAATTTTATTAACTTTTATGATTACTTATTTAGTGAATAGCTTGCAAACTTTATTAACTGATCAAATTAACAAAGTAATAAAAGTGAATTCAACTATTATTACCATAATTATATATATGTTTATGACAATATCTATAGGTATTCTGGCAGTGAAATATATACCAATTGCTATTTCTCAAATATTAATAATGTTGGATAAAATGGAGTATATAAAATTTACGAAAGATACAAAAGGCATTATGTCATATTTAACACCAATATCAAGTAGAATTGATATAGCAAGTTATGCTAAGTCCAGTATTCAAAGTATTTTGCTTTTCGTAACTAATTTAGGAAAATGGAGCTTGAATTTTTTCATGGCACTTTTACTAAGTCTAGTATTTACATTACAAAAGGATAGTGTCTTAAAATTCGTAAATAAGTTTAAATATAGTAAAGTATCTGTGTTATACAATTATTTAAGTTATTTTGGTACTAATTTTTTGAATTCATTTGGTAAAGTAATTCAGGCTCAAATAATGATAGCAATTACAAACACAATATTATCAATTATAGGACTTACTATAATGGGGTTTCCTCAATTATTCGCTCTTGCATTTATGATATTTATTTTAAGTCTTGTACCTGTTGCAGGTGTATTTATTTCATTAATCCCACTATGTTTAATTGCTCTTAAAATAGGTGGATTAATTAAAGTGTTTTTCGTGCTTATTATGATTTTTGTAATTCATTCTGTTGAAACTTATATTTTAAATCCAAAGTTTATGTCTGACACCACCCATCTCCCAATATTTTTTACTTTTTCTATATTAATAGTATCGGATCATTTTATGGGAACTTGGGGTCTTTTACTGGGTATACCAATATTTATATTTATACTAGATTTACTTGGAGTGGATGTGAACGAAAAAAGCGACTCTAAAACTAAAGAAAACTAACGATAAAATTATACTATACAATGAAAAAATGGCCTTAGAGCTAGCTTTAAGAAAGGCAGTGATTATGTGACAGTAGAAAATATGGAGTCTATATTAAAATGCCCTGTATGCAATTTAAGTTTAAAAAAACTTGAAAAACAATATGTATGTTTAAATAACCATAGTTATGATATATCGAGCAAAGGACATATTAATCTTCTGCTGGCTAATCAAAAGAATACAAAAGAACCTGGTGACAGTAAAGAAATGATGGAAGGACGTAGAGAATTTTTAAACAAAGGATATTATCACACTTTTTCTGAAAAATTGAACGATTTAATAATATCAAAGATAAGTGGAAAAAATGTAAATATACTTGATGTTGGATGTGGAGAAGGATACTTTTTATTTAGACTTAAGGAAGCCATATATAAAAAAGGATTGAACATTACTCTAAATAAAGAATTTCATTTTTTTGGTGTAGACATTTCAAAAGCTGCAGTTACATATGCTACTAAAAGAGATAAAAAAATAAACTTCATAGTAAGCAGTAATTTCAATTTACCAATAATGACTAGCACTATAGATATTATTATTAGAAACTTTGCTCCATCTGATGAGGCCGAGCTTAATAGAGTTTTAAAGGATAATGGTAAACTAATTGTTGTAACACCTGGGATTCAACATTTATATGGATTAAAAGAAATATTATATGTAAACGCCAGAGAACATGAGGAAAAAATAACAACATTTGAGGGATTTAAGTTGACTCAGAGATTAAAAGTTAAATATAATATTGATGTGGAAAATGGCGAAGATATAAAGAGTCTTATTTCTATGACTCCTTATTATTGGAATATTGACAATGCTATGAGAGAAAAGGCAAGTGTTACTTCTAAACTTTCAACCAAGCTTGATTTTAATATAAGTGTATATGAGAAAAGTTAGCAATCTCTTTGGCTTTAATTCTGGTAATATAATTATCCATATTTGTTTTGATTAAATTTCTGAATACAAGAAGGAAGGTTGATATGGAAAATTTATTCAAAGCAATAATAATAGGGATTATAAATAGTGTCAAAAGGTTTCCACTGACTATTGGTGTTTCCACCTCCTGTGTTTTACTTCTTATTTATATATCAGAAGTAAAACAAGGAGCTAATAGTGATTTTATAGAATTACTTGGAAGAGTGACCATGATACTTGCCCTTGGAATTCCACTTTCATTATGTATTAAACTTTTTTTTGAAAGGCTTAAGCAATATACGAATACTGTGCTACAAGCATCTTACTTCGGAGGTATTTTATTACTAATTCTCTATTATTACTTTTTTCTACAAGATGTGCAAATGGTTTCAATGTCAAGATATATTGGTTCTAACTTTATTCTTTATTTAATTTTCCTATTTATATCATATTTGCCAAAACGTGATGATTTTGAACTTTATGTTATTAGGGTTTTCACTAGATTTTTCACCACGATTTTATATTCACTTGTTTTATATCTTGGACTAGCGGCAATTCTTTTTACAATTGATAGGCTTCTAGGAGTTAATATTAATAGTGAACTTTACTACTATACTTTCCTTGTTGTTGCCGGAATATTTGCACCAGCATTTTTTCTTGCAGGGATTAAAGCAAAAAATGAAATATTAAATTTAAAAGAATATTCGCGCCTTCTTATGGTACTTGTATTATATATTATAATGCCACTTATTTGCGTATATACAATAATACTATATATATATTTTGGTAAGATAATTATCACGAGGCAGTGGCCAGAAGGGCTTGTATCTAATCTCGTGCTTTGGTATTCTGCATTAACTGCCGCGGTGTTATTTTTCATATCACAACTACTCAATGAAAATGCTTGGACAAGGAGATTTATGAAGTATTTTCCAAAGGTAATTCTACCACTTATAATTATGATGTTTATTTCTATAGGGATAAGAATTAATGCATATGGGGTAACTGAAAATAGATATTTTGTTGTAGCACTTGGGATATGGACATTTTTAGTTATGATTTACTTTTCAACTACAAAGAAACTAACAAATATTATACTTCCAATATCACTTGCAGTAATAACCGCTATATCTGTATTTGGACCTCTTAGTAGTTATTCAATTTCAAAATACAGCCAAAACAAGAGAATCAACAAAATATTTGTTAAAAACAATATGATCTTGGATAACAAGATAACTAAAGCTAGTGCTAAGGTATCTGATGAGGATGCAGGGCAAATAACTAGTATACTTAGTTACTTTGATACATTTCATAGCCTACGAGATGTTAAAGGATTACCACAGGGCTTCAAAATATCCGAAATAGAGAGAACACTGGGAGTAAAATATAGTGGCCAAAATTTTCAAAACAATAACGAGTATTTCTATTTTAATTCTAGTGGCCCTATGGAGCCAATAAATATAAGCGCGTATGACTATCTCTTTGTTTGGAGGAATAATGGACAGCAGACCCAAGGAGCTACATCATTTGGTATGAACTTTGATAATGAATCAAGCATATTAAAAGTAACTAAAGATAAAAATAATATTTATAAAAAAGATATAATGTATTTTGCAAACAAACTTATTGCTAAATATGGTGTTAACAACCAAAAGGGACAGAGTTTATCTCAAGAAGAGATGTCCTTTGAAGATGAAAATGATAAAGTGAAAATTAAAATTCAATTTTCTAATATATCAGGAAATAAGACCACTATAAGCGATAAAATAGAATCAAAGAATTTTGAATTTTATGTTCTAGTTAAAATGAAATAAATAAGAGATTAGAGGTGCATTTATGACTAATGATGAAATGTATAAACGTATAATTGCTATGACTAGTATTAAAACTGCGAAAAGTTTTATTGAAACTTATGATATAAGTAAAGGTGATTTAAGTAAACTATGCAAGAAATTTAATATATTTGTAGAGGGTAAAGCTACTAAGGAAGATATGATTGATAGATTTTTAGGCGAAACATTAGGTAAAAAATTAAAAAACAAGGTAATTAATAAATATAATAATAGATAAGGAATTCAAACAAGCTAATTTTATAAACAGGATAAGTGTATAAATAACTTTATTTAATAAAACAATACTATGAGGTGAAAAAAATGAAGTTGTTTATACCAGATATTGCATATATAGACCCGAAAATATTAAAATATGAAAAATCAAAAAAAATAATAGAATATTTAGAAAAATTAAAGGTTCCTATAGTTAATTCTAAAAAAGTAGTGATAGATACCGGATCGCCTGAGAAAAACTATGCAACTGCTAAAAAAACTATTCTTTTTACAACAAATGGTCAAAAAAAATTAGTAAGCTGCAAACCATCTGCAGATTTTCAATTTTCTCTGTCTAGTTCGTGTCCAGCCAATTGTGAATATTGCTATCTTCAGACTACTCAAGGTGAAAAACCTTTTATGAAAATATTCCTAAATATTGAAGAAATCTTAGAAAATATACAAACATATATAGATGCTAACATGCCAAATATTACTTTTTTCGAATGCGCAAGTATAACTGATCCCATTGCTCTTGAACACCTAAGTGGTAATTTAAAAAGGTGCATAGAGTTTTTTGGTGTTAGTTCTAATGGGAGACTTAGGCTTGTAACGAAATTTGATGATGTTGATCCATTTTTAAATATAAAACATAATAAGCACACAAAGTTTAGATTTACTTTAAACTCTCGCTATGTTATAGATAACTTTGAACATAATACTTCCAGTTTTTATGAGAGAATAGACGCAGTTAAGAAAATTGCTGCTGCTGGATATCCAATAGGATTTATAATTGCACCTATTATGATATATGATAATTGGAAAGATGAGTATAAGGAATTAATTGAAACACTAAAAAAAGCGTTGCATGATTATCATGAGGAATTAAGTTTTGAACTTATCCAATATAGATTTACAAAAGCTGCAAAAAAACTTATAGTTCAGAGGTTTATTAACACTAAACTTGATATGAATGAAGAAAGAAGATTATTAAAATGGGGACCATATGGAAAGTTTAAGTATGTCTATACGAAACCAGACAGTGAGGATATAAAAAAATATATCTCAGAACTGATAAATAATAATTTTGATAAAGCTATAATTGAATATTTTACTTAATAGTTCAATTATTTAAATACTTGAACTATAAATCCCCATAAATGAAAAGGCATTTACGTTTATTTTTTTTTATTATAAGCACAATTTCAAGGGAGATATTGAGATTCCTTCTTTCACAAGTGCTAAAAATTTTTTTCTTGAAATATAAACTGCTCCTAAACTTTCCAAATGGGTTGTATAGACTTGGGAGTCAATTATAGAAAAACCTTTTTCTTCAAGTAATTTGCCGAAGGTAATAAAGGCTGTCTTTGAAGCATTATCCATAATTGAAAACATTGATTCCCCAAAAAAACATTTTCCTATACTTACACCGTATAATCCACCAACTAATTTACCTTGGTGCCAGGTTTCCACTGAATGAGCGTAACCGAGTTCATTAAGTTTACAGTAAGCTTCAATCATTTCATTTGTAATCCATGTGCCTGTTTCTTTTCTCAAATTAGAGCAATTAGATATAACGTCTCTGAAACATGTGTCATAGGTAACTTTATAAGTGCTTTTTTTCAACAGCTTTTTCATAGAGTGTGAAATATTAATATCCTTTGGATAAACAACAAACCTTGGATCAGGTGACCACCAAAGTATTGGCTCATCTTCCGAGAACCATGGAAATATTCCATTAGAATACGCAAGTAATAATCTCTCTGCAGATAGGTCGCCCTCTATAGCTAATAGACCATCCTCTTCTGAAAGAGATGGATCAGGGAATGCTAAATCATTTGATAATCTATAAATCGGCATAATAACTCCTTTCAAGATATTTTAGTAGTTATAAAAGTATAACACAAATAGGAAAAGGAATTAATCGTTCTATTTTATAATATAAAATGATAAATTATTATTTTCATATCTAGACTGTATTTTTAGCTTATTGAATGAATCCCCTATATTTGGACATAATTTCAAATAAGGAGGGGTGATATGAGAAATACAAAAATTCTATATACAATTTTAACAATAATTTTAATTGCTTTTATTGGTGGAAACTATTCGCTTGTTCATTATATGGATAAAAATAATTTAAAGCTTGAAACGAATGCTTCATTACCATTTTTGAAATTCACAGATAAAATCATTAGTGATAATGATTTAATGCAAACGTCGGTGACTAATAAATTGGCTATGGTGTCTAAGGATACTAAATTTATTTTTAAAATAAAATATAAAGATAAAGAAGTTAGAAATATGGTGTTAGAAAAACATTTTAATGGTTCACAGTTATTAATTAGTAAAACACAACCAGAGCTTACTGAGTTTTTTAAAAACCAAGGTTACTCTGTTTTTAGTATGAGTAATGATGAAATAGTTTTCGTTAATAATAGTGATAGGTTCAGTTATAAAGGTAATATGTATTTTTTAGGTGTATATGATGATTTGGTAACGATTTATAAAACTGATAAAAATGGAAATATAGTAGCTCATAAATTGTTTAATTCTAATGTATATGCAATAGATGGTAAACAGCAGAAATATGATTTTGAAGCTGTAGATAAAAATGATTTACAATATATAAAAATAGCCGACCTTAAAGAAAAAGACGGATTGGTGGATGACTTAATTAAAGGTAGAAAGTATAGCAAAGATGTTGTTGGTGTCAATAATATTGACGAAGAAAGTGAGTATGAAAAAGGTGAATTTAAAACTCCAGAAAAGGCTTTTGATTATGCAAGAGGTTTATTGAAGTCTTAATATTTTCATAAAAAAAATAAGGTAAGATATTAAAAAATACATTTTTCAAGGTAAAACCTTAGGAAATACATTTTTTAAGGATTTTTGCCTTATTTTTTATTTTCATGCACCATAATTATTGAATTAATACTGTTTAGGTGGTAAAGTATTATATGTTGCTATAAAATAAGAGAATAACAATTAATATTATCGATGGGTAAGTAGCAAGGAGGAAATATTATGTACGAATATATAAAAGGAATCTTTGTAGGCATTAGTAAAGACTACATTGTAGTAGATAATAATGGTATTGGATATAAGATATATACATCTGGAAGTACTATGGCAAAGATGCCTAAAACAAGCGAGAGTGTATTATTATATATAAAACAAATTGTTAGAGAAGATTTTATTGGACTATATGGATTTCTAACAAAAGATGAGATAGATATGTTTAGCCTAGTAATTAGTATAAATGGAGTTGGGTCAAAAGCTGGATTATCACTGCTTTCTATTTGTAGTGTTTCAAATTTAAAATACGCTATTGTATCTGGAGATGAAAAAACATTAATTCGGGCGCCTGGTATAGGAAAAAAAATTGCTCAAAGAATAATACTGGAACTTAGAGAGAAAATTCATATTGAACAGTCTTCCATTAATAATTTATCACAAATTTCTGGAAGTGATTTAATAGAGGATAGAAAACTTATAGAGGTTTTAGGAGCTCTTATTTCTCTTGGATATTCTGAAAGTGAAGCAGAAAAGGCCTTAAAAGCTATAAATAAGGAACAATCACTGGAAAATATGATTAAAGACTGTTTAAAATACTTAATGAACTAAGGTGGGAGTATATTATGGATGATATTGAAGAAAGAATTATTACGTCTTCTATCATTGAAGAAGATATGGAAGCTGAATATTCCTTAAGACCTCAAAAACTTAGAGAGTATATTGGTCAATCCAAAATAAAAGAAAAATTGAATATATTTATAAAAGCAGCTCAAAATAGACAAGAAGCTCTGGATCATGTACTTTTATATGGACCACCTGGGCTTGGTAAGACAACGCTTGCTAACATTATTGCTAGGGAAATGAAGGGTAACTTAAAAGTAACTTCTGGACCAGCTATAGAAAGAGCAGGTGATCTTGCAGCTATTTTAACAAGTCTTAGCGATTATGATGTGCTTTTTATTGATGAAATACATAGGCTTAACAGATCTGTCGAAGAAATATTATATCCAGCTATGGAGGACTATGCACTAGACATTGTAATTGGAAAGGGAGCTTCAGCAAAATCTATAAGATTAGATTTGCCTAAGTTTACACTTATTGGTGCAACCACTAGGATTGGGTTATTAACGGCACCACTTCGTGATAGATTTGGAGTGCTTAGTGCTATGGAATATTATACTCAGGATGAGTTAAAAGAAATAGTAATACGCTCTGCTTCTATTTTGAAAGTAGATATTACTGAAAATGCAGCAGTAGAAATTGCAAGACGTTCAAGAGGTACGCCAAGAATTGCTAATCGTTTGCTTAAGAGGGTTAGAGATTATTGTGATGTTAAGGGAGACGGAATTATTGATTTGAATTTAGCAAAGTCAGCGTCAGAACTTCTTGAAATAGATGATGAAGGCTTTGATAGAATAGATAATAAAATGCTTGAAGCTATTATAGACAATTTTAATGGTGGACCTGTGGGTATAGAAACGTTATCCTATTTTATAGGAGAAGAATTAGGGACGCTACAAGATGTATATGAACCTTATTTAATTCAAAAGGGATTCATAATTAGAACACCAAGGGGAAGAATGGCGTCTGAAAAAGCCTATGAGCATTTAAATAGGCCTTTAAAAAAGTCTAATAATCATAAAGATATAAAACAATTCACAGTATTTGATGATGAAAACAATGAACTTTAGATGATTTTTGATAAAGAAGGGGTGTAATTTTTTTGAAAGTTAAGGATTTTTATTTTGAGTTACCGAAGGAACTTATAGCGCAACATCCACTTGAGAAAAGGGATGAGTCGAGGCTTATGGTAATTAATAAAACTAAAAAAGAAATAGAGCATAAACATTTTAAAAATATAATAGATTATTTAAATCCAGGTGATTGTTTAGTATTAAATGATACTAGAGTATTACCAGCAAGGCTTCTAGGTATAAAAGAAGGAACAGGTGGTAAAATGGAATTTTTACTCCTTAAGAGGATAGATATTAACCATTGGGAAACCTTAGTTAAACCTGGAAAAAAAGCAAAGATTGGGACGTGGTTTGTTTTTGGAAATGGTGAGCTAAAGGCAAATGTTATAAGTATTTCTGAAGGCGGAAGTAGAATAGTAAGATTTGAATATGACGGAATTTTCGAAGAGATTTTAGACAAATTAGGAGAGATGCCACTACCACCATATATAACAGAAAAATTACAAGATAAAGAAAGATATCAGACTGTTTTCTCAAGAGAAGTAGGATCGGCAGCAGCTCCTACTGCAGGACTACATTTTACAACTGAATTAATAGATCAAATTAAAGCTAAGGGTGTTAAAATTGCCTTTGTAACATTACATGTAGGATTAGGCACTTTTAGACCTGTAAAAGCTGAAGTTGTGGAAGAACATGAAATGCATTCAGAGCATTATATGTTAAGTAGTGACGCAGCAGAGGTTATAAATGAAGCAAAAGAAAAGGGTGGTAGAATAATTGCTGTAGGTACTACATCTAATAGGACATTAGAAAGTATAGCTGATGAAAACGGAAAAGTATGTGAAAAGTCAGGCTGGACAGACATTTTTATTTATCCAGGATATAAATTTAAAATTGTTAATGCCTTAATAACAAATTTTCATTTACCAGAATCCACACTAATAATGTTAGTTAGTGCTTTTGCAGGTAAAGAGTTAGTTATGAGCGCATATGACATAGCAGTAAAAGAAAAATATAGATTCTTCAGTTTTGGAGATGCAATGTTTTTATACTAGTGAATAATTTTGAGTAAAGAGCTTACTTTTAATTATTGTATAGAAAGAAGGGTGAAAATGTATAAATTACTTAAAAAAAGTGGTAAAGTAAGACGAGGTGAGTTTACAACACCTCATGGCACAATTCAAACTCCCGTATTTATGAACGTAGGAACTTTGGCAGTTATTAAAGGTGCCGTTTCCACTATGGATTTAAAAGAAATTAATTGTCAAGTAGAATTATCTAATACATATCACTTGCACTTAAGGCCCTCAGACAAAGTAATAAAGAAAATGGGTGGATTACATAAATTTATGAATTGGGATAGGCCTATTCTTACAGATTCAGGTGGTTATCAAGTGTTTTCATTATCAAAAATGAGAAAGATTAAAGAAGAGGGAGTTTACTTTAATTCACATATTGATGGAAAAAAGATATTTATGGGACCAGAAGAAAGTATGCAGATACAAAGCAACTTAGCATCTACTATTGCTATGGCGTTTGATGAATGTATACCAAATCCTTCTACCAGAGAGTATGTAGTAGAGTCAGTAGCAAGAACTACAAGATGGCTAGAAAGATGTAAAGTTGAAATGGATAGATTGAATTCTCTTGAGGATACTATAAATAACAAACAGATGTTATTTGGGATAAATCAAGGTGGAACTTACGAAGATATTAGAATAGAACATGCTAAAACAATTAGCAAAATGAACCTGGATGGCTATGCTATAGGTGGCCTTGCAGTTGGAGAGACTCACGAAGAGATGTATAGGATTATTGATGCAGTTGTTCCATACTTGCCCCAGGATAAACCAATATATCTTATGGGAGTGGGTTATCCAAGCAATATTTTAGAAGCTGTATCAAGAGGTGTAGATTTTTTCGATTGTGTATTACCAGCCAGAAATGGAAGGCATGGGAATGTGTTTACGAGTGATGGTAGAATAAATATAATGAATGCTAAATTTGAACTAGATGCAGCTCCTATAGATGAAGGATGTCAATGCCCTACATGTAAAAATTATACAAGAGCCTATATAAGACACTTATTTAAGGCAAAAGAAATGCTTGCCATGAGGCTTTGTGTACTTCATAATCTGTATTTTTATAATAAACTTATGGAAGATATACGATCTGCAATTGATAATGATTGTTTTGAAGAATTTAAGGCAGAAAAACTTGCCCTGTGGAATGAGTAAACATAATTATTTGCTATAATATGATTAACCTATAAAAGTAACAATAATGGATTAAATTCTTTAGAAATTAATTTTTATAGGAAAATTGTTTTATTATAAGTTAGAAAAAACATTATTGAAAGGAGGGGAATAAAAATGGGACAAATAGGAACTTTATTACCTTTAATATTAATGCTAGCAGTATTTTACCTAGTAATATTTATACCAGAAAACAAAAGAAAGAAAAAATACGCTGCACTTTTAAACAATTTAAAAGTAAACGATGAAGTATTGACTAAAGGCGGTATAATGGGAAAAATCATCAACATTCAAGATGAATACATTATATTAGAAAGTGGTCCAGACAGAACTAGAATTAAATTATCAAAAAGTGGAATAGGTACAGTTACAAACCTAAACAGTGCTGAAGTAGTAGAAGCAAAGTAGAAAATTAAGTAATAAAACCCCTTTTCTAATCATAATTAATATTATAGATTCCAATAAAGAAAAATTTTTTATTGGAATCAAAGGAAAAGGGGGAATTTATATGGAAAATAAAAAAAGATATTCTTACGCTGGCGAAGGAGTATTTAGGGCTGCAATTTTAACCTTAATTATATTGGTTATTTATTCTATAATAACAACCTATTTACCAGCTAGCTTGAAAGTAACATCTGTTTTTTATATTGTAATAACATTAGTTAGTGTACTCTATGGATCAATATTTGCAGCAAAAAAAGCAGGCGAAAAAGGTTGGCTAATGGGTATTATCGTCGCAGCTACCTACATGTTAGTTTTATATCTAGTTAAGGTTTTTGGTGGTGGAAGTGCTGCTATTGGCATGCGGGAAGTAGTAAGAGCGACTTTAGCTCTAGGCATAGGCTCTTTATCTGGAATGCTAGGAATAAATCTATAGAAATACTTTATATAGCTAGATTATTATGATATAATGATGCGGAAACTTTATGATATGGAGGAATAATAATGAAACATATAAAAACTATAAATGCAGCAACAATCAAAGAAAGCTTAAAAAAACCAGGATGCAAGGAATGTGCTAATTCATGTCAATCAGCATGCAAAACTTCTTGCACCGTAGCTAACTTAGCTTGTGAAAACTAACATTTTAACGGGGCAGTAACTTAGGGTTACTGCTTTAAATTTGGTCAGGAGGAAAATAAATGTCGCTAATTCATAAATTTATACAAGATAGCGAATATTATGTGATTGATGTAAATTCTGGAGCACTACATGTGGTTGATGAAATAGTTTATGATCTTTTGGATGATAGTTCCCTTAGAGAGAAAGAAGATTTAATTGAAAAGTTTAAAGGTAAATATAAGGTAGAGGATATCGAGGAAGTGTATAGTGAGGTTCAGAGTTTAATTCAGGGAGGAACTCTATACACAGAAGATTTATATGAAGACATTGCCATGAATGGTGGACAATCAGAACCATACATAAAGGCATTGTGCCTTAATATAATACAAGATTGTAATCTAAGATGTAAATACTGTTTTGCTGATGAGGGTAAATACCATGGTACTAGAAAGGCAATGCCCGTAGAAGTTGGCATGAAAGCGATTGATTTTGTTATAAAAAATTCTGGACCAAGAAAAAATATTGAGATAGATTTATTTGGTGGAGAACCACTTATGGCTTTTGATATGATAAAGGAAATAGTAGAGTATGGAAAAGAACAAGAAAAACTCTATAATAAAGCTATAAGATTTACAATGACAACTAATGCTACATTACTTAATGATGAAATTATGAAGTATTTAGATGAAAACATGGGTAATATAGTCCTTAGCATAGATGGTAGAAAATCTGTAAATGATAAGGTTAGAGTAAAAGTAGATGGTAGTGGATCTTATGAGAGGATACTTCCAAACATTAAAAAGATGGTAGATATGAGAGATAAGTCAAAACAATACTATGTTAGGGGAACCTTCACTAGAGAAAATACTGATTTTTATGAAGATATAAAACATATGGCTGATTTAGGTTTTAAAGAAATATCTATAGAACCAGTAGTTTTACCAAATGATCATAAACTTTCAATTAGAGAGGAAGATCTTCCAGTTATTTTTGAGCAATATGATAAATTATATAAGGACATGATTCAGAGATATAAGGATGGAAATGAATTCAAATTTTATCACTTTAATATAGATTTGCAAGGTGGACCTTGTGTTTATAAAAGAATTGCAGGATGTGGAGCAGGTCATGAATATATAGCGGTTACTCCAGAGGGTGATATATACCCTTGCCATCAATTTGTTGGTAATAAGGATTTCCTAATGGGAGATATATATAATGGAATTAATAATAAAAAAATGGTGAAAGAGTTTAAAGAAGCACACATTTACAATAAACCTAAATGCGTAGAATGTTGGGCTAAATTTTATTGTAGTGGTGGATGTCAAGCAAATAACTTCAACTTTAATGGAGATATGCATATTCCTTATGAAATTGGCTGTAAAATGCAAAAGAAAAGGATAGAATGTGCAATAGCTCTAAAAGCAATAACTATGAATAAGTAAAGTACATACACTTATTATTGACTAATATTGTAAAGCATAATATAATTATACTTATGAATAAGCAGCGAGGGGGATAAAGATGAAAAAGAAAAAAAGTATAATACTTTTTTTAGCCAGTGTTTTAGTTATTGGAATATTGGCATTTGCAGGCTTCCATGGAGTGCAAATGGGAGATTATAGGATTAAACCATTTAGTGAAACAATAAATAAAGGGTTAGACATACAGGGTGGAATATCTGTATTAGAAGAAGTTAAAGGTGGAGTTGTTGATGCAACAACCTTAGACAGAACGATTGAACTTATTTCTATGAGAGTCAACAAAATGGGAGTTAGTGAGACACTAGTTGCCAAAGAAGGTAATAATAGAATTAGAATTGACATACCAGGTAAATTCGATTCTAAAGAAATTCTTGATACAGTTGCAAAATCGGGAGAGCTTAAATTTGTCGGCCCTGATAAAGTAACAATTCTTACAGGTAAAGATGTAAAAGATGCAACTGCTTACATGAATCAAGATAATCAACCTACTATAGGGCTTGTACTTAATGCTACAGGAAAGACAAAGTTTGCAGTAGCAACGCAGAAATTCATAGGAAAGCCAATAACTATTTATATGGATGCTGATGAATTAACTGCTCCTACAGTACAGGCAGTAATAACAGACGGTAATGCTGTTATTACAGGAAGTAAGACTTTACAAGAAGCTACTTCTCAAGCTCAAATCATTAAATCAGGAGCATTGCCTGTAGCTTTAAAAGCTGTTTCAGTTCAAACAGTTGGTGCTACTTTAGGTGCAGAAGCATTGTCACAAAGTATTAAGGCTGGAGCTATAGCACTATTATTTGTATTCTTATTTATGCTTTTATATTATAGAGCACCAGGTATGATTGCATGTATATCTTTAATTTTATATATGGTTTTAGTTCTTGGAGTATTCGTAGCCATTAATGCTACTTTAACACTTTCAGGTATTGCTGGATTCCTACTTACAATTGGTATGGCAGTAGATGCTAATGTGTTAATATTCGAAAGAACAAGAGAAGAACTTAAAACAGGAAAATCAGTAAAGTCTTCAGTAGCTGCTGGGTTTCACAGAGCATTGCCATCAATATTAGATTCAAACATTACAACTATAATGGCAGGTTTGGTTCTTTATTCAATGGGAACAGGAACAGTTAAAGGATTTGCACTAACACTAGTAATTGGTGTAAGTATAAGTTTATTTACAGCACTTACATGCACTGAATTTTTATTAAAATTAGCAGTTGGAATGGGACTAATAAGTAAAACATCTCATTTTGGCGTGAAGAGGGGGTAAACATATGCTAAAGATAGTTGAAAAAACTAAAATATGGTTTGCTATGTCTCTTATCATAATTATAATAGGAATGGGATTTATAGCAACAAAAGGTCTTAATTTCGGTATAGATTTTAAAGGTGGAACTTCACTCACCATAAATATGAATCAAAAATATAATAAAGCAGATGTAGATAAAATAATTGATAAACATGCAAAAGGTGAATATGTATCAAAATCATTAAATGATGGTAAGGAAATCGATATAACTGTAAAAAGCGATGCGCTTACTGCTGATCAAACAGCAACCATGTTAAAAGAAATTAAAACTCAGTTTAAATCTAGTAGTTTAATTTCAGAAAATACAATTGGTGCATCTATTGGTACAGAATTAAAGTCAAAAGCAATAACTGCTTTAATTGTTGCTATGATTTTTATGCTGGTTTATGTTGGCTTTAGATTTGAATTCAAATTTGCAGCTGCAGCCATAATTGCATTAATACACGATATTTTAATAACTATTACAGTATATGCAGTGTTTCAAATAACAGTAAATGCAACTTTTATTGCTGCTATTCTTACTGTAGTTGGTTATTCTATTAACGATACTATTGTTATATTTGATAGAATAAGAGAAAATCAAAAGATTATGAGAAAAGCTTCTATAGAGGATATTACTAATACCAGTGTTACACAAACAATGGCTAGATCAATAAATACAGTTGCTACAGTTTTAATTTGTATATTTTCGGTATATGTATTTGTACCCTCTATAAGAGAACTTAGTTTCCCATTATTATTTGGTATAGGAGTTGGGTGTTATTCTTCAATTTTTATAGCAAGCCCAATGTGGGTTTTGCTTAAAAAAAGAAAAAAGAAAATAACAGCTAAATAAGTAAATTATATCATGCTTAAACTACATCTTAGACCAAACAAATAAAAACCAAAGACAAAGAAGTATGATGTATTATGTACTTCTTTGTCTTTTTTATTTTATGGTATAGGAAATTAAAAAATATTAATCAATTATTGAGTATGAAGTCATTGGAAGATAAATACTTTTGTAAATATTGAAAAAACAATTGTAGAAATGGAAAATTTGAATTATAATTAATATGTTTTCTATTAACATTGAGGAGCTTTTATGATGGATTATCTTAAAAATATGAAAAAGAATAATAATGACTTTATAGATTATAATATGTATAATCCGTTTTTATTAAAAGGAATGGAGGATGCTTTATATAGAATTGTCAAAGCTGTAAATGATAGAGAGAAGATTATCCTTTATGGTTTTTACAATGTAGATAGTATTACAGCAATTTCCTTATTGATGTTAGTGCTTAAATTTGTAAATGCCGATGTTGAGTATTTTATTCCAGGTGAGACTTGTGAAAGTTATGATTTAAATGAAAAAGATATTACAGGTCATATAAAATATTTAGTACCAGGACTTATTATAACCTTGGGTTGCGGGATTAATTCTTTTAATGAAATAGAATTATGTAAAAGCATGGGTATTGATGTTATAATCACGGATTTCCATGAGCCTATTAAACAAGTACCTGATACTATTGTTGTCAATCCAAAACAAAAGGGTTGCAATTATCCCTTTAAGGGATTATGTGCGTCAGGAATGACATTTAAACTAGCTCAAGCAATTTCATCTTACTACAAGATGAAATCCATTAACAAATATATGGATTTGGTAATGATAGGTACTATTTCTAGTAAAGTAAAACTTGTGGGTGAAAATAAAATATTTGCTGAAGAAGGTGTAAAATCATTAAATTGTACTAATAATTACGGGATTTGTGCACTCTTAAAAACCCATAATATTGAGTTTATTGATGAAGAAACAGTTTCAAAATTGGTACTTGCGGTAATGCCTACAATTAATGCTGTGGGAAGAATGGATAATGCTAAAATTCTTGTTGAGTTATTTATTACTTCAGACAAAAATAGAGCACTACAGATATCAAAGTACTTAGATAAGGAACTAAAAAATAGTCTCATATTTTAATGATATATTACATAATAGCCTATTGAACATATAAAACAGCATTGTATTTTGATTTTATTTTAGGGGGGAAGAACTATGAATTTAAAAAATAGCATTAGAATAATAGAAAATTTTCCAAAAGAAGGTATTAGTTTTAAGGACATAACTACATTACTACAAGATGGGGAAGTACTTAAGTATACTATTGATAGTATGGTAACATATCTAAAAGATAAAGAAATAGATGTTATAGTTGGTCCTGAGGCAAGAGGATTTTTATTTGGAGTACCAGTGGCTTATGCTCTTGGAGCAGGTTTTGTGCCAGTAAGAAAACCAGGTAAATTACCATATGATACTATAGAAATTGAGTATGATCTTGAATATGGTAGTGATAAACTTGAAATTCATAAGGATGCAATAAAACCTGGACAAAAGGTGGCTATAGTAGACGATTTGCTTGCGACGGGTGGTACGGTTGGGGCAGTAACAAAACTTATAGAGCAAATGGGTGGAGAGGTTGTTTCCTTAAATTTTGTCGTTGAATTAATAGAGCTTAATGGAAAAGATAGGCTGCAGGGTTATGATATTATGTCTCTTGTAAAGTACAATATTTAATTTGTATTTTAATTCACAATTGTCAATTAGTAAATTAAAATTGCATAAATCTACAAAATATTATATAATATTAGTAAAAAGTATTGGCTGGTTAATTAACCAGCCTTTGATTTTAGGAGTGTATAAGCAATGTTGGAAAAATTGTTACGTAGGATTGAAAATAATTGTAATGCTGTAGACAAAGATCTTATTATTAAAGCCTTTAATTTTTCTTATGCTGCTCATAAAGAGCAAAAGAGAGAGTCAGGTGAACCTTATATCGTACATCCATTAGAAGTAGCCTGCATTTTAGCGAATATGGGACTTGATACTAGCACAATTATTGCAGGATTACTTCATGATGTAATTGAAGACACTGTATATACTTTTGAAGATGTAAGCAGGGAATTTAATATAGAAGTAGCAAATTTAGTTGAGGGAGTCACTAAACTTGGTCTCATAAAATATAAGACTAAGGAAGAAGAACAAGCTGACAATGTTCGAAAAATGCTCTTAGCCATGGCAAAGGATATTAGGGTTATCCTTATTAAACTCGCAGACAGACTTCATAATATGCGAACGCTTAAATATATGCCAGTTGCAAAGCAAAAGCAAAAGGCAAAAGAAACCTTAGATATTTATGCTCCCCTAGCCCATAGGCTTGGAATGTCTAAAATTAAATGGGAACTAGAGGATTTATCACTTAGGTACTTGAACCCAAATGAATACTATAATTTAGTAAGGAAAATTGCTGAAAAAAGAGTCGAGCGAGAAGAAAATATAAATAATATAATAAAAGAATTAAAGTTCAACTTAAATATTGTTGGTATAGAATCTGAAATTGATGGAAGACCAAAACACTTTTACAGCATTTATAGAAAAATGGTTACCAAAAATAAGACGCTCGATCAAGTGTTTGATTTAACTGCAGTTCGAATTTTAGTTAAGGATATAGGGAATTGCTATGCAGCTTTAGGAATAGTGCACACGGTTTACAAACCAATTCCGGGAAGGTTTAAAGACTATATTGCAATGCCAAAACCTAATATGTATCAATCATTACATTCAACAGTAATTGGACCACAAGGGAAGCCCTTTGAAATTCAAATAAGAACCTTTGAGATGCATAAAACAGCGGAGTATGGTATTGCAGCTCATTGGAAGTATAAAGAGGGGGTAGAAGGTGGAGATAATGAAAATATTGATTCTAAATTTTCTTGGTTAAAAGATATTCTTGAATGGCAAGGAGAGACTTTTGATGCAGAAGAGTTTATGGAAGGTTTTAAAATCGATTTATTTTCAGACGAAGTTTTTGTATTCTCGCCTAAGGGTGAGGTTATTAATTTACCGCTTGATGCAACACCTATTGATTTTGCATACAGAATTCATACCGATATTGGGCATAAGTGCATGGGTGCAAAAGTAAACGGAAGAATGGTTCCACTTGAATATCACTTAAAAACTGGAGAAATAGTTGAAGTTATAACTTCAACTGTGCCAAAGGGCCCGAGTATTGATTGGCTAAATATTACAAAGAGCAATCAAGCTAAAAGTAAAATCAAAGCTTGGTTTAAAAAGGCTAAAAGAGAAGAGAGTATTGAAAAAGGGAAAGAACTATTAGAGAGAGAATCTAAAAGGCAAGAATATAATTTTGGAGTAATTGCTAAGGGTGAAGCAATAGAAAAAATATACAAGAAATATAATTTTAGAACTTTAGATGATTTATTTGCTTATGTTGGAGTAGGAGATATTATGCCGTCCACTATAGTTAATAGATTGAAAGAGGTTTTTGAAAATAAAAACAAAGAAAATATGACCGTTGAAGACATAGAGCAAAAGATAACCAAGAGTACAGGAAAAGATGAGAAAAAGAGAATGGAGTACCAAGGTCTAATAGTCAAGGGCGAGGAAAATGTACTTGCACGTTTTGCTAAGTGTTGTAACCCCGTTCCAGGTGATGAAATAATAGGTTATATAACAAAGGGACGCGGAGTGTCTGTTCATAGGCGAGATTGTAAAAATGCTGAAGCCTTAATAAATAATGAAATAAATAAAATGATTGATGTAAGCTGGGGAGCCTCTGAGGGAAAAGACTACATAACTGAGATTCAAATTAGAGCAGATGATAGGTATGGGTTATTGTCTAATATAATGGAGATAATAACACTCACAAAAACACAGTTATACTCAATAAATGCAAAAACCCTGAAAAATAATGTGGCTTTAATAAATATAAAGTTAAAGGTTGATGGAATAGAAAATCTGAAAGACTTACAAAAGAAAATAACAAAATTGACTGGTGTAATAGAAGTTTATAGAATAAAAAACTAAGTTAATGCATTTATTTAAATTAGGAGAGATGTAATTATGAGGGCGGTAGTTCAAAGAGTTAAATATTCAAAGGTTGAAATTCGCGGTACTGTAGTTAGTGAAATTGGTTTTGGATTAAATGTTCTCTTGGGCATATGTGAGGGCGACACGGAAGATGATATAAAATTTCTAAAAGATAAAATATTAAACCTTAGAATTTTTGATGAAGATGAGAAAATGAATTTGTCTTTATTAGATGTCAAGGGTGAACTTCTTGTAGTTTCTCAATTTACACTGTATGGAGATTGCAGAAAAGGTAGAAGGCCAAATTTCATGAGAGCACTTGGTGGGCACCAAGCTGAAAATTTATATTTAGAATTTGTTAGGCAATGTACGGAAGTGCTAGGCGAAGTTAAAACTGGAATATTCGGAGAAGACATGCAGGTTTATATACAAAATGATGGACCAGTAACCTTAATTTTAGAGAGCAAGAAAGACTTCTAGGAGGTTTAGAATGGAAATTAAAAAGATTGTTGTAGGGATGTATGAAGCAAATTGTTATATTATAATGGATAACAATACAAATGAAGCAGTGGTATTAGATCCTGGTGGAGATGTAGATGATATTGTCAATGTTATAAAAAGTATAAATGCGAAGGTTAAGTATATACTTTTGACACATGGTCACATAGATCATACATCAGGAGTTGAACAGCTTAAATCCATTACAAATGCAATAGTATGTATAAGCAAAAAAGACAATGATTTGATAACTGCGGGAGAATATTTATTTGGGCCGCTTATTAAAGGTGGGGCAGATAAATTACTTAAAAATGGGGATATTATAGCAATTTCAAACTTAGAGTTTACGTGTATAGATACCCCAGGCCATACTCCAGGGGGAATGAGCTTTTTAATAAAAAACTGCGCTTTCACTGGAGATACTCTGTTTGCGGGTTCAATAGGACGAACAGACTTTGCAGGAGGAGATTTTAATACTATAATTACTAGTATAAAAGCAAAACTTTTATGTTTAGATGGTGATACAATAGTGTATCCAGGCCATGGACCATATAGCACAATAAATAATGAAAAATTAAACAATCCTTTTTTATAGGGTTAGAATAGAACTATAATAACATTAAGAATTTTATATACTATGTTTTACTAAGGAGTTAAGATGATTAAGGTAAAAGTAAATAACACACAATTTAATTATGATGTATTTCAAATTATAAATCTATTCTTTTTCTTTCCTGATATTAAATTTGTTGAAGAAAATTATGATTTTAATATTGATGTAAAAGAAAATGTTATAGAATTGCAAAAGGGATCTGAAAGTTTTGAGTATTTAATTAATAAGTCATATAAACTTAAGGATGAAGTTAAAAAAGCTGTTTTTTTATATTTTTCAAAAAATACAACCCTTGAGCTTCCTTGGGGTACCGTAATAGGAATTAGGCCTTCCAAAAAAGCCCTTGAACTTTTACAAAAGGGAGTTTCTGAAGATAATATAATAGCATACTTTAAAGATAAACATGTTACGAGAGAGGATAAGGCACGACTTTGTATTGATGTTGCAAAGTTTGAAAGAAATATTGTTAATAAAGAAAAGGACAATATAAGTATCTATATTGATATGCCGTTTTGTCCTACGCGTTGTATATATTGTTCTTTTACATCTAATCCTATTGGAAGTTGCAAAAACATAGTAGGACCGTATCTTGAAGCATTATCGCATGAGATTAAAAGTATTAGTAATTACATAAAGGAAAAGAATCTAAATATTGAATGTATATATTTTGGAGGGGGCACCCCAACGTCTGTAAATGATGAGCAATTTGAGAAGATAATGGAGTGTGTTTATGAGGCATTTATTGAAAATAGCAAGGTGAAAGAATTTACGGTAGAGTGCGGAAGACCTGACAGTATTACACGTCAAAAGTTAATTACTATGAAAAAATATGGAGTTCATAGAATAAGTATTAATCCACAAACTATGAATGATGATACATTGGAATTGATTGGTAGAAACCATAATGTTAATGATGTTTATGAGAAATTTGACATGGCCAGGGAATTAGGTTTTGATAACATAAATATGGACTTAATAGTGGGACTTCCAGGAGAAAAAATTTCACATATAATAAGAACTTGCGACAAAATACTTGGAATTAAACCTGACAGTGTTACAATTCATGGTATGTCTATAAAAAGGGCATCAAGGCTCCATGAAAATATGCTTAATAATTATAGATTTGAAGTTCCAGCTCAAGAGGAATTAAACAAAATGTATGGACTTACTGTTGAATTATCTAAAAAACTTAATATGAAACCTTATTATATGTATAAGCAGAAAAATATGGTGGGTAATATGGAGAATGTTGGTTATGCGATTCCAGGTAAAGAGGGGATATACAATATTCAAATGATTGAAGAAAAACAAACTGTTATTGCACTAGGTGCGGACGCAGTATCTAAAGTTGTTTTTTTAGATGAAAACAGGCATGAAAGATTTGCAAATGTTAAAGATGTTCGGGAATACATAAAAAGAGTAGATGAAATGATTGAAAAGAAAATTATTCTGCTCGAGACTTTATATAGTTAAAGAATTAATTGGATTTATTTAATATTATTAGGGCTTAAGTCTTACAATTAAATATTAAGACAAGCGCATTAAGGTGAAAGGAAGTAAATAAAATGGCAGAGGCATTAGATGGTTTAAAAAGGACCAATATGTGTGGCGATCTTAGGGAATCACATATATCAAACGAAGTAACCGTTATGGGATGGGTTCAAAGAAAAAGGAATCTAGGAGGACTTGTTTTTATAGATTTAAGAGATAGAACAGGTTTATTACAATTAGTATTTGGGGAAGAAATAAATAAAGAAGCTTTTGAAAAGGCAGATTTAGTTAAACCTGAATATTGCATTGCTGTAACTGGTCAGCTTATTAAAAGACAATCTCCAAATGAAAATATGCCAACTGGACTTGTAGAAGTTAAAGGGGAAAACATAAAGATATTGTCTGAATCAGAAACTCCACCTATATATATAAAAGAAGGATTAGATGCGTCAGAAAATATACGTTTAAAGTATAGATACCTTGATTTAAGAAGGCCAGATATGCAAAAAATATTTATGATACGTCATAAAACATCTAAAGTAGTTAGAGATTTTCTCGATGAAAATGGTTTTTTAGAAATTGAAACACCAATGCTTACAAAAAGTACTCCAGAGGGTGCTCGCGATTATTTAGTACCAAGTAGAAATTACCCAGGTATGTTCTATGCACTTCCACAATCACCACAATTATTTAAACAATTACTGATGGTGTCTGGATATGATAAGTATTACCAAATAGCAAGGTGTTTTAGAGATGAAGACTTAAGAGCTAATAGACAACCGGAATTTACACAAATAGATATAGAAATGTCATTTGTCGAGGAAGACGATGTTATAGCTGTAAATGAAGAGTTGATTAAAAAAGTATTTAAAGAAGTGGTAAATGAAGATGTAAAACTCCCTATAAAAAGAATTACATACAAAGAGGCACTGGACAAATATGGGTCAGACAAACCGGATTTAAGATTTGGCATGACAATAACAGATATTACGAGTGAGGTAAGAGAGAGTGAATTTGTAGTATTTAATAATGCCATTGAAAATGGTGGATCAGTAAGAGCTATAAAGGTTGATAATGCTGCTGATATGGGCAGAAAGAAATTAGAT
Organism: Clostridium sp.; assembly: GCF_036569345.1. GTDB lineage: Bacteria > Bacillota > Clostridia > Clostridiales > Clostridiaceae > Clostridium_AD. The sequence goes on from NZ_DATCQT010000016.1 coordinate 39,234, forward strand.
AAATTAGGTGAGTTTGTTAAGACTTACAGAGCAAAAGGACTTGCATGGATTGCATTTAAAGAAGATGGAATTAAATCACCTATCTCTAAGTTTTTTAATGATACACAAATGCAAGCTATCTTAAAAAAGGTAGATGCAAAAACAGGGGATTTAGTACTTATTGTTGCAGATAAAGATAGCGTCGTTTTACAGTCTTTAGGTGCATTAAGATTACGAGTTGCTAAAGAACTTGAGATATTAAGTGGTAGCACAGAGTTTAACTTTGTATGGGTAACAGAGTTTCCATTATTTGATTATAGTGAAGAAGAAAGTAGATATGTAGCGGCTCATCATCCTTTCACAATGCCAATGGATGAGGATCTACAATACTTAGAATCAGAGCCAGGTAGAGTTCGTGCTAAGGCCTATGACATAGTGCTAAACGGAGAAGAATTAGGTGGCGGAAGTATTAGAATACATAATTCTTCATTGCAAGAAACTATGTTTAAAGTTTTAGGGTTTACGAGGGAGAAAGCATGGGAAAGATTTGGATTCCTTCTCGAAGCGTTCAAATATGGACCACCACCACACGGCGGACTTGCTTTTGGACTCGATAGAATGATAATGTTCTTAGCAGGAACGGAAAACATTAAAGACGTAATTGCCTTCCCTAAAAATCAAAATGCTTACTGCCCTATGAGTGAAGCTCCAAATATAGTTGATGACAAACAGCTCAAAGAGCTTAGTATTACAAAAGCAGAGATCAAATAGAATTAGCTGTTAAAGTCCACTATACTATGTCTGGGAGTGGTAAAATGATAAACGAAAAAGACAAATCAATAAATGATGAACTAGTGAAAGACATCCAAGTAAGGCTTAGAAAAATTGAGGGGCAGGTAAAAGGTATAGAGAAAATGGTGTCCAGTGATGCCTGTTGCAAAAATATATTGGTACAGGTTGCGGCAGTACGAGCTGCTATGAACAGTGTTGGTGGGCTTGTTTTAGAGAGGTATACAAAGAACTGCCTTATTCATGAAGATAACAAAGTAGAGGAAGAAAAAATAGAAGAATTGGTTTCAACTTTCCTTATGTTTTTAAAGTAAATAAAAGAAATAAAAATAAAGAAGTAAAATTTGATGTTAAATTTTACTTCTTTATTTTTTTAAAAATTGTACTTATGGAAGCTACGAAAACTATTCCAACTGCAATTGCACCTGCACTAAACAATGTTTCAGTACCCTTAGTTAGAGCCACAGTTAAATTTCCCTTTACAGCCTCAAGAGTAGCGTAATACATTCCACCACCAGGCACAAGGGGTATAATTGCACAGATAATAAACATTGTCACGGGATTCTTATATACTCTTGCCATTATTTCTGAGTAAATACTTCCAACAATAGATGCAAGAAACAATGAAAAAATAATGGAAGGTTGTAGTCTTCCTGAAATAAGATAGGTTAGCCATGAAAGTCCTCCTCCAATTGAAGCAATTATTAGGAGTTTACCTCTTATATTAAACAGTATTCCAAAACCAAAAGAACTTAAAAAAGCATATAAAGAATTAAGAATCATATAAAATTACCTCCAAACAACAAAAACCATATTTTGAAAACTATACTTGTGCCTGCAGCTATTGCAATGGCTATAAATAAAGCTTCTATTGACCTAGAGATTCCTGAAACTAAATCACCCGCAATAGTATCGCGTATGGCATTAGTTATTGCGATGCCAGGTACTAGTAGCATTATAGAACCTATAATTATAGTATCCATATTTCCTACTACATTTAGTGAGGTAGCTAAAAGGGCTATGAATGCAGCTAAAGAACCACCCAGCATATTTTTCAGGAAACTATTCACACCTAATTTATCTAAAGATAAACTTAAATAATTTATTAGAGCTCCAATTATAAAGGCCACAAAAAAATCTTTATAATTCCCACCAAAAAGTAAAGTAAAAAATCCTGCAGAACAAGCAGAAAAAAAAGTTGTGGTCTTCTGAGAATAAGGTGTCAAATTATTAATATAATCGATTTTTTTTCTTACATCACTTATGGACATTGGGCTGAGTACTAATTCTCTAGATAGATTGTTAATCATGGAAACCTTACTAAGGTTAACTGTTCTAAGGTGTATTCTTCTAATTATAGAAATGGTCTGGTTTTCACTATTAGTTATTGAAATCATAATACCTGTAGGAGTAACAAAACATTCAGTTCGTGGTATGCCATAAGAGCTACATATCATAGTAATTGTTTGTTCAACTCTATATGTTTCTCCACCATTTTCTAATATGATTTTACCAGCTTCAGCAGCTATATGAATAATATCATCAATATGCATTAGGTCTCCTTTCGCTAAAAAACACTTTTAGATTTTTGTTGATTATTACAAATAAAAAATATTATACATTAAATTTTGAAAAGCATAAAATAATAAAATTGCTCTATTAGTATATACCATAAATCCGTTAGATTTGTATTAGTTAGAAAATTAAATTATTTATAATTATTTAAAGATTAAAATATATTATATTATAATCGTTTTCATTTGTTTTAATAAACAATATTAGTAATAATAAATAAAAAATCGGGAAGATTTAGGGGAATTTTCATGTTTTAGTTGATAAAATTGTTATTAAATTTTATAATATAAACATAATAAATATTTTAAGATTTTAGAATATTTTTTTTATTGATTTATAATATTATTATTGCAATCATTTTAATGGATTAATTAACTTAAAAGATGAAAGGATGGTTATGAATATGAAAGAATATTTAAAAAACAGTGACTTAGAGATTTATGAAATTATTAAAGAGGAAAATAAAAGACAAGAGGATCATATTGAACTAATTGCTTCTGAGAATTTTGTTAGTAGAGCAGTACTTGAGGCAAATGGGTCTATATTAACTAATAAATATGCAGAAGGGTATCCCGCTAAAAGATATTATGGAGGGTGTGAAGTAGTTGATAAAGCAGAAAATTTAGCTCGCGATAGAATGAAAGAACTTTTCGGGGGAGATCATGTTAATGTGCAACCTCATTCAGGTTCTCAAGCTAATATGGCTGTATACTTCTCAGTTCTCAAACCAGGAGATACGGTACTCGGTATGAATTTAAGTCATGGTGGACACTTAACTCATGGAAGTTCAGTGAATTTTTCAGGAATGTTATATAACTTCATTTCTTATGGCGTTAATTTAGAAACAGAGACTATAGACTATGAAGAAGTTAGATCGCTCGCTAAAAAACACAATCCTAAAATGATAGTTATTGGTGCTAGTGCGTACCCAAGAGCTATAGATTTTACTCGTTTTAAAGAAATTTGTGATGAAGTGGGGGCATATATGTTTGTAGACATGGCTCATATAGCAGGGCTTGTTGCAACGGGAGCACACCAGTCTCCAGTGCCATATGCTGATTTTGTTACTACTACAACCCACAAAACTCTAAGAGGACCTAGAGGTGGAGCAATTATATGTAAAGAAAAATATGCAAAACAAATAGATAAATCTATTTTCCCAGGTATGCAAGGCGGACCATTAATGCATACTATAGCAGCTAAGGCAGTTTGTTTTGGGGAAGCTCTTAGACCAGAATTTAAAGTTTATATTGAACAAGTGGTTAAAAATGCAAAGGTGCTTGGAGAAGAGCTTCTTAAATATGGTTTTAAATTAGTATCAGGGGGTACTGACAATCACCTTTTACTTATAGAGTTAACAAATAAAAATATTACTGGTAAAGAAGCTGAAAAGCTATTAGATCTTGTGGGTATTACTGTGAATAAAAATACTGTACCGAATGAAACTTTAAGTCCATTTGTTACAAGTGGTATAAGAATTGGAACACCTGCTGTAACTACGAGAGGATTTAAGGAAGAAGAAATGAAAAAAATAGCTGAGCTTATAAATGAAACTATAGAAGGTAGAGAAGGAAATTTAGAACCAATTAGAGAGAAAGTAGTGAAGTTATGTAGCATGTATCCATTATATTAATACATAATTTAAAAAAGGTTGAGTGGAATAGCTAAATGATTCCATTCGGCCTTTTTTGTATGATAGATGTGCGATGTATACTTCATTGTTACTATTTTAGGTCAATTATGAAAGAAGGTAATACTTAAGTTATGAATATTATAAAAAAATTTATTAGTTACTATAAGCCATATAAGGGCATGTTTTTTATGGACATGTTTTGTGCATTTATATTATCATCAATAGATCTTGTCTTTCCTATAATTGTGAGATTTCTGTTGAATAATGTGTACACATTGGGTAAAGCCCAAATATTAAGATACATAACATTGATTGGTGGTGCGTTACTTGTTATGTATATTATTAGGTATTTTTGTCAGTATTATATAACATCCTGGGGACATATAATGGGGGCAAGAATGGAAGCCGATATGAGAAATGATATATTCAGCCATCTTCAAAGATTAAGTTTTTCTTATTATGACAATACCAATACTGGAAAACTTATGTCAAGAATAGTCACCGACTTGTTTGATATATCAGAACTCGCTCATCATGGACCTGAGGACATTTTTATATCTATATTGAAAATAGTAGGTTCTTTTGTTATTCTTATGAGCATTAATGTTAATATAACTGCCATATTAATATTTATTACTCTCTTCATGGCATATTTTTCAATTACCTATAACAAAAAAATGAAATCAATATTTAAAAAGAATAGAGAGAAAATAGCAAATGTAAATGCTCAAATTCAAGATAGTCTCTCGGGGATAAGAGTTGTAAAATCATTTTCAAATGAACAGATTGAGAGAAACAAATTCAAAAGAGGTAATGATGAATTCCTTAATACAAAGGAAGTAGGTTATACAATAATGGGAAGATTCTTTAGTATGAATGGTTTCTTTCAAGGAATTTTATATCTCTGCGTAGTTTTATTTGGAGGAGTTTTTATAAGTTTTGGTAGCTTAAATACAACAGACTTAGTTGTTTATATTTTATATATTAACATCTTTTTAAATCCAATTGAGAAGTTGGTGAATTTTACTGAGCAGTACCAAAGAGGCATAACAGGGTTTGAAAGATTTTTAGAGGTAATAAACACCCTTCCAGACATTGTAGACAAGAAGGATGCAATAGAACTTGATAATATCAAAGGAAAGATTAGTTTTAATAATGTATCTTTTAGTTATGATAATAAGAATACTATACTTAGTAATATTAATGTATCTGTAGAGGCTGGAAAGACAGTAGCTATAGTAGGTCCATCAGGGGGAGGTAAGACTACTTTCTGTAGTATAATTCCAAGATTTTATGAAATAGATGAAGGCGCTGTAAAAATAGATGATATTGACATTAAAGATATTAAATTAAAATCATTAAGAAATAATATTGGTATAGTGCAGCAGGATGTTTATATGTTCGCAGGAACAATAAGAGAAAATATAGCTTACGGTAGACCAAGTGCCACTGATGAGGATATGATAAAGGCTTCAAAACGTGCAAATGCGCATGAATTTATTATGGGGCTTGAAGAAGGTTATGACACCTATGTTGGAGAAAGAGGAGTTAAGCTATCTGGAGGTCAAAAACAGAGAATATCCATAGCTAGAGTATTTTTAAAAAATCCTCCTATTTTGATATTAGATGAAGCAACATCTGCTCTAGACAATGAGAGTGAGCGGCTGATACAAAATTCTTTAGAGAAACTTTCTCGTCATCGCACCACTATAATAATAGCCCACAGACTTAGTACAATAAAAAATGCGGATACTATTTTAGTTTTGACAGAGGAAGGAATAGCAGAAGAAGGGACGCATTTTGAACTTCTAGAAAAAAATGGTACATATGCAAGGCTCTATAATATGCAGTTTGATATACTTTAAGTTATTATAATTGCAACTTAATATTATGTGATATTTTAATATAATTATGGACACCTTAATATAAGAAGAGGTGGTTTTATGAAAATTAAGGTAGCATGTATTTTATTATTGGGTATGTGTATGATTGGATACAATCGCACTGCTGAGGCAAGTACAATGGTAGAAGGAATAAATATGTCTCAAAAACAAAACATAGTAGCTCAAAGACAATTGAAAATCATAAATTCTGTAACTGACGTTAAGCTGGGGCAAACAGGGGTTATAACAATACAAGGAGTTCCGAACACTTTATATAACATAAAAACTTCATATAAATCAGGTAATAAAACAATTTATGTTGTACAATGGCGAACTACAGATCGAACAGGAGTTACTACATTTAATTGGATAGTTGGCATGGAAAGCATGGCAGGCACATATGATGCCACAATATCTGGTGGAGGGGATATTCTAAAGACATACCATAAGGTCATTTCATAACATATCAAAATAAATTATTAATGTTAAAAACAGAAATAGTAACATTATATATAATTAACGGCACTTAGAAAATGATTCATACTTTCTAAGTGCTGTTATTTTAAGTTAAACTAAATTTTAAATATTAAATTGTATTATATTTAAATTACATTATACTTAAATATAAGCGAAATTAAAAATAGGGGGTACATAATAATATGAGAAAAAACATATTAGTTATATTAGTTTTATTTACATTTGTTTTTTTTACTGGTTGTAATAAAAAAATATCATCTGAAAATACTACTCCAGCGAGAAGTGGTAATTCTAATGTGCAAAATAATAATTTAAAAATATCTATTGCTACACCTAAGATAGAAAATTATTATCCCTTTGAAAAAAATGTGAAATATAGTTATGTTGGAAATGGTAATGAATATGCAACCTATTATTATAATGTAGATTATGTAAGTGCAAATCGAGAACAGATAAGAACTAACAATGGTGGTACAGAAACTGTAAAGGTAATTGAAAATAAAGATGGTGAATTAAGACTTATATTTTTAAAATCAGAAATTTATTATAGAGAAAATTTCACTTTGAAAAATAATGCTAAACCTGAAATTTTATTAAAGGAACCTCTTATAAAGGGTAACTCATGGACATTGCTAGATGGTAATGTGAGGAGCATAAGCAATGTTAATGTTGTTATTACTACACCATTAGGTAATTATAAATGTATCGAGGTCTCTACAGTGAGAAAGGATGGCATTGTAAAAGATTATTACGCTCCGAATATTGGATTAGTTAAAACCATATTGGAATCCAATGGCACTAAGGTGAGTTCTTCTTTGAGTAAGATAGAGAAAAATGTGTCATTTGTTCAAATAGTTAAATTTTATTTTCCAAACGGCAATGATGGTGTTAATTACATTACTAATGAAAAACTTTCATTCAATACAAATTATATAACTAAAACAATTTTTGAAAAAGTTTTCAAGGAAGTCCCAAATAAAAATGTAGGCAAAGTAATTAGCCCTAACACAAAAATTAAAAGTCTTTATTTAAATATAGATGGTATGGTACACGTAGATTTTTCAAAAGAATTTACAGAGGAAATGAATGCTGGCAGTGGTTATGAAAGCCAAATACTTCAATGCATTACGAATACATTGGGTGATTATTATATGGTGAAAAAGGTTTATATAACTGTTGAAGGCAAGCCTTATAGTTCTGGACATGTTTTAATGAAAAAGGGTGAAGCTTTTATTGTAGATTATAAGAATACAAAATAATTATAAGAGTAATTTATGGTTGTATCTTTTTATACTAAATTTTGATATAATTAAAAACGTTAACGTGCATATAGTTATTAAATAATATAAAGTAATACTAGGGGGATGAATTATGATAGACTCACATGTACATACAGAGTTTTCAGACGATTCTCAAATGAAACTTCAGGATGCGCTTAAGCAATCAAGAAATTTAGGCATAGGTATGACGCTTACAGAACATCTAGATTTAAAATTTCCGCCGGGAATAGACAATATATTTGATATGGATAAATATTTTAATGACTACGAGAAGTATAGGAGTAGTCAGTTTATGCTTGGAATTGAAATTGGAATGCAGCAAAACTGCTTAGAGGAAAATAGAGAAATCTTGAGAAAATATTCTTTTGACTATGTAATTGGCTCTATACATGCAGCAAAGGGAGAAGATATTTATTATCCCGAATATTATGAAGGTAAAACTAAAAAAGAAGCCTTTGAGCAATATTTTTCAAGTATGATTGATAACGTAAAACAATACGACTTTATTGATAGTTTAGGGCATATTGACTATATATCTCGGTATGCTACTTTTGAGGATAATGAAATACATTATCATGAATTTGATGAATATATTAATGAAGTTATAAAAACTATATTACATAACGGAAAAATAATGGAGATTAACACTAGAAGATTAGATAATAAGCAAGCATATAATAATTTAATTAATATTTATAAAGCATATAATCAAATGGGTGGGAAATATGTAACAATTGGCTCAGATGCTCATAGTGCCCAGAATATTGGTAACTATTTTACGGAAGCTATTAAAATATGTGAGATATGTAATCTGAAACCAGTGTATTTTAAAAAGAGAAAAATGGAGTATATGTCCATTTAAAAAGCTTGATTAAGTGAAATGGCGGTATTAAGAGGTCTTAATACTGCCATTTTATATTAAGTTATTGTAATTATTATTATTATTATTATTATTT
>NZ_DATCQT010000017.1:0-9672 GCF_036569345.1 Clostridium sp.
GTAAGCGTCAAATACTACCCACATTCCTATGCTCTTTAATTCATGAGATAATAACCTCAAAACAGGGGGGTATTCTTATGTCAGAAACAAAAGTAAACTTCATGTGGCAACATCGAGTAGATGATTACAATGCCAGCGGGCAAACAGTAGCTATTTGGTGTAAAGAAAATGATATTAAGCCGGCCAGGCTACGTTCATGGATTCGCGAATTCAGTACCGATCGCACTGCCACTAAAAAAGTGGCTAATTGGGTTTCAGTTGATGCTACTGAATTAAAGGATGTCATAAGTGAAAAATCTTTAATTGTTAAAATAGGCGTTGCATCCATAGAGATAAACTCCAATTTTGATAAAGATTTATTTTCAAAAGTTACAGAAGTATTGCTTTCGCTATGCTAAGTAACGTCGTAGTAAATAATGTTTATATAGCTTGCGGAGCTACTGATTTACGAAAATCTATTGATGGTCTTGCAATTATAGTACAAGAAACCTTTAATTTGGATCCTTTTTCTAGAAGCTTTTTTGTTTTTTCTAACCGAAATAAAGATAAAATTAAAATCCTTGAATGGGAAATTGACGGATTTTGGCTTCACTACAAACGTCTAGAAAAAGGAAGATTTAAGTGGCCTTCTAATATAAATGGCGAAACATTAAATATAAGTCAAAGGCAACTTAGATGGTTATTAGATGGTTTAACATTAGAACAAAAAGAAGCACATAAACCAGTAAGAGAACGAATAATCATCTAAGAAAAGGCAACAAATATATAGTCAATATCCATACTCATATTATGCTCGTAAACCATGAATAACTAACGGTTTATAGGTATTTTTTTATATCATTTTTTAGCGAATCATGGTATAATTATATCATGATAAATAATAATAAAAACAATAATATAATTGATAATAATACAACTGAATATAGAATGGAAAACCTTGAAAATAAGTGTGCAATGCTAGCCGCATCAAACGAAGAACTCAATGCAAAGCTTAAATGGTATGAGGAACAGTTTCGTCTTGCTAATCAGAAGCGATTTGGTGCTTCTAGTGAAAAAACAGACCTCGATCAACTAAGCATATTTAATGACGCTGAGAAGGAAGCTGATCAAACTGCAATTGAACCTACGGTTGAAGAAATCACTTATAAGCGTCGTAAAAAAGTAGGCCAGAGAGAAAAGATGCTTGAAGACCTCCCTGTTGAGGTTATCGAGTATCGTCTTGAAGGCGATGAAAAAGATTGCCCTAAATGTGGTGAACCCCTACATGAAATGAGTAAGGAAACAAGACGCGAGCTTAAAGTAGTTCCTGCACAAGTAATAGTAGTAGAGCATGTACGTTTTATTTATTCTTGCCGCAATTGCGAGGCAAATGATACTACAACTCCTATTATTACAGCCGCTATGCCATCACCAGTTTTATCTGGTAGTTTAGTGTCACCTTCTTTAATGGCTTTTGTTATGAATCGGAAATTTGTAGAAGCTATTCCTCTCTATAGACAAGAGCAGCAGTTTTCATATTTTGGCGTTGAATTATCACGCCAAACGTTATCCAACTGGATGATTCATGGTTCTAATGATTGGCTGCAAATATTGTATCATAGGATGCATGAACACTTATTAAAGCAGGACATACTTCATGCTGATGAGACAACTCTTCAGGTTCTTAATGAATCCGGCAGAGCCGCAACAACAAAATCCTATATGTGGTTATTCCGTACAGGAAGGGTGGGACCTCCAATTATTATGTATGAATATCAAACTACTAGAGCTGGCAAACATCCCCGTAGATTTTTAGATGGATTTAAAGGGTATGTTCATACTGATGGCTACGCCGGGTATAATGATATTCCTAACGTTAAAATAGTTGGATGCTGGGCACATGCTAGGCGCTATTTTGACGAAAGTCTAAAAGCAATGCCTGATAAATCTACCAGTTCATCAGTGGCTGCAATGGAAGGGTTGAAGTACTGCAACAAATTATTTGAAATTGAAAGAAAACTAGTTGATATAACAGATGAGGATCGTTATAAGCAACGTTTAGAACAAAGTAAACCTGTTCTAGATGCTTTTTTAGTGTGGTTAAATATTAAGAGCAAGCAGGTTCTTCCTAAAAGTGCATTTGGTAAAGCTATCGCTTATTGCCGCAATCAATGGAGGAAACTAGAAAGATTCTTACTTGATGGAAGGCTTGAAATTGATAATAACCGTGCCGAAAGATCTATTAAACCTTTTGTAATTGGTCGAAAAAACTGGTTATTCTCAAACACTTCAAAAGGTGCAACATCGAGTGCTATTATCTATAGCATTATTGAAACGGCCAAAAAAAATGGTTTGAGTCCGTTTCCATATCTAACATATTTATTTGAACAGTTGCCTAATATAGACGTGAATAATAAAGAAAAACTAGATGCTATTCTTCCCTGGTCTAAGGATTTGCCTGATAATTGCAGAAAGCCACTGAAGAAATAATATCATAGCTCAGCTCAGGCCTTAGGTTAAGGTGTGGGCTATTTTACGCTTACTTATGCGTGCCATTCCTATTCCAGGTGCTCCATGACACCAATTAACAGATTCGGGGAAGCCTTTTGCTAATCTATTTTCTCTATTTCTTAAATCAAACCAATTTTTGTCTTCAGGTGAATAAATCGTTCTTTCATATAAAATTGCTTTATATCCATAATCTAAAAACATTTTTTTGTTTGTTATTTTGTAAAGTTCTATAAGCGCCCATGAGATTCCAGAATTTCCATGAGACATTCCGGCCAATGCAATTCCTCCGCCTACAGGAGTATTCCAACCTACACAATCCTTAATGGGAGTAGCCTTTTTTACTAAGTGTTCTCCGCATTTGATTGCAACATCAAGTACTTCTTCGTTTAGATTTTTCTTATATATGTTTAATGCAACAATTAAAGTCCCAGCACAACCAGAAATAATATCAAAACTGCTGTCCTCTTTAATTAGGTCCCTGCACTTTAATATATGAAGAACTCCTTTTCGTTTTAAATCTAATCTACTTAAAATAATTCCCAGAAAATAATAACAATAGGCTATTGAAGCATCTCCAGAATAAGCAGAAATTGAATCTCCATTTTTATAAAATTTTATATAAAGTTCCGCAGATGTTAATATCTTTTCTACGGTATTTATATATTCATCTTTTTTTGTAATTTTATAAAGACATGCAAAGAAAAGTGCACTTCCTAATACACCATCATATAGAGATACATCTAGGGGAGAAAGAATCCATTGACCCCCATTACCTATCATGACATTTGACCAACATAAATCGTTATATTTATCAGTTGACGTTGATAAATTAATAACTTGTGAAGCTAAACTTTCTGCTTCTTCTAACAGATAATAGTTGCTTTTTTCAACTAGATTAGAAGTGAATGAATAGTCCTTTTTATACTCTTTTAATTCCCATTTTTTTATCGGTTTAGCTAACGTTAATTTTATTAAACTTGATTGAAATATTTTATCTTCTTTATTCATATCTTTTATACGTTTTATTACTTCTTTTAAAGGAGTTTCATCATGAAAATTCTTATACTCATTATTAAAACTATCATAAATAGATTTACTATTAACCAAAGAGTAAAAATATGGAATATCTCCATTAAACAAGTCTTTTATTTCCGATGATACAATATCTTTTAATTTGATATCTGTATTTAAGATACTCCACATATTGTCGAAAAGTTTATTTCTATATGCTGCATTTATTAAATATTTGGGATGTGTTGAAACATTTAGCACAATTCCATAATCATTAGTATTTCTAACAATAGTACGTACTCTATTTGTACCAAATTGATAAATTGGTCCATTATGACCTATAAATTCTTGTTTATTATTTAATATAAGTTCATAACAATCATTAAACCCATCTAATAGAAATGAGGTGTATTCTTTGTGATCAACTCTTTGATTATTTAGTAAAGGAATATTTTTTTTGTCTTTTATAACATATGATTCTCTTGTTAATCTAATTTGGTCTGTATAATTATTTTCAAAAGTAAACTTACTCTTTTGAATTTTTTGACCTCCATGTCCAGTTATTCCACTAATATCTTTAATAGTATTTTTATTCATACTAGCTGGGAAAAGGCAAGTCCTCAATACTGAAGATTTAATTTTATCTAGAACTTTTTTATAAGATGTTTCATGCTTTATATCTTTTCCATTAAAACTTTGGAATAAAGATTCAAGATCAATGAAAAAAGGATCAGCTTTGCACATTATTAGATTTTCCATATGCATATCAGTTCCTAACAAAACATGGAACAAACATGTATAAACACCAACTTTATAATAGTTTTCTTTTACTTCTTCTTTATTTGAACAATTTAAATACTCTATATAAGTTTGCCACCCGTAATTTTTCTTTGCAATTAAATTTGTCTTTTTTATTTTATATTTTAATGTTTTTTTGTTGATATAATCAATTAAACTATTAAAACTTTCGTCTACATCTAAAGATCTTGGTTTATATACAATCCTTCCTTTTTCAAAACAAAATATCAAAACAGATTTTTTCCCACAGTGACTATCTCCTAAATTTGATTGTATGTTAATTATATTTCCTGATAAATTAAATTTTGTTTTTATCTCTGAAAAATCATTTTTCAAATTAGAAACGGCTTCTAATATAGATTTTTGTTGTTGAATGCATTCCTCAATTATAATTCGAAGCATAGTTGGATATGTATATATAATATCTTCAAAATTTTTACTCTTTTGAATCTGTTGACAGAAATTTTCATATCTTTCTTCAGAATTATTACCTATCAATCTATTTTCATTACTATATCTTGTTATTTCTACAATTAAAGTTTTTGAAGATATTTTGAGTATAGTAAATAAACTTGATTCTAATATTGATGAAATTAGTACGTCTTTGTCTATATCTCCACCTTGATTTACTACATCAAGAGTAGAGTAGATCCATTTTAAAAATGGATAAGCAAAAACTATAAAAGGATGTTTTAGATATTCTTCGTTTTTTATATATTTCAAAAAATCTTTATTATTATCAAATGTTAACATTATATTTTTGAGATGATTTATCCACTCTGGATTTTTATTATATTTAATTTCACTTACTGTCTGTTGAATAATTTGTTGTAATTCAACTTCAGTCATTTTATAAAAATCTAGAAAATTTTCAATATACTTTTTCGGCAATTTAATATCTTGTATCCATGTTTCAAGTGAAATATCTGAAAGACTAGTTCCATTTGACGCTATTCTTTCTTGTATATAAGCTGATTGCTTTAATTTTTTTACATCTATATTTCCCATACAATACCTCCATATATAACAATAGTTTGTATCTATAGTGTACATTTTTTCATGTGAAATATATTGAGTAAAAAGCGCATGTTAAATTAACTTCAATATATACCTTAACTTTAATTTAAATATAATCAAAAACTAAGTTGTGTGTGTTAATTGAAAACTGGTGACAAATACATTAATATAACCGACATCATGAAAGATATAACAGTTATGTAACATTCAAATTTAAATTAATAATATCTCATCTAACTTCTTCCGGAGGTTATTTTTTTTTGCATTGAAATCCGCGAAGTACTTATAATATTTTAAATTTTAGATATAAATAAATAGTAAAAATAATATATAGGGCAAGATTTAAATAATTATTTTAAAAGTGTTAGCCAATAAGTAAAAAACCCTAGCAATTACGCTAGGCTCTCTAATAGGAGAAGTACTTTAATAAGAGAAATGAGGAAAAGAGGTTTAAATAAAATAAAGATTGTATTTCTACAGACTCTTAATTTAATAAATTATAAAAATCTTCAAGGTATAAAGGGGTTAGTTAAATTTAACTGAATCCTTAACAACACATATAAACCAATGCTTTAATCAAAAAAAATACTAACTTTCAAGAGTTAGTATTTTTTTTATTTCCACTGTCTACTTTATAGGGAGCAGTTCAATTCTGATGTGTTACATTCATTGTTTTTTTGATGACTTATTAATGATGTCACTAAAATTTATATAATGTTTATACAACTTATCCATTGTTTTTCACCATTTAATAACTGCACCTAATAATGATATTTAGCCATAAAATATAGAATTTTCAAATCTGCCAAATAAAATTATTTATAAAATAAAATACACTATGCTCGATAATAAGTTTACAAATTGTTTCGAAAAAGTTTACCAAAAAGAGGATTCTAGTTATTCTAGTCGAATATAAGCTATAAGATGTGAGACCATATGTTGGTCCAAGCACTGAAAGGATGAATAGTAATGAAGAGATTATTAATAGTCTTAGCGTTTGTTTTGGTTGTTTCCATGGCTTTTTACGGATGTAGTAAATCTAATAAGCCAAAAGTAACAACTATTCAGTTTATGGAGACTCTAACCAGTCCTGAGAGGACTAAATTTGTAAAAGAGCTTATATCTGACTTTGAATTAAAGAATAAAGATACAAAAGTTGAATTAATCTCTGAGCCATGGGAACAGGCTCATGATAAAATCATTACACTGTCAGCTGCAAATCAGCTACCAGATGTAATTGAAATGGCGGCAAACTGGGTTTCTGAAATTGGTGCAACCGGTAAGATAGAAAATTTGCAACCATATTTTAATAAATGGGACAAAAAGGATACTCTGACAGAGACAAGTCTTAAGCTTGGTAAAGCATACAAAAACACGCTGTATGTTATACCTCATAGTTTGTATTTCCAAGCAATGTATTATAGGAGTGATTGGTTTAAAGCTGCAGGCATTGCTGTTCCAAACACCACAGAGGAATTCTTTAATACTTCAAAGAAAATTACGGATAAGTCAAAAAATAGATATGGATATTCATTCAGAGGAGGAGCCGGAGGCTGGACTCTTATGTCGAATTTCATTATGACTAATGGAGGATTCACCAATTACTTCGATAAAAACGGTAAGAGTGTATTCAGAAAACCTGAATCCGTTGAAGCATTTAAAAAATTCACTGATATGTATTTCAACGCATCTCCAAAGGATGCCCTTAACTGGGGATATGCAGAAACAGTTGATGCATTCACATCAGGTAATACCGCACTAATTATACAGGACTCTGAAGTAATAAAGTCATGTGAAGAAAAAATGGCTAAAGGAACATTTGAAACAGGATTAGCTCCTGTAGGCCCTGATGGTAAGAGATATTTACAAGGAGGATACGTTGGTTTTTCAATGACATCTACATCTGAAAAGAAAGATGCTGCTTGGAAATTCATTTCTTATATGATGAGCCCTGAAGTCAACCTTAAATGGGGTGTTAAAAATTCAGTTATTCCTTCAACAAAAGTACCTGCTGATAGCGTTGACTTTAAAAAAGGTTTTATTTCTGCATACACAAAAACTTTAGAAGATAAAAATACAGTATTGTTCAGTGCTCCTGAATATTTACCCGAATGGGGAGAATTTACCGGCAAGATCGCTGCGCAAGAACTGCAGTCATATCTATTGAAAAAACAAACTGCACAAGAAACTATGAATAACATATCTACATATTTAGAAAATGCAAATGCTAAATACAATAAAAAATAGTAGTATTAGATCATGAGGAGTGGAGGATTACTCCATTCCTGTTAAAAGGAGGTAGAATATTGGCAAGTAGAAAATTACTAGTAACAAAAAAACGAGTTATAAGTAATATTAAAAAGAAGCAGATTGAGCCTTATTTATATATAATGCCTGGATTAATATTGATGTTTGTTTTTATTGGGTATCCAATTGCAAAAGGGATAGTAACTTCCTTTTACCATTACAAACTAAATGATCCCAATATTCATTTCAATGGTTTGGAAAATTACAAAGCAATATTCGCAGAAAAAGATTTTTGGCAGATTCTGCAGAACTCATTCTGGTGGGTTGCAGGTTCAATAAGCTTCCAGTTTATATTGGGGTTGATTTTGGCACTGCTATTGAATAAAAAATTTAAATTTAGGAGTTTATATCAAGCCTTAGTTCTTGCTCCTTGGGCAGTACCTGGATTTTTGATAGGCTTAATTTGGAAATGGCTACTTAATGGACAGTACGGTGTTATTAATGATATCCTACTCAAATTGCATTTAATTAAAGAACCTATTTCATTCTTAGCACAAGTAAATACGGCACTTTCTTCTGCAATAGTGGCAAATATTTGGTATGGTATACCATTTTTCACAATAATGATTCTGGCTGCACTTCAGTCAATACCGGTTACCTTATATGAATCTGCGGAAATAGATGGTGCAGGAAAAATAGCGAAATTTTTCAAAATAACTCTGCCATACATAAAACCAACTATCATTACAACTTTGCTACTTAGAGTCATATGGATATTTAGTTTTGCAGATATTATATACATAATGACAAATGGAGGACCATTGAATTCATCAAACAATTTGGCTTCTTATATTATTTTCAAAGCATATAAAGCCCTTGATTTCGGACAGGCATCGGCACTAAGCGTCATATTTTTAGTAATACTACTTATATATACTATACTTTATCTATCAATTACAAAGTTTGATAAAGCGGGTGATTTTTAATGAACAGGAAAGATAAATTAAGCAAAGCATTGAGATACATATTAATGGTAGTATTCTTTGTTTTTATGACTTTCCCTATTATATGGATATTTATTACATCGGTAAAGTCAGTTAAAGAAATAGTGACAATACCTATAACATATCTCCCAAAGCATTTTACTTTGGATAATTATGTGAATATATTAAAAACTACAAACTTTCCAGTGTACTTTAAAAATAGTATGATAGTAAGTACTACTGCTTCAATAGGGACCTTGATTATATCACTATTTGCAGGGTATTCTCTGGCAAGGTTTAAATTTGCTGGTAAGAAACTTACTCTCTTTCTATTCCTTGCAACTCAAATGGTTCCTGTGGCAGCAATTATAGTGCCTATATTTATACTTTTTGCAAAGTTAGGTCTTATAAATAATTTGCCAGGATTAATAATAATTTATATAGTTTTAAACATTCCTTTTTGCACCATGATAATAAGAGGTTTCTTCGAAAAAATTCCATATACCTTGGAAGAAGCAGCAATGATTGATGGATGTTCAAGAATACAAGCATTGATAAGAATAATACTTCCTGTAATGAAACCAGGGATTATTGCAACTTTTGTCTTTGCCTTTATGGGAGCATGGAATGAATTATTCTTTAATACACTGTTTATAAGCCGGGAAGCCCTTAAAACTCTTCCAACTGGGATTAATTCCTTTATAGGCAAATATGATATAGATTGGGGAATGATGACGGCAGGTTCTGTCATTGCATTAATACCTATATTTATTATGTTTGGTGTTATCCAAAAGTATTTGGTAAGTGGTCTTACTGATGGTGCTGTCAAAGGTTGATGATTTCACCTTTTTAAAATTCATTCCCAATTTTAAAAAAGTGATCTGTATGCCTTCGAAAAGAATAATGCCTTTTTAATTATGAAATTACGAGGGTGTTTTAAGCCACTTTCTTATATCAAGGATTGATAGTGTTAACTAACTTATGGAAAAACTATAATGAAAATATTAGGATTTAAAATGCAGATTGAAAAGCAAAAATGTATCTTGAATAAATTTAATGTGCTTTATTTGTAGCCGAATTCCTAAAAATTGAGAACTTTATTTTCTATGAATAATAAAAAGCAGCA
>NZ_DATCQT010000018.1:0-122799 GCF_036569345.1 Clostridium sp.
TATATAATATTTTACAGCATCTTCTTTAAATTGTTTATCGTGTTGTTTTCTCATGATTAAGTCCCTCCATCTATTATTTTCATTGTAATACTTATTAGGAACTTTCTCAATTTCTATTGTACTATTTTTATTCTATCACCAAGTTTATCTGATTTCTTTAGTAATTCTAATCTTGTTTATGACGAACTTTAAGAATAATCCTTATATATTAATAGAGTATATTAATATATAAAATTTACAAACTCATTATAAATTTTTCGATTTAATTTCAATTATGTGTTCCATAGTATTAGGTAACTTCATAATCTTTTCTTTCAAAAAAAGAGGATAAATGAATAAATTCTTAATGTCTTCTAAAGGCTTCCAAGTAAACATAAGCGTGTGCTTTCCACCTTCGTCCATGACAAATTCACTACCATTTCCAAGAACATTCTCATCTTTCAACTCTAGCAGATAATATAATCCTAATTCATGAAACTTCTCACCACTTTGTTCCTCAGTAAAGAAATTCTCAACTATCCAAAGCAATCTCTTTACATTAACATCTATTTCTACCTCTTCTCCAATTTCTCTCATTATTGCATCTTCACTTGTTTCATTCATTGCTACTCTACCACCAGGAATATAATAATATGGAGAATTTTCATCTTTCATTACAAGTAATTTATTATCATGAATTAAAATCCCTGCAACTCTATAATTAAAGCGACCAATCTCTGTATTAAATGTAATATCCATTAATACACCTCCAATCAAACTCATATAGGTAATCTCTACCTCACCCTTTAGGAAACATGCGAACTATTGATGCTCTACTAATCATTTTATATATATTCTTTTGAATTTTTAAATTGTATATTAGTTATACTCTCCTTTTTTATAAGCTCCTCAAATTGGTTTAAATCTAGACCAGGCTATATTTAATAATAATGTTGAAAATACAATGATTTTTAAGAGAAGCCAAATAGCTTCTCTTAATTCAATTATCCCCAAATTATTTTCTCATCATAAGTACTTCCTTATAATTTATCTCCTTATATATTCTCTCCAATTCATTAATAAGTTTTGGGTCCTTATAGTCGTATATAGATATAGCAGTGTTTGTACCCCTTCCATAGAAACAAAGCTGATTTTTAGATACTTGAATTGAATATATATATTTACCCTTGTCATCTCTTAAACGAATCGAGTAATCACCATCGTTTGCTTCTTGAGTACTTTCTGTACAACTTAGGGTCTTAATATACTTCACTATATTTCCCATGTCTTGTTTTTTTGTGACTGTTTTTATCCTACCTAATTCTTTATTTTCACTTCTTATGGTGTAATTTGTAAATTCAATACTTTTAGCTGAAGCTATTGGAATATTCTCAAATGGTATTACCATTTGTTTAATCTCTTGTTTTGCACATGCAGTGAGTAATAAAATTAACCAAGCACTAATTACAAGAAGCGTATACCTCTTTTCCAAAATAACCTCCCCTCAATTTTGTATTTTTGAGTAACCTTATTCAATTATAGAGTATATTAATATAATTATTCAAATATTTAACATAATTATATATAAATTGCTTCCCCTATATTAAAATCCTTTAACTTTGTGTTACTAAAAGATGCATGTGTCTGAACTAACAAATGCTTGGTTTTCACAGTATCCTTCTCTGTCTTGAAGAACTCTAACCATTTAAAACAGTACATGTTTATCAATACCTAATTTAAAATAATAAAATAAACACCCCTGGAGTGTTTGTGAGGGCTTGCCTGAGCTTGCTAAAATCCATAGAATTATATGCAATTTAACACCTCCTAGGTACAAAGTAAAAAAAGAACTTCTCAGCATACCTACTGGAGTAAATTAAAATCCTATAATTAAACAGTGCATATTACATCAATAGTACTTCTTCGGAAATCATAGCCTTTATTTGTAATTAATAATATAATTTTCTTATCACATGCAATTACTCTGGTATTACACCAATTTTTTTTAATGCTACTAATAGTGCCACTATTATTATTGATATTACTAAAAATAATAATCCTAATTTCAGATTAAAAGCTTGTCTTTCATCTGCTGTCTTCATGTAATTAATTGAACAGACAATAATGAAACACATAACAATAATTAAACCAAACATTAGAATGTACCCTCTAAATTTTAACAACTCAGGATATTTATATAAAATAAACTGTTCCGTACGTATCTTTTTCTAAATCGGGAAATTGTATTTTGGTGAAAGTAACTTGTTTTTCACTTACTTTAGTTGCCTCACCAATAATTCCAATACTTAACGCCCCAATATCATACTGATTTGTTTTTACTGATTGTGGTTTACTACAAGCTGTAAGTATAATAAGCATTGTGAGTATACTTATTATACTTAACAAAAAATAACCTGGAATTCTTTTCATACTCAAAACTACCCCCTAAATTATTTCCATTTTTCGTTTAAATAAGGTGTAAACCAAATTATTCCTTCTATTGCATACTTTTGAATTGTTTTAAACCCTACTTATTCAACTTCTTTTTGTAATCCGATATCGCTGATATGACCTAACCCTATCAAGTTTTACACATCTTTTGACTTCCAATTATAGGCAAACTCAGTATATGGATAATGTAATACTGATTAATTCTTTGTTTTTTAAATATTTCTCTTATATATAGCTCTATTACACTTATACTTAATCCTTAACTATCGTTTGCATTAAATCTATAAACAACATTTTCAAAATGGTACCTGTATAATCACTGACAATTCTTTATTTGCAAATGAAGAATTGTCAGTTAATATATCATAAGCTATATATCATAGGTAATATCTCATAATAGGTTTAGAATTTGATCTCCTTTCTGCAACAACAAATCCTACTTTTTCAAAGGTAGTTGGCATTCCTTTCCACATAAATGCATCTGGAACCTTGCTACTATATGGTACAACTGGGTATGCTTCTATTATTGTAGCACCATTTGTTTTACAATAATTAATAGCTCCCTTGATTAATAAAGCTGATATCCCTTTTCTTCTGTACGCCTTTGTTATAAATAAACAAGAAATTGACCATACCGGTTCGTCATCAATTCTTTTTAACACTCTAGATTTTTCTAGCCTTAAATATACCTCTCTAGGCGCTACTGCACACCAACCAATTACATCTCTACCTATATATGCTAGCACACCTATACTCTCATTTTGTTCAACCAATCTTTTCATTGCTTCTTTGTTCATAGTTCCCTTTTGTTTTTCAAACTCTGACTTCCTTAACCTCCAAGACATGCACCAACATCCTCCGCAAGCTCCTCTTTCTCCAAACAGTGTCTCAAAATCCTTCCACCTTGTAATATCCAAAGTGTAAATATCTATATTTTTCTCCTTATTACTATATAATTTCATTTTATATCTCCTTTTCTAAAAAATTTATAAAAATCTATACAACCACACTTACTACAAATGTTAAATAAAAGATACTATTAATCTGCTTTAACAAACTGAAATTCTTCATATTTCATATAATGTCCAGCACTCAAGATACCCACATTGTTCTTGTCATTTTATATGATATGCCAACTTTACATACTTCACATTATTTAAATAACCTGTCCAGTTTATCTTATTTATTTAATAATTCTTAACGTTATTTATGACGCCATTAAACATGGGTTTGACATATCCCCGTTATTTTTTAACCAAGAGAGATCTATACGTTCCCCTTACATAATTCAACAAACATTTATAATTTTCCTTTTACCTTGTAGCAAAAAGTATAAAACCGCTTTATATAGGCTGTATAAGTGGATCATGTTATTTGATATACTCAATGATACACTTTATAATAAAGCCAAGGTAAGTCTATTTTTATTCAAACAAAAATCACAGGTTATATATAAAATCACCTGTGATTCTTCTTAGTAATGAAACTTAATAAAAAAGGAACCGTTATCTAAAAGATCGGTTCCTTTACATTAACTTTCTATTATCCTACTTTTACAACAGTTACTGTTGTGTCTATGAATCCCATAATTTGCACGCTTGTACTTATTAAAGTTAAGGATAAGTTTCTAGTAGTTACGAGAACAAGAACTGTCTTAGCTAAATTTGATTTTTGGTTTTCCACAGGCTGTGGTGTTAACACTTGAACTCTAGTTTCTGAACCATCTAATAGCGTTTGATTAAGCTTTAATTGGATTATCGCCTCGTTGGTTCCATAGGGAAGTGTGGTCCATACTGCAGATGAGCTATAAGTTACTAAATATAGCCCTGGTGCACTGAAAATTAATCTATTTCCAGTTGTATATTCCTACCTGTTTTTGTTCCATCAACTATTGAACCTAAAAATATTGGATTATTTGAAACTATATTCTGTAGACCTGGATATGATGTTTCTATTGTATCCAGGGATCTATAATGTCTATCGTTACAGTGCTTATCATAACCTAAACATTCATAAGAACTTGAAGTACCCATTTATTTCTACACCCATTAAATTTAGAAGATTTAGTAGTCACTGTAAAGTATGCGACATTGCTAATATTGGTTACATATAAAGCAACCTAATTACATTTCTTATAAACTAAATCGTGTAGAGTAGGTAGAGATCCCTTAATTAATGTGAAGCTCTTTAATTATATCTTGTTTTGATCTTTAACTATAGAGATTCGTCTGAAACATTAATTTCGCCCTTATACTCTATGAGAGCTACGTTACAACCTGTACCTATTGTAATATTGTTTCCTCTTACTATTTTCACATTGGTGTTTTGAATATATATATCATCCCCTTCTATTAGCTCTGTATTTAACTCACCTCTAGAATTAAAAATTTTATCAATTACTTTTCTATATATAGAATTATCAATAGGGTTAAAGATGCCGGCTAAAAGTAGTTTACCCTTCAATAATTTTTTTCTGTAAGTAAACAATTAAATTATTTTGCAAAAAAACACCCTAGAACAAAGTTATAGCTTTGTTCTAAGGTGCATAAAGAACTTGAAAAGAAATTTAATTATATATATTATCTATTTACTGCTTACAAATAAAGATATTATAAACCCTAATACAAAAATAGGGAAATAAGAGAAAATTGATACTTTCAAAAATGTTAGAAAATTATTCCCAAATTGTTTTGAATATTTTATATTAAAAATTGAACAACAAATAAAAGGTAATATACTAAAAATCAAAGCACATGAAAGTCGTGATAACCATATATTTTGTATATAAAACGATATAAAAAACATAGAAATTGCACCAATAGTTATAGAGATACATATAGAGATAATTAGTATAATAAAAAATAATATATTCCTTTTATAAGCTTTAAAAAGTTCTTTAATTCTAATCACCTACTTTTTATATTTTACAAATGTTATATATAAAAGTTAACAAAGATATGCTATAAGTAATTATGCAGCATCTAATTTTCAACATATTTCGATTCAAATGGATATTTTGAATAAGCGGTTTTATGCTTTTTAAATCCTAATTTTTTATAAAATTCTTCGTTTCCAAATGTTGAAGTTAGGTGAATAGTCATAAGTTCTTCCTCTTTTAATAATAAATTCATTAACCCTTTCCCAACACCTATTTTCTGATATTCAGGTAACACTGCTACATCAAACACAGCACCATAACATATACCATCAGATAACATTCTGCAAGAACCTATCAACCTTTCTCCGTCACATGCTGTAACGACCTTATAGCTTTTTTGAAATGCTGATTGGATCTTGTCAAATTCTCTATTTTCTATAAAACGTTTTAACATTCCTACCTTTTTATACAAATCAAAAAGTTCAGACCAATTAATATATTCTAATCCGAGTTTATAAGAAATCATTTCTATCTACCCCTTATTTAGATTTATAGTACGCGCTTTTTATAAGTACGACATAAAATAAATATTTTGCATTGCAACATTTTACTAATTCGATATAACATACACAGTTAACAATTTTTTATTGTTGGTCCTCTTTAGGTAAACTCATCTCATAAAATCTTTTCTCTGCTTCTTTTATTGCTTCAACACCCGTTTTGCACAACACATTAACACCTTTAACAATAGTTACAATTACAAAAGCTTCTACTAATTCTTCCATGGTTAACCCTGCTTCTATGGCAGCAACAGCGTGTGCCTTTGCACCAATTACCTCATCATCTAAACTATCCAATATTGTAAAAATTAATTCACTTGTCTTTTTAGGCAAATGTCCTTCCTGAACTGATTGCCGCATTCCCAAATATCCCTTTAATCCTTCTGGTGAATATTTAGAAAGTATTTCCGCAAAAGGCGGATTCCACTTTAATTCGTCCTTATAATATTTAAGTATACTTTTAGAATCATCCACAGCTAAATTTAACCTCCCTTTTTTCTAACTAATTATATTTCAATTTGAATTAATTCTACTTCTGTTTTACTATTCAGAACTAGAGTACTTATATTTCTACATTTATCTTATATTAATTCAATATAAACCTATCTTTTCCTTTAATATCTGTAAAAGTAGGTAAAAATAAAACCCTGAGATTATCCCAGAGCTTCATTAACTTTTCTTTAACTTTCTAACTACTGCTTTAATTATAAATGTCTGTAAATATAATAAAAATCAATTTACCTTATAAATGACCATATCTGAGTTTTCATAAACTTTATTAAAATAAGAAAAATCATCATTAATTTTATAATCACTGAATTTTGAAACTAAAATATAGTTTATTTTATATTTATTGACCACAATTATTTTTTCTTTTAAACTACCTTCATATAACTTTTTATTATATGCTTTTCGTGAATTTATTTCTTCCTTTGATATCGTTCCATAAGAGTAATTATATCCCTCGATAAAAAAATTTCTTTCTGATATTGCTGAATAATAAAAAAATCTAGCAGAATTATCGCTTATAATTTTAAATAAATATACCCTATTTGAAGAACATACATCATTTATAGTTGTATTATTCTTAAGCCATATAAGTGCGTCATATTCTTTTCTTGAAATCCCATTATAGTGAATATCTTTTGCACTACTTTTAGCTTTAGTTATATATAATTTTTGATTTCTATACGTCTTTAACCCAGTTTGAGCATAAATTTTGCAACCATTATAGGTTGTTAAAATTCCAATAATTACACCTACAATTAAATATGTAGTAAGTATAATTTTATTTTTATGCATATTTATATATACCAAACTCAAATATACAATAAATGGTATAGCTATAAATAAAAAATACATTTGTGAACTACCTGCTTGGTAAACTATATAATATCCAAAACATCCGATAATAGATATAAGTGATGTAAATAATATATCATAATCAAGTTTCTTTATACTTGAGCCTAATAATGACCCAATAAAATACCTAATAAAATAAAAGATCATTAAAATAAATGGAATAGCTACAACCCCAAGAGCTATTAGGAAATGAAATGATATTCCTAGTATATAATAATAATTAGGTATATCCCCAAACATAGGAATCGTAAGTTTGCCCACTATCGACATTTTAACCACTTGAAATATTGTGTTTAAAGTAATACTTGCAGAAGTTGCACTACTACTTAATAAAAACTTATATACAAATAAAAAGGAACAACCTGTACATAATCCCAGTATAATTTTATCATTAGTTAATTCCCTATTAATAGCAATAATTATTAGTGTTCCAATTAGTGCTGCAACTAATACAACTGCAAACGGACCCTTTAATCCAGTTGCTAATGCAGTTAAAACGCATATTGCAATTAGCATTTTTTTCTTATTATTCTTCAATGTAAAATAATGTCTTATACATATATAAAGAATTAATATGCATGGCAATGCTACTGTAACCCCATTTACATTTGTAACAACCTGTGTAAAATAAGTATTTACAGATGGATAAAGAGATGTATTTTTAAATATATAGTCATAATTACCAACAAGTGTACACAAAAGTGTAAATGCTAATGCTAATTTGGTACTTTTTAAAAGCTCTAATCCAAAATAATACATAGAATATACAAAAATAAATATATTAACAAAAGCGGAATAATAATAAATCAAACTAAAACCATCTATCCCAGTTATTACTTTCGCAATAGCATACAATAAATCATTAAAATAGTGATAATTAAATATTGAATTTAGTAACCTTGGATCTTGTACTGGAAATGTTTGCGAAAGTGTATTTATATTTCCTATATGCCATATAAAATCTTGACGATTTATACTATAAGCAGAAATTGCTGGATGTGGATTTGCAATCATAGTTGCCATAAATGCTATTGCTAAAAAAACAAATCCTATATCTAATGTTACTAAATTAACATTACATAGCAACTTTCTAATTTTAATTTGTTTTATTTTTCTTATAAATATAGCTAAATACAATATAGAAATACCTATTGAAATATATTTTATCAAAAAAAATAACTTTAATAAGTTTAATAAATAATATTGTATAATAAGCGTAGAATATCCAATAAAATACGCTACTAAAAACCTTAATCCTAATTTTTTAATATTTATTTTTAATAATTTAATATAAAATAATCCGGGCAAAGTTAAATAAATTATTATAAAAGCTATGTATTTAACCTGCTTAATTATACTGTACTTATATATGTCCTTAATATAAATTCCTGCTAAAATAGAAATAAATATTATGGCTAAAAAACTTAATAAATTTAATGTTTTATTTTTGTTCTTCTTGTGAATTTTCATAAATCTCCTTATTTAAAGCTAAACTATTATCGGCACTTGAAAGCTTATTTCTAATTGTTTATTTTAATTTTAAAACTAATCCCTCTCCCTAAAATTTATCTTTTGCTTTACAATATAAAGTGGCCTATTCTTACTCTCATCGTATATTCTAGATATATACTCTCCTAGTATTCCCATGCATAATAATTGAACACCACTAAAAAAAGTTAGTGTAACCATTAATGAAGTCCACCCTGGAACAGTATACTTTCCAGTTAGCTTTACATATAATGAATAGATAAAAATTATTATAGCAATTACTATGGTAACGCTACCCAATCCTAACAGAAATCTTAGAGGTTTAGAAGAGAAAGAAATTATTCCATCTGAAGCAAACTTCAACATCTTAAATAATGGATATTTTGTATTACCTGCAAATCTCTCCTCTCTCTCATATTCAATATAAGTTTGTTCAAAACCAACCCAACTAATCATGCCTCGTATAAATCTATTTCTTTCAGGCATACTTTTAAAAGCTTCTACCACTTTTTTGTCTATAAGTCTGAAATCTCCAGTGTCCGTTGTTATATTCACTTCAGACATTAATTGCAAAAATTTATAAAAATATTTAGCAGTAAATAATTTAAATAAGGTTTCACCTTTTCTATTCTTTCTCTTGGCATAAACTACATCAAAACCTTGTTTCCATTTATCTTTCATATCAATTATTAGTTCTGGAGGATCCTGAAGATCTGCATCTATTATTACAACAACATCCCCACTTGCATTATACACTCCGGCAGAAACTGCAACTTGATGTCCAAAATTTCTTGCAAAATCAATTATTTTAACATTGTTATCTTGATTAGCAATTTTCTTTAATATTTCTAAAGTTTTATCCTTACTTCCATCGTTAATAAAAATTAATTCATAATTTAAATTGTTGTCGGTAAGAACCTTCTTTATTCTGCTATAACATTCATTAGCAACTTCTTCTTCAAAATACATAGGAATTACCACAGAAATAAGATTTACATTAGTCAAAGAATAGCCCCCTAAAATATTATATGTTTTTTACACCTCATTTCCAAACATTTTATAATCACAAAAAACATTACATTTAAATATTACCATATAATGGGTATAGAATCTACTAACTCTAATAAATTTTATATTGTGTATGAATCCGAGGATTGTTATAAACCTAGAAGATACATAGTATTGACTTAAACACATTGAAATCCTATAAAAAATATAGTGTGTTGTATTATGAAATATATATATAGATATAAAATGGTTGAAATCTCAGGGTAAGAGATGTATATTAAATATTAGGAAAATAAAACAAAAGGGGATAAACTATATGAAATTATGTATTTTGATGGGAAGCCCAAGGGTTAATGGTAATACAGTTTCTTTGGTTGAACCGTTCGTTGATGAGCTTAAGAGACAAAACGTAGAAGTAAAATTAATTAATCTTTTTGATAAAAGTATTAAACCATGTATTGCTTGTAGAATATGCCAAGATACTGCTAATGTATTTGGCTGTCCACAGAAAGATGATATGCAATATATCTTTGATTCAGTATTAGAAGCAGATTGCTTTGTTCTTGCAACTCCTATTTATTCTTGGTATTGTACCCCACCTATGAAAGCTGTATTAGATAGACTAGTTTATGGTATGAACAAATTTTATGGCGAAACGTTAAAAAAAGAGTCTCTTTGGGAGAATAAAAAATGTGCTATTATTTCAACCTGTGGCTATAAAATTGAAAATGGAGCTGACTTATTTGAACAAGGCATAAAAAGATATTGTAAACATTCTAATTTAATTTATGGTGGTATGATTTCGGTTAGAGATAAAGGTTATAAAGTAAAATTCATGAATGATGAAAGAATTGATCAAGCAAAAACATTTGCAAACAAAATTATTGATTTGTTGAAATAAATAAAAGAGAGTTCAAGAGCATTTTTCTGCTTAATGAATTCTCTTTTATTTTTAAAAATATTTTTTTAAAATTTCTTTATTAATTAGATTTTAGATTGATAATTTTGCTATTTTCAAAGCACTTTCTATACTTTTAGCTGAAGCTATAAACCCTGCTTTATGACAAAAGATAGCATCATCTATTTTTATTATAGAATTTATTTCTTCACTTGATTTTCCTCTAATTGATTCTAATATATCTTTCCTTGCCTCAAAAGTATCAGCGGTTTTCTTTACAGTAAGAATCTTATAGTCTGCATTATTATCATCTGGAGAAATAACAAATAATACCTCATTATTTATATCTATTTTAAGTAACTGTTGGAGCCAAGGGCAACCTTTTTTTAAAACCATTATTTCATTAATATTTCTATTTTGAAAGGCCTCATTTACTATTATCCTTGCGTTTATAACAGCAACTTGTCGACTTATTATTCTTTTTATAACTTCAGTAGCATATCCTACAGCTTCTTCAAATGCCTCATCTTTGGAATCAGATGAATCCCATGTTGGATTAAAACTTTGAATAATATCACTTATTGAAGTTACTTTAATTTCTGATTTTATATCTATACCATTATCTATAGCGTCGATACCTTGTATTAAATTTTTATCAACAGAATCAAAAATCGAGATTATGTCATCTTCATCAAATTTAGAAACAAATTTTTGTATTACTCGATGCCCAAACTCTCTCCAAACTAGACCACAAGCAGCATACGGAATATCATTTTCTCTTATTTCTTTATTTAATTGGTGATGGTCGAATTCTCCTAGTGATATGTCATAAACAAAGTCAAGTTTTTTAAGTATATCTTCATCCCTGGTTCTTGTTACCTTAATTTCACCCAGTAATAGACTTAGTATAGCAGTCGCCATAACATCATCTGCATGAAATTTCCCGTTATGTGTTCCTAAAGTTTTAATAATCTTTTCATTAATCATTATTTACCTCTTTCGTATTTATATTATAGATACATTGAGCTTGTATATAATCTACAATTTCATCATCACCGCTAAAATCATCTTTATTAACCCAGTTTACTCTTGAATCTTTTCTAAACCATGTAAGTTGTCTTTTAGCATAATTTCTACTTCCTTGTTTAATCATTTCAACAGCCTCATTTAAGGATATTTCATTATTTAAATAGTATAATATCTCTTTATAACCTATACCTTTCATTGACTGCATGTCTGAATTATAGCCCATTTGTTTTAATTTTATAACTTCTTCTATTAAATTGTTTTTCATCATTATATCTACGCGCAAATTTATCCTATCATATAGTTTTTGTCTATCCATATTTAGAACAAAATAATGTACATTAAAGGGAATATCCAAAATGTTTTGCTCTGCCGCATATGAGCTCATAGGTTTACCACTTACTTTGTATACTTCTAGGGCCCTAATAACTCTTTTTAAATCATTAGGATATAGTTTATTATATGATTCGTCATCAATGTCAATAAGCAAGTCATGTACATATTCTTTTCCTTTTTCATCTGCAAGTTTTGTAAGATACTCTCTGTATAATTCATCTTTATTGGTTGATGCAAAGCTATAATTATATATTAGCGAATTTATATAAAACCCAGTTCCACCAA
This sequence comes from Clostridium sp., assembly GCF_036569345.1. Taxonomy (GTDB): domain Bacteria; phylum Bacillota; class Clostridia; order Clostridiales; family Clostridiaceae; genus Clostridium_AD. The sequence continues at coordinate 12,272 of NZ_DATCQT010000018.1, forward strand.
CTAACATTGGGAGTTTATCTTTATTAGATATTCTCTCAATAGCACCTTCAGCTCTTGCTTTAAATTCAGCAACACTAAACTCTTCACTAGGTTCTATTATATCCACTAGATGGTGAGGCACTCCCTGCATCTCTTCTTTTGAAATCTTTGCAGAACCAACATCCATATATTTGTATATTTGCATCGAATCAGCCGATATAATTTCTCCTTTCAACCTTTGGGCAAGTTTTATTGAAATTTCTGTTTTGCCTACGGCTGTAGGCCCGGCCAAAATAAATAAATCCTTCATATTTCCACCTTTTTCTACTGTATTCTTTTAAATCTTTTTTCTAGTTCATTAAGTGTGATTTTTATTATTGTAGGTCTTCCATGTGGGCAAGTAAAAGGTTCCTCAATATATCTTAAATCGTTAATTAATTTATTCATTTCCAAATCAGATAGTGAATTATTTGCTTTCACTGCTGCTTTACATGCAAGCGAGGCTATCCGATTATATTTAATTTCCACTGTTTCTCCTGTTCCCATATTTTTCAAATTATCTAATATCTCGTTAAAAAGGTTTTTAATATCTGGTTTACCAAGTATTATAGGAACTTCTTTTATACTTATTGTATTTTCTCCAAATTCAATAATATGGAACCCAGTTTTGTTAAATATAACTTCATTTTCTATGTAATAAGAGTAGTCATCGAAACTTAATTCTATTACTGTCGGTATTAATAGAATTTGAGATACTACTTCAGAGTTTATAATTTCTTTTTTATATTTCTCAAACAACACTTTTTCATGTGCAGCATGTTGATCAATTAGATAGAGTTCATTATAGACTTCACCTAATATGTAGGTTTTATTAAATTGTCCTATAATTCTTAGCTCTGGGAACTTTGAAATTTTAGAAATTTCATTTAATGATCTGACCACACTTTTATCATAATTGATATCAGCATTTTCTTTAACATTTTCAGTTATTCGTGGTGTTAATAATTCATCAGAAGCTTCATTTCCATAATTGCTGGTGCTTTGTGGAACATTCGAATATTCATGAGGTTGATTTTTAGAATTATCTGTTTCATTATTTATTGACTTATAGCTAAAATCTATTGGAATTTGAATTGTCTTTTCTAATTCCTCTTTGACTTTTTCGTCTACAACTATCTTGTTAAAATCATAAATATCTTTTCTTAAACTATGTTTTTCTACTTCTTTTTCACTATCATCCTCATTATCTTCTTGTGATATTTCAAAATTGCCTCTTAAGCTATTACCAATTGCTGTATGCACTGCATCAAAAACAAGCTTAAAAACAGCTTTATCTTCCTGGAATTTAATTTCAGTTTTTTGTGGATGAACATTTATATCAATATACTCTGGAAAGATGTCTAAAAATATTACAAAAAAAGGAAACTTATGAACGGTCAAAAAAGATTTAAATGCATTTTCAACAGCTGCTGTAATTAAGCCACTTTTTATATACCTTTTATTCACAAAAATACTTTGTCTATTTCTGCTTCCACGACTTATCTGCGCATTCCCAATATAACCATGAACAGACATTATATCATTGTACTTTTCAAAACTTGTAATGTTATCTACAACCTCTTTACCATATATGTACCTAATAGTATCACAAAGATTAGTAGAGCTGTATGTTGAAAAAACCTTTTTATCATTGTTTATAAGTTTAAAAGAAATTTCGCTATTAGCGAGTGCCAGCCTTCCTAAAACATCTGATATTAAAGCTGATTCTCTTTGAGGTGTTTTTAAAAATTTTTGTCTTGCAGGGACATTAAAAAATAGATCCTTAACTTCTATTGTTGTACCAACATTACATCCTATTTCCTTAATGTAGAGTATATCCCCTGAGGACTGAGATATCTCCATACCAGATGTTGATTCTTTAGTTCTACTATTTAGTTTAGTGCGAGATACTGAAGCAATACTTGGTAATGCTTCTCCCCTAAACCCTAAGGTATGTATTTTATAGATGTCTTCAACATATTTTATTTTACTAGTTGCATGAGGCAAAAAGGCTTTTTCGATATCATCTGCATGTATTCCAGCTCCATCGTCAATTACCTTTATATTCTTTTGACCACCATCAAGAATTTCTATGCTAATATTTTTAGCCCCTGCATCTATACTATTTTCAACTAGCTCCTTTACTACAGACGATGGCCTCTCTACCACCTCTCCTGCAGCAATTTTATTGGAAGTTTCTACTTCTAATAGATTAATTCTAATGATAACTCACATCCTTTGCTAGTCTATAGCAACTTGCGCTATTACTATAGCAACTTAGCCCTTTTTACTAAATCATATAACTTATTAAACCCATCCATAGGAGTTAGATTAAGAATATTAATATTTTTAATTTCCTTTAGCATGTTTTCCTTTTCTATATCTGCAAAATTAATTTGTATGACTTCATCTTCTTCTATGTTAGATTCATAAGTTGCGGCTGCCTCTCTCTGCACAATAGCTTCAATGTTTTTTTTATCACTAGCCTTATTGGATTGTTTATTTTTCAAAATTTTCTTATCAATTAAATCAATTTCCGTAGTCTTATTAAGGCTTTCTAGTGATGTTAAAATTTCATTTGCCCTATTTATTACAGCTTTTGGAAGCCCCGCAAGTTTTGCAACTTCAATGCCATAAGATTCATCAGCTCCACCAGGTACGATTTTTCTAAGGAACACAATTTCATTCTCAATTTTCTTTACAGCTACAGAATAATTTTTAACACCTTTAATCATACCCTCAAGCTTTGTAAGTTCATGATAATGCGTAGCAAATAATGTTTTGCTTCTTAAATTAGAATTCTTGCAAATATACTCAATCACTGACCAAGCAATACTTAGTCCATCATAAGTACTAGTACCTCTACCTACCTCATCAAGTAAAACCAAACTTTTATTGGTTGCATTTTCTAATATATTGGATACTTCCCACATCTCTACCATAAAGGTACTTTTACCTGCAGCAAGATCGTCTGATGCACCTATTCGTGTAAAGATTTTATCACATATAGATATATCTGCTGACACGCTTGGAACAAAACTTCCCATTTGAGCCATAATAGTTATTAAAGCTACTTGACGCATATAGGTAGATTTACCTGCCATGTTGGGACCAGTTATTAATAGTAATTGATTATCCATAGTATCCATATACGTATCATTTTCAATGAAAGTATTTGTAGGCATCATTTTCTCAACTACAGGGTGCCTTCCCCCTTTTATGTTCATTATACCCTTTGTATTTATTTTAGGTTTAGTATAATTATTCTCAAGAGCAATTGTAGCTAGTGAACTTAAACAATCTACTTCTGATATTAACTTTGCAGTATTTTTCATTCTCTCAATATGTTTTTCAATTTCTTCTCTTATACCAGTAAATATTTCATATTCTATATTTACTAATTTTTCTTCTGCTCCTAATATCTTATTTTCCATTTCCTTAAGCTCTGGAGTAATATATCTCTCCGCATTAGATAAAGTTTGTTTTCTTATATACCTTCCCTCAGGAACTGAAGTTATGTTTAATTTAGTTACTTCAATATAATAACCAAACACTCTGTTGTATCCAACTTTTAATGATTTTATTCCAGTTATTTTTCTCTCGTCATTTTCTAATGTGGCAATCCACTGCTTACCGTGTGCCTTCGCCCGTCTAAGATCATCTATTTCACTATTAAAACCTACCTTAATGATATTTCCTTCTTTAATAGAAATAGAAGGGTTTTCGATTATGGAATCATTGAGTGTTATAAATATATCTTGCAAATCATCTAATTCTGAATATACCTTTCTCATAAGTTTACTATTTAACTCAGCTAAAATTGATTTAACCTTTGGTATTTTTTCTATAGAATTCTTAAGAGAAATCAATTCCTTTGCATTAACATTTTTCGATGAAATTTTACCTACAAGTCTTTCTATATCATATATATCCATAAGCACTTCTTTTAAATCTTCGTGAAAGGTAGTAGTATTTTTCAATTCTTCTACGGCCTCTAATCTTTCATCTATTAAGTTTTTATTTATTAAAGGTTGATCTAGCCATTTACGGAGTCTTCTAGCCCCCATGGCAGTGCTAGTTCTATCTAACACCCATAGCAGCGAGCCTTTCTTAGTTTTATCTCTTAAAGTTTCAGTGAGTTCTAAGTTTCTCCTAGAATTTGCATCTAAACTTACATAATCTAAAATATCATAATGATCTATAGTATCTATGTGAGAAAGAGAATTCTTTTGTGTATCTATAATATAACTAAGAAGTCCTGAAATGCCCCTAAGTAAAGTTTGCGAGAATGTGTTATCACGAAAATTATGAAACTGATTTATAATTAAACTATCATCCCTCATAATAAAATAATCATTTGGATAAGCAGAATATGTAACATTAAATTTTTCTTTTATAACGGACAATATTCCCTCTGATAAATATTCTGAGATAATAATTTCTTTTGGGGTAAACTTTGAAATTTCATCTAATATGGTAACAATGTTAACTTTAGTTTCTGTGCAAGTAAATTCACCAGTTGATACATCACAAAAACACAATGCACAGAAATCAATTATTTTGTCAATGTATATGCTCATTACATAATTATTTTTGGTTTCTTCCAAAAACCCGGAATCAGTATAAGTTCCTGGCGTAATTATTTTAATAATCTCTCTTTTAACAATGCCCTTTGCAAGTGCCGGATCTTCTACTTGTTCGCATATAGCAACTTTATATCCTTTTGAAATTAACCTTCCTACATATGTATTTGCAGCATGATAAGGAATTCCACACATAGGCGCTCTTTTTTCCAGACCACAATCTCGTCCTGTTAGAACAAGTTCCAGTTCTTTTGCTGCAACCTCTGCATCTGTAAAAAACATTTCATAAAAGTCACCTAATCTAAAAAATAATATACAGTCCGTACATGTTTCCTTTATTTCAAAATATTGTATCATCATTGGAGTTAATGCCATTTTAATTCCACCTTGCTTTTACTGTGCGTAGAAATAAATCCTAACTTAAATCTACTCACAGAAATTAAATTATTATAGTTTAAATACTAACTAATATTTCTTCACCCATAAGTGAAAAAGAGTGTGCATCAGTTATTAGAACTGAAACAAGATCTCCAATTGCTTTATTGTTTCCGTCGAAGTTCACTACTTTCCCATTTCGAGTCCTTCCTGTTAATTTACTTTTATCATTTTTACTATGACCTTCTACTAGAACTTCTACAATTTTACCAATGCAATCTTTATTTCTTTCAGCGCAATTTCTATTAACAACCTCAATTAATCTATTAAATCTTTCATGTTTAACATCTTCTGGTATTTGCTCTAGCATTTCATCTGCCGGTGTTCCTTTTCTTTTAGAATAAAGGTACGTAAATGCTAAATTAAATTTCACCTCTTCCATAAGGCTTAATGTCTGCGCAAAATCTTCCTCAGTTTCCCCTGGAAATCCAACGATAATATCTGTACTGAGTCCAACATTTGGTATTGTATTTCTAATATTTTCAACCAATTTTAAATATTCTTCTCTAGTATAATGTCTATTCATTTTATGTAGAAGATTAGATGAACCTGATTGTACTGGCAAATGAATTTGCTCACAAATTTTATCACCTTCAGCAATTACCTCTATTACATCATTGGATAAATCTTTAGGATGAGATGTCAAAAATCTTATTCTCTCTAAATCCTCAATGTTGTTAATTCTCTTAAGTAACTGCGCAAAATTTATTTCAGGACTTAATCCCTTGCCGTAAGAATTAACATTTTGACCAAGTAAAGTTATTTCTTTGTACCCTTTTGCAACCATGGCTATTATTTCATTTATAATATCTTCTGGATTTCGACTTCTCTCACGTCCTCTTACATAAGGTACTATGCAATAAGTACAAAAATTATTGCAACCATACATAATTGTAACAAAGCCTTTTATATTATTTTCCCTATCTATTGGAATTCCTTCTATGATAGCTTCTTCCTTATCCCAGATTTCTACAATAGATGACTCTCCGCCTTGTATTCTTTTTAAGTACTCTGGAAATTTATAAGCATTATGTGTCCCAATAATAATATCTACAAATGGAAATTTAGTAATTATATGTTTTGCCATACCATCTTGTTGCATCATACATCCAATAACCGCAATAATAAGGTTTGGATTTTGTTTTTTCAATGTTTTTAAGGCACCAATATTCCCATCAGCCTTTTGCTCTGCGTTTTCTCTAACACAACAAGTATTGAATACAATTATGTCAGCATCTTCTTTATCCGTAGTTCTTTTATATCCCACTGGTATTAACATACCGGATAATTTTTCAGAGTCTTCCTCATTCATTTGACAACCCCATGTTTCTATATAATATTTAAGTATCTCATTCATTAGTGCATTCTCCTTTATAAAAAAAGTATTACTATCTATCATTATATATAATTTCCAAGCTTTTTTAAAGCTATTTTTAATATTTGGATATATTTAATCATTTTTTAAATTTACTTGAAATATATGTCCCAGTTAGACTATAATATTATTAATTTCTTTTGCAGTATAATATGGAAAAAAATTCATTAAAATATTTTTTTTTATGTTATATATCATTTTATGATTTAAATAAATTTCTGTTTTTAGGATAAGCTACCTAAAAGGAGTGATTTTATATGTATGATGCAAAAAAAGATGAAAATGTTAGGGATACAAAATTGCGATATAATTGTATAGGTGATAGAGGTTATTATTGTATGTGTAAGCATAATAATATGGTGAATATGCAAGTATCCTCTGTACCTGTTCAGATTATAACAAAAGAATTTAATTAATTTTTAATTTTTATTGATGATGGGGAGGGTAACATTATGAAATTATCTAACAGACTTGAATCTATGCAATTTTCAACCATTCGTAAACTATCTCCTTTTGCAGAAGATGCAACAAAAAGAGGGATTAGTGTATATCATCTTAACATAGGTCAACCAGATATACATACTCCTGATACTTTTATGAAAGGGATAAACAGCTACACTGACAAAGTACTTGGATATGTTAATTCTCGGGGAATGGATCCATTAATTGAAAGTTTTATAAAGTATTATAAAGAATGGGATATAGAATTTTCAAAAAATGATATTATGGTAACTAATGGAGGTTCAGAAGCTATAATGTTCGCACTTATTGCTATTTGTGACCCAGGTGATGAAATTATAGTTCCTGAACCATTTTATACAAATTATAATAGTTTGGCTGATTTAGCTTCCGTTAAAATTGTTCCATTTATTACAAAGGCAGAAGATGGTTTTCACTTACCCTCCAAAGAAGAAATTACAAATAAGATTACAAATAAAACTAGAGCAATAATGGTATCGAATCCTGGAAATCCTACCGGTGTTGTTTATACAGAGGAAGAAATAAGAATGCTTGCTGATATTGTTAGTGAAAATGATTTATTTCTAATTTCTGATGAAGTATATAGAGAATTTGTTTATGACGGTTTAAAACATACTTCTGCCTTATATATGAAGGATATTGAAGAAAAAATAATATTAATTGATAGTATATCTAAACGTTACAGTGCTTGTGGTGCTAGGGTCGGATTAGTCGCATCAAAACATAAAGATCTTATGAATCAGATACTAAAATTAGGACAATCTAGGCTTTGTGTACCAGTTATCGAGCAAGTAGCAGCAGCTAATTTAATCAACACGCCTAAATCATATTTTATAGAAGTGAAAAAAGAGTATGAAGAAAGAAGGAATATTTTACATAAATACCTATCGAAAATACCTGGGGTTATTTGTCAAAAACCAACAGGAGCATTTTATGTAGTAGCAAAGCTTCCAATAAAAAGTGGAGAAGATTTTGCAAAATGGTTACTAACAGATTTTAATTATAATAACAAGACAGTAATGGTAGCCCCTGCCGAAGGCTTCTATGCAACTAAAGGCCTTGGCATAAATGAAATTAGATTATCTTACTGTTTAAATACAACTGCATTAAAAGATGCTATGGAAATACTCGGAATAGCTCTTGAGAAATATATAGCATTAAATAGATAAAAATAATATAAAGGGAATAGATGTAACACCATCTATTCCCTTTATATTATTAAACTATAGTTTTTTGCCAAGTGTAGAATTCTTTTTTAACCTTAAATCCTACAGACTGATATAATTTTAAAGCAACAACATTATTTGAATCTACCCTTAATAAGACTTTAGAAAAGTCATTATCCATAGCTAGATTAAGTAAATAATGTAAAAGTGATTGTCCATATCCTTCTTTTCTATATTTTTCTATTATTCCAAAATTTACTATAATAGCCTTTTTATCTTCAACTATAATTTGACCATATCCAATTGGTATACTATCAAATTCTATAAATATCGCACCTTTATCTAAGTAGTATTCTTGTGCTTCATCATAATAGATATCTTCTATATTTATCGGAATCCTATCATCATTTTTAAATATTTCATTTTGCAAAAGGCAACGTATTTTTTCATCTTTATCCTTTTTCACTATAGAAAAAGTAATCTTTTCAGAAGCAAATGTATTAAGATACTCCGTGTTATCTTTTTCAAGTTCAATATATCCCTTAGCCCTATTAAATCGTAGTTTTTTCAAAATATCTATGCTTAATTCATTCTCTTCACACTCATAAGTTATTAAACTATTACTAACTAGTGATTTGATTAAAATATCATAATAATAAATCAAATTTTTATCCTCTAATACATTTAGTGCATAGATAGAACTATGATATTTATTCTGTTTTTCATACCATATATAACCTAAATAATCTTTTTCTTTTATTAGTAAATTTACATTTTTTCTCAAAAACAATTTTTGAATAATATTACTACTATCATATTGCTCAAAGAAATCTTTGTTTGATAAACTAAAGTTAGTATTAAATTTATTAATTTCTCTAAAACTATCAATATTTTTTAAAGTTAGACTTATTGATTTACACATTTAACTTAACTCCATTAATTTTTATTTTTACATAATTTTAATTTCCAAACTAATCTTATTTTTAATATAAGCATAATAAGTTCTCTTCTTTAATAGTTTTTTGTTTGTAATTTTAATTTATATTTAATTGAGTTTTGAAATTGCTTCCTTGATAATCCAATCTGGTGTGGAGGCTCCAGCTGTAACCCCTATACTTTTAATGTTTTTGTCTTTTAAAAATTCATCCGGAATACCTAAGAAATTTTCTACATGTACTGTTTTTTCACAATTCTTCTTACATATTTCGTAAAGTTTTGTAGTATTGGAACTATTAAAACCACCAATAACAAGCATAACATCCACTTTTTTTGAAAGTTCCTCTGCTGATTTTTGACGTACTTCTGTTGCACTACAAATAGTGTTGAATGCAACAATCTCCTTACTGGTTTTTATAATCTTAGTTAATACAGCTTCCCAAGTAGATTGTCTTTCAGTTGTCTGAGACACTACACATACCCTATTTGATATTACATCAAATTCCTCACCAGTCTTAAGTATTAATGCAGAATTATTACACCATCCATTTATTCCAATAACCTCAGGATGATTTTTATCTCCTACAATAATTATTTGATATCTTAAATCGTAGTATTTCTTCACTTTCATATGAATATTCCCTACATAGGGGCATGTTGCATCTACTATATTAAGTCTAGTTTTCTTTAAAATATTTAACGTTTCTTCAGATACTCCATGTGATCTTATGATGAGTGTATCATTTTCTTTTAATATGGCAATATCATCAAGTTCTATTGGATATATTGAATTTTCTTTTAAAAAATTAACAACATCATTATTATGTATAAGTGGTCCTAGTGTATATATCTTAGTCTTGTACTTTTCTTTCATATTTAAAGCGGTTTCTACTGCTCGTTTAACCCCAAAACAAAAACCAGCGCTGTTCGCAAGTGTTATTGTTTTCATTATTTCGCCTCCTTAAATAAAGTAATTAAAAAAACACTGAATTATTTTATTTTGGTCTTAGAATTAATACATGACTCTATGGCTTTCACTACTCCATTAATATCTAATGCTGAAGAGTCTATTTCTATAGCATCTATGGCCTTTGTCAGAGGGCTAACTGCCCTGTGTGAATCAATATAATCTCTTTTTATAATATCTCTTAAAATGGCATTGTAATCGACATCTATTGCCTTTAAAATTAATTCTTCATATCTTCTTTTCGCTCTTTCTTCACTGCTAGCGGTTAAGTAAAATTTAAAAGTAGCATCTTTTAATACAACTGTTCCTATATCACGACCATCCATAATAACATTGAATTTTTTAGCTATGTTTTGCTGTAACATAACAAGAATTTCTCTAATTTCAGGCACGGCTGCGTACTTTGAAACATTATTGCTTATAATAGGCATATTTATCATATCTGTCAGATCTTCATTATTAACAAATAAATTGTCCTTTTCAAAATGCATTTCTAAAGATTTCACTAGTTTAACTAAGTCATTCACATCATTTTCTGAAACATTTGCATTCATAGCCTTTAAAGTAACAGCTCTATACATTGCTCCTGTATTTATGTACATAAGATTGAACTTTTCACCTATGATTTTGGCAATAGTACTTTTTCCAGCACCTGCGGGTCCATCTATGGCAACAGATATATTCATTATATTCCACCTTTCATTTGTAAAATCACTACATCTAGCACTAGTCTACTCCTACATTATTTCCAGCTAAATAACCCGTTGATAATGCTATTTGAAGATTATAACCACCGGTATATGCGTCTACGTCTATCATTTCACCTGCAAAATAAAGATTATCTATTAACTTTGATCTCATAGTCGAAGCATCTATTTCCAAAGTATCAATCCCACCACTTGTTATGATTGCTTCCTCTATTGGCCTAAGACCTTTAATGTGAAGGGGTAAATTCTGAAGTAAATTAACTACGATTTTTCTTTCTTCTTTAGTAATTGAATTCACTTTTTTATTTTCATCAATATTAGATAATTGAATTATTGTATTAATCATTTTACTTGGAAGTAAATCATTTAATGAATTTTTAAAATCTTTGTTTGCGTACTTTAAAAAATCACTTTGAATTCGTTTATCTAGCTGAATTTCGCTTAATGCTGGCTTTAGATTTATAAAAGCCTTTAATTTTTTCCCTTCACTTACAAAACAACTGCCACTTAAAACAATTGGACCTGAAATACCGTAGTGAGTAAAAAGCATTTCTCCAAATTCTTTATATATATTCTTATTCGCACTGTCTGTAATTTTAAATTCCACATTTTTTAGAGAAAGACCTTGTAAATCTTTAATCCAATCTTCTTCTATTTCAATTGGTACAAGTGAAGCTTTAGGTTTAATTATATTGTGACCTAATAAGCGAGAATAAGTTAACCCTTCACCGGATGAACCTGTTTGTGGATATGATAGACCACCAGTACATAATATAATGTAATCTCCATTCACTGTGCTTCCATTTGCAAGTTCAACTCCAACAACTCTCTGATTATTCCTAATTAATTTTTTCACTTTTGAATTTAATAAAACTTCAACATTTTTATTTTTTAATTCAATATTAAAAGCTTTTATAATATCTGAAGACTTATCTGATTCAGGAAATACTCTATCTCCTCTTTCTACTTTAAGGCTAACTCCGAGCTCTTTAAAGAAATTCATTGTATCTTCATTTGTAAAGGAATATAAAGAACTATATAAAAAATGAGGATTACATGGTATATTTTCAAAAAAATCACCAATATCCTTCGCATTTGTAATATTGCATCTTCCTTTGCCAGTTATAAAAAGTTTTCTTCCCAATTTTTCATTCTTTTCAATGAGTACCACATCGTGTTTAGATGAAGCTGTAACAGCCGCCATCATTCCCGCTGGTCCTCCTCCAATAATAATTATTTTTGACACCAAATCACTCCCTAATAATACTTACTAATATAATTTGAATTTGTTAAACCATATTTAAACATAAATATAGTTATTTTGATTTTTTATAGCATAATTACTTTTATAAGTAATACTGCAAAATTAAAAGAGAATCCTAAGTAAGAGGATTCTCTTCGAAATATTTACTCAAGAATTAATTACCTCCTTGTGTCTTCATATCTTCTACAATGAGGTAACCCCCGCAATTTAGCTCTATTGTCTTTCATCCTTATCTTTATAAGAATAAACTTGATATTCTTCCCATATATCTTCTAAAGTAGAAAATGTACTTGAAATTTTTTCTTTTTCTCTTAATCCAACTGCAATTATTAAAGCATTTATTACACTAAGTGGTGCTACTAAAGAATCAACAAATGAAGCCATATTACTTTGGGCTATTAATGTATAATCTGCTCTAGCCGCTAGTGGAGATAATAAGCTATCTGTAATTGCTACTACATTAGCATTTCTACTTTTTGCAAAAGCTAAAGCTTCAATTGTTCTTGTAGTATACCTTGGGAAACCTATTCCTATTACTACATCTGCTTTTGAAACATTAAGCATCTGCTCAAATATATCACTAACACCATATGCCACAACCTTAACATTATCTAAAATAAGATTTAAATAAAAAGCTAAAAATTCTGCTAATGCAGATGAGCTTCTAAGTCCAATTATGTATATTTTTTCAGCTTTAAATAATGAATTTACTATATCTTCAAAAGTTTGATGATTAATCTTTTCAAGAGTAGCTCTAATATTTTCCATATCAGCTTTTAATACACCCTTTAGTGCATTTTCTTGAGTAATAAAATCATTAGATAGCTCAATTCTTTGCACAGTAGTTAATTTATTTTTAATCAATTCTTGAAGGGCTTTCTGTAATTTTGGATAACCACTAAATTCTAATTCATTAGCAAATCTTACAACAGTAGATTCACTAACTCCTACACTACAGCCTAATTTTGCTGCTGTCATAAATGCTGCCTTATCATAATGCTTTAAAATGTACTCTGCTATTAATTTTTGACCTTTACTTAAACGTGGAAACTTTACTTGAATAGCCCTCATTAAATCTTGTTTGTTATTTTCCATAATCAACTCAATCCTTTCTATGATAACCCCAATAATGAAATAAAAATTTCAATAGATGATAAAATGAATTTTTTATTTCATTTTATCATCTATTGAACATAGTTTCAACGAATTATTCATTTTTCATAATATTAATTTCTATTTTTCATAATATATAACAAAAATAATATTAATGTTTCCATAATTCATTCAAATTCTTTTTTTCTTTCATGTCCAACATACACTATTTCTTTAATTATAGATTTTTTAAATATTTTATTTCATCTTCAGTCAAGTTTCTCCATGATCCTTTTTCCATATTTCCAAGTGTAATATTACCAACAGAAACCCTTTTTAAGGCTATTACTGGATGCCCTATAACATCACACATTTTTCTAATTTGACGATTTTTTCCTTCATGTATAGTAATTGTAACCCAACAATTGAATCCAATCCGCTTATTTACTTCGAAATCCGCTTTCGCTGTTATGTAACCGTCAATATCCACCCCGTTACAAAATTCAGATATTTCTTCATCTGTTGGACAACCTTCTATTATTGCTTTATAAACTTTATTAATCGCCTGTCTTGGATGAATCACCTTATTATATATATCTCCGTCATTAGTTAATATAATTAAACCACATGTATCATAGTCCAAACGTCCAATTGGATATATTCTTTCTTTTATATTCACTAAATCTAAAATAGTTTTTCTTTCTTTCTCATCCTTTACAGTAGATACTACCCCTTCAGGTTTATTTAATGCAATATAGACCTTATTTTCTTCTATATTGATAATTTTATTATCTACATGTACTTCATCTTTTTCAGGGTCAACTTTGTGTCCAAGTTCTGTAACTACCAAATTGTTTACTTTTACCCTCCCGGCAGTAATTACTTCCTCACACTTTCTTCGTGAAGCAACACCACATCGTGCCATAAATTTTTGCAAACGTTCTTCCACTATATCACTTCCTAATATTATTTTATATACTATGTATTTACAAAAAGTCTTCATTAAGAATTATATAAGTATATCAATAAAAAATCAATATTATAGAGTATATTCCCTTTTTACTTTTATCCAAATGAAAAATTAGTTAATGCTTGAATATTCCTTGGACTTCCAAGGAGTATTCAAGCATTAACTAATAAATTTATACTTCTTAAAATTTAAACTTAAATGTCTAAATTGATATGACAATAACCTCCAGGATTTTTTTGTAAATACTTTTGGTGGTATTCTTCAGCATCATAAAAACAAGAAAGAAGTAGTATCTCTGTTACTATTGGCTTATTGTTTCTACTTTGAACTTCATTTTTTGTTTTTAATATAATGTCTAAATCCATATCATCATTATAATAAATTCCACTTCTGTATTGATTACCTATATCTGGTCCTTGTCTGTTTGAAACAGTAGGGTCTATTATACCCCAAAACTTATTTAATATTTTTTCAAGTGATACAATATTTTCATCATAACTTATCAAACATGCTTCTGCATGCCCTGTATTTCCAATACAAACCTCATTGTATGTAGGATTTTTTTTTATTCCGTTAGCATATCCAACCTTTGTTTCAATAATACCATTTATTCTTGACATATAAGCTTCTACACCCCAAAAACATCCTCCTGCTACAACAATACTTTTCATTAAATCATCTCCTGCGGAGTTGCAAAATTAACGACTTCAGAAGGAGACTTTAACTCCCACTTATAGAAGAGGGATACTTTACTTCTGAAATGTCGTTAAAATACCTCACCTTTTATATTATTACCGATATCTAAATTATACCACAGCAATAATTTTTTGAAAACTATACGACTTGTTGTTTATTATCCAGAAATTTAAAATCTTCTGCTACAACTTCCATACTATATTTTTTATTTCCATCTTTATCTGTGTAACTACTACTAGAGAGTCTGCCAGTTATACCGATTTGACTACCCTTTTTTAAATATTTACAGATATTCTCTGCAGCGCCATTCCACGCCACAATATTTATAAAATCAGCTTCGGGCTGTAAATCCTTATTTGATACTTTATTAATTGCTAATGTAAATCTTGTATAAAAACCTTTGCCCTCATTAAAACTTTTTAGTTCCAAATCTCTTGTTAATCTTCCAATTATTGATACTGTATTCATATACATCTCTCCTTTTTTGTTTAATAACTTTTTAAATTATTGACAACAAAACAAATCTTATACAAACAAATGTTCTTTTTTTTAAAATATAATATTATTTAGAATATTTATGTTACTATTTTTGATTATTTCAAAGGTTTAAATTATCATTTTAGTTTACATTTTAATATTAGTTTACATAATCCTAGTTATGTCTATTAAATTAATTTATAGTTATACCTAAAAAAAACATATGTAATCATATGTTTTTCTTAAATTTGCATATATGTTTATTCAATTAATAATTAAAGTAATATGATTCAATCATGTATTGTGCATTATACCTATCACATAACTTTTTCAAATAAAGCTTAACCTTATCCTTGTGATCCGTATCCAAAAGAAGTTTTTCAAAATGATTTTTTTCTTTATCAGAAGCATGATTTTTAACATATCCCCATACATGTTCTGCAGTATTTATAAAACTCCCACTCCCTACAGCAAGGCTTATTATTTCATCAGTATACTCATAAAATTCTTCAATATTGCAATTTTCCTTTACTAGTTTACTGCAATGTTTATAATATTTATAATTTCTTTCCATCAACACATATTTATATTTTGCCCATTGCTTTTCAATCAATGTAACTTTTAATTTTTTATTCATGTTGTTAACAATAAGATTACATTTTATAGCCGAAATATCCTTATCTTTTACTTCAAGCATAATATCGAGGTTAAACTCTTTAACGACCTCGTAGTATTCTAAAAAATTCTTAACTATTATAGTATTAGAATGTGCTCCTATTTGTTTAATGGGGTTTTGCTGACTATAATGGACTTTTACATTACCATCTTTCTTCTGCCACGTTTTAGCTACCTTTTTCATTATTTCTTTTATAGGCATCTCTATCTCATGATTACACTGATGGTGAAGGTTATCAAAGATTACAGGTATATTAATTTTTCCACTTACAAAAAGTATATCCTCTATATTAAATATTTTATCATCGTTTTCAATTACAAGCCTATTCTTAACTGAAGTTGATAATCTTTTATAATTTTCAATAAACCTATTCATAGCAGCATTTTTATCTCCATAACCGCCACCAATATGAAGTATAATTTTATTACTTGAATCCACACCTAGTGAATCGAGTAATCTAGCATGATATTCCAAATCCTTAATAGCCTTTGCTACAATCTTTTCTTTTTCGGCATTGAGCACTGTATATTGACCTGGATGCATAGAAACTCGCATCTCACATTTTTTTATATATTCTCCTATCTCATTTAATTCCGATTGAAAATATTTATGCCATGGAATTTCATTAATACTATGGCTTGCTAGTGGCACTATATCTGAACTTATTCTAAATAAGCTTATATCATTTTCCTCATTATTTTCTAATATTCTTCTTAAATCTATTAAATTTTGCTCTAGTATCTCTAGAAACATATTTTCAGAAAATTTTTTTATCGTTAACCTTCTATTTGTTCTTGCATTTGTTGTTAGTGGTATACATGCATATCCTATTTTCATAATTCACTCCTGTTCATATTATAAATTCTTTGTAGTTTAAATAAATAATTTCTTTAACATTTTTATTATAGATATAGTTAACTTATCAAATTTCATTTCTACTTTATAAAGAACCAGCAATTATCAATTTAAACTAGCACTACACCGTCTAAAAAGCCTCACTAATGGGTAATGGTAGAAAAGGGTTCACAGTTCTTGTTTATTAATGTAGCACCACTATCGTTGTTTTCTATAGACATTTAGCTATGCGGATAATTTAATTTAAACCTCGGGCTTAAAAACAAAACTTGTTGTTAAAATACATCAATTAGATCTCCCGCATTGTTTTTAAGCTTATCTACTGAGTGAATATACCTGTTAGTAGTGGCAAGATTTTTATGTGCCGCAAAATCCCTAACTTTCTCTACAGTAGCCCCTGCTAAAATTGCTAGTGTAATTGCTGTATGCCTAGTAGAATGAACTCTTATATTTTTATTTATGCCAGCATTTTTACATACTTTTTTTATCATGTAATTTAATGTACTGGCATTAAGCTTTTCTTTATTTTTCCCATTAGTAGAGTGACCAATAAATAGATATTCCTCACAACTCGCTAATTTATTTCTTTTAGTCAACTTGATATATTCATTAATCATTGCAAGAACATTTCCTTGAAGTTTTACTATATCTTCTTTACCGCCTTTTCTCATTACTTGTACTACATCATAACCTGTGTATGTAGTAATATGCTTTATTTTTATATTTATAATCTCAGATTTTCTTAAAGCAGTTGTTAGAGCAAGTACTAATATAGTTTTATTTCTATATCCTAATATAGTGGACGTATCAATACTATTCAATAAAATTTTGCATTCTTCTTTAGTTAAAAACTCAGTTTCCCTATTATTTATCACCGGTTTCTCTTCTTTTAAATTTCCAAAAGGATTATATTTGATTATATGGACATCTGTAGAATTGTCTTGGTATTTTAGTAACCATTTATAAAGCGCACTTAATGATGATATTTTTCGATTTATAGTAGCAGAAGACATACCTAAATCCATTAATCTCATTATAAAATTTTGTGTATTCAAGATAGTAACCTTTTTAATATCCTCCATGCTGATATTAGAAATAGAACTTACACAAAAAAAATCTTTTATATCACGTTCATAACTAATAGATGTATATTTACTTTTCCTAGATTTAATTTCAAGAAAATGAGATATAAAATTTTTGTTGTCTAAAATTATATCTGAATTACAATTAATCTGTATAAGATTATTTATCATACATATTCTCCTTTAATGTTCTTATAATTTCTATAAATTTTAAAAAGCTGCAAACAGTATGTTAGCAGCTTTTTAAAATTCACAGGATATAATTATTCTTCTAAAGAGTTGATTAGTTTTATTATTTCTTCTAATGCTAATTTTTCATCATCACCATTTACTATAACGTTTACAGTTGTATTAGGTCCAACTCCTAGAGATAAAATACCTATTAAACTCTTAATATTAGCTTTTTTGCCCAAATACTCTATACCTATATCCGATTTAAATGAAGCGGCTTTTCTTACTAATAATGTTGCTGGTCTAGCATGCAATCCCTTAGAATTACTAACTAAAACTTCTCTTGTTACCAATTAACTTCACCTCAATACTTTAATAATAGCATGAGCTATGATAAAACAATTAATATTAACTCATGCTAATATAATATCATTAAAAAGTATGTAAATCAATTTTAAATATTCTCAACAAACCTTTGAATTCTATTAAGTCCATTTTCTATATTTTCCATTGAAGTAGCATATGACAATCTAACAAAATTATCAGTTCCAAATGCAATTCCTGGTATAACAGCAATTTTTTCTTTTTCAAGTAAAAAATCAGAAAAATCAAATGAATTCTTTATAATTTTTCCGTCAATTGATTTATTCAAAATATTTGATATATTCATCATAACATAAAAAGCACCTTCAGGTTTTATGCATGATAAACCATTAATACTATTAATTCTTTCAACCATATAATCTCTTCTTAACTTAAATTGTTCAATCATTTTATATGTATCAAATTGCTCTCCATTTAATGCTTCAACAGCTGCATATTGAGCAATTGAATTTGGATTAGACGTAGTATGACTTTGAATATTAGACATTAATGCTACTATTTCAGTGGAACCTGCAGCATACCCTATTCTCCATCCTGTCATAGCATATGCCTTAGAAAGTCCATTAATTACAATAGTTCGTTTGTAGGCATCATCTGAAAGGCTTGCTATACTAATATGGGTTTTAGTTCCATACAATAATTTTTCATAAATTTCATCTGATATTATAATTAAGTTTTTCACTTTTGCAAAATCAGCAATCTCCATAAGTTCTTCCTTTGAATATACTGTTCCTGTAGGATTATTAGGACTATTTAATACTATCGCTTTAGTATTAGAAGTTACTGCCGCATTAAGACTATCAATTGTTAATTTAAATTTGTTAATCTCTTTTGTTTCTATGTACACAGGTTTTCCATCTGCTAATTTGACTAATTCTGGATAACTAACCCAATATGGAACTCCAATCAGAACTTCATCTCCCGGATTTAAAATAGCTTGAAAAACATTAGCTAAACATTGTTTTGCTCCAGCTGAAACTATAATTTGAGACGTAATGTATGTTAAGTTATTTTCTTTCTTAAATTTTTGAATTATTGCCTGTTTTAACTCGATAATACCTGAAGTAGGTGTATATCTTGTCCTACCATTATTAATTGCTTTTATAGCCGCTTCTCGAATATTTTTGGGTGTATCAAAATCAGGCTCACCAGCACCAAATCCTATAACATCTATTCCATCAGCTTTCATTCTTTTTGTCTTTGCCGTTATATCTAATGTTAAAGAAGCTGATATTTGCTTCGCTTTTTTAGATAATACCATGTTTATTACCTCCGATACTTATATTGTATTTATTATTTCTACTAAACAATTAAAACCTCTTAAGATTTAGAAATATTCTAGATCTTAAGAGGTTTTAATATTATATTGATCTATTTAGCATAATCAATAGCTCTTGTTTCTCTAATCACATTTACTTTAATTTGACCTGGATATTCTAGTTCATTTTCAATTCTTTTAACTAGATTTCTTGCCATTTCAATAGCACCTGCATCATCAATTATTTCTGGTTTAATCATAATTCTAACTTCTCTTCCAGCTTGAATAGCATACGACTTTTCTACACCTTCATAGGAGTTAGCAATTTCTTCTAATTTTTCTAACCTTTTAATGTAAGCTTCCAAAGTTTCTCTTCTTGCTCCTGGTCTTGCAGCTGATATAGCATCTGCCGCTTGAACTAGTATTGCTTCGAGAGATTGTAACTCTACATCACCATGATGCGCTGCAATAGCGTTTACCACAATAGATGATTCATGGTGTTTTTTAGCTATTTCTGAACCTATGAGTGCATGTGGTCCTTCAACTTCATGATCTACAGCTTTACCTATATCATGAAGTAGTCCACATCTTTTAGCAAGGGTCGGGTCAATTCCAAGTTCAGATGCCATAAGTCCAGCTAAATATGAAACTTCTATAGAATGCTTTAATACATTTTGACCATAACTAGTTCTGTATTTAAGTCTTCCAAGTAGCCTAACAATTTCGGAATGAAGTCCATGCACTCCTGTTTCAAAGGTTGCCTGTTCTCCTTCTTCTCTTATATCGCTATCAACTTCTTTTTTAGCTTTCTCTACCATTTCCTCGATTCTAGCAGGATGAATTCTGCCATCCACTATTAATTTTTCAAGTGCAATTCTAGCGACTTCGCGTCTTATAGGATCAAATGCTGAAAGAATTACTGCTTCAGGTGTATCATCTATTATTAAATCTACACCTGTAAGTGTCTCTAGTGTTCGGATATTTCTACCCTCTCTACCTATTATTCTTCCTTTCATCTCATCATTAGGAAGAGAAACCACATGAACTGTTGTTTCTGCAACATGATCAGCTGCACATCTTTGAATAGCATAAGTAATAATTTCTCTTGCTTTTTTATCAGCTTCTTCTTTTGCTTTAGTTTCAATTTCCTTAATCATAATTGCAGCATCGTGTTTAATTTCTTTTTTAATTTCATCTAACAAAATTTGTTTTGCTTCTTCAGCTGTTAATCCTGATAGCCTTTCTAATTCTCCTCTTTGCTTTGTGTATAAATCTTGTACACTAGCTTCTAACACCTCAATGTCCTGTTGTTTTTTATTAAGATTATCTTCTTTTCTCTCTAGCACATCACTTTTTTTATCTAAAGATTCTTCTCTTTGGATATTTCTTCTTTCCAACCTTTGAACTTCATTTCGTCTTTCTCTTGATTCTTTTTCTAAATCAGTTCTAAGTCTGTGAACTTCTTCTTTGGCTTCTAAAATAGCCTCTTTCTTTTTTGATCCAGCTTCTTTTTCACTGTCATCAAGAATTTTTTTAGCTTCTTTTTCAGCCTTAGAAATATTTGCTTGAGATATATTTTTTCTAATATAAATTACAACAAAAATACCTACTAAAACAACAACCAAAATAGCACAAACTACTATGAGCATTGTTTGACCTTTAGCATCCATTGATAATCAACACCTCCTTTTCCTATTTTCAAATCTATTTAAGAGTAAACATGAAAATTAGAAAAGGTACTATATTTATTAATTGGTAGCAATTAAAATATGCTAAACCAGTATTTGTATTTATTTTATATTACTTTTCAATTAATGTCAAGATTATAACATTTAAATTAGTTATTAATTTAAAAAAAAGCAAGTAAAAACTTGCTTTTATGCTTCCTTCTTTATACCTTCTTTTTTAGCAACTTCTTTTTTGCTAATTTCTGGATTGGTGTATAATGGTAAATTATATTTTTCTCTGATTTTGTTTTCAATTTCTAACATGACCAAAGGGTTTTCTTTAAAATATTGTTTTGAATTTTCTCTTCCCTGTCCAAGACGCGCATCTCCATATGAGAACCATGCTCCACTTTTTTGCACAATTTCTTCTGAAACTCCTATATCTAGAACATCTCCCTCGCGAGATATGCCATGTCCGTACATAATATCAAATTCAGCTTTCTTAAAAGGAGGGGCTACTTTATTTTTAACTATTTTTACTCTTGTTCTATTTCCCATAAATTCGTCGCCTTGTTTAATTGTATCTATTTTTCTAATATCAAGTCTAACGGACGCATAAAATTTTAACGCTCTACCACCAGGTGTTACTTCTGGACTTCCAAACATTACTCCAACTTTTTCTCTTAACTGATTTATAAATACAAGAACACATTGAGATTTATTTATAGATCCTGCAAGTTTTCTTAAAGCCTGAGACATAAGTCTTGCTTGTAGTCCTATATGAGAATCTCCCATTTCGCCTTCAATTTCAGCTTTAGGCACTAATGCAGCTACTGAATCCACAACAATAACATCAATAGCTCCAGAGCGAACTAATGCCTCTGTAATCTCTAATGCCTGCTCACCAGTGTCTGGTTGGGAAACTATTAGATTATCAATATCAATTCCTAGTGCTTTAGCATATTGAGGGTCTAAAGCATTTTCTGCATCTATAAATGCTGCTGTGCCACCTAATTTCTGTGCTTCTGCCACTATATGAAGTGCAATTGTAGTTTTACCTGAAGATTCTGGTCCGAAAATTTCAATCATTCTTCCTCTAGGTACACCACCTATTCCTAGTCCTATGTCAAGTCCTAAACAACCAGTGGAAATAGCATCTATATTTAATTTACTATTTTCTCCAAGTTTCATTACAGAACCTTTACCAAATTGTTTTTCTATTTGACCCATAGCTACTTCAAGTGCTTTTAACTTTTCATTATTCATAAATTTCCCCTTTGGGTTCACCACCCTTCTATTAACGAACATTTGTTCTAAATTAAGTATACACCATTTATTTTGTATGGTCAACATCCAAAATAAGAGTTACCGTTTTTATCCACTTTAAAACCCTTTTAATTGTATTATTAACAATACTCAATAATTTAATCACCTATCCACTCTAATTGTACCTTTGTTTTTCACAAAATAGTCAACACCAGATATTATTGTAATAATTACTGCAGCAGCCATAAGAATATTAGTTAACATATTTATAGTTGTATTTACGTAAGATAAATTTATCAATGCTGAAATTATAGCTACTATTTGAATAACTGTTTTTAATTTTCCCCACTTACTAGCCGCAATTACTTTTCCTTCAGCGGCCGCTATTGTTCTAAGTCCTGTAACTGCAAACTCTCTTGCAATTATAATCATAGCTACCCAGCCGTATACAATATGAAGTTCAACTAATGATACAAGAGCCGCAGTTACTAATAATTTATCAGCTAGAGGGTCCATAAATTTTCCGAAATTAGTTATTTGGTTTCTACTTCTAGCTATATATCCATCCAATTTATCTGTAAGTGATGCCACTACAAAAATAATAGTAGCCAATACACTCCCATAAGGTATACCTTTAACAGCTATAAATAGTAAAAATACAGGTACTAAAAAAATTCGTATCATTGTAAGTTTATTAGCAAGATTCATAGCACTCAACTCCTATTAAATCATATTCTAAAGCTTTGGCAACCTTCACATTAACAAATTCTCCCTTGTTATAAAGTTTATCAGCTTCAAAGAAAATAGTTCCATCAACTTCTGGTGCCATTTCATAGTTTCTACCAAAATAAGTTTTACCATCAAACCCCTCAACCAAAACTTTGTAGATTTTTTCTATTTTTTTACTATTTATTTCTTTGGATATACTTTGTTGTACTATCATTAATTCTTCTTCACGTTTCACTTTTATTTCTTCTGGAATTTGATTTTTCATTTCTGCAGCTACAGTTCCATCTTCCATTGAATACTTAAACACTCCTAATTTGTCAAATTTAATTTCCTTAATAAACTGTTTTAATTCTTGAAAATTTTCCTCAGTTTCTCCTGGAAATCCAACAATTAGCGTTGTTCTAAGAATTAATCCATTTATATTCTTTCTCATCTTATTTATGTTTTCTATTATAATATTTTTTCTTCCTTTTCTTCTCATTGATTTAAGAATCTCATCACTTATATGTTGAATTGGTATATCTACATATTTGCATACCTTATCGTTTGTTGCTATTTCATTAATAATTTCATCAGTTATTTCTTCTGCATAACAGTAAAGTACCCTTATCCATTCAATTCCACTTATTTTGGAAATTTCATTTATCAACTTATGTAGTTTTTTTTCACCATATAAATCAATTCCATACCTAGTGGTATCTTGAGCAACTAGAATAATTTCTTTACAGCCATGTTCACTTAAATCTTTAGCTTCTTGCATTATATTTTCAATTTTCCTACTTCTATATTTCCCTCTAATACTCGGTATTGCACAATATGTACAAGTATTATCACAGCCCTCAGAAATTCTAATATATGCAGAGTAGGTTCCTGTAGTTAATACCCTTTGTCCCTCATTAATATTCTCATCACTATAACTACAATGCTGAACTTTTACTTTTTTTAAGAGTACCTCTTCTATACTACTTAATAACTTGTTATAATCATTAACACCCAACATTATATCAAGTTCTGGCATAAGTTCAAGCAATTCCGCGCCATAACGCTGAGTGAGACAACCTGTTGCAATTAATACTGAACACTTGTATTTTTCTTTGTATTTTGACATTTCCAGAATAGTGTCTATTGATTCTTGTTTCGACGATTCTATGAATCCACAAGTATTGACCAAAATTATATCTGCTAGTTTAGGATCATTTGTTATATCATATCTTTCACTTAAACTGCTTATTATAATCTCACTGTCAATTCTATTTTTATCACAACCTAAATTAATTACTCCAACTTTAAATTTTTCCAACAGTCATCCTCCTACATTTGTATACATAAATTATTGTAAATGCGATTGGCAAATTAAACAAGGGTATTTACAACTTTTTTTTCAAAAAATTATTTCATTAACTGTCTAACTCACTATCCCTTAATAATATTTCTCTTGGTTTACTTCCATTTCTACCTGAAATAATTTTGCTTTCCTCCATTTGCTCTATAATTCTTGCTGCTCTATTATAACCTATTTTTAACTTACGTTGCAATAAGGAAGTGGAGGCTTGGCCATTTTCAACTACTATTTTTATTGCTTCATTTAGTAATTCATCAACATCATCATTTTTATCTTTATTACTAGAACTACTTTCTATTTCATCTATAATTTCTTTTTCATAGTTTACTTCTGTCTTCTGATTTTTTATAAAATCAACAACTCTCTCAACTTCTTCTTCGGACACAAAAGCCCCTTGTATTCTAATTGGTTTAGCTTCTCCAACAGGATAAAAAAGCATATCACCTTTACCCAGTAATTTTTCTGCACCAGATGAATCCAAAATTGTTCTTGAGTCTATTTGACTTGAAACTGCAAAAGATATCCTTGAAGGTATATTAGCTTTTATTACCCCTGTAATAACATCAACTGATGGTCTTTGCGTAGCAATTACTAAATGCATTCCCGCAGCTCTTGCCATTTGTGCGAGCCTTCCAATGTATTCCTCTACATCATTGGCACAAACTGTCATTAAGTCAGCTAACTCATCAATTATAATTACAATCCAAGGTAATTTATTTTCAACAATACCTTTATTAGCTAATTCATTATATCCTTCAATACTGCGGACATTATTGTCAGCAAAACTCTTGTATCTCCTAGACATTTCATTTACAGCCCAATTCAAAGCGCCTGCTGATTTCTTTGGATCAGTTACAACAGGTATTAATAGGTGAGGTATCCCATTATAAATGTTTAACTCTACAACTTTAGGGTCAATTAATAATAATTTAACATCCTCAGGAGAATATTTATAAAGTAAACTTATTATTAATGAATTTATACAAACACTCTTTCCAGACCCTGTAGCACCAGCTACTAGCAAGTGCGGCATTTTTGTTAAATCTGAAACAACACAATTACCACCTATATCTTTTCCTAAACTAAATGATAGATTTTTATTTGTTTCTAGAAATTCATTAGACTCTATTACTTCCCTTAAGTATACTGCGCTTAACTCTTTATTTGGTACCTCTATCCCCACCGCTGCCTTACCAGGTATTGGTGCTTCAATTCTTACCCCCGAAGACGCCAAGTTAAGTGCAATATCATCTGCTAAGTTCACAATTTTACTCACCTTAACGCCTGCATTTGGTTGAAGCTCAAATCTTGTAACTGAAGGTCCTTTTGTAACTTGAATAACTTTTGCTTCAACTCCGAAGCTACTCAATGTTTCTTGTAATTTATTTGCATTATTAAGTAATTCTTTTTTATCATTTTTATTCATTTTAGCAGTAGTATTTTCATTTAACAACTCTAGAGTGGGATATTGATATTTATAGTTTGGTTTTGTTCTTGTACTATTTAATTGAATTTCTTGCTCTAATTCTTGCTTTATAGAATTGTCTATGTGATTTCCCTTTGATTCTCGTACATTATCACTCTTATTATTAATAGTTTCTTCTTTATTAAATTCTTCCTCTTCAGCGGCAATTTCATTTGATTTTATAAAATCTATTATCTTAATTTTATTACTAATATCTTTAATAAATTTATTTTTACCTTGGTTTACTAATTCCTCTTGCTTATCATTATTTTCTACATATAACTCATTGTTATCATTTGTCTCTCTAGTCTTTTTGATTATAATTTTATCTTTTAAATAAGAAAAGATATCATGGAGCGATATGTTTAATATTAAAATTAAACATATAACATAAATAGCTATAAAAATTATACAACTTCCCACACCACCAAATAGTGTATGCATTGGTACATCAATTGAATAGCTAATAATCCCCCCATGTAGCGTTGTTTCCGAATTATATATTTTATTTATTCCAAGCAAAAAATTTCCTTTAGTATAGTACTTATCTAAACATAACATTTGTATAAATAGCAATGTATTTATTATAAAAAGTATTATTCCGTAAAACTTCTTACTAAAATTTATCTTACCTTTTTTAACTATGTAACAAACACCAATAAATATTATCAAAAAAGGTGAAAGATATGCACCAACTCCAAAAATTGTAAAAAGTACATTATTAACAAAATCACCAATCATGCCTGATATAGAATTTGAACTTGAAATGTTTGTTGAAAATATACTTAATAAAATTAATATTCCTATTGTTATTAAAATAATTCCAAAAATTTCACTATTAGAATCTATACCCTTAGAAGTTTTGGATTTAATTCTTTTTCTAGCCAAAGTATCACCACTTTCTTTATTATTTATATCTTTATTATTTCTACAAAGTTTAGAAATGTCCTCTAACTTTCAATAGATTTATACATAAATCTTACCCTAACACTTTAAAAGATATTAAATTCTATTAGTATTAGTTAAACCCAATGAAAATAGATATAAATAGGTCACTCTGACCTATTTATATCTATTTTTATTATTTATCAATCATTTCGTTTAATTTTGATAATGCTTCACTAATGCCACCAACCTCATCTATTAAGCCATTATCAACTGCCTGTTTTCCTATAAGTATAGTGCCCATATCATTTAAAAGCTCATCAGTTTGAACCATTAGTCTATTTACAGTTTCCTTATCAATCTTTGAGGTTCTAATAATAAATTCAGTTATTCTTTCTTGCATTTTATTAAAATATTCAAAAGTTTGAGGTACACCTATTATTAAACCATTCATTCTTATAGGATGAATTATCATAGTTGCAGATGGGGAAATGAATGAGAACTTAGCAGCTGTTGCCAGTGGTATACCTATTGAATGACCTCCTCCGACAACTAATGATACAGTAGGCTTACTTACACTTCTAATCATCTCTGCTATTGCAAGACCTGCTTCTACATCCCCTCCTACAGTATTTAGAACTATAAGGATACCTTTTACTTTTTCATTCCTCTCCATAGCAATAAGTTCTGGAATAACATGTTCATACTTAGTAGATTTTGTTTGAGGAGATAACATTATATGTCCTTCTATTTGACCTATAATAGTTAAAACCTGAATTTTATCATCTTGAGTTGGAATATTAGTTGTTCCCAGTTCTTTGATATTTTCAATCTGCTCATTTGAATCGCTATTATCTTCTTGGTTTTTTTCTGTTTTTAACATTTACATTCCTCCTAATCCATTTTATTTTGTGCATTAAGAGAAACTATATGCATTTTTTATCCTAATTTAAATTCTTTGTGAAGCGCATTAATTGCTTTTTTAACATAACTTGTTTCTACAAGGCACCATATAGTCATATGAGAATCTGCTGTTTGTAGCACTTCAATTTTTTCTCTAGTTAAGGCCTTGAGTATTCTCGCCATAACACCAGGAATGCCTCTCATTTTTGAACCTATAATTGAAATTTTACTACAATCCTTCACAAAAGAACAGGACATATTAAGTTCTTTTATTAAATCAGAAAATTTAGTAAAGTCTTTTTCATCAATAGTAAATATCTTTTCTTTAGGGAAGATATTTATAAGATCAATGCTTATAAGATTTTGTGCTAAAATATCAAATAGATCATCGTAGCTACATCCTGAATTTTTACAAATTTTTATTTGTACTCTATTATTCATGTGTGTAATACCTGTAATTATATTTTCATAAACTTCACTTTCGAAATTACTAATTACTGTTCCAGTGCATTCATTCATAGTATTCTTTATTACTAGAGGTATATTGTATTTTCTTGATATTTCAACTGCCCTTGGGTGTATAACCTTTGCCCCTTGATCTGCGAATTGAAAGATTTCATCATAACTAATTTCTTTTATTAAAGTTGCTTCAGAAACTATTCTTGGATCTGCTGTCATAATTCCATCAACATCAGTGTATATTTGAGTCTCGCAGGCATTAAGCCTTGCTCCTAGTATTGCAGCAGTAACATCACTACCACCTCTCCCTATGGTAGTAAAATAGCCTTTTTCATCCATGCCTTGAAATCCTGCTACTACTGGTGTTTTTCCATTTTGCAAAATGCTTAATATTTTTTTAGTTTCCACATTAAGTATCGCAGCATTTGTGTAATTAGAATCGGTAATTATACCTGCTTGTCCTCCAGTTAAGGGAACAGTGTCAATTCCATTATTATTTAATTCATTACACATTATTACAGTACTTATAATTTCACCACAACTCACTAATAAGTCCATTGCTAGTGGATTTGAAACTTTTAAATTATCATCTACCAAGGATAACAATGTATCTGTAGCATAAGGTTCACCTTTCCTTCCCATGGCTGATACTACTACCACGGGAAAATATCCTAAGGATTTAGCATTTAAAATTTTTTTTACTACAAGTTTTCTTTTTTCCTTGGTTGAAACAGATGTGCCTCCAAATTTTTGCACTAATATTTTCATTTCTGTCCTCCAAAATTAAATATGAGATTTTTTTAAGAATTCATTATCAACATCAATTATTATAGTTCTTGAGCCAATTTTTTTAACATACTCCCATGGCACTTCAATGATATCATTGTTGCGAAAAAAACTAAATTTAGAGCTGCCTTCATTAATAATCAAAAATTTCAGGTAACCATTCTCATCAATAACTACATCATTACTACCTAAATTACTATATTTATCACCATCATTAATATTGATAATTTCATATTTTTCCATTTCACTATACATTTTTATATTAGGTTCCATCTAAACATCTCCTTAAAGATTCTCATAAAATAATATGGAATATATTAAGGATTTATGCATAATTTATATGTTTTTATAAATAAATTTACTTATACATAGAAATAATGTCCCTTTTAAAAACTTTCTCAAGCATTTCTTTTTCTTTGCCTACAAATGCTGAGTTTATTATACCATTTTTAAAAGTCTTTTCCATTACAGAATTTACCCTTGTCATATCTATATCGTTAATTTTTTTAAGTACATCTTTAGGAGTATTAATTTTATTCATAAACATGACAGATCTACCATTACTAAACATTCTACTGCTTGTGCTTTCAAGGCCTAGAATATAACTACCTTTTAATTGTTCTTTAGCCTTATATAATCTTTCATTGTCAATTCCTAATTTAGCGAATTGATTAACCTCTTCTTTTATTGCATTAATAGCAGCTTCTGCATGCATTGGATTGAGCCCTGCATAAATGCTTACTACTCCTGTATTTTTAAAAGCTGAAATATAAGAATAAATTGAATAACATACACCTAACTCTTCACGAATTTTTTGAAATAATTTGGATGATGCTCCTCCACCTAATATATTACTTAGTAATATTAGTGTATATGTATCATCATCTCCAATCTCGATACCAGGTATTCCTAAACTTACATGAAGTTGTTCAATATCTTTTTTTCTAAAATAATGATGATTTAGTATCTCAGGTCTGCTATATTTAGTAATCTTCTTATTTTTACAACTCCATTTTCCAAAATATTTTTCTACCAGTGATTGTATATTTTCCATATTAAATTTACCTGAAATAGATATAACTGAATTTTCTGGTATATAATATGAATCTTTATAATCTACTAATATTTTTTTACTAAAGGATTTAACAGTACTCATGGTTCCTAAAATAGGGAATGAAATTGAATCTGTATTCCATATTGCTTTTGTGTGTAAATCCGCTAAAACATCTTCAGGTGAATCTTCACTCATATTTATTTCTTCAATAATTACACTTTTTTCTTTTTCAATATCATCATCTGAAAAATTACTATTGAAAAGCATATCGGATATAATATCTAATGATAATTCTAAGTGTGTTTCCAATGCTTTTATATAAAAACACGTAGCTTCTCTACCTGTAAATGCATTAATTTGCCCACCAACATCTTCAATAGCTTCAGCAATTTGTTTTACAGTTCTACCATGCGTTCCTTTAAAAAGCATATGTTCAATAAAATGTGATATTCCACTATTAGTTTCATTTTCATTCCTTGAACCATTTTCCACCCACAAACCTACACTCACAGAATTTACATATTCAATGTCCTCAACTACAACTCTTAAACCATTATCTAACTTAAACAAGTTATACATATGCGCCTCTCCTTAATGAGAATTTATATTTACTATGTGCATATTAGTGTGATTTTATTTAAAAAAAAAATAAAAAGGCATCTAAGCCCCTCTATTATTATTCATTTAATTTTTTTTCATTCTCTTTTTTTTCATTTTCACTATCTTTCATAGCGTCTCTTCTTGAAAGGTTTACTCTTCCTTGGTTATCTATTTCCATTACTTTTACTAATATTTCATCACCAACTGACACAATATCTTCTACTTTATTTACTCTGACAAAATCAAGTTTAGAAATATGCACTAATCCTTCTTTATTAGGAAGTATTTCAACAAAAGCTCCAAAAGCAGCAATTTTTGTTACTTTCCCTAAATATATTTCGCCTACTTTAACCGATTTAGTTAGCTCCTCAATAATCTTTACAGCTTTATTTGCACTACCGCTATCACTAGACATAATAACAATTTTTCCATCATCATTAGTATCTATTTTAACGCCGGTTTCAGCTATAATTTTCTTTATAGTTGCTCCGCCTTTGCCTATTACATCTCTAATCTTGTCAGGTGCAACATTAAGTATATACATCCTAGGAGCATAAGCTGACATTTCACTTCTTGGTGCTGGTATACATGCGTTCATTTTTTCTATTATATGAAGTCTTGCTTTTTTCGCATCTATAATTGCTGTTTTAATGCAGTAATTAGATAACCCGTGAAGTTTTGTATCAACTTGTATAGCTGTAATACCTTTAACAGTTCCAGCTACTTTGAAATCCATATCACCAAAGAAATCTTCTATGCCTTGAATATCAGTTAATACCTTTTCTTTAGATAAATCTGCATTTGTAATTAAACCCATTGCAATTCCTGCTGCCGGTCTCTTAATTGGAACACCTGCATCTAATAATGCTAAAATACTTGCACTAACGCTCGCTTGAGATGTCGAACCATTAGAACTTAATACTTCTGATACAACACGAATGGCATATGGAAATTCTTCTATAGATGGTAATAGTGGTTCTACTGCTTTTTCTGATAACGCACCATGACCAATTTCACGTCTTCCAGGTCCACGCATTGGCTTAGTTTCTCCTACACTATAAGCGGGGAAATTATAATGATGCATGTATCTTTTAGTATCTTCATCACCTATTCCATCTAACATCTGAGCTTCTTTTAATGATCCTAATGTAGCAACTCCGAGTACTTGAGTAAGTCCTCTTGTAAAAAGACCTGTTCCATGAGTTCTTGGAAGTATTCCAACTTCACAACTAATTGGTCTAACCTCATCAAAAGCTCTTCCATCTGGTCTTCTGTT
Source organism: Clostridium sp. (assembly GCF_036569345.1). Classification (GTDB taxonomy): domain Bacteria; phylum Bacillota; class Clostridia; order Clostridiales; family Clostridiaceae; genus Clostridium_AD. The sequence goes on from NZ_DATCQT010000018.1 coordinate 44,296, forward strand.
TTCATTTAACATCATATTTCTAACTATTTCTTTTTGAATATTATAAAAAACTTCACCTATATCTGATTTTTTATCAGCATATTTTTCATTGAATTCAACCTTTATTTTTTCTTTTATTTCATCAACCATTAAATTTCTCTCATCTTTATCAGTTATGTACATTGCTGTTTTTACCATATCAAATGAGAATTCTCTAACTTCACTTTGGAGTTTTTCATCTATTTCCTCAAATACAGGAATATTTTTTTTCTTTCCAAATTTAGCCACAGCTTCTTCTTGGAAAGCTACTATTTCCTTACATGCTTCAAAAGCAAAGTCGATTGCAGCAATCATTACATCTTCAGCAATTTCATCCCCACTAGCTTCTATCATTGTTACGTTGTCTTTTGTTGCACAAACTGTAAGCTTCATAGAACTTGCATTTCTCTCGCTCTGCGTAGGACTTAATATAAACTCACCATTAACTAAACCAACCGAAACTGTTGCAACAGCATCAGTAAATGGTATACTTGATATACATAGTGCTAGTGAAGCTGCGTTCATAGCAAGTATCTCAGGTGAATTATCTTGTTCAACTGATAGTACAGTACAAACAATTTGAACATCATTTTTATAACCTTTAGGAAACAGTGGTCTTAATGGCCTATCAATACCTCTTGCTGTTAAAATCGCCCTTTCTGATGGTCTTGCTTCTCTTTTTATAAATCCACCAGGAATTTTACCAACTGCATAAAGTTTTTCTTCATATTCTACACTTAGTGGAAAAAAATCAATTCCATCCCTTGGTTTTTCTGAAGCATTTGCATTAACTAGAACTACTGTTTCGCCATAACTCATGAATAGTGCACAGTTTGATAGCATTCCAACTTTACCATATTCAACTTTAAGAACTCTACCTGCTACAGTAGTTTCCATAATATGAATCATATATTTGCCTCCCTTCAATTTATATTAATATTATTAATAATTGTATATATTCTTTCCCAAACTAAAATAATAGAGCGGCTAAGCCGCTCCCAATTATTTTCTTAGTCCAAGTTCTGCAAGAATTGCACGGTATCTTTCGATATCTTGATTCTTCAAGTAACCTAACATACCTTTTCTTTGTCCAACCATCATTAACAGACCTCTTCTTGAATGGTGATCTTTTTTATGAATTTTTAAGTGTTCATTCAACTCTGTAATTCTTTCAGTAAGTAGTGCGATTTGCACTTCTGGAGAACCTGTATCTCCTTCATGTCTCGCATGTTTAACCATTATTTCTTGTTTTCTAGCCTTTTGCATTTTACAACACCTCCGAATATAATCCCCATATTCCAAGTACACCGTTGGCGATTCGGTGAACTTAGCATAAGGTTCACACCAATTATAACAAACTAAGATTAAATTGTAAATTATTTTTTAAATTTTAATTATTACTTTTCAATTTCTTGCTTAAAAGCATAGTCCTTATCCATCACAAGCTGCTGTTTTAATTCATCAATGGTATCAAATTTAACTTCATCTCTTATTCTGTTTATAAAATAAATTTTAACTACTTCATTATAAATTTGTTTATTAAAGTTTAAAATATAAGTTTCTACTGATAACTTTCCACCAGCTACAGTTGGATTATATCCTATATTTGTTATAGCTTTATAAGACTTATTTTCGTATTCAACTATAGTAAAGTATACCCCTCCCTTAGGAAGAATATATTTCTTATTGTAATCTAAATTTATAGTTGGAAACTCAATAGTTCTCCCAAACTGTTTTCCCCTAATTACTTTCCCAGTAATAGTGTGTGGACGTCCTAAAAGCTCATTTGCTTTAGTAATATTCCCCTCCGCAATGAGATGACGTATTTTTGAACTACTAACAATTTCATTGTTAATTCTAATTGCTTCACAAACGTACAGTTCATACCCTAGTATATTACTATATTTTTGAAGCATTTTTACATCGCCTAAATTCTTATATCCAAATCTATAGTTAAAACCAATAACTATTCCTTTTGCATTATAGCACTTCACCATATTTTTTATAAACTCTTCTGGGGTTAATTTCATAAAATCTTTATCAAAAGTTGCTAAATTAACTATGTCAATACCAGTGTTTTCTAATAACTTTATTTTAGTATTATTATCCATTATAAGTTTTGGACAAATTTCTTTATTTATAACAGACAATGGGTGATTGTCAAAGGTACAAATCATACTTTTAGCATTATTTTCTTTTGATAATTCTACGGTTTTATTTATAAGACGCATATGCCCTAAATGTAACCCATCAAAACTTCCCAGTGCTATATATGTCTGATATTTGAGTTTCGTTTTAAAATTATCTTTTATAACTAACATTCTATTAACTCCTATATAAATGATTTTATTAGTTTGACACCATCATTACCCCTATCTGCAATTCCGATAAAAGCATTTTCATTATTATATATATTATATATAATGTTGGCTTCAAACTTACAATTTAGTGCTTTATCCTTTACTACAACACCATTCAATAAAAACTTAACAAATCTATCCTCTATAGTGATTTTAGTATTCTTTTCGAAAATTTTTTCTATTGGCATAATATATTTCTTTATATTTCCCTCATTTAAATCCTCAATATTTATAGAATCTTCAATATGAAATTGGCCTGTAGCAGTTCTTTGTAGGTTCCACATCATACCACCACATTTTAATATTTCTCCAATGTCATAACACAGACTTCTAATATATGTACCCTTAGAACATTTCACCCTAAACTTTACATAAGGAATTTTAATATTCAAAATGTCTATGTCATAAATAACAATAGGTCTAGCTTCTCTTTCTATTTCTATTCCAGCCCTTGCTAATTCATAAAGTTTTTTGCCATTAACCTTAAGCGCCGAGTACATAGGTGGAATTTGTTTTATTTCTCCAATAAATGAATTAATAACGCTCGTAATCTCATCAAAACTAGCATTAACTTCACATTCTCTTAGGATTTTACCTTCTCTATCATATGTATCTGTAGTAACACCCAACTTTAATTCGGCTTCATAAATTTTAAAATCACCCATTATATAATCAATAGCTTTTGTAGCTCTTCCAATACAAACAGGTAAAACCCCGCTAGCCTCTGGGTCCAGAGTGCCAGCGTGGCCTACTTTTTTTACATTGCTAATTTTCCTTATTGTGCGAACTACATCAAAAGAAGTAATCCCTGTAGGTTTAAATACATTTAATATACCATTCATTTCATCAACTCTTTTTCTAAAATTTCCATCAATTTAATTTTAGTATTTTCAAAATTTTCTTCAACATAAAAACCTGAAGCTCTAACATGACCACCACCATTAAAATCTTCTGCAATTTTGCTAACATCAACTAAAGATTTAGATCTTAAACTTACTTTAACACCATTTTCAGCCTCTTTTATAATCATAGTAACTTCAACAGAATCTATTGACGAACCAAAACTAATAATATCCGATGTATCAGCTGTTAATAAATTATATTTTTCTAGTAGATTATTAGATATGTACATAGTACAGACTTTACCATCAAGTTCTACTGACATATTACTTAAAACTTCTCCAGAGAATTTTATTTTTTCAAATTTGTTATTTTCAAAAATTTTTCTGTGAATGTTATTAAAATCTATACCCGTACTAATAAGTTTACCTGCTATGTTATGAGTTACTGCTGTGGTATTTGAATGCCTAAAACAACCCGTATCTGTAAGAACTGAAGTGTACAAACATGTACTTATATCTGTGTCTAATTCTATATGGAGAAATCTAAGTACATCATATACTATTTCACCCACTGCAGAAGCCTTTGTGTCAACAAAATTTAAATCTCCATATAAATCATTAGATAGATGGTGATCTATATTAATTAATTCAAACTTCTTATTTTGCAATTTTAAATTTGCATTAATTCTTTTAAAATCACCACAATCTACAACTATCACACACTCTGTACCCTTTGAGGGTTCACTTATTTCACCATTGATTTCATTTGAGCATGGTAAAAATAAAAAAGTCTGTGGAATAATCTCTTTTGAAATTATATACACTTCCTTTTTTATTTTTCTCAGACCAATAAGTAAAGCCAATGCACTACCAATCGAATCACCATCTGGAGAAGTGTGAAAAGTTATAGCAATTTTCTTAAATGTCTTTACTTTTTTAATGATATCATTAATCTCCATTGCTATTTTCGTTGCCTTCATCTTCCTCATTTATATCATCATGATTCTTTTCTTCATCATTTTCATCTTTTGCCTTTATTTGATGAAAAATACTTTCTAAATGTATTGCACGTTCTATAGTTTCATCTACCTCTATGATTACTTGAGGAACATGTCTAAGTTTGACATGAATTCCTATTTCTTTTCTAATAAGGCCAGTCGAACTTTTAAGTGCCTGAAGAGTTTCTTTTTTTGCAAGTTCGTCACCAAATATACTAACATAAATCTTTGTATAGCTTAGGTCTTTTGTTGTGTCTACTTTTGTTACACTAACCATAGCACTTAATCTTGGATCTTTTATCTTGTTTTGAATTGTATTGCTTACATCCTTTTTAATTTCTTCATTTATTCTACCATTTCTATAACTAACCATACAACCCACTACTCCTTATACTTATGATAATTTAGGTTTTACTTCTTCCATTATAAATGCTTCAATAATGTCGCCTTCTTTAATATCATTGAATTTTTCTACACTTAATCCACATTCAAATCCAGCAGCAACTTCTTTAGCATCATCTTTAAATCTCTTTAATGAAGCTAATGTTGATTCAGTTATTACTATTCCATTTCTAAGTACACGAACACTACTATTTCTCGTAATTTTACCGTTTAATACATAAGATCCTGCTATTGTTCCTACATTAGAAACTTTATATATTTGTCTTATTTCTACTCTACCCAAAACAACTTCTTTATATACAGGATCGAGCATTCCTACCATTGCAGCTTTTATGTCATCAAGAGCATCATAAATTATTCTATAGGTTTTAATTTCTACGCCCTCTTTTTCTCCAATTGTTGCAGCATTATTATCTGGTCTTACATTAAACCCAATAATTATTGCATTTGATGCAGCAGCGAGTACAACATCTGTTTCTGTAATAGCTCCAACTCCAGAATGAATTACCCTTACTTTTACATTATCAGTTGATAATTTTTCAAGAGATTGTCTTACTGCCTCTACAGACCCTTGAACGTCAGCTTTAACAATAACACCAAGTTCTTTAACAGATCCTTCTTGTATTTGATTATATAGATTTTCCATAGAAACTCTATTACTAGATTGAAAGTGTTCTTCTCTTAAATTTGTTTTCCTAGTTTCAGCCATATTTCTTGCAGTTTTCTCATCTTTAACTACATTAAATCTATCTCCAGCTGCTGGAACATCAGATAATCCAAGTATTTCTACTGGCATAGATGGGCCTGCTTTTTTTATCTTTTTACCCTTATCATCAAACATTGCTCTTATTCTTCCATAAGTTGAACCAACTATTATAGAATCACCAGTGTTTAGTGTGCCATTCTGTACAAGTAACGTAGCAAGAGGACCGCGACCTTTATCTAATTTCGCTTCTATTACAGTTCCTTTAGCGCGTCTATTAGCATTGGCTTTAAGTTCTAACATTTCCGCAGTAATAACAACCATTTCAAGCAAGGTATCTATGCCTTCTTTAGTATGAGCTGATACTGGAACACAAATTGTATCTCCACCCCAATCTTCTGCTACAAGCCCAAATTCTGTTAATTCTTGCTTAACTTTATCAGGATTAGCTCCTGGTCTATCTATCTTATTTATAGCAACTATTATTGGTACATTAGCAGCCTTGCAATGATTTATTGCTTCTTCAGTTTGTGGCATAATACCATCATCCGCAGCTACTACAAGTATAACTATATCTGTTATTTGAGCACCTCTTGCTCTCATTGCTGTGAAAGCCTCATGTCCAGGTGTATCTAAGAATGTTATTTTTTCACCATTAACGTCAACAGTATATGCACCTATATGTTGTGTAATTCCGCCCGCTTCTGTTTCGGTAACTTTAGATTTTCTAATACAGTCAAGGAGTGATGTCTTGCCGTGATCTACGTGGCCCATTACTGTAACAACCGCTGGTTTTTTATCTGTACCTATTTCTGCGTCATTGTCTTCAATATCTTCATCTTCGGCTATTTTTCCTTCTTCTACTTCTCTGAGTACTGCAAGTGCACCATATTTTTCTATTACCTTTTCAGCTGTAGCAAAATCTATTTCTTGATTCATTCCAGCCATAACACCTATAAAAATAAGTTGTTTTATTACTTCAACATAAGGTCTCTTTAATGTATCAGCTAAATCTTTAACAGTAATTGTACTGTCAATTACTACAACTTCGTCATCTATTGCTTCAACACTGTTATTGCCATTTCCTAATTCATCTCGACCTTTTCTTCCTCTTTTTCTAATGATAACTTTATTAGCATCTTCATTAGCTAAATTTTCATAGTGTTCTACCGTTTCGTTTTTATCATCTTTAAGGCCTGAATTTTCATCACTATAAAGTTCCTTTATTAACTCAGCATCCTCTTCCTCAATCACACTCATATGATTTTTGGCTTTTATACTAAATTCTTCAAATAGTACATTAATTAATTCTTTACTTGACACTTCTAACTCTTTTGCTAATTCATATATTCTGACTTTTGCCAAATCATTCACCCCCGAAATTTAATTTATTCATTGTTTTCCTTACTTTCGACACTTTCGATACTTTCAGTACTTTCAATGCTTTCGACACTTTTATTCATTTCATTCCATAAGCTTAATAGCTTATTAGTCATTTTTTTATCACTTACGCACACAACATTGATTTCTGCCCTGCCTAAGTATTTACCTAAAATTTCATTGGATACTCCTTCTATAAGAGGTATAACATTCCTACTAGCTAATCTTTTAAATTTATCTTTAGTATTTACAGCACTTTCTTCTGATAAAATTATAAGGGTTCCTCGTCCATGTGATAGTGCTTCTTCGCATTGATTGTAACCTTCAATAAGTTTACCTGCCTTTTTAGTTAAACCCAAAAATTGAAAAAATTTATTATTCATGTTCTATCTCATCCTTCAAGTTACCATAAATTTCTTCGCTTATTTTCCCACCTAAATTTCGTTCCAACCTCTTAGTCTTAAAAGATTTTTCAAAGCATTCTATATTTTTACAAACATATGCACCTCTGCCTGGCTTTTTCCCTGTTAAATCTATAGAAATTTCTCCTTCTTTACTACGAACTATACGTAATAACTCTTTTTTACATTTCATTTCCATGCACCCAGTACACATACGCTGAGGTATTTTTTTAACTTTCATAAAGCTATCACCTACTCCTGCGTAATGGTTTCAATTACTTTATTTTCAATATCATCACTAATTTCATTAACTTCCATGTTGTATTGAGCTTGAGTTCTACTTTTAATATCAATTTTCCAGCCTGTTAATCTTGCGGCCAATCTAACATTTTGACCTTCTTTTCCAATGGCTAAAGATAATTGATTATCTTCCACAATAACCTTTGCAGATTTACATGCTTCATCAACTACCACATTCAATACCTTTGCAGGACTTAAAGCATTTGAAATATATTCTTCAGATTTTTTGCTCCACTTAATAATATCAATCTTTTCATTTCTTAATTCATTAACTATATTTTGAACTCTAATTCCTTTAGGCCCTACGCAAGCTCCCATAGCATCAACATTTTCATCATTAGAGTATACTGCAATTTTAGTTCTTGAACCAGCTTCTCTTGAAATGCTTTTTATTTCAACTATTCCACCAAAAACTTCAGGTACCTCTAGTTCAAATAATCGTTTTACAAGACCCGGATGAGTTCTCGATACCCCTATTTGAGCACCTTTAGTAGTATTTTTAACCTCAACAATGTATAGTTTCAATTTTTCATTGAAATTATATTCTTCACCTGGCATTTGCTCATTAGCTCCAAGAACAGCTTCAATTTTGCCTAAATCTATAAATACATTTCCTCTATCTTTTCTTATAACACTTCCTGTAATGATATCAAATTCTTTGGTTATAAACTCATTGTAAATTATATTTCTTTCAGCTTCTTTAATTCTTTGAATAACCACTTGCTTCGCAGATTGCGCCGCTATTCTTCCAAATTTCCTTGGAGTAACTTCAATATCAACTATATCGTCAATTTGATATTTAGGGCTATATTCTTTAGCTTCCTCGAGTGATATTTCATTTACATCCTCAACTACTTCTTCTACAACAGTTTTTTGACCATAAACATGTATCTCGCCTGTTTCTCTATTCATTGTTACTTTTACATTTTGACTATTATTAGATAGAGTAGCAAAATTTTTCTTATATGCTGCAACTAATGCATCTTCAATAGTTTCAAAAAGTAGATCTTCACTAATTCCCTTTTGGTCTACAATTTCTCTCAATGCTTCAATAAATTCCTGATTCATTTTAACTTCCTCCTTACAGCACCGGCTTTAAACTCACACTGGAAATATTTTCTCTAGCAATAGATATATTATTCCCATCATATTGAATTTCTATTTGTACATCAGAAAATCCTAATAAATTACCTTCAAGTTTTTTAGTGCCTTCATATAGACTATTTAAATTAATTAGTACATTTTGGCCTATGTATTTATTTAGATGATTGTCATCGTATAAAGTCCTCTCAATTCCTGGAGAGGAAACTTCTAAACAGTAACTATCAGCTATTGGGTCTTCTACATCTAATATTTCACTTACAGCTCTACTTATCTTTTCACAATTTTCTAAAGATATTCCATTAGTACTATCTATATAAATTCTCAGGAAATTTTCTCCTGCTTCTTTTACATACTCCAAATGATATAATTCACAATTATTTTTTTTTACTATTGGTTGAGTTATTTTTCTTAGTCTTTGTAACAAGGTATCATTTTTCATTTTAACACCCTCCTTTTATAAATATTTTATACAATTATTAGCATAATTAAACATAATATTATAATTAAAACGCAACCATGAGTTGCGTTTCAATAAATAGAGAGTAGGCGGGCCTACTCTCGTGCAATAAAATTACCAACGGTAACTAATATATATCATTCTATCATATAAAATTTGCTAATTCAAGGGTTAATTGCATTTGCCTAAAAAAACGACAGCTGATTTGTATCAGGAAGTTCCTTCAAACACCCATGATTATCTAATGCTTCAATTACTGTTTTTGAAACTTTACAACGAATTCTTAAATCTTCTTTTGATATAAACTCACCTTCAGGTCTTAATAAAACTATACTTTTAGCAGCATTTTCACCTACACCTTCAAGACTATTTAATGGAGGTCTTATTGCATCTCCTTCAATAATAAATTTAATTGCCTCAGACTTATAAAGATCTACATTTAATAATTTTATCCCTCTTTTATACATTTCATAAGATAACTCAAGCGCTGTAAGAAGACCTTTTTCTTTCATTCCTATATCCTTACCCATAGCTGTTAACTCATCCATTTTGACTTTTATAGCACTATCACCTTTTACAATCAAATTTGCATCAAAGTCATCTGCTCTTATTGTAAAGAATGTAGCATAATATTCCTTTGGATAATAAACCTTATAATATGCTATTCTTACCGCCATCATTACATAAGCAACTGCATGACCCTTAGGAAACATATACTTTATCTTTTTACATGACCCTATATACCAATCTGGAACATCATGTTCTCTCATTACTAGTTCATCATCTTCTGTGAGACCCTTACCTTTTCTTACTCTCTCCATTATAGTAAAAGCAGTCTTAGGTTCAAGATTTTTCTGCATTAGATAAACCATTATATCATCTCTTGTAGAAATACAATCTTTAAGTGTGGTAAATCCTTCTTTAATATAATATTGTGCATTATTAATCCATACATCAGTACCATGAGACAGTCCAGAAATTCTAACTAAATCTGAAAAAGATTTAGGTTGCGTATCTAAAAGCATTTGTCTAACAAATTTTGTTCCGAATTCTGGAACACCATAACTTCCAACTTCACAACCCAATTCTTTAATGGTTAGCCCTAGAGCCGCTGGAGACGTAAATAAACTTATAACCTTAGAGTCTGATAGTGGAATAGTTATAGGGTCAAGTCCTGTTAAATCTTGAAGCATTTTTAGCATTGTAGGGTCATCATGTCCAAGAATATCAAGCTTTAATAACCTGCCACTTATGGAATGATAATCAAAATGTGTTGTAACAATATCCGAATTTGGGTCGTCAGCAGGGTGTTGCACAGGGCAAAAATTATATATTTCATTATCACTTGGGACAACCATAATTCCACCCGGATGCTGACCTGATGTTCTTTTGACCCCTGTACATCCCATGACTAGTCGCTCTATTTCTGCTTGAGGTACCATAATGTCTTTTTCACCTAAATATTTTTTCACATAACCATAAGCAGTTTTATCAGCAATTGTTCCAATTGTCCCCGCCTTGAAAGTATGCCCCTTACCAAACAGCACCTCTGTGTATCTATGTATATCCGCTTGATTTTCACCTGAGAAATTCAAATCTATATCTGGCTCTTTATCCCCTTCAAACCCTAAAAAAGTTTCAAATGGGATATCATGGCCATCTTTCACATATTGAGTTCCACAACTTGGACACTCTTTATCAGGTAAATCGGCGCCCGAGCCAACCGATCCATCTAAAATGAATTCACTCTTTTTACAATTAGGACATATATAATGAGGGGGAAGTCCATTTACCTCAGTTATATTAGACATATTAGCTGCAAAAGAAGATCCAACTGAACCTCTCGAACCTACTAAATAACCATCTGCGAGAGATTTTGCTACTAATTTTTCAGCTATTAAGTAAAGTACAGCATATCCATTACCTATAATAGAATTTAATTCCTTATCCAATCTTTTTTGAACTATCTCCGGTAATTTTTCGCCGTATATAGAATGAACTTTATCTGAGGTCATCTTTCGAATATCATCTTCTGCGCCTGGTATTGTAGGTGTATACGTCCCGTCAGGTATTGGTTTTATAACTTCTATCATATCTGCGATTTTATTTGGATTATAAATTACAACTTCTCTACATTTTTTTTCACCTAAATATGAAAATTCTTTTAACATTTCATTAGTAGTTTTGAAATATAGCGGTGGTTGATCATCCGCATCTGAAAACCCTTTACCAGCCATTAAAATTTTCCTGAAAACCTCATCAGAAGGATCTAAAAAGTGTACATCTCCTGTAGCAACTACCGGTAAATTGTTTTTATCCCCTAAATCACATATTTTTTTATTAATATTCATTAATTCATTTTCATCTTTTACCGTACCATTTTTAATCATAAATTTGTTATTTAGAAGAGGTTGTATTTCTAAATAATCATAGAATTCTATAATCTTCTTAAGATCTTCTTCAGATTTCCCTTGAAGCACTTCCTTATACACTTGCCCAGCTTCACAAGCTGAGCCAACAATAAGACCATTCCTATATTCTTCCACTAAGGTTTTAGGAAGCCTAGGTCTTCTATGGAAATAATCTAAATTTGAAAATGAAATAAGCTTATACAAATTTTTAAGCCCTACAAGATTTTTAACCAAAATAATAACATGATAGCTGTTTGCTTTCTTTACATTAAAATCTCCTAGAAATTCTTTATTTAAAGTATCTAAGTTCAGAATATTTTTTTCTCTAAGCAGTCCAAAGCAATGTAATAGTATATCCGCAGTAGCTTTAGCATCATCTACCGCTCTATGATGATTTTCCAGGGAGATGCCTAAATGCTTAGCTATTACATTTAGCTTAAATGTTTTAAGGTCTGGTAGTAAATATTTAGCTAGTGGTATTGTATCCATAATTGCATTTTCAAACTTTAAATTAATCCTCTCTGAGTTTTTTTTGATAAAAGATGCGTCAAAGTCAGCATTATGAGCTACTACTACGCTACCACTAGCAAACTCTAAAAACTTAGGAAGTATTTCTTCAATTGGTTCTGCGCTAGAGACCATATCATTTGTAATTCCCGTTAATTCCGTGATCTTATAGGGTATGTCCATTCCCGGATTTACAAATTCATTAAATCTATCTACTATTTTTCCATTTTCGATTTTAACTGCTCCAATTTCAGTAATTCTATCATTTTCGCTTGAAAGTCCTGTTGTTTCTAAATCAAAAACTACAAAAATATCATCTAAACTTTCATTTTTATTATTAATAACTATTGGTTGACCATCATCTACAAGGTAACCCTCTACACCATATAAAACCTTTATTTTATTTTTTTTAGCAGCATCCATAGCTTCCGGAAAAGCTTGGACTACACCATGATCCGTTATCGCCACTGCTTTATGTCCCCATTTAGCTGCTCTTTCAACAAGTTTAGAGACAGGACTTATTCCATCCATAGCACTCATTTGTGTATGCAGATGAAGCTCAACTCTTTTCTCATCTGCAGTGTCCATTCTTTCTATTTTCTTAAGTCTTACTATATCCCTTGCCATTATAACAACCTCTTTTGCATAGGTGTCATAACTTGCTTCTCCACGTACCTTACAAAAAAGTCCTACTTTAATTTCATCCATTATCTTTTCCACATCTTTAGGTTTTGGAAAACATTTCACTGTAATTGAACTTGAATAATCAGTAATATAAAATGTAATAATTATTCTACCTGTTTTAGTTTCAATAATTTTAATTTTAAAGATATCCCCACAGATGCTGACTATTCCTGAAGCCTCATCTATTTCGTTTATTTCTATACTATCGCTTTTTATATTTCTTCCCATTATAGTATTTGCATCAGCGGCTTCATCTTTTCTAAATCCTGGTCTGCTAAATTTATTAGCTTTTTCATTGTTTTGACTACTACTTTGAGGTTTATCTTTCTTTTCTGTACTAATATTCTTAATAATTTCTTTTATTATAACCTCATTTTCTTTTTCTTTTTTACCAAAAAAATCTTCTTTAGAAAGTTCACTATTATGTTCTAATTTCACCTGTGAATTAATCCCAAACATATCATTTATAGTATTTTTTATTAGAATTTCTATGTTTTTATCCCTTAAAATTTTGCACATAAAATTATTGCCGCATTGAATCTTAAACATTCCATTTTCAATTATCCTAGAAGATTTAAGTAAGCTATCCTTACTTGACGGTTCTGATATAGCTATTACATTGACGACATCTAACCAAAACTTATCTTTTACATCTTCTATAGTAGCGTTTGAAACATCTCGATAACAAATTAACTGTATATCTTCAAAACTACATAATCGCTTTGAAATAATTTTTTTAATATGTAGTTTTTTATTATCATCTATATCCTCAAAAGATTTGATTAGCACCCTTAACTTATTGCTTTTTTTAAGATATTGAACCCTTAATACCTTAATATCATCTACTAATGTTTTTTCATTTAAATTGAAATCGTTTTTCAACATTTCAGCTAGGCTTACATTCATTAGTATTCCTCCTGATAAGACATTTTATAGTTTATCTATCTCGCGGATAAGTTCTTCCACTAAATTTTCTTCCTTAACGGTTTTAATTATTTCACCTTTTTTAAATATAAGGCCGACTCCTTTGCCTCCAGCAATGCCAATATCAGCTTCTCTTGCTTCACCGGGTCCATTTACAACGCAGCCCATTATTGCAATCTTTATATTTTTATTGTAATTTTTTAATCTTTCTTCTACTTCATTTGCAATTTTAATAAGATTTATTTGGGTTCTTCCACAGGTTGGGCATGATACGAATTTAATTCCATCATTTATATAATCTAGAGCTTTTAAAATTTCTATGCCAACTTTAACCTCGTCTATTACATCCCCAGTAAGTGATACCCTTATAGTATCTCCAATGCCCTGCGCTAAAAGCGCTCCAATACCTATACTTGATTTTATTGTTCCTCGCCATGTAGTTCCAGCCTCAGTAACACCAAGGTGCAACGGATAATTCACTTTATCTGATAATAATTTATAACTTTCAATCATCATAGGTACATCTGAGGATTTTATTGAAATAACTATATCATAAAAATCTAAATTTTCTAGTATTTTAACATGTCTTAATGCACTTTCAACTAACGCCTGTGCACATACATGACCATATTTTTGAAGAATGTCTTTTTCCAGTGATCCTGAATTCACACCGATTCTAATTGGTATACCCTTTTCCTTAGCTGCATCTGCAACTAATTTTATTTTATCAACGCTTCCAATATTGCCTGGATTAATTCTTAATTTAGATATTCCATTCTCAATAGATTTTAAAGCTAGCCTATAATCAAAATGAATATCAGCAACTATTGGTATGTGAATACTTTTCATGATATTTTTAATAGCCTCTGCTGCTTCCATATCTGGCACAGCGCATCGTACAATGTCACACCCTGCCTCTTCTAGAAGAAGAATTTGATTTACCGTAGCTTCTACATCTCTTGTATCTGTATTAGTCATTGATTGCACTGCTATCTCTGAATCTCCACCTATATATACATTTCCAATTTTAATTCTTTTCGTTTGTTTCTCGCGCTTAGACTTCATGTTCTTCATCTCCTAGAATTTCATTGGACTAACTATATCCTTAACGACTACTAACACCATTAATGCCATTAAAAACATAAATCCAATATAATTTACAAATCCAACTTTCTTATCATCTAATTTCTTACCTGATATTATTTCAAATAACAATATAAAAATCCATCCTCCATCTAGAGCTGGGAAAGGTATTATATTCAATATTCCTAATTGTACACTTAACATTGCTGTTAACATCATTAAATTTATTATTCCAGTTTGTGCAGCCATTGTTGAAATTCTAATTATGCTTATTGGTCCACCTACATCATTAATAGATTGTTGGCCCTTAAATAAGCTCCCCAAAAACCCGAAAATTAGTTTTGATGTACTAATAGTTTGATTAAATCCATAACTTACGACTTCACCAAAGTTCATTTTTTCTTGTTTACCACCAATTCCTATCATAAATCTATTTTCTTCCACATTTTTAATGGGCTTCAAGGAAAATGTTTTCACCTTTGAATTTCTCACTATTTCAATATTTATATTTTCACCTTCAGACATACCAATTTCATTTATAAATTGCTCCCATTTGTCTATACTAACTTTATTGACCTTAATAATCTTGTCTCCAACTTGCAATCCAGCCTTCATAGCTGCACCATTAGGAACTACTCCCCCTATTATTGGTACTATTTTCCCTGTCGCAGCGCCTATAATAGCAAATAAAACCACTGCTAATATTATATTCATAATTGCACCAGCAGAAACTATGCTTAATTTTTGAACTGCAGTTTTATTATTAAAAGCTCTTGGATCATTACTTCCTTCATCTTCACCTTCCATTTTAACATAACCACCAATGGGAAATGCCTTAATCAAATACTCTGTTTCTTTTCCTTTTATTCCAAAAAGTTTTGGACCCATTCCGAGTGAAAATTCATGTACTTTTACCCCATTTAGCTTAGCTAGCATAAAATGACCTAATTCATGTATTATAATCAAAAGACTAAATGCTAATATAGCCATAATAAAATATGGTATGTTTCCTAAAATACTTGTAATACTACCCACAACAATTCCCCTCTCTATTCTTTATCATAATTATTTCTTACGTATTCCCGTACCATAAGGTCAACTTTTAAAATTTCTTCAAGATTCGGATTAATATTATGTTCAAATTTATTCATGCATTTTTCTATAATGTCTTCTATCTGAAGATACTTAATTTTATAATCTAAAAATAGTTCAACAGCTACTTCATTAGCCGCATTCATAATAGCTGGCATATTTCCATCCATTTTGCCCGCTTTAAAGGCCAATTTAAGACATTTGAAAGTATCCATATCTGGTTTTTCAAAAGTTAAATTACCCATGTTATAAAAATCTAGTTTTGCAATGACAGTATTTTTTCTTTCAGGGTAGTTTATAGCGTATTGAATAGGTAGTCTCATATCAGTGGAACTCAATTGTGCTATTACACTTCCATCTTTGTACTCTACCATAGAATGTATTATACTTTGAGGATGAACTACCACTTGTATGTTCTCATAATCTACATCAAATAACCAGTGTGCCTCTATAACCTCAAGCCCCTTATTCATAAGTGTTGAAGAATCAATTGAAATCTTTCTGCCCATATTCCATTTAGGGTGTTTAAGAGCCTCTTCAGGTTTTATTTTTACCAATTCCTGTTTACTTTTGCCCCTAAATGGGCCACCTGATGCAGTTAATATTATTTTATTAACTGTTTCTAACCTATTGCCCTGTAGACATTGAAAAATAGCACCGTGCTCTGAATCAACCGGCAAAATGTTTACATTGTTTTTTTTAGCAGCATCAATAACTAATTTACCTGCTACAACTAGTGTTTCTTTATTTGCTAAAGCAATATCTTTTCCAGCGTTAATAGCTTTCATAGTGGGTACTAAACCAATCATCCCTACAACCGATGTTACTACAATGTCAACTTCTGGTAAAGTACTTATATAATTTAATCCATCCAACCCATGTAATATTATAGTTGATTTTTTATTTAACCTGCAATATTCTTTAAGCTTAAGTGATGCCACTTCATCCATCATCGCAACATATTTAGGTTTAAATTCCTCTATGATAGGTATAATTTTTTCAAAGTTAGTATTCGCAGAAATTCCAACGATAATAAAATTGTTAATATCTGATCTAATAACATCTAGCGTTTGAGTTCCAATGGATCCCGTAACGCCTAAAATAGTAAGCTTCTTCATGTAAATCTCTCCATTCATGTAAATCTGTTGTTTATACCTTATATATTAGTAAATTCTGTAATACTTCAAATTTTCCCCTGTTATGAATTATAGCCAAGAAATCAACGGAAATAAGATCAATACTGAGTTATACCACCACTATCATAGTTTATAATGTAGTAACCAAAATCTTGATGATCTTACCAATTAACATATAACAGACCCCATATTTTTAAAATAATTAATCCTTGTATAGCATATAATATAACATATTTATATACTAAAATAAAGCATTTAGTAATATTTTCTATTTTGTAAATAAATATCTGATTTGTAGTATTTACCGTTCATTTTCTATGAATTTTAGTATTTATTATATTGTATTCATTAAATATCAAAAATATTAATATAGAATATAATTGAATATTACAATAAAATGTTTTAGGCAATAAGAAAATCATATATTGTCTTAAATGCCAACTCCCTACGAATTGTTTCTTTGCATTTTGTTCAATATATGATTATCTTAAGAGTCAAAAGATAAGATTAAATTTATTCTGCCTTCAACAGGCCCCTAATTATAATCCTATCACGAATGTAATATAATAAAATGCTACAACAGACACAAATAGAATACTATCAAATCTGTCCAAAATGCCGCCGTGGCCTGGAATAAGACTGCTATAGTCCTTGGCCCCTACAAATCTTTTTATTGATGATGCTATTAAATCTCCAAATTGCCCAAAAACACCACAAAGTACACCAATTGCAGCGTAATGATATAGTTGAATGGTAACCCCACATTTCGAAATAGCATAGCCATAAATTATACATCCTATAGTGCTTCCTAGGAGTCCTCCTATTGAGCCCTCAATAGTTTTATTGGGACTAACTTTAGGGCATAGCTTATGTTTTCCGCCCCTACCTAAGAACCTTCCAGAATAGTAAGCTGAAGTGTCACAGCCCCAAGAACAAATAAATATAATCCATACTAGATATTGACCATATAATTTATTATTTATAAAAACTATAAAACTAAAAAATACTGCCACATACAAAAAACCAAAAATAGTGAGAGCAACATCTACAAAATTATAATTTGTATAGACCACAGGAATACATAATAATAAGAAAATAATTGCTATTAAAATATATATATTAAAGCTGGATATAAAATTATTGCTCATATTTAAGTAATAAACTATGCATAATATATATCCTACAAACCCAATTGGCTTATAATGTTTTTTTCTAGAAACTTTATAGAACTCATACATTCCCAAAAGTGAAAGTACCATTACACTATATTTTAAGTATACTCCACCTAAAAATAAAAATATTATAAACGGCGCTAGAACAAGTGCTCCTATATATCTATTATTCATAATTTCTCACCTATTTAACCTTTCCAAATCTTCTATCTCTTTTTTGATAATTAAGTATTGCAGCTCTCAGCTCTTCCTCATGAAAATCTGGCCAATTAATATCTGAAAACCAAAGTTCTGAGTATGCGCTCTGCCATAGTAAAAAATTACTTAATCTTAATTCCCCACTTGGTCTTATTATAAGGTCTGGATCTGGCATTCCGCTTGTATACATATATCTTGAAAGTAAATCTTCATTTATTTCATCTTTAGATATTTTTTCACTCATTAAATCTAGTGAAATCTCTTTTACAGCATCTAATATCTCGTTTCTTCCACCATAATTTAGAGCTAAATTTAAAATCAATCCTTTATTATTTTTTGTTTTTTCATAAGCATGATTTAATTCTGCTTTGCATATCAAAGGTAATTCTGATATGTTCCCAATGGAATTAATAACAACATTATTAGCGTTTAATTCCTCGAATTCATTTTTTAGGTACTCTACTAATAATTTCATTAAAGAATCAACCTCTTTTAAAGGTCTATTCCAATTTTCAGTTGAAAATGCATAAAGTGTTAAATATTCAACTCCTAAATTATTGCATTCTTTAACTATTTTTCTAATAGCCTCAACTCCAGCCTTATGCCCAAGTGCTCTCGGTAAATTACGTTTTTTAGCCCATCTACCATTTCCATCCATTATAATTGCAATATGCTTAGGTATTTTTGACATATCTAACTCTACTTTATTATTAGTATTTTTTTTCTTTTTCAAAAAAGCGAATAATTTTTTCAATAAAATTCCCTCCTTTTTAGTTGTTATAGTATAATTTTAAATAGAACCTGCATTTATGCAGGTTCTATTTAAAATTATATACTAAACTGACATTATTTCTTTTTCTTTATTATCTATTAATTGATCTACTTCTTTAATAAATTTATCTGTTTCTTTTTGAATGATATCTTCCGATTTTTTAACTTCATCTTCAGTAATTTCACTGTTTTTTTTCAAAGCCTTTATTTTATCATTTGCATCTCGCCTAATAGATCTAACAGCAACTTTAGCTTCTTCACCAGTTTTCTTAACAATTTTAAGTAAATTTTTTCTTGTTTCCTCAGTAAGTTCAGGAATAATTAATCTAATTGCGGATCCATCATTTGATGGGTTTAATCCTAAATCAGATTTCAATATAGCTTTTTCTATCTCTTTCATAGTTGCTTTATCCCATGGTTGAATTAGAAGTACCCTAGCTTCTGGTGATGATACGTTTGCTACTTGACTTACTGGAACAAGACTTCCATAAGACTCAACACGAATTCTATCTAGCATTGAAGCATTTGCCCTACCTGCTTTAAGACTTCCAAGCTCATGTTTTAAAACAGCAATAGATTTTTTCATTTTTTCATCAGCAAGACTAATAATTTGTTTAATCATAGAATTCCCTCCATTTTATACTGATTCCTTAGTACAATCAGATACTAAAGTACCAATTTTTTCTCCTAAAATTGCTTTTTTTATGTTTTCAGGATTATCTAATCCAAAAACTAATATTGGTATATTATTATCCATACATAATGATGTAGCTGTAGAATCCATAACTTGTAGCCCTTTTTCAAGAACATTAAGATAAGTAAGACTATCAAACTTCTTAGCATCATCATATAAATGTGGATCTTTATCGTAAACTCCATCAACTTTTTTAGCAAGTAGAATTACTTCAGCTTCTATTTCTGCCGCTCTAAGTGCTGCTGCTGTATCTGTTGAAAAATATGGATTTCCTGTGCCAGCTGCGAATATAACAACTCTGCCTTTTTCTAAATGCCTCATAGCTTTTCTTCTTATAAATGGTTCTGCTACTGCCTTCATTTCAATGGCAGTTTGCACCCTAGTATTTACACCTATATTCTCCAAAGAATCTTGAAGTGCTAATGCATTAATACATGTTGCCATCATTCCCATATAATCTGCAGTAGTCCTATCCATACCGTCCCCACTTCTACCACGCCATATATTCCCAGCACCAACAACTATTCCTATTTCAACACCTAATCTAACTAACTCTTTTATCTGAAGTGCTATAACATTAGTGATTTCAAAATCTATTCCAAAACCCTTTTCACCAGCTAAAGCTTCTCCAGAAATTTTAAGCATAATTCTTTTATATTTAGCAACCTCCATAAACATTATACCTCCTGATTTAAAGTATTACTATTTTAAAGTATTACTTTTTTTAAACATTACTTTTTTAAAACTTTGCTTATTTTAAAAAAGAGAACACTTAGTGTTCCCTTTAATTATTATTTACCTTCTACTTGTCTTTTAACTTCTTCAGCAAAATTTTCCACTTTCTTTTCTATGCCTTCTCCTCTTTCAAATCTAACAAATCTTGTTACCTTTATGTCAGCACCAAGTTTCTTAGATTCTTCTTGAAGATATTTTGTAATAGTATAGTCAGCATTTTTAACCCAAACTTGTTCAAGCAAACAAACTTCTTTATAATACTTATTTACTCTACCCATTACCATTTTTTCAACAATTTTTTCTGGTTTTCCTTCGTTTAAAGCCTGCACTCTATATATTTCTTTTTCTTTTTCTAAAGTTTCAGTATCAACACATGTGTTGTCTAAGAATAAAGGACTAGCAGCTGCAATTTGCATTGCAACATCTTTAGCAATCTTAGCTAACGCATCATCTTGTTTTTCACATGAAAGTTCTACTAAAACGCCTATTCTTCCACCACCATGAATATAGCTTTGAACTATACCATTTTCAATAGAAAACTTTTGAAATCTTCTTACAGACATATTCTCGCCTAGTTTTGCTATTAAAGCTGTAACTGCATCAGTAATAGTTATTGCTCCATCAGCTATGTATTTTTCAGAAGTTAATCCTTCAATAGTAGTTGAGTTAGTTTGTGCTGCTTGCATTGCTACATTTTTTGTTAAAGTAATAAACTCTTCATTATCAGCAACGAAGTCTGTTTCACAATTAACCTCTACAACAGATCCAACTTTCATATCTTCTGAAATATATGTGAATACTAATCCTTCTGCAGCTATTCTTCCAGCTTTTTTTGCAGCTGCTGCCAAACCTTTTTCTCTTAAAAGTTCAACTGCTTTGTCCAAGTTACCATCCGTTTCAGTTAGAGCTCTTTTGCAATCCATCATTCCAGCCCCAGTTTTTTCTCTTAACTCTTTAACCATGCTTGCACTAATCATTATTATTTCCTCCTATTCCTATCTAATTTAAAAGGTAAATGAAAGACTTAACCTCCACCTACCCCTCAACTGTTCTCTCAATAATTATCATATTAGATATATATAGTTACTATTATTCAGCTAATTGTTCGCCCTGTCTTCCTTCTATAATAGCATCAGCTAATCTTTCAGTTATTAATTTAACTGCTCTTATAGCATCATCGTTACCTGGAATTACATAATCAACTTCATCTGGATCACAGTTTGTGTCAACTATAGCAATTACAGGAATTCCAAGTATTTTAGCTTCAGATATTGCATTCTTTTCTTTTCTTGGATCTACTATAAATAAAGCTCCAATTTTGCTTGCATCCATACTTCTAATTCCGCCTAAGTTCTTTTCTAGTTTCTCTCTTTCATTTAAAAGGTGACTAACTTCTTTTTTAGGAAGAACTTCAAAAGTCCCATCTTCTTCCATTTTATATAATGTTTCTAATCTTGCTATTCTTGTTTTAATTGTTTTAAAGTTTGTTAACATTCCGCCTAACCATCTATTATTTACAAAATGCATACCGGCTCTTATAGATTCAAATTTAATAGCTTCTTGAGCTTGTTTTTTTGTTCCTACAAATAGAACATCCTTGCCTTCTTCAGATACAGATTTAATAAAATCATATGCCTCATCAATTTTTCTAACTGTTTTTTGTAAATCGATAATGTATATACCATTTCTTTCTGTAAATATGTATTGTGCCATTTTTGGATTCCATCTTCTAGTTTGATGACCGAAATGAACACCTGCTTCTAATAATTGCTTCATTGAAATAACTGCCATTAATAATAACCTCCTTGGTTTTTACCTCCATTACCATCATCTTATTGAAGCCCAATTTTTGGGACCCTTCCATAATTAAGTAATGTGTGTATTTTCTCACCTGTGTAGTATAGCACAAGGTACCGATGTATTCAACATAAATATTAATAAAATTAAAAATAAATTAAGACAGGACATTAATGTCCTGTCTTAATTTATTTTATTTTTTTCAGCTCGTCAATTAGTTTCTCATTTAATATTTTAATATGAGTGCCCTTCATTCCAAGGGATCTCGATTCTATTACTCCTGCACTCTCAAATTTTCTGAGTGCATTAACTATAACGGATCTAGTTATTCCAACTTTATCTGCTATTCTTGATGCTACGAGCAATCCTTCAATACCATCTAATTCATTAAAAATATGTTGTACAGCTTCGAGTTCTGAATAAGATAATGTTCCAATAGCAAGTTGCACTACTGCTTTTTTCCTTGCTTCTTCTTCTATTAGGTCATTTTTAGCTCTTAATATTTCAAGTCCAACAATAGTCGCACTATATTCAACTAATACTAAATCATCATCTGTAAATTCTTTATCAAATCTTGCAAGTAAAAGGGTACCTAGTCTTTCTCTATTTCCATTTATCGGAACTATAGTTGACATTTTATGCTCTATTGCACACTCTTTATTATCTTCGAATACACAAGCATTTTCATTTGTAAGATTAGATTTTGTTTCATTGATATTAAGCAAATTGTTATTGTAATTTTCTGGAAATCTCATGTTTTTTAAAATCTCATCTTTTACAATATCACATTCGAACCCACTTGATAAATTATAACCCAATATTTTTCCTTTTCTACTAACAATATATACATTACATTGTAATACATCACTTAGTAAATTACAAATATCATCAAAAACCACTGGTTCTGTTCCTGATTTCTGTAATATTTTATTTAACATTCTTGTTTTATCTAATAGTGACACGATATTCCTCCTCATTATATGTTATAAAATAGAACCTATATTAATTAAGCAATTTGAAATGCTGTTATCCTTTAAAATAGGTGCAATTCAAAATATTTCAAATTTTTAGAATTATTCTTTCCCAAATTAATAATATCACAACATTCATGCCATATCAACAGTATCCCCATAAATTTCGACATTATATTTATAAAATTTAGTGAATTTTTAGTTAAATACACTAATTTTACTTTTCTTCATTAATTGCTTCGTTATTTTCTTCCGCTTTATATTCTTTGTGTTTACATTCAACGTTCGAACATTCCATATAGTCACCTTTAGTTTTACTATACCTTTTAACCATATATGTATTACACTCTGGGCATTTTATTTCAGTAGGCTCATGCCAACTTACAAAATCACACTGTGGGTAATTACTGCATCCAAAAAATTTAGTACCCTTTTTACTTCTTCGTTCTAAAATTGTTCCACCACATTTAGGGCAAGGTACATCTAATTCTTTAGTAATTGCCTTAGTATTTTTACACTCTGGATATCCGGGACATGCCAGAAAATCACCAAATCTTCCATGTTTTATCACCATAAACTTACCACATTTATCACATACTACTTCTGTTACTTCATCTTCGATTGTTATTTTAGCTATATCTTTCTCAGCAATTTCAATATCTTCTTTCAAAGGGGTAAAAAAGTTATTAACTATATTCTGCCATTTTTCTTGTCCTTCTTCTATATAATCTAAATTATTCTCCATTTGCGCTGTAAATTCAATATCAACTATCTGTTTAAAATATTCGCTTAATATATTATTTACAATATTACCAAGTTCTGTTACTTCTAAGGCCTTTTGATCTTTTTCTACATATTTTCTATTGAGAAGAGTTGTTATAATTGGTGCATAAGTACTTGGTCTACCTATACCGTTTTCTTCTAATGTTTTTACAAGAGAAGCCTCAGAAAATTTAGCAGGTGGCTGAGTAAAATGCTGCTTTCCTTCTATTTTTTCACGCTTTAAAATATCACCTTCAAGAAGTTCTGGAAATTTCAAAGTATTTTCCTCGTCATCTATTTCTCCATCATAAATTTTTCTAAATCCATCGAAGGTTACTTTAGATCCGGAGGCTTTTAGAATATACTCTCCATTCTCAACATCTATAGATATAGTATCAAGCAAACAGGATTCCATCTGACTTGCTAAATATCTGTTCCAAATTAATGTGTATAGTTTATATTGTGGAGCTTTAAGAGTCTTTTTTGCTATTTCTGGTGTTATCTCAACATTTGATGGCCTAATAGCTTCATGCCCATCTTGGATGTTTTTTTTACTTTTAAATATTCTTGGGGTACTAGGATAGTATTTCTCCCCATATATACTCTGAATGAATTCTTTTGCACTTATTTGAGCTTCTTCCGCTATTCTGGTAGAATCAGTTCTCATATATGTAATTAACCCGACTGTTCCATGTCCTTCTATCTCCATGCCTTCATATAATTGTTGTGCTATAGACATAGTTCTCTTAGTTGCGAAATTAAGTTTTCTATAAGCATCTTGTTGAAGCGTGCTTGTTATGAATGGTGGTAGCGGATTTTTACTCTTAGAGGATTTCTTTATTTTGCTTACAATAAATTCTTTCTCATTAAGTAAATTAATAATATTATCACTTTCTTCTTTAGAATTCATTTCAATTTTAATTCCGCCCTTTGAAGTTAATTTTAGATTTAACTTCTGTGATTCTCCTTCTTTAAATAGTTCACATTCTATAGTCCAATATTCCTTAGTTATGAATTTTTCTATTTCCTTTTGTCTATCACAAATTATTTTAAGTGTAACTGATTGAACTCTTCCTGCACTAAGACCCCACTTTACCTTTCTCCAAAGTATAGGGCTAATTTCATATCCAACTAATCTATCAAGTATACGCCTTGCTTGTTGGGCATCCACAAGGGTTCCATTTATTACCCTTGGAGATTTTATGGCGTTCTTGACTGCTGTTTTTGTTATTTCATTAAATTCTATTCTACACTTATCTTTTTCATCTATTTTTAGTGCTTTTGCCAAATGCCAAGCTATAGCTTCGCCTTCCCTATCAGGATCTGTTGCGAGATAAATTTTATCACTTTTTTTTGCTGCTTTTCTTAATTTATCAAGAAGTTCTCCCTTACCACGGATAGTTATATATTTAGGCTGATAATTATTTTCAATATCGACCCCTAATTGACTTTTCGGCAAATCTCTAACATGTCCCATAGACGCTTCTACTATATAATTGCTACCTAAATATTTTTTTATGGTTTTAGCTTTTGCTGGTGACTCAACTATAACAAGTTTCTGTCCCATCTTATCCCCTCCATCAATGTATTCTAATATAGTTAATATATTTTCACTTATATTTTGTCATTTACTCTTACATAATAATTTCCTGCTAGACATAATACTTCATTTTTAATCTGCATTTCAAATAATACCTCATATAATTGTTTTATGTCAATGTTAGTTATTCTAATAATATCGTTAATATGTAGTGGACTATCATTTATAATGTCATATATTTCTCTATTAATTAGGTTATTATAAGATCTTATTTTGGTTTTTTTTTGATTTTTTACTTCTATTCCCATTAAATTAAATATATCATCTGTACATGTAAGAGGGAATGCTCCATCTTTAATTAATTTATTTGTCCCTTTACTCTCAAATGAAAATATTGACCCTGGAACAGCCATAACATCTTTTCCTTGTTCAAGTGCTAAATTTGCTGTAATTAATGATCCACTTTTTTCTCCTGCCTCTACTACAATAATAATATCACTGAGAGCACTTATTATTCTATTCCTCTGAGGAAAATTATACACATATGGCTGTGTTCCTGGTAAAAATTCCGAAATAACACAACCTTTTTCGACTATTTTATTGAAAATTTTTAAATTTTCTTTAGGATATACTATATCAAGTCCTGAGCCTAAAACTGCACAAGTATACCCATTACTTTCCAAACAGCTCTCATGGGCAAAAGTATCAATGCCCTTAGCCATTCCACTAATAACATTAATATTATTAGCACATAAATCTGAACATATAATTTTAGTTACATCCTTACCATAATTTGAATACTTTCTTGATCCTACTATAGAAATACTATATCCCTCATTTAATGGTAATATGTTTCCTTTATAAAAAAGGATATATGGTGCATCATCATAATTTTTTAGTTTTCTTGGATATTCATCTTCAAAATATGAAATTGATTTTATTTCATTAGACTCCATATTTCTTTTGACATTATCCATTTCATTTTTATCCCAAGCATTGGTCAAAACGTCAATTAGGTTATTTTTAAAATATTCTGTTTTTTTATTATGTACTCCATAATACCATATTTGTTGCGTAGTATGGAAATCATTTATTAATTTTAATTTATTTTTAGGTGATAATTTAACTAAAGAAAACCATATATCATAGTCATTCATTCTTTTTACTACCTCCTCTGTTTAATTTTTTCAGATATTTATCTTTAAACTATTCTCTCATCAATAAATTTTCTATATTGCATAGCTTCAATAATATGTTTATCTAATATATTTTCACTTCCATCTAAATCAGCTATAGTTCTTGATACCTTAAGAATCCTAGAATAAGCTCTTGTGCTTAATGTGAATTTATTATACATGAGTTCCATAATTCTACTAGCTTTTTTGTCTAAATGACAGTAGCTTTTTATTAGCTTCTGACTCATCTCCGCATTACAATGAATTTCCTCTATTTTAAAGCGCTCCTCTTGAATCTTCCTTGCTGCTTCTACTCTTTTTTTAATAATATTTGATTTCTCACTATTTTTTCCGCTAACTATTTTATTATATGGCAGAAAATTCACCGCTGTAAATATGTCAATTCGATCGAGTAATGGTCCGCTAAGCTTACTCAAATACCTTCGCCTTTCATATTCACTACATCTACATTGCTTCTCGTAAGACCCATAGTAGCCGCAAGGACAAGGATTCAATGCACTTACAAACATAAAATTTGATGGGTATTCCACAGTTCCATTTATTCTTGAAATACTAATTTTTCTTTCCTCTAAAGGCTGTCTTAATATTTCTAATACATTTTTCTTAAATTCTAATATCTCATCTAAAAACAATACACCCTTATGTGCCAAAGAGATTTCTCCAGGTATTATTTTATTTCCTCCACCAACCAATGCAATCCGTGATATAGTATGGTGAGGACTCCTAAACGGTCTTTGCAGAATAATTCCACCATTATCTCCAAGCTTTCCAGAGACACTATAAATTTTGGTAACCTCAAGTGATTCCTCTTGACTTAAAGAGGGTAATATAGTAGGGATTCTCTTAGCCATCATTGATTTACCCGAACCAGGAGGTCCATACATAAGCAAATTGTGACCTCCAGCAGCTGCTACTTCAATAGCTCGTTTTGAACTCTCTTGTCCCATAACATCTTCATAATCTAACTTTTCATTGATTAATATTTCTTCATTGTTACTCCGCTGATAAGGCAATAAATCCTTATAATTCAAAAAATCCACTACTTGCTTTAGATTATCTAAAGGAAATATCTTTGCAGATTTAACAAGACTACATTCTTTTGCATTGTACGTCGGAACTATAAACTTTTCTATATTATTTTCTAATCCTTCCATTACAACAGGTAAAGACCCTCTCACTTTCTTAAGTTGACCAGATAAAGATAATTCTCCTATGAAAAGATAATCATTAATATCATTAACATTTATTTGTTTTGTTGCAAGTAAGATGCCTATAGCTATTGGTAAATCGAAAAGAGATCCTTCTTTTTTTAAATCCGCTGGTGCCAAATTAATTGTTATTCTATTTACTGGATAATCAAAGCCTGAGTTTAGTATTGCTGAACGTACACGTTCTTTTGATTCTTTAACTGAAATATCTGCAAGGCCTACTATATTTAGTGCGGGTAATCCACGAGTAATATCAATTTCAACGGTAACTAAAATCCCTTTTATTCCTGTAAATGCAGCAGACATAATTTGTATTGCCATATTATCACCTTTACCCTTATTATTTCTTATTGTATAATTATTGACATAATTACCAACAAAATAACTTTCAATGAAATTTATTTTTTAGTACTTTCAATTTCTCTAAGTGTATCTTTGATTTCATCAACCTATGGTGTTTTGTTCCTCGGGAAAATAGTTATCAAACTCGTTAATCTTTATCATGGAATTTAGTTCATTAAATCTTTTTTTCAAACAAAAAAACACAGGCATAATAACTTTACCTGTGTACGGAGTTTATTATTCTTATGATTATTCAAATGCACATTTTATAATACTTAATGGTAATGAAAACAATTCAGAAAACTCTCTTTCATAGGCCATATTTATTGAATTAAGGCTGCTATTAAAAAAGCTCACGCTAATCGTTCAAAATGAGTTATTGTTTATATGCACAAATTGATTTGCACTAAAAAACAGTAAAAGGATTTCAAAACAGAGAAATTCCTTTTACCATATCTAGGTTAAAACTATCAAGTAAAGAAGAGTATAAATCAATGGATTCTATTATTCTCTTCCTATTGTACCCATTTAACTTTAATAATATTTTGATAAGATGATAATAGTGGTATACTAAAACCATATGCTTTAATTTCATATTTTCTATTAATTCTCAATCCCCAATACACATCTTCAGAATGAATTTTAAATTCTAGTAAACTGTTAGTATTTTTAAATACCTTTATATTACCATCTTCCATTTGTGCATAAATTAAATACGTATTAATTTTATCACGAATTACTACTTGCTTATTTGCAATGGTAACTATATAAGTATTTCTAAAAAAATGGGGAAGAAACGTAATTACACCTAATATTACAAAGATGCTAATTATTACTTTTACTAACTTAATATTTAAAAAAATTTTATTTCTAAATTTATAAGAAATATTTTTTTTCATAAAATCTCCTTTTTTTAATAAATCCATTTACTTTAATTTTTACTCCTTTTTCTATACATTAGAACATAATACATGTAAATACTCTCTAAATTAATTATTTATATTAATTTTAAAACATCTTATTATGACCTTAAAATATTTTTAATAACTAACCACACATTTATCCACCTTTGATTTTGTTACCAAACGAGTGTCTCAAACCCCATTTTTTAATAATATATAAGAATAGGCTCTAGCATAGGAGATACTTTATTGTTCTTTCTATTATTTATTTTTATGGAGCTCTATTAAAACCTCATAAAATTCCTGAATATTATTAATATAATCCTCAATACTATAATTCATTATTAAATGTTTGTAAGCATTCTCTATGATTTTACTTATTTCTCTTTTATTTTCATAAATATACTCCATTGATTTAAGTAATAGCTGAGGCTCTCTTTCCTCTATTAATATTCCATTATAATTATTCACTATTAATTCAGGTATTCCACCAACGGACATAGAAATAACAATTTTTTTCATAGCCATAGCTTCTAATATAGTTAACGGAAGCCCTTCTCTTTTAGAAGGCAATATAAAGCAATCAAATATATTAAGCCAATTGTAAACATCCCTTCTATTTCCCATAAAATAAATTTTTGTTGATATATTATACTTTATTACCAAATTCATCAATTTTTCTTTTTCTTTACCCTCACCTACTATAATTAAAATTGAATTATTATTTTTTTTTGAAACAAATTGAAGCTGTCTATAAGTAAATCTATACCTTTTAAATCAGTTAATCTTCCAATATATCCAAAAATATATTTACCCTTAGGTATATTATTCAAAGATTTAAAATCTTCACTAAATATAATATTGGCTTTGTTTATTTGTCCCAAGTCGAAACTATTTGGTAACGCAATTACTTTATCTTTATCGCATTTGCTATTATAGTTGCAATAAAGTTCTCTAACGTTTTTTGAACAAACTAGAGACAAATCATATTTGTCTCTAAATATTCTATCGATAATCTTTAATATAGAATTATTTTTTAACCAATCATATTCTCCATGAATATGAGATATCAAAATGATATTCATTGTGACACTTGCTAGTTTTGCAGCTATAGATGCACGTACATCATGTGCATGTATTAAACTTATATTCTCATTTTTTATTAGTTTTCTTAATTTTAAAATTTCTATAATATTTAAGTTACTAATATCAATTTTAAAGGATTCTATGGATTCTTCCTGGAAACAACTCTTCAGTTCATCTCCTGCACATACTGTTACTGCTTGAAAAATACCTTTATCTAAATTAGTGCATATATCTAATGCCAATCTTCCCGTGCCATTTAGTGTTTTAGTTGATAATAGATGTAATACTTTATAGACCATTTCAAAACCATCCTTACTAAGAATTTTTTATTCATATATATCTAACTTTGTCTTTAAATTTAAAATCTAATATAATATAATATTATTTAATGTTATATGTTTGATAGATTTTGTATAATCATTTAATTCAATTGCTAAATAACCATTTATATTATTATATACAACATCTTTATTACCTGTTACATTTGAAACTATAACTGATTTACCTAAATACATTCTCTCAAGGAGTGAAATAGATAACCCTTCCCAAAGAGATGTAACTGTAAATATATATACACCTAGCAGCTCTTTTATAACTTCTTTTCTATCCAATGTTGTAATAAATTAAAGGGTCTAAGGTATATTAATAATTAAAACTGGAAATAATATACTTAAAATCAAATTATCAACGTTATCAGTTCTAATTAACATTTTCAAATAATTAAATAATCCAATTTAAAAAATCAACTACTTGCTTAAAATTATCTAAAGGAAATATTTTTGAAGATTTAACAAAACTATTTCCTTATTTATAGAATTTATGGAAGGATGTCTTGAATGAAGAATTTTAATAAAGATATCGGTGCACTCGGTGAGGATATGTCAGAAATTTTTTTAAAAAATTTAGGATATACGATTTTAGACAAAAATTTCAGATGCAAATGTGGTGAAATAGATATAATTACGATGTTTAAAGGTTATATTTGTTTTATAGAGGTGAAAACTAGATATGGCATTAAGTTTGGATTGCCAGCTGAGTCAGTTACCTTATCTAAACAACATAAAATTTATAAAACAGCTCAGGTTTATATACTAAAGAAAAATATTATATACTTCGATTTTAGATTTGATGTTATAGAAATCCTGCTAAATAATGATAATAATGACTTTTTAATTAATCATATAGAGAATGCTTTTCAATTATAGTTTCTTTGTATCAAAAAAGTAAAATTTACAAATGTACTTAAGGCCATAAGTATATTTGTAAATTTTTTTAATTATTATTTTAATCTAAAATATTTTTCAAAAAACTTTTTCTATGTATTGGAGTAGTACCATATTTTTTTATTGCAAGCACATGTTCCTGAGTTCCATACCCAACATTCTTATTAAATCCATAGTTTGGATATGTATTATGATACTCTAACATAAGTTCATCTCTATACACCTTAGCAATTATAGAGGCGCAAGCTATGCTTATGCTTAATGTATCTCCCTTTATTACAAACTCATTTAAATTTGGAAAGTTCTTTATTTTATAACCATCAGATAATACTAGATCTGGTTTAATATCAAGTCCTGTGCAGCAATCTAAAAACACTTGATTATTGCACCAGCCAATCCCTTTATCATCAATTTGTTCATTATCTATAGCAATTATTTTATATGATAAGGCTTTTTCTTTAATAATAAAAGATAGCTCTTTTCTTACTGCTATTGATAATTTTTTAGAATCGTTAGCTCTTAAGATTAAGTCTTTATTCTCATTTGATTTTAAATCTAATATTACAGCCGCAGCAACTATTGGTCCAGCTAAAGGCCCTCTTCCAACTTCATCTACCCCAGCTATATATTTATAGTTTCCAAAATTTCTATCAAAATCGTACATCTTTTTTACTCTTTGAATTTCCTTTTCATTTATCTCTAATGTTTTACATATTTTACTACCTAACTTTTGAACAGTTTTCCTATTATCTTGTAGGAGCATATTTAACATGCTTCCTTTGCTACTAATATAGAAAACGTTTTCAATATTTTCTATACTATTAATGTATGTATATATTTCTTTATAAGTTAATTTTGAAAAATCAGTATTAAATTCCATAGTATTTTCTCCTTAATGCTTTCTAAATTATCTTAATTAGGCATCTTAAAAAATAATCCACTCTTTATCCAATTATTTTTTAAGATACCTTATATAGAAAATTAAACCTCATCTACTCTTTCTAGAGATATAGACCCTAGTTTCCCACCTCTAAATTCGTCTAAAAGCATAACTGCCACCCTATTGTAGTCAATATTACCCCTAGAAATTACAGATCCCCTTTTTTTAGCTATATTGTCTAGATTGTCTAAAGGATTTTCCATGATTTCTGAAAGTTTATATCTTTCCATTAGCCTTTGCCCATTATTAATTTGAAGTCTTTCTATTAATTTAAGTGCTAATTCCTCTATATCTATAACTTCATCTTTTATAGCTCCTGTAAAGGCTAAATTAAGTCCAACTGCCTCATCCTCAAATCTAGGCCACAACACACCTGGGGTATCCATAAGTTCTATCCCTAAGCTAGTTTTTATCCATTGCTTGGTTTTAGTAACCCCTGGCCTATCTCCAGTTTTAGCAATGTTGTTTTTCCCCAATTTATTTATAAAAGAAGATTTACCAACATTGGGTATACCAACTACCATAACTCTTGTAACTATATTAACTAACCCTTTTTTTCTTTGCCTATCATGTTTCTCTTTTAATAACTCATCAAGTGTGATTTTTATTCCTTTTAGCCCTTGACCTGTAATACAATTAACAGCTAGGGGCCTTACATTTTCAGTTGTAAGTTTTTCTATCCATTGTTTAGTCACTTTATCCTCTGCTAAATCACTTTTATTGAGCAAGATAACTCTAGGCTTATCTTTGCATATTTCATCAATTTGTGGATTTGCACTTGATTTAACTATCCTTGCATCTCTAATTTCTATTACAGCATCAACAAGCTTTAAACTCTCTTGAATTTGTCTTCTAGTCTTTGCCATATGACCTGGAAACCAATTTATGGTCATTCCCATATTTATCTAATCCTTCCCATTTTATTGAATGGATAAAGCCTTATAATTGCTTTTCCCTCCAAAAGATTGAGTTTTACAAACCCGATGTCACTACTGCGACTATCTTTACTAAAGTTTCTATTATCCCCAAGAACAAATATTGAATCTTGCGGCACTACAGTTTCATCATAATCTTTCATGAAATTTTCATTTTTATAAAACTCATTAATAACTGTGCCATTTATGTATAATACATTATTACTGATTTCAACCTTGTCTCCAGCAACTGCTATAACTCTTTTTATTAATCTTTGACTTATGTCCGCAGGGTACTTTATTACTACAATATCATTTCTCTTAACAGATGTTATTAGCTTTGATACCTTTTCAAGTATTAATTTATCATTGTTTTGCAATGTAGGTACCATAGATTCACCACTTACTATTACTATTTGGAATATATAATTTATCATAAATACAGCAATTATAAGAGAAATTGCTATAGATTTTGCTACTTCAAAAAATTTTCTTTTCATGTAAACACCTACTTAAAAATCTACTAAAGTTTAACTATTATTAAAAGTAAAAAGGGACTTTTCAGCCCCAATTTTATCTCATTCTTTCTCTAACCTTAGCAGCTTTACCAACTCTATCTCTTAAGTAAAATAGTTTAGCTCTTCTAACTTTACCTAGTCTTACAACTTCAATTTTATCTATTACTGGAGCATTTACTGGAAATGTTTTTTCAACACCAACACCAGATGCTACTCTTCTTACTGTGAAAGTTTCTCTTAAACCGCCATTTTGTCTTTTAAGAACGGTTCCTTCGAATACTTGGACTCTCTCCTTGTTACCTTCACTGATTTTGATGTGAACCTTAACAGTATCACCTACATTAAATACTGGTAAGTCAGTTCTAATTTGTTCTGATTCTATTGCTCTTATAATTTCTAACATGTGCATTCCCTCCTAATATTTTATTGTGACGTTCATACTCATTATAAAATGGCAGAGGACCGCCCGTACTAGCACAAACTATATTTTATCATAAAATTGTATATATATCAACATAAAAATATCTTTTATGCTTTTACTCAAGATATGTTAACTTCAAATGAATTTTAACCAATATCATATTCAGTATTTGCATTCCTTAATAATTTTTTATCTTCCTTCGTGAGAATAAGTTTTTGAAATAAATCCGGCCTTTTCTCTCTAGTTATTAAAAGTGATTGAAGTCTTCTCCACTTTCGTATATTTTCATGATGTCCTGAAATCAACACCTCTGGAACGTTTTTGCCCTCAAAACATTCTGGTCTTGTATAATGAGGATATTCCAGTACTCCATCATAAAAAGATTCTTCAGTGAAACTTTCTGCACATGATAATACACCTGGAATTAACCTGCAAATACTATCCACTATGGGAATACAGGCCATTTCTCCACCTGTTAAAACATAATCACCTAAGGAAATTTCCATATCAATATAATCATAAGTTCTCTCATCAATGCCTTCATAATGACCACATACAAATATTAATTCTTTTTCCTCACATAGCTTTTTTGCAATATCTTGAGTAAAAGTCTTACCTCGTGGACCCAAAAATACTACCTTTCCACCATTATGCAATTTAGCATCCTTAATACAATCTACTAGTGGTTGAGTTTGCATTACCATACCCGCCCCTCCACCATAAGGAGAATCGTCTACTTTTTTATGTTTACTTAAAGAAAAATCGCGAATATTGTGTGATGAAATGCTTAATATATTTTTCTCTATTGCTTTTCCAATCATACTATAATTGAAAACATCAAACATTTCGGGAAATAGAGTTAATATATCTATTTTCATTCTTGCCATTCTTTTACTGGCTTAATTATTATTATATGTTTATCAATATCTATGCTTATTACAATAT
This sequence comes from Clostridium sp., assembly GCF_036569345.1. Taxonomy (GTDB): domain Bacteria; phylum Bacillota; class Clostridia; order Clostridiales; family Clostridiaceae; genus Clostridium_AD. Next base: position 79,433 of record NZ_DATCQT010000018.1, read on the forward strand.
CCTTAAGTACTGGTATAAGCAATTCTTCTTTTCCCTTTACCCAGTATACATCATTACCAGGTGTACTAAGAACATCAAATACTTTTCCAAGTTCTTCTCCAGCCTCATCATAAACGACACAATCAATCAAATCTGCCACGTAATAACTGCCCTCTGTCAATTTAACTGCATCTTCACGGCTAACCATCAGGTACTTATTTCTATATAAATCTGCTTGTTCTATGCTGTCTATACCTTCAATTTTGAGTATAACTTTATCTGTTTGAAGTTTACATCCTTCAATTTTCCTAAGTTCGCCATCAATGTATACGCTTTTTAATTTTTTAAATCTTTCAAGTGAATCAGATAATGAAAAAACTTTAACTTCACCTTTTAACCCGTGTGTTTTACCAATCTGACCAACACTCATAAAATCCTTCATTTAAAATCCTCCTTCCAAATTTACTTATATTAATATGTAGCATTAAAAATATAATTAAAATAAGAGTTAGGCAGAACCTAACTCTTACTTTATTTCAACAACTACTTTTTTATTTTCTTTAACAGCAGCTGCCTTTACAACAGTTCGAATAGCTTTAGCTATTCTCCCTTGTTTTCCTATAACTTTTCCCATATCCTCATGTGCTACTGATAATTCAAGAAGTACCGTATGCTCATGTGCTACTTCGTTTACTACCACCATTTCTGGTCTATCAACTAAATATTTTGCCAATACTTCAAGTAACTGTTTCATGGAAAACTCCTCCATTCATTACTTACAAATTTTTCTAGTTGACTGCTATTTTACTAAGTAACCTTTTAACTGTATCAGATGGTTGTGCACCATTCTTCATCCACTTAGTTGCTTTTTCAACATCAATTTTAATAGTAGTTGGTTCTGTTGTTGGGTTGTAGTATCCTATTTCTTCAATAAATTTTCCATCTCTTGGAGATCTTGAATCTGCAACTACCACTCTATAAAATGGAGCATGTTTAGCACCCATTCTTTTTAATCTTATTTTAACTGCCACGTATATCACCTCCTTAAATCTAAATTTACTAATTACTCAAGTTTTTATTAAAAAGGCATTTTACCAAACATACCTTTTTTACCAGGTTTTTGGAATCCTTTTGCTTGCTTCATGAATTTTTTCATCATTTCAAAATCTTTTAACAACTTATTTACTTGTTGTACTAGGGTTCCTGATCCATTTGCAATTCTCTTTTTCCTAGAAGAAGAGCTACTAACCAAATTAGGATGTTTTCTTTCTGATAAAGTCATTGATCTTATGATAGCTTCAACTTTTCCCATTTCTTTTTCACTTTGAGAAAGATCTACACCCTGCAGTTCTTTTTTATTTGCTCCTGGCATCATTTCAATTAATTTATTCAATGGTCCAAGTTTTTTCATTTGTTGCATAGATGCTAAAAAATCATCTAAATTGAACTCTTGTGAAAGCATTCTACTCCCAAGTTCCTTTGCTTCATTTTCATCTATAGACTGCTGTGCTTTTTCTATTAATGTAAGCACATCACCCATACCAAGTATTCTTGATGCCATTCTATCTGGATAGAAAACTTCCAAATCATTCATTTTTTCTCCGGACCCAACAAACTTAATAGGTTTTCCGGTCATTGCTTTAATAGATAGTGCGGCACCACCTCTTGTATCACCATCTAATTTGGTCAAAATCACTCCAGTAATATCTAATTGTGAATTAAAACTCTCCGCTACATTAACTGCATCTTGCCCTGTCATAGAATCTACAATTAGCATTATTTCACTTGGCTTCACAATTGCTTTTATGTCTTGAAGCTCATTCATTAAGTTTTCATCTATATGAAGTCGCCCTGCTGTATCTAGTATAACCACATTGTTACCATTATCCTTAGCAAAGGCTAATGATTCTTTTGCTATTTCAACTGGACTCACCTTGTCTCCCATAGTAAATATTGGGACATCTATTTGTTTTCCAACTACCTGCAATTGTTTAATTGCAGCTGGCCTATATACATCACAGGCAACTAATAGTGGTTTTTTATTTTTTCTTTTCAATGAAAGAGCAAGTTTTCCACCCATTGTGGTTTTACCAGCACCTTGAAGTCCTACTAGCATTATAACCGTTAATCCATTTATAGAAAACTCTAATTTGCTTTCTGAATTACCCATTAAATTAGTTAACTCATCATTAACAATTTTAATAACCTGTTGACCAGGTGTTAAGCTTTGTAATACTCCATTGCCTAAACACTTTTCACTAACATTTTTCACAAAATCTTTTACTACTTTATAATTAACATCTGCTTCAAGTAATGCTAATTTTACTTCTCTCATAGCATCTTTAATATCTTTTTCGGAAAGCTTACCCTTACCTTTTAATTTTTTTATGGTATCCTGTAACTTAGAAGATAACCCTTCAAATGCCATAATAAACCTCCTAAATATTTTCAATAAGCTGGGTCTTTATATCACATATAATCTGATTATTTTTTTCATCTTTTATATCAATCTGTAAATTTTCTAATTTTGATAGAATGTTTTTTAAGTTTTCTTTCAGTTTATGATTTTTATTAAGTAATTTCAATTTTTCCTCATACACTAAAAGTACATTATCGGATCTTTTAATGGTATCATGAATAGCTTGCCTACTAGTATTATTTATCTCAGCTATTTCAGATAAAGACAAATCATTATTAAAATACAAATCCATTATATCCCTTTGCTTTTCAGTAAGCAATTCACCATAAAAATCCAATAGTAGGGAAATCTCAAATCTTTTTTCCATTTCATCACCGACTCACAAATAATATAATATCAGAGTTTAAATAGAGTGTCAAGTAGTTTTACTTAACAGGCCATTTTTTTTATATAAAGAGTTACCTATATTTATATTTTAAAATAAAGCTTCTACAAAATCTTTTGAATTAAACACTTGTAAATCATCAATACCTTCACCAACACCTATATATTTAACCGGTATATCAAGTTGCCTTTTTATTGATATTACAACACCACCTTTAGCCGTACCATCTAATTTAGTTAGTATTATACCGTCTATTGGGCATACCTCCATAAATTGTTTAGCTTGTTGTACTCCGTTTTGACCTGTTGTGGCATCAAGTACTAATAATGTTTCCATATGAGCCTCACTATACTCCCGCTTAATCACCCTATTTATTTTTGCTAATTCATCCATAAGATTTTTTTTATTATGAAGTCTACCTGCTGTATCACATATTAGAACATCAATTTTTCTTGCTTTAGCTGCTTGAACAGCATCAAAAACTACGGCAGCAGGATCAGACCCCTCTTGGTGTTTTATTAATGGCACACCTGCCCTAGTACTCCAAACTTCTAACTGGTCAATTGCTGCTGCTCTGAATGTATCTGCCGCAGCAATAAGAACTTTATACTTTTCAGCTTTTAAACTTGTAGCCATTTTACCAATGGAAGTAGTTTTTCCAACTCCATTAACGCCAATCACCAAAATTACCTTGGGCAACTCCACAGTCTTTATAGGATTTTCGTCGTTTCCTAATATATCAATTAAAACTTCTTTTAAACACGGTTTAATTTCTTCTGGTTCTTTTATTTTATATTCTTTCACCTTTTTTTTGAGTTCCTCTATAACATAAATTGAAGTCTCCACACCTATATCTGAGGTGATTAATATTTCTTCTAATTCTTCGTACAATTCATCATCAATTGTAATGGCTAAGTTTAGTACTTGACTAACTTTTTCAGTGATGCTATTTCTTGTTTTTGTTAGCCCATCTTTTAATTTATCAAAAAATCCTCCAAACATTTCTAATCCTCCTCATTTGCCTTCTATGGAAAATCGTTACATCTTTTTACTTATTAAAATCTACAGATACTATTTTTGACACTCCCTTTTCCTCCATTGTAACGCCGTACAATACATCTCCAACTTCCATAGTTCCTTTTCTGTGAGTTATTATAATAAACTGAACATTATCCGAAAATCTCTTTAAAAACTCCGCATATCTAGCTACATTTGCATCGTCAAGCGCTGCCTCTATTTCATCCAAAATACAAAATGGAGTTGGCTTCATTTTTAGTATAGCAAATAATAACGCAATAGCAGATAAAACTTTTTCTCCACCAGACATTAAATTTATATTTTGCAGCTTTTTCCCTGGTGGCTGTACATTAATATCAATTTTTGATGTAAGTTCATCACCTTCTGTAAGTATTAAATCCGCACTTCCACCCTTAAACAATTCCACAAAGGTTTCATTGAAATTTTGCCTTAATACAACAAAGTTTTCTGCGAATATTTTTTTCATTTTTTCAGTCATTTCACTTATTACAGTTAATAATTCATTTTTAGCTAACACCAAGTCATCCTTTTGACTATCCATAAAAGTAAATTTATCTTTGACTTCCTTATACTCTTCAATAGCACTTACATTGATATTTCCAAGCATTGATATAGATTCTTTTAGTATTAATATTTCTCTTTTTGTCTTATCAATGTCTTTAATCTTATCACTGTCTTCAATTTTATTTTTAACTTTTAATTCTTTTTCAAATTGCAAAGCTTCTGCATATGTTAGTTCAAAGTCTTCATTCAATTTATTGTAATAAGTATCCTTTTCCATCTCTACCTTCGTGCAAGCTAATTCACATTTATGTTGCTCTTTTTCAATTTTTCCAAGCATTATCGAACCATTATCTAACTGTTCCACACTTATTTTTATATGCTCTTTAATTTTAATTCTTTGAATTTCATTATCCTCAAGTTTTCTTTCCGTTTTTTCTAATATGATCTTTATTTCATTTACTTTTTCATTAGCACTTTGAATTGCACATTCACTTGTGATCTTATTTTTTATTGCTTCTTCAATTTCTCTAGAAAATATGTTTATCTTTTCATTATACACAAGTGTTTCATTATTTAGTCTTTGAATTTCTAATCGTTTGTTATTTATTGTTTCATCAATTTGGGCTTTTTTTATCTTAGTAACATTAATTAAATCTTTTATATTCTCAATTTCTTGCAATTTATCTTTTAATTTGAAATCAACATTACTAATATTTATCTGTATTTTACTTTTTTCAAGTATAAGCTTTTCAACAGCTATATTTTTTTCTTTAATTTCATTATTACCCTTTTGAACATTATTCTCTTCTAAGCATTTTTCAGCGTCTAACGTAATAATATTACCCTTTAGTCTATCTGCTTCATCTTCTATAGAATTTATTTTAGTTTCTATTTTTGCGACTTCAATATTTCCAAGTTGAACCTCCCCCTTGAAATGTAAGTTTTCTTCATCAAGTCTTAGAATTTCAGTTCTACTCTTTTGTATTTTTTCTAAGTATATAATCAATTCATTTTTTAACGTATGTAAATACTCAGCTAGTTCTTTAATTTCTCTTTTTCGCCCAATTACACTTGAAGTCTTTGAATATATACTTCCACCAGTCAATGACCCACCTACGTTTATTACCTCACCAGTTAGTGTAACAATCTTAAATCTATAATTATTCTTTTTAGATATTCGAAGTGCTGAATCCATATCACTACATATAATTGTCCTTCCTAAAATAAATGCTACAACTTCACTAAACTTCTCATTATAACCTATTAATTCGCTTGCTATCCCTAAAAATCCAAAACTCTTCTTAGTTTCATTATCAAGAACAAGTTTCTTTCCCTTAATAATGTTTAATGGTAAAAAGGTTGCACGTCCAAGATTATTTGCTTTCAAATAATTAATCAACATTTTCGCAACAATTTCATTTTCAGTTATTATGTGAGATATGGAGGCTCCCAGGGCAATTTCTATGGCTATTTCTAAATTCTTTTCAACCTTTATAATTTCTCCAAGTACACAACATTCAAGAATATTACCTACTTTGCCTTCATTCACATGTTGCATTAAATTTTTTACAGACTTATTATAACCTTCATGCTTTTTTTCTAAAGTTGTTAGAACGTTAAAATTAGCTTCAGTTTTATTAATATTAAAATTACAATTCTTCATAGTTTTTTCATCAAGGGTTAAAATATTTTGAATTCTTAAGGTTTCCTTCTTGTTCTCATTAAATTTATTTTCATAAAGGACTATTTTATCTTTGGATTTTTCCATTTGGCTTTCAAACATTATTTTTGTAGTTGCATTAGTTTTTGATAAATTAAAGAAGTTTTCAATAGTATTTTTCAAAGCAACTACTCTTGTTTTAGACATGTCTATATTATTATTCAAAATCAACAAACGATTTGTAACCTCAGTAGTATTATCAATATTTACTTGTTCTTCTTGTTTAAAAGTTTTAGCCTCGACGCTCTCTTTTTTTATATTTTCTTGAATATTATTAATTTTCATCTCTTTTAATTGAATTTTTTCTACTATTTCTATTTGAGTATTTTTTATAATATTTAAAGAATCGTCTGATTCTTTCACTTTTTCTTTAAATTCCAATATATTTTTATTAATCAAATGACTCTCATTTGAGGTTTTAGTAATAATTTTCTCTAAATTTTCTATTCTCTCATTTAGAATGTTTATTTCAGAATTACTATTTTGATGAATTAGCTTATTATTATAGTATAATTGTTTTTCTTCCTGACTTTTATTTTCAAATTTTTCAAATTCACTATTCCAGTATTCAGTATCATTTTTGAACTGATTTTTTCCGTTTGTAATACTTATAACTTCGACCTTTAATTTATCACGTTCCTCATTTAATCTTTTAATCTTTTCTTCAACTTTATTAATAGAATCAACAATTATGCTAACTTCTTTGCTTTTCAATTCTTCAAAAAACTTCAAGAATTTTTTTGCCTTTTCACTTTCATTCATCAATGGTTCTAATCTTTCTTCATATGTGCTTAAAATATCTTTTATTCTAATTAAATTCTGATCTGTATTATCCAATTTCTTTTCTGATTCTTCTTTTCTACTCTTAAACTTAACAATTCCTGCAGCCTCTTCAAACAATTTTCTTCTTTCTTCAGTTTTACCACTCAAAATAGCATCAATCTTGCCTTGACCTATAATTGAATATCCTTCTTTTCCTATACCAGTATCCATAAATAGTTGTTGAACATCTTTTAATCTACAGGATGTATTATTTATCAAATATTCACTTTCCCCAGAGCGATATAATCTTCTCGATATCGTTACATTAGAATAATCTATATCCAGTTCGTTATCAGTATTATCCAAAGTAAGTGAAACTTGAGCCAGGCCAACTGGTTTCCTAAACTGTGTACCGGCAAATATAACATCCTCCATTTTATCTCCTCTTAGATTCCGTGCACTTTGTTCTCCAAGCACCCATCTAACAGCATCAGATATATTACTTTTGCCACTACCATTAGGTCCAACTACTGCTGTAATACCCTTCTTAAATGTTAACTCTGTTTTATCTGCAAATGATTTAAATCCTCTTATTTCAATAGATTTTAAGAACATTGAAACACTCTCCTATTTAACTAAATAACATTGGTAATACAAAACTTAAAGTGAAAATTACAATAATACCATAAATCAATATCTTCGTATATTTATCTCTTTTTTTTCTATTCATACTTCACCTCATATTTTTATTTTCATAATTTTTTTTAATATAAAAAAGTATATATTACGATAATTTAGTTTAATGTAATATATACTATATTAACGTTCTAAGGATAGAAATTATATATCTACTTTTAAACCCTATTCTATATAATAGATTAAAATCCTTTTTTATACTTTTCTGATACATATTCATATATGGTCATGATAATACATTTCTCTTCTATACATATACTAACACTTCCACGAATAATGGTAATATCTTGACATACCTCTATTGAGATTGGCTTTATTTGTTTTTTCATGTCATTAAAAAAGCTTTTACCATTTGCATAAAGTTTTGAGATATCTTTTGGGTTTATTTTCACTATAACTTTATTAGCAAAAGAAGGTTCCTTTAAATTATTTGTGATAACCTCATGTAATAAATCATTATATATACTACCCTCAACGAGTTCCCTAAATGCAGGATGAAATGGTCCCGCAACAAGATCGTTACCTTCTGATATTTCCTCCGTGGGCTGTAATCCTATCCTGATCACATTTATTTGATTTACAATCATCATAATGTAAATAATTTTACTTATATTCACTGCTTCACTTAATGAATAGGGTTTGAATTTTTGCTCTTTATACATTTTTTCCATTTGTGTATCTTTAATTACAAGAGCTGGATATATTCGACAAATATCAGGTTTAAGAGCAATAGACCTTTTAGATGTCTCAATATCCTTATCTATATTGTCACCAGGGAGACCTATCATTATTTGATGCCCTAAGGTAAAACCATACTTCTTTATAAGTATGGAAGCAGACTCTACATCACGTGCTGTATGCCCTCTTCCAGATTTCAATAATACCTGTGCATCCATTGATTGTACTCCAAGTTCTATAATATCTACAGAGTATTTTTTCAGATTGCTTAACACACTATCGTTTATATAATCTGGTCTTGTAGATAATCTAATGAACTTTATTTTATTATTGTCTTTAAATTTCTTTGCAACTGTAAGAAGTTCAATCTGTTTTTCTGTTTTTATAGCTGTGAAGGTTCCTCCAAAAAATGATACTTCAATAATAGCATCATCTTGATTTATTGTTTTAAGATATTCATTTACTGTTCGCTCAACATACATGGCATCAACTTTTGACTTTGTACCAGTTATGCTATTTTGATTACAGAATACACACTCATGTGGGCAACCTTCATGTGGAACGAATATAGGAATAATGTAATGCAAATTACTCATGCATAACCTCCTGGTTATGAATAACCTCCTGATTATCCATAACTTCTTTGGCTGCATTTTGTTCTGCTTCTTTTTTACTAAATCCTTGCCCTGATCCTTTTATACAATCATTTATTAATAAATCAACAAAAAATTTTCTTTTATGTGGTGGCCCTTCAAATTTTACAAGCTCATAGTTAATATTGACTTGTCCATTTTGCTGAAATATTTCCTGAAGTTTTGTTTTATAATCCAAAACTATCTCATTACTAATTGCTTTCTCTATAATTGCTTTAAAGTTATTAAGTATAAATAACTTAGAGTATTCTATTCCTTTATCTAAATATATAGCCGCAATTATGGCTTCAACACAATCAGCCAATATTGAAACTCTATTTCTACCACCAGTTATTTCTTCACCCTTGCTCATATTCATATATATTCCGAGTTTCCAACCAATTGCAATTTCACAAAGTGAATTTTCACAAACAATTAGTGACCTAATTTTAGTTAGATATCCTTCAGGCTTTTCTGTAAAACGCAGGTATAAGTATTCAGATATTACAAGTTGTAATACTGAATCACCTAAGAACTCAAGTCTTTCATTGAACTCAACTTTCTTTTTCTGATTTGCATAGGAGCTATGGGTTATAGCAGTTTTTAATAGCTCTTTCTTACTAAAATCCAATTCCAGTTCCTTTTCAAGATCCTGTAATTTTATATTGCTTTTCATAATCATTACTCCTTTTCGGAAGTTTATTCAATATTTTTTATCTTCATTTTTAAAATTCTTCAAGTTTATTATTCAATTTACTTTTGCATCACAAATAAAATAACGTATGTATTTATTATTTTTTAAATATACTTTAATAGTAAATTCAAAAATAAGCTTGAAAAAAGCTAAAGGCCCGCATAATTGCGGAGCCATATGTTATTCTTCGGAGTGGACTTTAATATACTCTACTATATCGGAAACAGTCACAATCTTTTCAACATCTTCATCAGGAATTTCTATATCGTATTGTTCTTCAAGTGCCATGATTAACTCTACAATATCAAGAGAATCGGCTCCTAAATCATTCATAAAAGATGATTCCATTTTTATCTCTTCTTCGTCTATACTTAACTGTGATGCGATGCACGCTCTAATTTTTTCAAACATAATATCTTTTCACCTCCTTAACTTTCTATAAAATTTATACCAATAATTATTTGTTATATTTATAAACTATACAATATATTATATAATTTTAATAGGTTTTTATTAACTAATCAACGATTAATCTTCATATTTTATTTTAACATTGAACTTCATGATATTAAAAAGCTACTAGTGTCAATATTATAAATTATTATTTATGTTTTTTTCCTTCTCTGATAGTTTTTCAATTTCCAATTTTAATTTATTTACAACATCATTATCATAAAATATTTTAGCTTGTTTAATTGCATTTTTAAAAGCTTTACCATCTGAGCTTCCATGAGCTTTAATACAAATTCCATTCACTCCTAGGAAAGCAGCTCCTCCGTATTCTTTATAATCAAAATCCTTCTTAAACTTTTTAAAAACTGGTTTTAATAATATTCCCCCAAGCTTAGTTCTTACTGATCCCATTATACCCGTTTTTAATATATCAAATATATTAGCAACTGTACCTTCATATAATTTCAAAATTACATTCCCTGTGAAACCATCACAAACTAAAACATTAACGTCACCCGTAGGAATTTCTCTAGCTTCCACATTACCTACAAAATTTAAATTTGCTTCCTTTAGCAATTTATGAGCTGATTTTGAAAGTTCATTACCTTTTTCTTCTTCAGTTCCTATGTTTACAAGACCCACCGATGGATTAGATATTTTTAGAATATTTTCAAAATATGTTTTCCCCATAAGTCCAAATTGCACTAAATAATGAGGTTTGCATTCTGCATTTGCTCCACAGTCAATTATCATAAATGGCCTTTTACTACCTGGCATTACTGGTGCTAGCGCTGGTCTATCTATGCCTTTTATTCTTCCTATTATAAGCGTACATCCTGCTAAAAAAGCTCCAGTACTTCCAGCTGAAATAATAGCATCTGCATCTCCATTTTTCACAAGATTTAATGCTTTTACTAAACTTGAATCCTTTTTTCGCTTAATAGCCATTACTGGATGCTCATTTGTACTTATAATTTCTCGAGCATCAACAATCTTTATTTTTTTACAATCATAAGTATACTTTTTTAGTTCTTCTACAATTTCTTCTTCATGACCAGTTATTACTATATCTATACCATATTCTTTTATTGCTGCAACACAACCTTCAACCACAGCATTTGGAGAAAAATCGCCACCCATTCCATCCACAACTACTACCATTATAAACCCTCACTTTGAATGTGCCTTATACATATTTAGTAATATTTATTTGTATAATTATATTATATACTATATTGAATAAATATTTCTAGTATTCATAATACTAAATACAAATATAATTTTTTTTAATTTATTTAAAAAAATAAAAAGAAAGTCTTTCGACTTTCTTTTTATTTTGCTTCCATAACAACTACTTCTCTATTTTTGTAATATCCACAGTTTTTACATACTCTATGAGCAAGCTTCATGTCGTGGCACTGAGGGCACTCAACTATTCCTGGTAAACCAAGTTTAAATGTCTGCGCTCTTCGAGAATCTCTTCTACCTTTTGAAAATTTTCTAGCAGGATTTCCCATTGTAACACCTCCTTAATCAGTTGAAAACAAATTTTTTAATTTTGCCAACCTTGGATCAACATCATCAAATTCACATTTACATGTGCCATGATTTAAATTAATTCCACACTGATGGCATAAGCCTTTACAACCTTTATTACAAAGTTTTTTTATAGGCAGAATAGAAATGATATTATTTTCTACAATTTCATTTAGATCTAATTTATCATCTTCAATAAAAATAATATCCTCTTCTTCACTCTTTAGAGTTTTCGATAGTCTTTCATTTAATTCAATATGTATTGAATAAGAAAAGGTCTCAAGACACCTAGAACAAGCAAGTAATAGTTCAGTATCAATACATCCAGTCAAATCTATTTCATCACCATCTGGCTTTAAAATCAAATCTAACTTAACCGGCTTAGAAAACCCTATAAATTCATTATCATAGAAAAACTTTTCTTTTTCTAAATCTAACTGAATTTTCTTTCTTGTTTTTTTATTACTAAATAATTCTGAAATATCTATTAACATACTATCCACTCTGAATAACTAAATATAATTTAGTTTTTCTCATATAAAGAAAATCTTTATACCTTGTATAAAAAATATACAGCTCGAGCAAAGCCTCTGCGTCCCTCCTAACTAAATTGTTTTTTACTTACATCAAACACAGTTTATTATATAAACAATACAGTAAAAAGTCAAGAATTATTTATCATAAAAATTAGCATTAATTTTATTATATTAAATTTAATGTATCTCTTGCAATTACTAATTCCTCATTTGTTGGTATAACAAATATTTTAGTTTTAGAATTATCAATGCTAACTTCTGCTTCTTTTCCGCGAACATTATTCTTTGACTTATCTATAACTGCTCCTAAGAATTCTAATCCAGTACATATCTGTACCCTAGTTTCTGGAGAGTTTTCGCCAAGTCCAGCAGTAAATATAATTGCATCTACTCCACCCATTACTGCAGCATAAGAACCTATAAATTTCTTAACTTTATAGCAAAATATATCAATTGCTAACTGTGCTCTATGGTTCCCATCTTTATGTGCAGCTGTTTCTAAATCTCTGAAGTCACTACTTACTCCTGATATTCCGAGTACGCCTGATTTCTTATTCATTACATCATTTGTTTCATCAATTGTTAAGTTTAATTCTTTCATTATATATGTTATTATAGCTGGATCAATGCTTCCGCACCTAGTTCCCATAGCTATTCCTTCAAGTGGGGTGAACCCCATACTTGTTTCTATTGATTTACCATTTTGAATGGCCGCAATACTTGCTCCGTTACCTAAATGACAAGTAATTAATTTTAAATCTTTTATATCTTTACCCATTAATTCTGCTGCTCTATCTGAAACATATCTGTGAGATGTTCCGTGGAATCCATATTTTCTAACACCATTGTTAGTGTATAAATCATATGGAAGTGGATATATGTATGCAACTTCTGGCATTGTTTGATGGAATGAAGTATCAAACACTGCTACCATAGGAGCATTTGGCATCAATTCTTTACAAGCATTTATCCCAATTATATTAGCTGGATTGTGAAGAGGTGCGAGTTTTACAAATTCTTCTAAGCTTTTCATTACATCATCATTAATTAAAACTGATTTTGCATATTTTTCTCCACCATGGACTACTCTATGCCCCACAGCATCTATTTCTGATAAATTTTTAATAACACCATGCTGGGCATCTACAAGTGCTCCAATTACCAATCTAATAGCATCTGTATGGTCTTTCATTGACTCATTAATAATATATTTTTCACCATTAACCTTTTGTGTTAATATTGATCCTTCCATTCCTATTCTCTCTACTAGTCCAAGTGCTAGGCATTCTTCATTCTCCATATTTATCAGTTGATACTTAAGTGATGAACTTCCACAGTTTATAACTAAAACTCTCATTAAATTTGCCTCCCGAGTCGTATATTTTTAAATGTTTGTCATATATAAAATTATTTATTAGCTTGAGATTGCACTGCAGTTACCGCAACAACATTAACTATATCATCCACGTTGCATCCTCTTGATAAATCATTTATAGGTTTTGCAAATCCTTGGCATATTGGTCCAATAGCCTTTGCTTTAGCAAATCTTTGCACTAATTTGTATCCAATGTTTCCTGATTGAATATCTGGAAATATTAAGACATTTGCATGTCCAGCTACATTACTGTCTGGTGCTTTTAGATTTGCTACGCTACTAACAATAGCTGCATCTAACTGAAGTTCCCCATCGATTTGTAAATCCGGTCTAGCATTTCTTGCAATTTCAGTAGCTTTTACTACTTTATCTACAAATTCATGTTTTGCACTACCTCTTGTTGAAAAAGATAACATCGCTACCTTTGGTTCAAAATCACATAATGCTTTTGCATTATCGGCAGTACTGATAGCTATATCTGCGAGTTCTTCTGCATTAGGGTTTATATTAACAGCAGAATCTCCAAATAAAAGTAGTCCGTTTTCTCCATATTCATTGTCAGGCAATTCCATTATAAAAAAACTTGAAACAATCTTCATTCCTGGTGCAGTTTTAATGATTTGCATTCCAGGTCTAAGTAAATCCCCTGTATAATGTACTGCTCCTGAGACCATTCCATCGACTTCTCCCATTTTAAGCATCATAGTTGCAAAATACACACAATCTTTAACTGTCTCTTCCGCTTTTTCTATTGTCATTCCTTTCTTTTTTCTTAGTTCATAAAATTCCTTAGCATAAATCTCAGCTTTTTCAGAAGTTTTTGGGTCTACAATTTCTATTCCTTCAAGATTAACTCCGAATTTACCTGCTTTCGCCTTGATTACAGCTACATCTCCTATTAATATTACCTCGGCTAATCCTTTATTCTTGATAATTTCACTTGCTTTAATAGTTCTTTCCTCTTCACCTTCTGGAAGTACTATTCTTTTTTTATCTGCTTGCGCTTTTCTACATATTTTTTCTATAAATGTCATTCTTATGTCTCCTCTCAGTTATTATTAACTTATGACCATTAATAACATACAAATATAATATACACCATTTCTCTTACACATTTCAACATAAAATGGTAAAATCAATTATATATATCTTTTTAATTTTCATTATTTTTGCCTTTAAACAAAATATATATACTTTTATTTATTCATTTTCTATTATATAATATAAATAAATATAAGTTTTATATTAGCTTTAATGAGGTGATTTAATGAATACTTCTGGAATAATTGTTGAATATAATCCATTACATAATGGTCATGTATATCATATTAATAAAACCAAAGAGCTTACAAATTGTGATGTTTTAATTTGTGTTATGAGTGGAAATTTTACTCAACGTGGAATTCCATCGCTTATAGATAAATGGACAAAAACTAAAATGGCTCTAAATAATGGAGTAGATTTAGTAATAGAACTTCCAACCATTTACAGTGTGTCCTCAGCAGAATTTTTTGCGTCTGGCGCATTAAGTCTTTTAAATAGCTTAGGCATAGTGGATAATATTTGCTTTGGTAGTGAACATGGAGTTATTGATGACATATATAATATTTCGAATATATTACTTAAGGAGCCTATTGAATTTAAAACACTATTAAAAACTTATTTATCCAAAGGTATTGTGTACCCCTTGGCAAGGTCTAATGCACTTTATGACTATTTAATAAATTCAAACATGAGAACTTCAAACTTATTGTCAGGTAATTTTTTAAATTCCTCTAATAATATATTAGGTATAGAGTATTGTAAAAGCTTAATAAAATTAGGAAGTTCTATTACACCTTACACCATAAAAAGAGAGGGTGGGCATTATAACAGTAATATTATGCAGAATGAGTTTTCAAGTGCTACTGCTATAAGAAAATTTATTAAAGAAAATGGTTCTTTAACAAAACTTAATGGTCATATTCCAATTTCAGTATTATCTGAACTTGAAAACTTACAAACTAAAAATTATAAATTTACATTTGAAGAATCCATGTTCCCATACATTAAACATAAATCTGCTACATCAAAAAACTCTCTAGTAAATTTACCAGATGTATCTGAAGGACTTGATAACAGGATTATTAGATCATTACAAAATAATTTAAACTACTCAAGTACACTTGAAGATATAAAAACCAAAAGGTACACTTATACCCGGTTAAGTAGAATATTATGTCAATATTTTATAGGGTTTGATAACTATGACACCAAAAAATTAAGATCAATTCCTTGTCCTTACGCTCGGATTTTGGGATTTAATTCAAATGGAAAATCAATTCTTAAATCTATGAAATCAAACAGTAGTATTCCACTTTATACTAAAATGCCTAAAGACTTGAGTGAAATACTACAACTAGATATCCAGTCTACAAGGGCTTACAACATTTTAAATAACAGTATTGGACCTAATAGTGATTATTTGATATCCCCTATCATTCTAAGTTAAAAATAAATGCTACTATCTTTTATAGATAGTAGCATTTATTATATTTAAAATTAATGTTTCCAATACATAAGTTTATTAGAGTTTAAATATATTTAATAAAGTAATACTTTAAAAGGGGTTTAGCATTGAAATTACTGTTAATTATATTATTAATTTTAATAATACTATTATTGTTTAAACTATTTAGAAATTTAAAAATAAATCTAATAATAACATTAATTTGTTCGTTTATTATTATTCAGATAATATTAGCACCAAATATATGTATACAGTACGCAATATCTGGTGCAAAATTGTTTTTTAATGCAATTTTCCCTTCGCTTTTTCCATTTTTAGTTATAATTAATATTATAATAAGTTATGATGGCATTCGCATTTATTCTAAATTATTGGGAAATCTAATTTGCAAACCATTAAAACTACCAAAAGAATGTAATTTTGCGCTTTTAGTTAGTGTTTTATGTGGTTATCCTTTAGGCGCAAGGTATACTTGTGATTTGTACGAGAAAAATATAATTGATTTAGTGACTTGTGAAAGATTACTAAACATCGCCTCTAATGCAAGTCCCTTATTTATTATGGGTGCAGTAGGTACTTCTATGATGTTAAGTCCTAAAATTGGTTATATATTATTACTATCTAATATTCTATCATGTTTATTTATGGGACTTATACTTCCCTCAAAAAAACCTTATTTTAAAATTAAAAATCGAAGTAGCAATTTTTCGAAAATAGATTCAACGTATTTAAATATTGGTATGATACTTAAAAGTAGTATTGAAGATGCTATTAAAAATTCCTTAAATATAGGTGGTTTTATAGTAGTATTCTCTGTACTAACAGGAATGATTAAAGACAATGTTTTATTCCACATTGCCCTCAATAGATTTTCTTTAATTATTGGATTCTCTGGCGACTTTATAGAAGGTTTATTACTCGGTATGCTAGAAATGACTAATGGATGTTATTTAATATCGTCAAGTAATTCAAGTCTATATGTAAAACTTCCAGTTCTAAGTTTTTTAATTGCTTTTAGTGGTTTGTCCATTATTTCTCAAGTTTATAGCTATACCTCTAAATATGATGTCTCAATAAAAAAATATATAACTCGAAAATTCATTCAAGCTATAATTTCTTCAATTTTAACATTAATTTTATACTTCATTTTTCTACATACTTCATCTATTTTTACATTTAATAACATGGGTATATACAAAAGCAGTAATTTATGCTTACTAATATTAATAATTTTATTTTTTCCAATAGTACTTATAAATATAATTAAACTATTTCATTCCTCTTAATTCTTTTACATTTTCTCTTATTGAAGTTGTTGTATCTGTAACTTCTCCCTGCAGAGATATTAAAAATTCTTGAACATCACCTTTAATCTTATGAAGCATTTTCTGCCCTTTTAACTCAATTTCTTTATCCAATTGAGATAGTATTTCATCCGCATAGTCTTTAGCTCCAAGTCTCATGATTTTACCATCTCTTTGAGCTGATGCTATAATTTCTTCTGACCTTGTCTGTGCTTCTTTAACTAGGTCTTGCTTTTCTACTCTTCTTCTTATTTTATCAATAGTCTCTTCCTCAAAAATCTTAGCCTGTTTCTTCGCATCAACAAGAATTCGTTCTTTTTCATCGCAAATCCACTGGGCTTTCTTAAACTCATCTGGCAAATGATTTATTATTTGATCTACTATATCTAATATCTCTTTTTTATTTATAACCGACTTACCAGTAACAGGTATTTTAGATGAACTTTCTATAATTCCTTGGAGATATTCTAATAGTTTTATAACATCCATATTTCCCCCCTATTTAAAATTAATTTTCTTAATAATATCTGGAATGATTTCCTCAGGTACTAACCCTTTAATACATCCTCCAAGCATAGCAACCTGTTTAACTGAAGAAGAACTTATATAACAATAATCTGTTTTTGTCATCATAAACACGGTTTCCTTACCTGGATCCAATTTATTATTCATTGATGCCATTTGAAACTCATACTCAAAATCTGAAACACTTCTGAGTCCTTTCACTATGACATTTACACCCTCTTTATTCATTAGATGAACAAGTAAACCACTAAATTTTTTCACTTTCACATTAGGTAAATTTTTTACTACATTTTTTATTTGTTCCACTCTCTCGTCTACAGTAAATAGACACTTTTTCTCAGGGTTAACAACTACTCCTACGATTAATTCTTCAAAAACTCTAGACGCCCTCTTAATAATGTCTAAATGTCCATTTGTTATTGGATCAAAACTTCCAGGGCAAATTGCTTTTTTCATGTTATGCCTCCATGTTTCCTCTGGGTTAGCTAATTTTTCTTAATTACTAGCTCCCTTATATTCGTAAAACAATACAGTAGTGTTACCATATTTTCTTGATCTTACAAGATGAATAATAGAATTCCCGTCATATATTTCTTCTGAAGAATCTATTTTACAAACAATTAATCCATCTTTCTTTAATAGACTATTTGTTGTTATAATCTCAATAGCGGGTGGAATCATGTCCTTGGCATATGGTGGATCTATAAAAATTAAATCAAATACAACTTTTTCATCCGCAAATTGTTGCATATATTTATATGTATCACCTTTTAAACATTTACATTTATCATTAAACTTTAAATTATCGACATTTTTTTGCAACATCTCAAAGGTAGTATCGCCCATATCTATTAAATAACAAATCGCCGCTCCTCTGCTTGCTGCCTCAAGTCCCAAGCTTCCAGTACCTGAAAACATATCAACCACTACGGCATGTGGCAATTTATTTTGGATTATACTAAATATAGATTCTTTAACTCTATCTAATGTGGGCCTCGTTCCCATCCCCACAGGTGACAATAACTTTCTTCCTCTTGCACTTCCTGCAATAATTCTCATATGTTTATTCCTCCATCTAAGCAAGTTTCGATAATATTTTATCATATATATATAATATATACAAAACTATTTTTTCCTTAATTGAAACAAATATAGCTAGAACTTTTCTCAATTTTTTCTATTATTTCATTCTTTAGCTTCACGTCTTCGATATTATTACTTTGTATTAACCTTTTCGCTTCATTATTTGCAAGTTTTAAAATATCAAAATCTTCAATTACATCTGCTAAAATTAAACCTGATTCACCATGCTGGTGTGTACCAAACAATTCTCCCGCACCCCTGGTTTTTAAATCTTCTTCAGCAATAAAAAAGCCATCATTACTTTTTATCATTATTTGAATCCTTTTTCTCACTATATTGTTTGTGATATTAGCAAGTAGTATACAATAGGACTTATGTACTCCTCTTCCTACCCTTCCTCTGAGTTGATGGAGTTGTGCAAGGCCAAATCTTTCTGAGTTTTCGATTATCATAACTGTAGCATTGGGTACATTTACACCAACTTCAATTACTGTGGTAGAAATTAACGCCTTAATTTCACCTGTTTTAAATTTATCCATAATTTCATTTTTAAGTTTACTCGGCATTTTACCATATACCATCCCTATTTCTATAGAACTAAACTGTTCCTTTTTTAATTTTTCATAAAGAGTCTGGACTGAACTTAACTTCATTTCTTCATTTTCTTCAACAAGTGGACAAACCACGTATACTTGTCTTCCCTTTTTAATTTGGTTTAGAGCAAATTCGTACACTTTTCCACTAGTTTTCATACTCTCATAGGATGTATCAATGTTTTGCCTTCCTGGTGGCAATTCATCTATAATGGATACATCTAAATCACCATATAAATATAAAGATAGTGTTCTCGGAATGGGAGTAGCTGTCATTACAAGAATATCTATATTTTTACCTTTATTCGAAAATTTATTTCTCTGCGATACCCCAAACCGATGTTGCTCATCGGTAACAATCATGCCTAAGTTCTTAAATCCCACATTATCTTCAATAAGCGCATGAGTTCCAACAATAATATCTATTGTTCCATTTTTTAATTCCTGTTTAATCAATTCTTTATTTTTATTCGTTGTACTTCCACTTAATATTTGTATTTTTAATGAAAAATCTTTTAATACATTTTGAATTTCTTCATAATGTTGTTTTGCTAGGATTTCAGTTGGAGCCATCATAGCCGCTTGGTACCCGTTTTTCACAACATTAAACATAGTAATAATAGCCACTATAGTTTTACCACTTCCAACATCCCCTTGTAAAAGTCGATTCATACCTACATCTTTCTTTTGATCTATTAGAATTTCTCGCACAACCTTACTTTGTGCCTTTGTAAGCTCATATGGAAGCGCATTTTTAAGTGTTGTAAGTTCTGGAGCTATTTTAAATTGAATGCCACTATTACGTGATTTTATAAACTCTTTTAACATTAATATCTTTAATGAATACGTAAATAATTCTTGGAATTTAAGTCTCCTTCTTGACTCATTAAGGAGTTCTATACTTTTAGGACTATGTATATTACGAGTAGCATCATCTAAAGAACAAAAAGAATATTTTTCCACAAGCCATTTTGGAAAATTATCTGTTATTTCAATATTACAAAGTACATCAGATATAATTTTATTAAAAAAATTATTAGTAATATTATTTTTAAGTGGATACTTGGCAATCATTGTATTTGTATCCATTGATGTATTTTTTACAATTTTAGGATTCATAATTGTGATTTCTTCCTTGAATTTGTTAACTTTTCCTGTAATAATATAATTACTTGAAATTTTAAAACTATTTTTTGCATATCTTTGATTAAACCATTTACCTTTAAATCTGTTATCCCCTTGGCAAAAAACTACAGTAGAAAGAGTTTTATTATTTTTTAATCTAGCATCTTTTAATATATTTAACACATTGCACTCTACAATGACTTTTTCACCCTCTACGCAATCTAAAATGCTCACCTTTGCGAATACATTCTCATAATCTCGTGGGAAATATAATAATAGATCTAAAATGCTAAAAATCCCACATTTATTTAAATTTTCTGCCATTTTAGGTCCAACGCCCTTTATATATTTTATATCGCTATAAGTATTCACAAACACCACTCCAAAATAATATTTTAATAATAGCCCTGTTTGTTTTAGATTAAAATAGATAATTAAAACTTATAACTCTGATATAAGAAAAAAAGCCCTAAGGCTTTTATTCAACTGACGCAATAAAATAATATAATGGTTGTTTACCATTATAATATTGAATGTCTATATCTGGATATTTAAGCTCTAAAGCAGAGATAAACTCCTCAACATCGCTTGTTATGCAATCTTCACCATAGAAAATTGTAATAAGCTCGCTATCCTTTGTAATCATACTATCTATTATATCCGAGCAAACTTTGTAAATATCTGTTCCAACTTCTTTAATGTTTTGCTCAATAAGCCCTAAGATGTTTCCTTCTTTAATTACTTTACCATCTGTTTCAGTGTCTTTAACTGCATAGGTTACAGATGCTGTTGCAACATTCTTTATTGCTTCTTTTAATGTGTTTTCGTTTTCTTCTACACTAACTTCCGCATTGAAAAGTGTCACGGCAGTAATCCCTTGTGGAATAGTTCTAGAAGGAATAACAATTACATTTTTGTCTGACAGTTCAACTGCTTGCAACGCTGCCATAAGTATGTTCTTATTGTTGGGCAATACGAATATGTTTTCTGCGTTGATTTTATTAATACTCTCTAATATATCTTGTGTGCTCGGATTCATGGTTTGCCCACCTTGTATTACCACATCCACACCTAAATCCTCAAAAATGTTTTTAATACCTTCTCCAAGTGCAACAGATACAAATCCATATTTTTTATTTTCTATAATATCTTCTTTTACGGTTTCTCTGTTTTCCTCATTGGATATTCCTAATAAATTTTTGTGTTGCTCTCTCATGTTTTCAATTTTCACCTTAAAAAGTTCACCAAGGGTTATTACTTTTGAAAGTACAAGACCTGGATCATTTGTATGTATATGAATTTTAAGAAACTCATCTTGCGAAACTACAACCATTGAGTCTCCAATTTTCTCTAAATATTTTTTTAGTTTATTAGTATCAACATTCTTCGCAATAACTAACAATTCTGTACAGTATCCAAACTTTATATCTACAGGTATAGCTGCGCCTGCAGATGATATTGGTTCTGATTTAGTACTCTGATCATCCGATTTAATTGTTGCTTTCATATTATTACTTAATGCTTCATACATTCCTTTAAACAGTATTAGAAGTCCCATGCCACCTGCATCAACTACTTTTGCTTCTTTTAGTGCTGGAAGCATATCTGGAGTTTTATCGAGCATAATTTCACTTTGCTTGCAAACTTCCTCCATCAGTGCAACTACATTTTCCTGCTCGCAATTGACTGCACTTTCACCAGCTGTTTTAATAATAGTTAAAATAGTTCCTTCAGTAGGTCTCATAACAGCCTTATATGCAAATTTGGCACCTTCTAAAATACTTTTAGCAAATTCCTGAGTCGTAGCTTCGCCTTTGCCTTCTAGTCCTTTTGAAATGCCCCTAAATATTTGTGATAGTATAACTCCAGAATTACCTCTTGCACCCATCAGCGCGCCCCTAGCAAGCTTTTGTGCTATCTCACTAATAGACTCTGTTGACATACTATCAATTTCTCTCACTGCCGATTTAAATGTCATTGACATATTAGTGCCTGTATCTCCATCTGGAACTGGAAATACATTTAGTGAATTCACATATTCTTTTTCATCTTCTAGTCTATTGGATGCATTTATTACCATATTTCTAAAATGCTGTCCGTTAATTTTTAAGTACTTCACTGTATATCCCCCCCTAAACCCTTACACCTTGGACGTTTACAGTAATTTCTGCAACCTTTAGTCCTGTATAGTTTTCAACATTATATCTTGTCTTTTGAATTATATTATTTGCTATTACAGATATTTTTGTGCCATATTCAACTATTATATATAATTCAATAAAGAGTTTATTTTCCTTAGAATTAATTTTAACTCCTTTGTTTAAACCATCGCTCTTAATTAATTGCCAAAATCCGTCCTTGGCATCTTTAAGTGCCATTCCCACAACTCCATAACACTCTGTTGTAGAAATTCCAACTATATTAGCTAATGCTTCCTCTGAATAATATATAATACCATTCTCGCTTGTAATATTACCTTTCATTTTAATTCCTCCTTATACCACTATATAGATTATTTTAATCTATATCACCAATTTATTCAACAAA
Organism: Clostridium sp.; assembly: GCF_036569345.1. Lineage (GTDB taxonomy): Bacteria > Bacillota > Clostridia > Clostridiales > Clostridiaceae > Clostridium_AD. The sequence continues at coordinate 102,526 of NZ_DATCQT010000018.1, forward strand.
ATTAATTTTATAATTACCTTTATTACTAATAATTCCTCATTTCACTTGCAAGAGTAGTTATATCTATGTTACAATAATGCGTGTTTCAATTGAGAAGATTTTATTCTTCATAGTCTTAAGGAGGTGTTTTCATTGTCAAGAAAATGCGAAATATGCAATAAAGGTGTAGTTTCAGGAAGCCAATATAGTCATTCACACCGTGAATCAAAGAGAAAATGGGCTCCGAATATTCAAAAGGTTAAAGCTATAGTTAGCGGAACGCCTAAATCTATACATGTATGTACTAGATGTCTTCGTTCAGGTAAAGTACAACGTGCTATATAAGTAAGAAATAAAGATGCAGCCTAGTAGCTGCATTTTTTATTTATTTCTACACCTATAAATTCCTAATATTCCTTGAAATCATTAAAAACTTCTATGTTATTTTCGTAAAAAAAATCTAATTATTCGAGACATAAATCTCGGTAATTTAATAGCCATAATTTTCATCTCTTCTGCCTCCTAAAAAATATATTTAAAAATTCTAATAAAACTAACAATGATTGTTATGATCCATTATACTGAATCCGAAATAAACAATTCCTCCTCCCACAACAACTATCCACCACCAAAATGGAACTATTACTACTGTTATAATTCCAATGCCTAGGCATACAATTATTACTCCAAATTGCTTTTGTATATACCTAAAATACCTTCTCATAAGTCGTTCCCCTCTCAAAGTATTTCAATATCATTATATGATTTACATTCAATAATGTTACTAAAAATAAAGAACTATTTTTTTATTGAGGTCATCAATAAAAAAATAGTTCTTTTATGAATATTAATCTGATGCTAATATTATCATCAGCGTTCCAGATTCAAATGTAATCTCAACGAGTGGCGTCGCAAACTCATTTGAAGTAGTTATACCTTGGCCAATCTTTAAATTGTAATTATTTAAAGAATATTTTGCACCCTCAATAGTTAATCCTTTTACTTCATCACCATATGATTGTAATGAAAAAATCTCACCGATAACGCCATTTAATGAAGTGGAGGAATTGATTAACCTAATATTGTTATTTGCATCCTTGATACATGCATTAACACCATTTTCCAAACAAATATTAATCATTCCAATACTAGAAAGCAAATGATCAACCCTGCTTCCAGTGCATCCTAATAATACTATTTCACTTGGTTTCATATCTATCGCTTTTCTAACTGCAATTTCGGTATCCGTAAAATCCTTTTCTGCTGGATAAATATCTATTTCACAATTGTTTTCTTTGAAATATTCCAATACCTTTTTATCAATGGAATCAAAATCACCTACAAGTAAATGAGGTTTTATATTATATTTATATAAGCAATTACCCCCACTATCCACTCCAATTAAAAATGAATCCCTAGTAATTTCATCATTAAGTAATTCCTTTGAGGGTGGATTTCCTCCTGATATTATTACCACTTTCATTTAAAGACCAACCCTTAAACTTTTTATATTTTTTTCTATTTCACCATTCTTAAATATAGCTGATCCAGCCACAATAACATTAGCGCCACTATTCACAACTTTTCTAATATTAACCTCATCAATACCACCATCTACCTGAATCATAATTTCTTTATTATACTTATCTGCAAGAGTTCTAACTTCTTTAATTTTGTCCAAACTATATTCAATAAATTTTTGGCCCCCAAACCCAGGGTTTACTGACATAATTAGTATCATATCAAGATTACTTACTAGATGTTTAATGGAGTCTACAGGTGTAGCGGGATTTAATGCAACCCCAACTTTTACACCTAGACTTTTGATGAAATTAACAGTCCTATCAATATGCCTATCAGTTTCATAATGAACAGTTATAATATCCGCTCCAGCTTTTGCAAAGTCTTCTACATATCTTGAGGGCTCCTCTATCATAAGATGAACATCAAATGGCAATTTTGTTAATTTCCTAATACTATTAATGATTGGAATACCGAAAGAAATATTTGGTACAAACATGCCATCCATTACATCAATATGAATCATATCAGCACCGCACGTTTCTAATTCCTTAATATGTTCTCCTAGTCTTGAAAAATCCGCTGACAATATAGATGGTGATATTTTTATCATTTTTTATTCCCCCTAGCAATAATTTCTTCTAGTGTTTTTATATAAAATTTATATCTATCCTTGTATATTTCATTAGCTTCTACCGCCTGCTTAACTCCACAGTTAGGTTCTTTATTGTGCATACAATTAGAAAACCTACATTCACATCTATGTTTTTCAAATTCCGGGAAACAATATTGTAGTTGTTCTTTCTCTATAAAGTCTAAACTTAATGAAGAAAATCCTGGAGTATCCAGCAGAAATCCTTCTTCATATTCAATAAGTTCACTGTGCCGAGTTGTGTGCTTACCTTTCTGAGATTTTTTACTTATGTCTCCAGTTTTCATAGCTTCTCTTCCAAGTAAACTATTAAGTATAGTTGACTTTCCAACTCCAGATGGTCCACAAAAAACAGTAATATTATCTTTTATTCTTGTCTTAAGCTCCACTAGGCCTTGACCCTCTTTTGCTTTTAGAAATACCAAATCACAGCCAACGCTTTTTAATTCTTTAATAAGCTCTTCATCTACTTCAGAAACTAAATCTAGCTTATTTAAACAAAGAACTATATTTAACCTATAATGTTCACAAAGGACTAGAAATTTATTTAGGAGTTCCATATTTAAATCAGGTTTTTTAAAGGCAAAAACTACAAAAGCTTGAGTAACATTAGCAACTACTGGTCGTATCATCTCTGTATCTCTTGCAAAAATTTTTTCTATCACGCCTTTGGTAATATCTGATTCTAATGTTATCTCCACTTTATCACCAATAACAGGGGAAAGCCCAGTATACCTAAACTTCCCTCTTGCCTTACATTCTATGACTTTGTCCCCAACTTTCACAAAATATAGTCCACCTATACCTTTTATAATTACTCCTTGCATATATCCTTCACCATTTACCTTTAACATTATTTTATATGTTATAATTATTTGTTTTTAAATCTTTATTGTGCTGGTGGTACAACTGCGGTAGAAGCCTTACTAGTTAAGGTTATAGTATCCCCCACATTGGCCTTTGTTCCTGGGGTTTTATCTTGTGTTTGAACGATATCCTCATCATTTCCAGGAGCATTTAAACTTATATTAGAGTTTGCAGCTAAATCTTTTGCTTGCTTAACAGTTTTCCCCCTAAAGTCTGGAACATTAAATTGCTCTTTTACAGGCTCCTTGTACTTGTAATAGCTAACGCCTACAGAATTGCCTTGATTAACAGCTGTATTTACATCAGTAGTTTGACTGAAAATTTTACCATCCTGTGATTTATCATTGGTTGATACTTCTGTTTTATTACCTAAAAGTAAATTCGCATTTTGCAATATTACTTGTGCTTCATTTATAGTCAAGCCATTTAGATTTGGCACCTTCGTTTCTTTAACTTCTACTCCCTTACTTATTACCAAGTTTACTTTATCACCTTTTTTAACTAAACTATCTTGACCTGGATCTTGACTTATTACTATACCACTAGCAATGGAATCACTAAACGCCTCAGTAACATTACCGAGTACCAACCCATTTTGCTGGATAATAGATTTGGCCGAAATTTGATCAAACCCCTCAACTGACGGAACTTTTAAACTCTCTAGTCCCTTGCTCACTCTAACTCTAACTTCAGAATTAGCTTTCACTTCTGTTCCTTCATCAGGAAAACATACTATGACTGTGCCTACTGGTTCCTCACTATTTACTTGTCCAACCTCTACAAAATTTAACCCCTGCGCTTTAACTAATTTTTCTGCTGCTACCTTATCAATTCCTATAATTTTAGGCACCAATATCTGAGTTGTAGCTTTGGTATTTCCAAGATTGTTTTTATAAATGAGACCTAACACACTCAATAAAGCAATCAATAAGATTATTGCAACAGATACTATTATCTTTGTTTTATTTTTCTTATTGATTTTATTTTTTGGTTCTTTTGCCACTTCTTCTTTTTCATAGTCATCTACATTTACAGCTTCCATAACTCTAGTGTATTCATTTTCCATGGTATTTGTTGCAATAGCATAAGAACTATTATTTTGTATCCTCTGCAAATCTAAAAACATCTCTTTTGCAGTCTGATACCTCTTTATTGGTTCTTTCTCCATTGCTTTTAATATTAATTTGTTTAAATTATCAGGAACATTGGCATTTATTTGATTAGGTGGCACAACAGGTTCTTGTATATGTTTTAAGGCCACCGATACGGGGCTTTCTGCGTCGTATGGAACTCTCCCTGTAACCATCTCATAAAGTACTATTCCAAAAGAATAAATGTCAGTTCTACAATCTACAAAACTTGCTTTTGCTTGTTCTGGTGAAAAATAATGAGCTGAACCCATCACTGTGCTAGTGTTAGTTATAGTTACTGAACTTGCAGCTTTTGCAATACCAAAATCCGTAACTTTAACTGTTCCATCTTCAGTCACTAAAATATTATGAGGTTTTATATCCCTATGTATAATGTTATTCTTATGAGCACACTCAAGTGCTTTTGCAATTTGCATACCATAGTCTATAACCTGACTGAAATCCATACTACCATTTTCCACTATAATTTCCTTTAATGTTTTTCCTTTTATATATTCCATTACGATATAATTTATATCTCCCTCGTGACCAACATCATAAATATTAACTATATTATTTGATGAAAGACTAGCTACGGATGAAGCTTCTTTTTTGAATTTGTCCATAAAATCTATATTATTTGAAAATTCTTCTTTTAATATTTTTACAGCAACATAACGATTGAGTAAACGGCATTTAGCTTTATAAACTATTGCCATTCCACCTTCTCCAATTTTTTCAAGGAGTTCGTATCTACTCCCGAGTACCGTTCCTATCATCTCTGCACGCTCCTTCAAATACGATAACTGATATGTTATCGCGGCCACCCTTAGATTTGCTTAGTTCCACTAACATTTTACAGCTTGAATCATTGTCATTTTCAATAATAATATCATACATTTCAGAATAAGTCACATCATTAGTAAGACCGTCTGTGCACAGGATACATTTGATTATATTAGTCAAATCCACATCGAATAAATCAACTTCTACTACCTCATTTGTTCCAAGTGCCCTTGTAATAATATTTTTATTTGGATGATTTCTAGCTTTTTCTTCAGTTATAGAACCATTATCTAAAAGCTGCTGCACTAGAGAATGGTCCCTTGTAACTTTTAATAATTTATTATTATTATCTATAATATAGCAACTACTATCGCCTACATTTGCAACAACCATTTGATTTTGTTTTCTTAAACAAATGGTTATAGTTGTGCCCATTCCCTTAAGTGAATCACTCTGGCTCGCCAAATCATAAATTTCCTTATTTGCACATTTTATTCCTTCTGAAAGCACTTCTTTTAAATCTAAACCCTGGTTATTTTCCTTTATATATTCCATTATAACCTTAATTGCAAGCTCACTAGCAACCTCTCCTGCATTATGCCCCCCCATACCATCTGCTACAGCATAAATGTCAAAATCACTGGATTCAAAATAACCTACAGAGTCTTCATTTGTTTTTCTAATATTTCCAACATCTGATAAAACCCCAAGCATTGTTACGCCCCCTTATTTAAGTTTTTCACTTTTAATATAGCTTCTTCTAAGTTGTCCACATGCCGCGTTAATATCTAGTCCCATTTCGCGCCTTATTGTTACCTGAATATTGTTAGTTTCAAGTACTCTCCTAAATTCATCAACATCATTATTTGGAGATCTTTTTAATTCATTCTCTTTTATCTCATTAATTGGAATTAAGTTAACATGACATAACATGCCCTTTAATAATTCACTTAATTTTTCTGCATCTTGCGTACTATCATTAAGACCCTTCACAAGAGCGTATTCAAATGTTATTCTCCTATTAGTTTTATTTGTGTAGTAATTAGCAATATCTATAATCTCTGTAATTGAATATTTATTTGCAATCGGCATACTTTTCATTCTAATTTCATCCGTAGGTGCATGAAGTGAAATTGCTAATGTTGTTTGCAAGTTAATATCAGCAAATTCTTTGATTTTTGGTACAATACCACAGGTAGAAATAGTTATATGTCTTTGGCCAATATTTAACCCATTCTCTGCATTCACAACATCAAGAAATTTCATCACATTACAAAAATTATCAAATGGCTCCCCACTACCCATAAGTACTACATTAGAAATTCTTTCCCCAATTAAATTCTGTGCTTTCATTATTTGAGACAACATTTCCCCTGTGGTTAAATTTCTAATCAATCCTCCAATGGTAGATGCACAAAATTTACACCCCATCCTACATCCAACTTGAGTTGATATACAAATAGAATTTCCATGTTTATATTTCATAATAACACATTCAATTAAATTACCGTCTTCCAGTGCAAAGAGGTATTTTCTTGTATCGTTTTGTTTTGAAGTATATTCTGAAATTAACTCAGGTATTCCTATGTAAAAATTACTTTGCAACTTCTCTTTTACTCCACGAGGGATATTGCTCATATTTTCAAAATCCCAAATATCCTTATAAATCCAGTCTGATACTTGTTTAGCTCTAAATTCACTTTCTCCGTTCGTTTTCATCCATTGTTTTAGTTCTAATAAATTAAGATCCAATATATTTATCATTTTACACACCTACTATCATTTTATACATATTCTAAGACTTTATAATTTTGGCTATAAAAAATCCATCCATGTACTCATTAGGAAATATAGTAACATATCCTTTATCACTATAGTTAATATTATCAAACTTTCCATAAAATAATGGTTCAACCTTAAACTCAGAATGTTCCTCTATAAACCAGTCTATATTACCTTCATTTTCTTCCTTGTTAAGGGTGCAAGTTGAATATACAAGCACTCCACCTTTTTTTAAATATTTCGAAGCATTAACCATTATTTGCCTTTGTGTTTCTATTATATTTTTTATATTGCTTATGTGTTTACTCCACTTGATCTCAGGTTTTTTTCTAATAATTCCAAGCCCAGAACAAGGTACATCTATAAGTACTCTATCAGCACACTCAAATAAATTCGGATCATAAAGAGTAGCATCATGAGCCTCACAAGTTGTATTTGTAATTCCTATTCTCTTTAAATTTTCTTTAATAAGCGATAATTTATTTTCATGTATATCAAAAGCAGAAACGTGTCCCGTATTTCCCATAATTTCTGCAATGTGTGTTGTCTTTCCCCCTGGTGCACTACAAAGATCCAAGACTTCTAAATTTGGTGTTAGGTCCATAGAAATTGCTGCGAACATTGCAGATTCATCTTGAACCGTAATGTCTCCTTCATTAAATAAAAGATTATTCTCTATGTTTTTCCCCTTAATAATTCGTATTGCTACAGGGCTTGCATATCCTTTTTCTATATTATATCCATTTTCTATAAGTTTTTCCCATATTTCTTTATAAGTTAATTTTAGAAGATTTACTCTAACTGTAACATCAGGCTTATAATTCAATCCTTTAAGAATTTTTTCAGCGCTTTCATATCCATATTGCTTTATAAATAGTTTAACTAAAGCCTTAGTGAATGAATACTCAAAACACAGTCTTTCAATATCATCTTTTTCATTATAATACTTAGCCTCACTATCTCTAAGATAGCTCCTAAGTACACCGTTAACAAGTTTCGATGCTCCTATATTGCTCATTTTTTTAGTTAAATTTACAGCCTCATTAACTACTGCAAAACTTGGAACCTTATCGAGAAACCTAATCTGATAAACTGATATTCTTAGTATATTTAAAACAAAGCTATCAAGTTTATCTATGCCCTTTTTAATATAATTCATTAATATTTTATCTATTGTATATTTATATTTTAGCGTGCCATAAACTATTTCTGTAACTAGTGCTTTATCTTTATCATTCAACTCCGATTTATTAAGTTCTAGTCCTAAAACAATATTCGAATAAGCATTTTCATTTAATACTTTTTCTATAACTATAATCGCTACAAGTCTACTATTATTCATACTTTTACCTCAATTTTATATTTGATTATTTTAAAACTACACCTTCATCTATCTTATTTCCTATTATATAATCCTTTACTTTTAAAGGCTTCTTCCCCGGAAATTGTATCTCTTCAATAAGTAAAACACCACTACCAGTTGATACCTTTAGTCCCTCTTTGGATACCTCTATAATACTACCAATTTTTTTATCTGATATCTCATTTACTTGACTTGATTTATATATTTTCATTACCCTATTTTCATAGTGAGTATATGCAATTGGCCATGGATTTAGCCCTCTTATGAAATTATGGATATTAGAACTACTTTGCTCCCAATTAATCATAGCCATTTCTTTACCTAACTTTGGTGCATAGGAACTGGACTCATTTTCTTGTTTAACTGGTTCTATGCTATTATCCACTATACCATTTATTGTCTTAACTAAAAGCTGTGCGCCTCTACTCATTAGAATGTCGTGCAATTGTCCTGCTGTAATATCGCAAGATAGTTCCACTTCATCAGTTAGTAGTATATCCCCTGTATCAAGACCAACATCCATAAACATTGTAGTATTGCCACTCTTAATATTACCATCAATTATGGACCAATTTATAGGAGCAGCCCCTCTATATTTGGGTAGTAATGATGCATGTAAATTTATGCATGCATATTTAGGAATATCCAAGACCTCTTTTGGAAGAATTTGACCAAATGCTACTACCACAATGAAGTCCGGTTCTAGATTTTTAATTATCCCTATCATTTCCTCATTGTTTCTAAGTTTTAAAGGCTGATATACCGGTATATTACATGATAAAGCTAAAGATTTAACTGGTGACATAGCTAAATTTTTACCTCTTCCTTTTGGTCTATCTGGCTGAGTAAAAACAGAAATAACTTCAAATTCATTTATGAGCATCTGAAGTGATGGTACTGAAAATTCTGGGGTACCCATGAAAATTATCTTCATATTACTTTTCCTCACCTTCTATTGCTTTATCTATAAATAACACGCCATCTAAATGATCAATTTCATGGCAGAGTGCTCTTGCAAGAAGACCTTCACCCTCAATTACTATCTCCTCGGCCTTTTCATTTAATGCCTTCACTCTTACTTTCTCAGGTCGAGCTACATTTTTTTGTATGCCTGGTAAACTTAAACAACCTTCATTTGATAATTGGGAACCTTGCATTTCTATAATCTCCGGATTAATAATTGCCATAGGCCCATTTCCAATATCAATAACAACTATTCTTTTTAAAATTCCAACCTGAGGTGCCGCAAGACCTATCCCCTTAGAATCATACATAGTTTCCATCATATCTTTAATTAGTAATAAAATTCTTTGGTTTATTTCATCTACTACTCTGCCTTTTTTTCTTAAGATGTCATCTCCATAGGTTCTAATTATTCTTATTGCCATGCCCTAACCTCCTTGTCATTAATCATCACTTTTAGTGCTGTTAAATCATCACTTTTAGTGCTGTTAAATCATCACTTTCAGTGCTGTTACATCATACTGCTTGGATTAATATCTATACTAACCCGTATACTATTATAAATCTTTTTAACTAATTCATAAACTAAATTTTTAATTTCCTCAGCAATTGTTTCTTCAATGTTTCCTTTTATAATAATTTGCCACCTATAAAAATTCTTAATTTTAGATATCCCACAAGGACATGGTCCTAGTAATGTAATTTTATCATTATCTTGGATATTATATTTTAAATTTTCGCCAACATTTTGTATACTTTTTATTAACAAAGTTTCATCTTCGGAACTCATTGTTATGACTAAAATGCTTGTAAAAGGTGGATAGTCCATAGCTTTTCTCATCATTATTTCATTTTTATAAAAGCTATTATAATCATTATTCGCCGCATATTGTATTGTTAAGTTATCTGCACTATATGTTTGAATAACCACTTTTCCTTCTTTACTGCCTCTACCTGCACGTCCTGAGACTTGGGTAAGCAGTTGAAACGTCCGTTCAAACGCCCTGAAATCAGGTAAATTAAGCGATAAATCTGCAGCTATTACTCCCACCAAAGTAACATTTTCAAAATCTAATCCTTTAGCAACCATTTGAGTTCCAATTAAAATATCTGCCTGTTTGTTTTTAAATGTATTATATATATACTCATAAGAATTTTTTTTTCGTGTTGTGTCAAAGTCCATTCTTAGAGTTTTTGCACTTGGAAAAATCCTATTGATTTCTTGTTCAATTTGCTCTGTTCCAACTCCAAAATATTTTACATAACTACTTCCACAACTAGGACACACTTTACTAATTCTTTCTTTCTCTCCACAATAATGGCATGTTAAGTATTCAGATGTATTATGGTAAGTTAATGAAATATCGCATTTTTTGCATTTGAAGACATAACCACATTTTCTACATGAAACAAAGGTTGAGAACCCTCTTCTATTTAAAAACAAAATTACTTGTTCGTTTTTTCTAAGAGAATCAATAATACCTTCATGTAAAGATTTGCTAAATATTGAACGATTATTATTCATAAGTTCTTCACGCATGTCAACGATTTCTACTTTTGGCATGGCTGCACCATCTGCCCTCTCATTAATAGTAATCAATTGTAATTCATTTATAGTAGCTCTATAATAGCTTTCAATAGAGGGTGTGGCTGACCCTAGTATTAATATGCAATCTTCTAGTTCACATTTCATATAAGCTATTTCACGAGCATCAAATTTTGGGTCACTATCAGACTTATAACTTGCCTCATGTTCCTCATCTATAACAATTAACCCTAAATTTTCAAATGGCAAAAATATAGCTGATCTTGCTCCAATGGCAATTTTAACATTTCCGAGTTTCACTCTCATCCATTCGTCATATCGTTCACCATCTGATAGTCTACTATGAAAAACTGCTATATCACGTCCAAATCTACCTTTGAACCTTTCAACCATTTGAGGTGTTAAAGATATTTCAGGTATAAGTATTATAGATTGTTTATTCTCTTTTAACATATAACTTACCAAGTTCATATATATCTCAGTCTTTCCACTACCTGTAACTCCGTGCATCAGAAATTTTTTATGCTTTGAGTTCATTATAATATCCACTGATCTCTGTTGATTCTCATTAAGTATTTTTTCTTCATACCTAGAATAGTCCTTTTGATTATACCTATTAATTATAATTTCTTTTGTCTCTAAAAATCCATGTTTAATCATGGTATTAATTGATGATAAAGATAAATTAAACATTTTACTAAATTCATTTTTATTATATTTCATATTGTGTAATAACACTAATTCATAAATGTTTTTATAAGGTTCATTTGAAAATTTGCCTTCTAAATCCTTGCATATAGTTAATATAAACATCGTCTTCTTCTTTATACCTCTTGTAATACCTCTTGGAATAATAACTTTTATGCATTCTAAATATGTACAAAGATACTTTTTTTTCATAATCTTTATAAGTTCAATATCAGTTATTTTAAGGAGTGGCATTTCATCACAAATACTTGTTATCTCCTTAATATTATTCACATTGTCACATTGCTTATACAATTCTAACACAAAAGCATCAATCGTCCTATTCCCTCTTCCAAATGGCACTTTAACCCTATATCCTAAATAAACGCTGCCTATTAAACTAATAGGTATTTTATATGTGAAAATCTTATCCACTTGAATCGAATCGTTATTCACCACAACTCCAGCATACTGATACACATAATCACCCTTTTAATTTTATAATTTTCTTTAGGGGCATGAAAATAAATAACAAGTCAAAGATACAAAATATACTAGCATACTGACTTGTTATTTACTTGAATGTCCCTCTATAAATAAAAAGCGCATTAGCGCTTTTTATTTATTAAATTAAACAATTCCCTAGCAATTTCTTTCTTAGACATTTTATCTATTGCTATAGGATCATTATCTTTGCTTAAAATAATCACTTTATTATCTTCAGTTCCAAAACCAACATCTGTTTTTGTTATATCATTGGCAACTATGTAATCCAAATTCTTTTTAAGTAGTTTTGCTTTTGCATTTTGGATTAAATCATTACTTTCTGCTGCAAAACCTACTAATATCTGCTTCTTTTTAAGTAATCCTAATTCTTTTAAAATGTCATTGTCACGTACAAAAGCTAAATTCAATTCATTTTCATTTTTTTTAATTTTACTGTTAGAGTATACCTTAGGCTTATAATCAGATACAGCTGCTGCTTTTATAACTATATTACTATCTTCATAATTATTTATTACAGAGGCCCTCATCTCATCATTGGTATTTATTCTTATTACATTTACACCGATGGGAGTTTTTTCATAACATGGACCTGATATTAGAGTTACAGTTGCCCCTCGATCCCTGGCTTCTCTCGCAATAGCATATCCCATTTTGCCAGAAGATCTATTTGTAATAAACCTTACTGGGTCAATGGGTGCAATTGTAGGACCAGCAGTAACTAAAACCTTAGTACCAACCATGTCTTTTATTGGATATAAATTACTCATAATTATTTCAAAAATATCCTCAGTTTGTGCAAGTTTACCTTCCCCTATATCACCACAAGCGAGTCTTCCTGATGTTGGATCAATAAACTCGTACCCAAAATCCTTGAGTTTTTGAATATTACCTTGCAATATTGGATTACTGTACATATTAACATTCATTGCTGGTGCAAAAATCACTGGTGCCTTTGTTGCCATAATAGTAGTAGTTAACATATCATCTGAGATACCATTTGCAACTTTACCAATTATATTAGCAGTTGCTGGTACTATAACAAACAAATCTGCCTTTTTAGCAAGAGATATATGTTGTAGTTCCCATGCCTTAGGTTCTTCAAACATATCTTGAATGACGATATTTTGGCTCAAAGTTTGAAAGCAAATGGGATTTACAAACTCTAAAGCAGATTTAGTCATGATAACATATACTTCAACGTTCTCTTTTTTAAGTCTGCTAATAACATCAAGAGCCTTGTATACTGCTATTCCACCTGTTACTCCAATAACTACGCTCTTTCTATTTTCCATACTATTTTATTCCTTCTTTTGTGGTAATTGCTACAATAGCTCCTTCATAAATTTCATGTATAGCTATAGTAACAGGTTTGGTAGAATCTACATGTACAAGCGGGCTTTGACCCTCTATTATTTGTCTTGCTCTTTTTGATGTTGCTACAACCAACGAATACCTGTTGTCGACTTTTTCTAATAAATCTACTATTGATGGGTTTATCATTGAATTATTCATTACTAATTTCCTCCTTTAGAAAATCTCCATTCATTCTATCTACTCTACATCTTTCTGCAATAATAATACTTTGAATTTTTTCACAAGCACTATCTACAGTATCATTTACAACTGCATAATCATATTTGGATACAAAACTAATTTCTTTATGAGCAGATGTAAACCTTGTAATTAATGATTCTGGTGTTTCACTGCCCCTATTTGTAATTCTATTTCTTAATTCCTCCATAGACGGTGGAAGAATAAAAATAAACAAACCACTTGGATATGCCATTTTCACATTAAGAGCACCTTGGATATCTATTTCAAGTATTACATCACGTCCGCCATCTAATACTTTTAAAACTTCGGATTTAGGTGTCCCATAACAGTTTCCATAAACATGTGCATATTCAAGAAATCCTTTTAACTCAATTTGCTCATGAAATACCTCTTTAGTCATAAAAAAGTAATCCGTCCCATCTATTTCACCATTTCTAGGACTTCTTGTTGTGGCAGAAACTGACATCCAAAAATTATTTTTTTCAAGAAGAGCCTTGCATACAGTACCTTTACCAGCACCGGAAGGTCCCGAAATAACAATCAGCTGTCCTGTTTTTTTCATTATTCCTCAACCTCATCTATACGTTCCTCATCTTTAACTGATAGTCTATGTGCAACAGTTTCAGGTTGAACAGCTGATAAAATAACATGATCGCTATCTGTGATAATAACTGCTCTGGTTCTTCTTCCATAAGTAGCATCAATAAGCATACCTCTATCTCTTGCTTCTTGAATTATTCTTTTAATAGGAGCTGATTCAGGGCTAACTATGGCTACCAACCTATTTGCTGAAACAATGTTTCCAAAACCTATGTTTATCAACTTTATACTCATCGTGTGCCTCCTGTTTATTCTATGTTTTGTATTTGTTCTCTAATTTTTTCTATTTCACTTTTCATATTAATTACTGTATTTAAAATTTCTAAATCATTTGCTTTAGATGCTATAGTGTTTGTTTCTCTATTCATTTCTTGAATAATAAAATCAAGTTTTCTGCCAATTGGTTCATCTATTATTAGAGTTTCCCTCATTTGCTCTATATGACTATTTAATCGTACAATTTCTTCATCAATTCCAACTTTATCTGCAAAAATAGCAATTTCCATGGCAACTCTATTTTCATCAAATTCAACTTCCTTATGCAGTGCATTTAACCTTTGATTTAGTTTTTCCTTATACTCACCAACAACAAACGGTGCTCTTTCTTTAACCTTGTCAACTAAACTATTAATTAAATTACATTTACTTATAAGATCCTTTAATAATTTTTCGCCTTCTCTTTCTCTCATAAAAAGAAGAGCTTCTAGCGCCTTTGTTAGTGATAATTCAATCTGATCAAAAGTTGAGACATCTTCTTCCTTTTGTTTAAGCGTTATTACCTCAGGCAATCTAGCTATATTACTTACTGATATATCGCCATCTAGATTATATTTGTCTTTTAAGGTTCGAAAGCAGTTTATATAACTTTGCGCCAATTTTTCATTCAAATAAGCCTCAACATCTTCCTTATCATAATTGACTTGAGTTACAAAAACATCAAGTTTTCCTCTTTTTACTTTTTCACCAATTATCTTTCGAATTTTATCCTCAAAAGCTATTAAGACCCTAGGCATTCTTATATTAGTTTCAAAATATCTATGATTAACACTTTTAATCTCTATTGTAAAGCTTTTACCATCTTTTTCAGAGTTTCCTCTCCCAAATCCGGTCATACTCCTAACCATACCAACGCATCCTTCCAATGTTCATTGTGAATCATTAATAAGTATACATAACTTTCAACCTAAATTTCAAGCTAAAATTATAAGTTTCCACTTTTATTACAATTTTTATTTTAAAATTATATTAAATTGTAATTTTTTGTATTCTAAAAATAACTCATCCTTATAATAAAATATTTCCTATATAATTTATATTATACCAATAATAATATTATATCAATAATAATTTAACCAATATATTTTTTTAGTGATTTTAAAGCTTCTTCAATAATAAGCTTATCTTTTGTAAGTGCTATACGGAAATAATCATATCCAAGTTTTCCAAAAACATTACCAGGAGTAACTACAATTCCATGATTAATTAATAATTCTTCACAAAATTCATTAGTAGTATAATTTTTTGGCGTTTTACACCATAAATAAAAAGTGGCCTCAGAATCAAAAAAATCTATGTTTTTTTGTATCAAAACACTTTTCGCAACCTCTCGTCTTTCATCATATATCTTTCTTATGTTTTGAACATAATCACGTTCTAAATTGAGAGCTGCAATTGCTGCCTTTTGAATTGGAATAAATTGGCCAGAGTCACAATTACTTTTTATCTTTAAAATAGCATTTATTACTTTAGCATTACCTACAGCATACCCTATTCTATATCCTGTCATATTGTAAGTTTTAGATAAAGTTCCAAACTCGATGTTTTGCCTTTTTACATCATATTGCATGAGACTAATGGAATTCTTATCTACTTGAATCATTTCATTATATGCTGAATCATTGCATAAAACAATATTATTATCATAAGAAAACTTTACAATACGGTTATAGAACTCACCACTCGCTACTGCACCTGTTGGATTATTGGGATAATTTATAAACATAAGCTTGCATTTACTAACGATTATTTCTGGAATAACATTAATATTAGGCAAATATCCATTTTTTAGTGTTAAAGGTACAGTATATGGTATACAACCCCAGAGTTTAGAACAAATGTTGTAAACCGGATATGCAGGTTCAGGCACTATCACACAATCTCCAACATCACATACAGCTGGAATGATATTACTTATACCTTCCTTAGATCCTATAAGAATTATTACTTCCTCCAAATTTAAACTTACAGAATAAACCTGATTATAATATCTTATAACAGCTTCTTTCATTTCTACTAACCCATCGTATGGTGGGTAATTATTATACCTATCACCCTTTACTCCTTCTATTAATGCATCGGTAATATTTGAATGAACTTGTAAATCTGGATCTCCTATACTAAGGTCAACTATTTTTTTCCCGGATTTAAGTGCTTTGTTCTTTATATCGTCTATTTTTTTAAAATGGTATTCCTCAACATTAGATAGTCTATTATTTATTTTCATAATATCACCCTTTATACATTTTTTATATTATGATATTCAGGTGATACTTACTATGTTACAGTACTTCATTTAAAATAAATAAAGAAGAGTACCCATCGAATAGAATTTTAAAAAATCTACCTGATAGGTACCAGTTTATCCACTTTATACTATTTTATTAAGTAGTATATCAATAATAAACATTTTAAACTTAAGGTAATATTATAAATCTAATTATAAATAATGCTGCTAAAACATAAACTATAGGACTTACTTCCTTGTGTCTTCCTGTTACAACTTTTACTATTGGATAAAAAATAATTCCAGCGGCTATACCATTTGCTATACTATAGCTAAAAGGCATTATTGCTATTGTAAAAAATGCTGGAAGTGCTTCTGTAAAATCGTCAAAATCTATTTTAGTCACTGCACTCATCATAAGGACTCCAACTATAACAAGTGCAGGAGCAGTAGCTTGCGCCGGTACTATTCCTACGAGTCCACTAAAAAATAATGAACATAAAAACAACACACCTACTGTAGCTGATGTAAGGCCTGTTCTTCCGCCTTCTGCAACTCCTGCTGTGGATTCAACATATGTTACTACAGTACTTGTTCCCATAATTGCTCCCGCAGTAGTTGCTAATGCATCGGACATCAATGCTTTGTTCATATTTTTTACTTTTCCATTCTCGTCAAGCATTTTAGCTTTTGTTGCTGTTCCTACAAGGGTTCCTATTGTATCAAACAAATCTACTAAACTAAATGTTATTACAACCATTACTACACTCATTATTGCCGCAAATACACCCTTACCAGCTCCTGATCCTAAAAGACCCACAAAGTCAAACTTCATAAATGTAGGTGCAAGAGATGGTGGTGCACTAAATACAGTAATTCCTGCAAGTTTAGTTATTCCAAAAGGAATTCCCACTATTGCACTTATAACAATTCCATATAGTATAGATCCTTTTACTTTTTTAGCCATAAGTATTGCTGTAATAGTTATACCTATTAAGGTTACTAATGCACTTGGAGTTGTCAGTTTACCGAATGTTACCAAAGTATCTGGACTTCCTACTATAATCCCACCACTTTTAAAACCGATAAGTGCTATAAACAGACCAATTCCTCCTGAGATAGCAAGTTTTAAATTCTGTGGCAAGGCATCGACTATTTTTTCTCTTATTGAAGTAAGTGTTATTATTATAAATAAAATACCAGACATAAGAACCGCTGCTAGCGCTTGTTGCCATGTGTATCCGAGTGTTAAACACACACTATATGTAAAGAAAGCATTTAATCCCATTCCCGGTGCCTGAGCAAAAGGCAAATTAGCATAAAATGCCATTACAAAAGTACCTACTGCTGCTGCAATACATGTAGCTGCAAACACTGATGCTACCACTGGGTCGTTTAGTGCAGTAAAAGCTGCTGCCCCATCTCCCTTTATACCTGGCAGATTCATTCCTGCAAATTTTAGAATGTTAGGATTTACAAATATAATATATGCCATGGTTATGAATGTAGTTATACCCGCAAGTATTTCCGTTTTAACTGTTGTATTGTTTTCTCTTAGTTTAAAAAGTTTTTCAAAAATAGAATTATTATCATTGCCTTTTGCTGATTTCATATTTATTCCCCTATTCTTTATTTTATTATAGTTTTGAATAATGATTAGTAATTTATCATAAAATTTTCATATAAATATAATATCAATAATACATAAGACCGTCAATGTAAACACGAATATTTAAGCTTTATTCTCTTGTGAAATTCGTTTTTTATACCGTCCACGTTCAAAAATACATTTAATCTCTTTTATATCTGTTGTACTAGCAAGTGCAAGCATAAGTTTAATTCTAGCCTTTTGACCTGGCAAACTATCTCCAAAAATTACCCCAGCATTTCTTAGTTCCTTACCACCGCCTGGATACCCATAAGAATCTAATACTCTTCCTTTAAAGCATCTAGAAACTAAAACTACTGCCACCCCCTTTTGTATAGCTATTTTTACTCCCTCTGCCATAAGAGGTGGAATATTTCCTCTCCCCATAGCTTCAATAACAATTCCTCTTGCACCTTGCTGAACACAAAAATCAATTAGCTTTGAATCCATTCCAGCACAGGCTTTTATTAAATCTACTCTAGTCTCTATATTTTTTGTATTAATGTGTTCTTTTTTCAAACTATCTCTATAGAATATCACTTCATTATTATCGATAATCCCTATTGGTCCAAACTCCGGGCTTTGAAAAGTATTTAGATGCATTGAATGTGATTTAGTAACCTCACCAGCGCAATTAAGTTCATCATTTAAACACACCAATACTCCCCTATTTCGAGCCTCTTCCGAAATAGCAGTACAAATTGAAGCTGATAAATTCGCTGGACCATCATATCCAAGTTCAGAACTATTTCTCATTGAACCTGTAACAATAACAGGCTTTGGATTATCAATAGTTAGATGTAATAGATATGCTGTTTCCTCAAGTGTATCCGTACCATGGGTCACAACCACTCCACATATATCATCACGGCACAAGAACCCTTGTATATATTCAGACAGTTCCATCATTAATTCAGGTGTAATGTGAGGTCCAGGTAAACTTGAAAAAGTATGCGATTCTATATGAGCATAATTTTCAATTCCTGTAACCATAGACATTATTTCCTCTCCACTTAGAGTCGGAACCGCGGCCTTTATTCTTGGATCAACGCTCATCGAAATTGTTCCTCCATTAAAAATAACCACAACTTTTTTCATGTATTATCTCTCCTAACTCCTAGTATTAAAAATAATTACTTTATTTAAATTAGTTTTCAACTATAAAAAAAATTTCAATATCAAAAGTTTATTAATAAAACTTTAACAAATGAGTTTTTCACAGACAAATTCTATTTTACAACAAATTCTATTTTACAACAAATTTATATTAATTACATCATTTATTTTTTAAATATGATAATAAAGAAAATAAGATATGCTTATAGGCATATCTTATTTTTATCATAAATGTGCAGCTTCTATTATTAATAAATTCCTACCTAATGAAGATAGTTGATATAGAATATGACAAAATAGTAATGCTTACAATTTATTTTTTAAATATTCAAACAAGTTCTTTTCTATTTCATCTGCTTCATTATCATCTAATGTTATATATTGTAAATGACCATCTAATGCCTTAATTTCAATTTTCCCTATTTCTTGACCAGTGATTTTATCAATATCACGTTCAAATTTCATTATTTTATAACCTTCACTTAAAAATTTTTCTCTTTCGAATGACATCAAAACACGCTCCTTTTTTATTTATAAAAGTACATTATAATTTTATTCTAATTCCTTCTTTCTTTTTTCACACTTTTCTGTTTATCGCTAGCATCTGTTCTTTTAGTACCAATATTAACCTCTTGACCATTAACTTCACTTTTTTTGCCCTTTTGCATATTATTGTCGCTCCTTTAAATATTATTTTTCTTAAAATAATTATAATTTTATTCTCTAGTCAATGGTTTCTCCATTGAAATTCTCATATAAAGATGGTTTTTTCTTATCTCCTTTACTTTTCTTAGGTTTACTAATATTGTCACGTTTAACATTAATATTACTGTTTTTGCTACCTCCAACATGTTGATGATCAGGCATAGTTTAAAACTCCCTTCAATTAAATTTTATTATATTTTAAGCTCATTTGATAATTATATTTTTAAATTCTTTAATCTCACTTTATTATTTTCTCTCTATGTAATATTTATTATACCCATCAAACTTATTTAAATTTATTTTAATATTCCTTAATTGATTAATATTTCTTTATATATGTAATATTAATTTACATATAATTAATA
>NZ_DATCQT010000019.1:0-1589 GCF_036569345.1 Clostridium sp.
TTTTGGTGTTCCTAGAAATAGATAAGAGTGTAAAATCAGCAATATTGCATGTTAATTTTACACTCTTATTCGTGACTAAATACGAAAAGGCGCTGCCTCTCCATGATCGTCCTTAGACGTCATTTTGAGACAGCCCCTTTACAAATATTTTGTTTACTGATATTAAAATTGCTACCATACTTTTAATATGCCTGATCGTACGAATTTGGAAGGTTTTTCGTGAATCATTTATTGGCCCACTATTTGAAACACTACCCTTCCCCTATTAACTTTAGCAATTTCTTCGGTTGCATCTTCTACATAAAAGATCCCAAGCTTATTTCCTATTTCTTCGTTATATAACGTCTATCGAGAAAGGTTGGATGGAAGAGATTTCTCTAGTCGCTGACCTGCGAAAATCAATGTCTGCATTGATGAACTAGTTTAGTTAATGAGCTTTACGTAACTAGTCTTAATCTTATTTTCAGCCATTTCTTCCATCTCATCGTCGATGTCCATTAATGTAGTTAACCATTTCGCACGGTTTCCTATATTTCCTGCTAAATTTTCAAAAACTTTTGCGCGTTTTTTTAGTAAAACTTCTGTTCGATTCATATATTTCAACCTTCTCCTCTCTCTTGAGTATTAAATAAATATACCTGCACAATCTGAATTTACGTTTTGATTGAAAATAGAATATTTTCAGACTAATGATTGCACTTAATAGTACAGCTACTTACATTATATGTCAAGTGGTGATAATTACTTTCACAAGTTATAACTATCCGAAGTAATCGTCATAACTAAGATCACACTCATACTGTAATGATGGACGCTATATAATATTCTGTACATCAATAAGTGAAGTGAATATATAACACCGCCTAGTCGCGGTTCTCTAACACGACGAGATTTGCCCAGGATAATTACAGTTACATCAAAGGAGTAGTCCTTTAGAGAACTACTCCTTGATAATATCTTAGCTTACCCTATATCTAGTTGTTACCGTAAGGACTTCATGCTCTGTGTGCAGCTCATCCGTTATTAACTCAAAGTAATTTTCTTAAAACCACCGGCCATATCAGCAATTTCTGCTGTTGCTTCTTCTAAGTAAAAGAGCCCAAGCTTATTTCCTGTTTCTTCGTTATATAACTTCTTTAACATAGGTAATGTCTCGAAAGCCTTCTCCTGAGTTTCTATTTTTTCATCAATTTTGACCTTGCCACTAATCCTTATCCATTCTCCTTTAGCACTTGCAGTACTAAGTTCAATGTAAGGGTTTGCTAAAATTTGTTGGTAGGATTGTTTTTGCTTACCTATACCGAAATAAAGTTTGTTTTCATAAGCCATAAAAAATCCAAGGGGTCTAACTTTAGGTTTGTTATTATCAACGGTTGCAAAATAAAATGTACGGTTTTCCTTTAAAAAATTCAATACTTCTTCCACGGTAGAACAGCACCTTTCTTTTAAATAAGGCTCAGTTAAACTCTAGTGTTGATTTTGCCTAAGTTAATAACTAGGCCCTTTATGCAACCCTGAATTCTGACAAACGCAATGACCTATAAGTTTCCCTCATCTGATAAAGACAGGAAGTATAAAGCATGTCTTTA
>NZ_DATCQT010000020.1:0-2703 GCF_036569345.1 Clostridium sp.
TGCAATTTTGTATACGATGATGTAAAAGGACAAGAAAAAGAGGATTAGTTAGTTAACGCGTATATTAAAATATAAAATTTTGGAGGTATAATTATGACTAAACTTAAAGAAGTCTATAAATGCGAAATTTGTGGTAATATCGTAGAAGTTTTACATTCAGGTGATGGAGTTTTAGTTTGTTGCGGACAGCCAATGATATTACAAGTTGAAAATACAGTGGATGCAGCAAAAGAAAAGCATGTGCCAGTTATCGAAAAGGTTAAGGGTGGAGTTCTTGTTAAAGTTGGTGCTGTTGAACATCCAATGTTAGAAAAACATTATATTGAATGGATAGAAGTTCAAACTGAAAATAAAATATATAGAAAGTATCTAAACCCTGGAGATAAACCTCAAGTCCTATTTCTTGTTGAAGAAGAAGTTTTATGCGTAAGAGAATATTGTAATGTTCACGGATTATGGAAAGGTTGAAACATATTTACTAAAACAACTGGTAATGGGCTATGTTGAATATTCAGAATCTTTAAAATATTAAATTGATTTATGAATATAACATTAGATATTGATAATAGTTACCCATTATAACTACTACATATTTAAAAAATATATAGAGGAGGCAGAAATAATGAGCATGATTACTGTGAAAGATGGTACACAGATTTATTGGAGCTTGTAGAACAATTAAATAGTAAGGGCATTATATTTATATCATTAAAGGAAGCTATAGATACTACAACACCCACGGGAGTATTCATGCTCACAGTATTTGGAGCAGTTGCACAACTTGAACGTGACTATCTAAAAGATAGGCAGATGGAAGGCATATTAATTGCAGTAACAGAAGGAAAATATAAAGGACGTAAGTCTATTGAAGTACCTAAGTTATGGGATAAGTATTACAAGATGTACAAGGTAAACACTATAAAAGCAGTTGATGTTATGAAAATATTGGAATTAAAGAAAACTACATTCTATAAATTAATTAATCAATATGAAGAGAGCAATTAAGGAGGGGCAATTTGAACTGAACCACTAAAACAATACATTCAAAAGGGTAATTACATAGTTAAATTTAACCGGATGATTAACAACCCATATAAATCAACGGTTCATAAAAAAAATGAATGTACGATTTTAAACAAAATCGTACATTGGGTTTTGTCATATAATAAGCACTATCCTACCAACCATACAGGATATTGATCCTGGTAAAGTTAGTTTAGAAGAAACGTATAAATATTTGTTATTGTATTGTATAATCACACCAAGTTGTGTAAAATAATATACATACTAATTACAAAATTTAGGAGGGATACATATGCAAGAAAAAATGTTTTGTTTTCAATGTGAACAAACTGCATTTGGAAAAGGTTGTACCAAAGTAGGAGTCTGTGGAAAAACACCTGAAATCGCAGCAATGCAAGATTTGCTCATTTATCAGCTAAAAGGAATAAGTTGTTATGCTACTAAACTTCTAGCTAAAGGTGAAAAACTTGATAAGTCATGGGTTTCATTTGTTGAAAATTCATTGTTTATGACATTAACTAATGTAAATTTTGATCCTGAATCTCATATGGAAATGCTAAAAAGGTCCCAAGTGATAAAAGAGGACGCTCGAAAAAAGGCCTTAGGTGAAAAGGTAGATGGTGAAGAAGCTCTATATAATTTAAGTGATACTAAAGAACAAATTCTTGAAGATGCTAAAAAAGCAGGAGTCATGTTTGATGAGAATTTAGATGCTGATATACGCTCCGTCCGCGAAACTATAAAATATGGATTAAAAGGAATTGCAGCTTATGCACATCAAGCTAGATTCATTAAATATAATAGTGATGAGGTAGATGACTTTTATTTTATAGCTTTAGCAGTAATTACTGATGATAGTCTAAATCTTCAAGATCTTATCAAGTACTTGATTAAAACTGGTGAGATGAGTGTTAAGGTTATGGCGGTATTAAATAAAGCTAATACTGAAAAATATAGTTCTCCTTCACCTCAAAAGGTTAATGTAAACATTAAAAAAGGACCATTTATCGTAATTTCTGGTCATGATCTAAGGGACCTTGAAATGTTGCTCGAACAAACAGAAGGTAAGGGTATAAATATTTACACACATGGTGAAATGTTACCTTCACATGGATATCCTAAGTTAAATAAATCCCCTCATTTAGTAGGTAATTTTGGAAGCGCATGGCAAAATCAACAAAAGGAATTTGATGGTATACCTGGTTGTATTTTAATGACAACAAATTGCTTAATGAAACCAAGAGATTCTTACAAAGATAGGATTTTCTCAACAAGTGTTGTTGGGTGGGATGGCATAAAACATATATCAAATGATGAGAATGGCCATAAGGACTTCTCTGAAATAATAAAGAAAGCGCTTGAATTAGGTGGTTTCGAAAAAGATGAAGAAGTTAAAGAGATTGTTGTAGGATTTGGTCATGAAGCAACTTTAAGTCATGCTGAAGCAATAGTGAATGCAGTTAAAGAAGGAAAAATTAGACACTTCTTCTTAATCGGAGGATGTGATGGTGCAAGGACAGGAAGAAATTATTACACTGAATTTGCTAAGCAGGTTCCTAAGGATTGTATTATTCTCACTTTAGCTTGTGGAAAATATCGTTTTAATAAATTGGAGTTTGGTGAAGTAGCAGGACTTCCAAGATTACTAGATATAGGCCAATGTAACGATGCATATTCTGC
>NZ_DATCQT010000021.1:0-10979 GCF_036569345.1 Clostridium sp.
CATATAATATATAATTATTTATAATTTGAAAATATAATTTTTTATTTGTTTTATTATAGATTTTTGTCATTTTAATTAACACGGAAAAAAGTTACACCCCATTAGTGCCAATAATCTATGGCACTAATGGGGTGTTTTTCTTTTTCATATTTATTTTTGTACATATTTTTATTATCTATTCCGAGGAGAACCAATATATTTTTAAAGGAATGTGAGTATGAAAATCCTGCTACATCCTTAATACAGATGACATTGATCCTTGGATTATTATAGGATTTTTAGATGGAGTTAACCATTTTAAAATTCTTATTACATTATCTTGATCCGTTGCTATACATCCAGCTGTTCCATGACCGGCTCCTGACCATACATGAAAGAATATTGCTGAACCTTTTCCTGGTATTCTATCAGCAGTATTATAGTTTATTACAAAACCATAATTATATTGTGGAATATACATATTCTCAGCTGAACTCCACCGACCAGAAATAGGACCTTTCTGCCATGAATTATACAAGGGTGAATTAACATCATCAACCCAGAAATCATTTGCAGTAGATTGTCTATAGTTCATTTCTGTACCAGGATTAGAATATCTACCGAATGTTGTACCAAGTGTAAAAATTCCTATAGGAGAATGTCCATCACCTTCAATTTTATTATAAGCAAAACCATTTCTGCCTACATTACCAGCAAAAGAGTTTAATTGTTTCCAGGCTCCATTAACCTTTTCAAATGTTGTAATAGTAGCACTTACGTTTCCTAAAGCATTAGTAGTAACAACTATAGCCTGCCTAGAATTTCCCTTTCCCTGTATCTTATCTATCAATAATTTAGGGTTAACAACAGGAGTTGCTATTACAATTGGTTTAATAGAGGTTGTCTTATTTTGGGAAGAATTTTGTTTTTGTTTGATAACTTCTGCCTTTTTCTTTCTCTTCTCAAGATTTTTTAGATCTACTAATTTCTTCTGATTTTCCAATTTTTTTTGGTCCTCTAATTTTTGACGTTTAGCTAATAGTTGTATTTTCTCAAGCTGTGTAGGCTGTTTATTAATTGCAAGTGTAGTAGTAGTTTGTGCTTCATTTTTTGCAAATATAGATGGCAATTTATTATATGCTGTAATAGAGATCAAGGCAACTAATACAAATATTAATAAGATAACGTTTACTTTTTTAGACTTTTTCATCTTTATCTCCTCAAAAAATATGACTTTTAATAAATGTAGTTCTTTGTATTATTATAGCATATTATGTAGGCTTATTAGTGAAAATTTTGACGAAATATGTATTAATATAAATACGATTGCAATGAGACTTGAATTTTATTTAAGATGAATATATTATATTTAAAAAATAATTTAATAAAATTAATTATATAATTTTAAATTTTCTTCTTTACAACTTATGAATATAGTGATATCATTGTCTTAATTTAATAAATAGATTAATTCTCATCAAGAGAGGTAGAGGGACCGGCCCGATGAAACCTCGGCAACCATCAGATGTTAAACATCTGAATAGGTGCTAATTCCTGCGTTAGGTTTATAATAACTTAGCGGAAGATGAGAGAGGTGACTTTGTAATTTTATACCTCTTTCATCATATATAATGATGAAAGAGGTTTTTTGTTTTTCTCATAAATTAAAATTTAATACTGTCTTATCAAGAGAGGTGGAGGGACTGGCCCGATGAAACCCGACAACCAGTATCCGTGAGATACATGGTGTTAAATCCTGTGGCATTGCTGCAAGATAAGAATAAGTTTGGCCATAGAGCACAAGTTTATTCTTGGGTTCTATTTTTTTTATTATTAAACCTATTTGTCATATAATTAAATGCGCCTTAAGGCAATTTTAAAAGTTTTGAGTGAATTATCAGCAGTAAAGAAGGGACGGGATATCATGATTAAAGTAAGTGGCGTAAGTAAAAGTTTTTCAGATGTAAAAGTATTAAATGATGTTTCTTTTACAGTGGAAAAAGGTGATATATATGGGGTTATTGGTCACAGTGGGGCTGGAAAATCCACTTTGCTTAGATGTTTTAATGGCCTTGAAAGCTACGATACAGGTAGCATTAATATAATGGGCAAAGGTGTGAAGGAGCTAAGCTCGCGTGAACTTCGCGAATTCAGGAAAGATGTAGGCATTATATTTCAGAGTTTTAACCTTATTAACAGTAAGAATGTTTTTCAAAATATAGCTTTCCCATTAGAAGTATGGGGAAAAGATAAAAAATTCATTAAAGAAAGAGTAGATAGCTTAATAGAACTAGTAGGCCTTAATGATAAAGTAAATAGTAATGTAAAACAACTTAGCGGAGGACAAAAACAAAGGGTTGGAATAGCAAGGGCATTAGCACTTAATCCTAAAATATTACTTTGTGATGAAGCTACATCTGCACTAGACCCTAAAACTACAAAATCTATATTGCAACTTTTAAGAGACATAAATAATAAATTTGAAATAACAATTATTGTAGTTACTCACCAGATGGAAGTTATTAAAGAGATTTGTAACAAATTTATTCTTTTAGAAAAAGGTAAGATAAAAAGCCACGGAATTACCGATGAGTTATTTATTAGGCCAACAAAAGAAATGAAAACACTTATTGGAGAGGACGAATTACTACCTAGTACAGGCTTTAACATTAAAATAATTTTTACAAAGGAAATCACCCAAAGCTGCCTGATAACATCTATTGCAAGAGAACTTGATATTGATTTTTCCATAGTATGGGGAAGGCTTGAAAAATTTAGGGATAACGTAATGGGCAGTCTTATAATAAATGCAAGTGAGGATAATAAGGACAAAATAATAAAGTATTTAGATGATAGAGCTATATCGTGGGAAATCGATGACGATTTAATCCAAAATGAGTTTTGCGAGGGGGTAGAAAGTAAATGATATTTATAAATAGTTTTCTAGATACACTTTTAAATACTTTACTACCTGCACTTTTAGAAACAATGTATATGGTGTCAGTATCCACCATTTTGGCAGTGATTTTAGGTTTTATTTCAGCAGTAGGATTAATTATAACCGGTCCTAAAGGTCTAAGACCAAAAGCTATAATTTACAAAAGTTTAGATTTGGTAATAAACATACTTCGTTCTTTTCCGTTTATTATATTATTGATATCTATAGTACCTTTAACTAAGTTTATTGTTGGAACCAGTATAGGGACTAATGCAGCTATAGTTCCGTTAACTATTGGAGCAGCTCCTTTTGCTGCTAGAATAATAGAATCTGCACTACTCGAGGTGGATTACGGTATTATTGAAGCCGCTAAATCTTTTGGTGCAAAAAACTATCAGATTATATTTAAGGTTATGGTAAAAGAGGCAATGCCATCTATAGTTCTTGGAGTTACCTTATTAATAATAAACATCATAGGTTACTCAGCTATGGCTGGAGCAGTTGGAGCAGGTGGACTTGGAAATGTTGCCATAACACATGGCTATTATAGATTTGAGCAAGACATACTGATATACACCGTAATTATATTAATTATAGTTGTTCAAATTATTCAAGCATTAGGAAATTTATTGTATAGAAAAATGATTAAATAAGTTCTTAACGACATTTCTCAAGTCGTTGATATAACATCACCACAGGTGTAATATCACCTCGTGATGATTGAATTACAAAAATATTAAAACAAAGATAGTGTTTACACTATCAAGAGAGTGTTTACACTATCAAGAATAAGAGGGGGATTTAAAAATGAAAAAATTATTAAGTGTATTACTACTATCAATTGTTGTGATTTTCACAATAAGTGGTTGTGCAGCAAAAAAAGAAGTAGCGGCGCCAACCAAGGTAACAGCTGATAAAAAGATTATTAAAGTAGGTGCATCACCAGTGCCTCATGAAGAAATATTAGAGGTAGTAAAACCACTTCTTGCAAAAGAAGGGTATACTCTACAAATAGTGGAATTTACTGACTACGTAACACCAAACACAGCACTCGCAGATGGAACACTAGATGCCAACTTTTTTCAACATATACCTTATTTAGAAGACTTTTGTAAAACCAAGAAAGTAGATCTTACTTATACTGTAAAGGTTCATATTGAACCTATGGCTTTATATTCTACTAAATACAAAAAGCTAAGTGATATAAAGGATGGAGCTTCAATAGCGATTCCAAATGATCCTACAAACGGAGCAAGAGCACTTAGGGTACTTGAAAAAGCAGGTTTATTAAAATTAAAAGCAGGAGCCCTTATTTCTAAGAATGATATTACAGAAAATCCAAAGAATTTAAAAATAACTGAATTAGAAGCTCCTCAACTTCCAAGAGTTTTAGCGGATGTGGATGCAGCAGTTATAAATGCGAATTATGCCATAGAAGCTAAATTGAATTTAACAGATGCATTAGCCGTTGAAGCAAAAGATTCACCTTATGCAAATATACTTGCTGTTAGAGCAGAAGATAAAAACAAACCTTATATACAAGCACTATCTAAGGCATTAAATTCTCCAGAAGTTAAAAAGTTTATTCAGGATAAATATAAAGGTGCTGTAATTCCTGCATTCTAAAAAAAATATTTAACCAAAAAACACAATGATTTGAGCTTAATGGCTCAGAGCATTGTGTTTTTTTACTGAAATATGGGAATAAGTTACTGTTTAAAAACCCTTAGTCTATAAGCGTTAAGGGCAGTATCATATAACTTGTTCATTAATTTATGGTTAGCAAACGCACCAACAACTGCGCCAATGCCTGGAACAAGTTGCAACATTTTTGCCAAATCTATATAATCTCTGTATTCTTGTTGAAAAGTTCTCCAATCAAAGGAGTTTATATCTGTAGGTAAGTCGTTTACGTAATTATCCCAATTCGAAATTTGGTGATAAACCTCAAGTCTTCTTTTGTCACTTGAGAAAGCTAACTGAAAAACGTATAAAATATATAATCTTTCTTTATAATCATGTACATCGAAACCATATATACTAGCTAATTCAAACAAAAATTTAACTTTTAAACTTAGAAGAATTGGGAAGTCTGTAAGGCCAACTACAATTCCGGAAGCCCCAGTACCAGCTCCACTTACCGTAGCCGCTTTCCTATAAAAACCAATGCTCTTTTTAGCTAAAATTTCGCGTTCTTCAAGGGACATATTAGTTAGTGGTTGTTTAGACGTAAATTTAGAACCAGCAAGTACTAGCTTTGCCATATTTTCAATTGAACCATTAATAATATTCTGAATTTTATCTGGAATTAAGTTATTCATTTTGTTTTGTAAACCTTTAGTTAGACCACTAGTAAAAGAAGGATCCTTCTCCATTTTCTTTTTCCATAGAAGCAACTCTTTTAGTGCATTTTCTTCATAGTTATCCATGTTTTTCTCCTCACAGTGCCATGTGAGTGGCACTACTCTACTTTTGTAAATTTTTAATATATTCTACCATTATAGATTGATTTTTCACTAATATTTTTTGGTCTTCAATTAATGAATCCATTTTTTTATGTAAATCTTGGATAATTAATTCTGATTTAAGATTTATTTTATAATCATTTTTTGATTTTATTCTATCTTTATCTTCTTGCCTATTTTGACTCATCATTATTACTGGTGCTTGTATAGCAGCAATGCAAGATAAAACTAGATTAAGAAGTATAAATGGAAATGGGTCAAATAAATTTTTAAAAATGGTATTAAATACTATCCATATTGCTATAACTGATAATGCTATTATTATAAACCGCCAGCTTCCCACTGACTCGGCTATTTTATCAGCCATTCTGTCACCAAAAGTGAGGGTGTTTTTATGAGCTAGCGTGGCATCGCTAGATATCTTATTCCCTATTAATTCATGCAATAAATCTTCTTCAATATCGTTAAAGATCTCTCCTTGTTCCAGTATTTCACCTACAATTTTTTCTGTATCAGACTTAGGATGTGTATTTGTCATATTAATATCCTCCTTGTAAATTTAAAGTGTTATATAATTTGTTATATATGTGATTTTTAGAACTTTAAATAAATTAATTAGGACCTTTATTTTTTATTATAATATAGTATATCATTAATTTTGATCTATATTTGGAATTTGATTTATTATATATTATTGAGTGAATTAGAAAAAGATTAATATAAGGCTAGTAATTAGAGTAAGAAAGCATATAGAAGCTATTGACAATAACTCCTATGAAATATACAATATGAGTAGATGATCATATAAGTATTTAATATGATGTATAAAAAATAATATATGGTGGGAAATTAATAAAGAATTTTATAAATTAAATTATATAGGTGAATTATAATTTAATAATTTTTAAAAAATAAGTATTAAGGCAGGATGGTGTAAAATGAGACTTATTATTATTGGAGCAGTTGCAGCTGGAACCTCTGCTGCTGCAAAGGCAAGAAGAAATGACGAAAATTCTGAAATTATTATTTATGAGAAAGACAGTTTTATATCCTATTCTGGCTGTGGAATGCCGTATTATATTGGCGGTGAGATCGAGAAAGCTCAGGAGCTTACACCTCGTGACCCAGCATTCTTTAAAAATAAATACAATGTAGATATTTTCACTTTACATGAGGTACTTTCAGTTAATCCGAATAAAAAAACTTTGGAAATTAAGAATCTGTCAACTGGTGAAGTGGTTACAGATACCTATGATAAACTTATAATTGCAACTGGTGCAAGAGCAGTTGTTCCACCTATAAAAGGTGCAGATGAAGCGAATGTTTTTACACTTCGAAATATTGGAGATATGTTACGGATCAAAGCTTTTATAAATGAAAATCATCCCAAATTCGCTGCTATTATAGGAACAGGATTTATTGGGCTTGAAGTTTGTGAGAATTTCAAGGAACTAGGTATTGAAGTTACAATGATTGAAAAATTGCATCAGGTATCACCTGGCCTTGATAGTGATATGGCGGTATATGTAAGGGAACATATTGAAAAAAACGGTGTTAAAGTGCTTATAGGTGTGTCAGCAAATGAACTTACAACAAGCAGTGTGATATTATCGGATGGGACATCTATTAAAATAGATATGATACTTTTATCAACAGGAGTACGACCCAATATAGAGATTGCAAAACAGGCTGGAATAGATCTAGGAATAACTGGAGCCATAAAAGTTGATGAGAAAATGAGGACGAACTTAAAAGATATCTATGCATGTGGTGATTGCATCGAGCAATTTCATGTAATTACAGGGAAAGGTGTATATCGTCCACTAGGGTCAACTGCTAACAAAACAGGTAGAATAGCTGGTGATAGTTCAACAGGTGGAAACCTTGCCTTTCGAGGAATTCTAGGAACTGGTATATTCAAAATATTTAATATGACAGTTGCACAAACAGGTTTATCTGAAAGGGAAGCAACTCAAATGGGTTATGATGTTGTGGTTTGTCACAATATTAAACTGAACAAACCAGAATATATGGGTGGAGAAGAAATGGTAATAAAGGGAATTGCAGATAAAGCAACTGGAAGACTTATAGGGGTTCAAATAGTTGGGTTTGAGGGTGTAGATAAAAGAATTGATGTATTCGTTACTGCAATCACTTTTAAAGCAAAAGTTGAGGATTTGTTTCATCTAGATCTGGCATATGCACCACCGTTCTCAACCACTAAGGATCCTGTTATGTATACAGGTATGATACTTGATAATGCAATTCAAAAAGGTAGACCTTAGGAGGTCATAAGCAATTCAGTAAAATGTTTTTAAAAAATGATACTAAATAATATTTATTTAAAAGCCATTGTAACAGATGGTTTTTAAAACACATACTATATGAGTATAAGCGTATATAAAGATGTTATAGGAGGTAAATGTAATGGTAGATATATTTAAAGCATTATCGGAAGAAAATAGACTTCGCATACTATCACTCATTATGGAAGGTGAAATGTGTGTGTGTGAAATTGAGGATTGTTTAAATATGACGCAGTCAAATGTATCGCGTCATCTAACGGCGCTTAAAAAGTCTGGAATATTAGAAAGTTACAAAAAAGCACAATGGACATATTACAAAATAGATAATAATTTCAAAGAGAACAACCCTGATTTATTTTCTTATTTAATGAAAGGACTTGTAAAATTACCTCTTTATAACAGTGATTTTGAAAATCGCAAAAAATGTAAACTTCAAGATTTATGTAATTGTAAAGAAAAATAATTTTAAGAATTTAAGAGTGATTAATTTAAGTTAGACAGGTTATGAATTATTAAAAATTTTAAAATATAAAAAATGATTGGAGAGATTAATAATGAAAAAAATGCAAATATTTGAACCAGCTATGTGTTGCTCAACAGGACTTTGTGGTGTAGGTGTTGACCCTGAGCTTCTTAGGATTTCAACTGTAATTAATTCATTAAAGAAAAATGGAATTGAAGTTCAGAGGTTTAACCTCTCAGATTCACCACAAGAGTTTGTGGATAATAAGGTAGTGAATGAATTCATAAATAAAAAAGGTGTGGAGGAGTTTCCCATTACAGTTTTAGAAGGTCAAATCGTGTTAACAGGTAAATATCCAACCAACGAGGAATTAGTGAAATTTTTAGAGGTTCCCATGAGCTTTTTAAATCAGGCTCGAAAAACTTATAAAATAAAATCCGCTCCTAAATCAGGGGGATGTGGTTGCGGTGGTGGAAACTGCTGCTAATATCTTAATTATGATGATTTATTGATTACAAAACAATATAGAAAAGCAAACTGGAGGTAAATAAGCATGGAAATTTTTAATCCGCAAAATATTAAACTTACAAAATATTTGTTTTACACAGGTAAAGGTGGCGTAGGTAAAACTTCAACTGCCTGTGCTACAGCAGTAAACCTTGCTGATCGGGGAAAAAAGGTACTTCTTATAAGCACCGATCCTGCATCAAATTTACAGGATGTGTTTAACACAAAGCTTACGAATAAGGGTGTGCCAATTAAGGAAGTCCCAAATCTTGTTGTTGCTAATCTTGACCCAATTAAGGCAGCCGCAGAGCACAGAGAAAGCGTAATTGCACCTTATCGTGGTAAATTACCTGATGCTGTACTTAAAAATATGGAAGAACAGCTTTCTGGCTCCTGTACTGTTGAAATTGCAGCCTTCAATGAATTTTCAAAATTTATAACAGATGATTCGCTTGAGAGTGAATATGACCATATTATATTTGATACCGCGCCTACTGGTCATACACTTCGAATGTTACAGTTACCATCAGCATGGAGTGGTTTTATTAGCGAAAACACACATGGAGCATCTTGTTTAGGACAGCTTTCTGGTCTAGAGAGTAAAAGGGAAATCTATAAAAAGGCAGTAGAAACCTTGTCAGATGGAACATTAACAACGCTAATGCTTATCTCACGCCCAGAAATTACACCTCTAAAAGAGGCAGAAAGAGCATCAAAAGAACTTGCTCTAATTGGTGTAAACAATCAAACAATGATAATAAATGGTGTTATGAGCTCTTATGATGATTTTGTGTCTGAAAGTCTGTATAAAAAACAGCAAAAATCACTAGCGCAGATGCCTTTGGGTTTACAGGGAATTACTAGCTATATGGTGCCGCTAAGAGCCTATAATATAACAGGCATGGAAAATGTGCGGGCACTTCTTACTAAAGATAATTATAATGCATCCAGTGAAAAGATAAACGCTGAAAATATTCCAACTTTAAAAGATGTTATTGAGGATTTATATAAAAGTAATAAAAAGGTGATTTTCACTATGGGTAAGGGTGGTGTAGGTAAAACTACAATTGCAGCAGCGATTGCTTTGGGATTATCAGCAAAAGGTAAAAAAGTACACCTCACTACAACAGATCCTGCAGCTCACCTTAAATATGTAATTAATGAGAGCAAAAATATTACTATGAGTCACATTGATGAAAATGTTGAGCTTGAAAAATACAAAGAGGAAGTGCTTTTAAAGGCAAGAGAAACCATGGCTGATGAAGATATAGCATATGTTGAAGAGGATTTGAGGTCTCCATGCACACAGGAAATTGCAGTGTTTAGAGCTTTTGCAGAAATAGTGGAGAAGTCCGAAGATCAAATTGTGGTTATCGACACTGCCCCAACAGGGCACACTTTATTGCTCCTTGATTCCACACAAAGTTATAACCAAGAAATAAAACGCTCACAGGGCGATATTCCTGAATCAGTTAAAAAATTGTTACCACGTCTCAAAAATGTTAATGAAACCGAAGTAATAATTGTAACCCTTGCTGAAGCTACACCCGTATATGAAGCAACCCGTCTTGAAGAAGATTTGATACGTGCAAAAATTGCGACAAAATGGTGGGTTATTAACTCATCATTATACAAGACAGGTACTACAAATAAATTGCTGTCTGCAAAAGCAAGTAATGAAATTGAATGGATTAACAAAGTTGATTTACATGCAAATGGTAAATTTGCTGTTATACCTTGGAGTGCAGATGAAATCAAAGGCGACAAGTTAAATGAGTTATTAGTATAAGAATTTATATTAAGGTCAGCTATTTGAAATTATATAGCTGACCTATTTTACTTCCAAAAGCAAATCCTAATAAACCTAATAATACAGAACATAAAATATATATAAAAGCATTTAGCTTTTCTTTCTCTTGAAATAAATTAAAACCCTCATACATAAAGGTAGAAAAAGTTGTGTATGCACCTAAGAAGCCATCTCCAAGTAGCAACATCATATTACTGCTAACTCCAATTGTACTTACTATGCCAAGCAAGATTGCACCTGTAATATTGATTATAAAAGTCCCTATTGGGAAAGAGGAATTTGATTTTTCACTTATAAATTTACCAAGGCTGTACCGTACCAAACTTCCGGCTGCCCCACCAACTGCAACTAACACATATGTCATTTTATAAACCTCCTTGTATAATCTAATTATAAGTTTGATAAGAAACCACCCCTAAATAATACGAATAATTTCTTACTTATCTTTGTTAATGTTAATGTTAATCTTTATTTTTATTAATTTCTAAATCTCACACCTATCTTTGCTTTT
>NZ_DATCQT010000022.1:0-1657 GCF_036569345.1 Clostridium sp.
GGAAATATTTAATCAAATATCGAGGTCTGGTGAAGTAGTTAAACTTGTAAATATAAGATTATATGTAAGTGGGAAAACAATTTCACAACTTGAAGAAAATATAAGAAATGTATTAGAAACATTAGAAGGATTAAGCTTTAAAGGAACTATTTTTTTAAACGAAACTGAGTTCGAATGGAAAGCCATTTTTACGAGTCATACAAAAATAAAAGAATTTCCAAATAAAAGAGTGGGTAAGGAAATTGGGTCAAAAACTTTAGCAGCAGGATATCCTTTTCATTTCACGAAGCTTGATGATCCGAATGGTACTTACTTGGGTGGCACTTCAACTGGTGGTAGTTTGATTTTTGATATATTTCATAAAGATAAGTACAGGAAATATTATAATGCACTTATTTTCGGGACAATGGGTTCAGGAAAATCAACACTTTTAAAGAAATTAACATTAGATAATTGTTGTAGAGGAAACATTATAAGAGGAATAGACGTCACTGGAGAATTTGAAAATCTAATGGATAAAGTTCATGGTAAAATGATATCCTTGGATGGTACAAACGGAATAATTAACCCTTTACAAGTCTTAAAAACATCCGATAAAGAGGGAATTTCTTTCATGCAACATTTATCTAAACTAACTACATTTTATAAATTTATTGCTCCAGATTCTGATGATGAAACCTGTAAAGAGTTTGAATTGCTAGCAAGAGAACTTTATATAAAATTTGGTATTTACAAAGAAAATATTGATGCAGAAAAATTAAATATTACTAGATTGAAGGAAAGCCAATATCCTATTTTTAGCGACCTTTTAAATTTAGTTAAAGAAGAATTGTATGAAGATGTTGAAAATAATATCATAAAAGAAAAATTATCGATTACAAGATTAAAAAGATTAGAAAGTATAGAATTAACATTAAAAAGCATGGTGAATAATTATGGGTACTTATTTGATGGACAATCAACAATCGAAAATATAGTGGATGAACAAGTCGTATTTTTTAGTATTAGAAATTTAACTTCAATGAAAAAAGAGATTTTTAATGCACAAATGTTTAATGTTTTGAACTTATTGTGGGACAATATGCTCCAAAATGGAAGTAAATACAAAAAATTATTTGATACAAAATCAATTGCTTGGGAAGATATTGTTAGGTATTTGATAGTAATTGATGAAGCTCATAGAATAATAAATCCTGAAAATTTATTAGCCGTTAAATTTTTAATTGAGTTTGAAAGAGAAGCAAGAAAATATTTTGGTGGTCTTGTATTTGTATCTCAATCTATAAGAGATTTTATACCAGAAGGAACAAGTACAGAAGGTGTAAATGAAATAAAAACATTGTTTGAATTAACACAATATAAATTTATTATGCAACAAGATAACAATGCTTTAAAAACCTTACGTACTGTTTTTGACGGAAGTTTAAGTGATAGCGAGTTTAAAAAGATACCACTTTTATCTACAGGTGAATGTATTTTATCTATAAATGGTGTCGGAAATATAGCTTTTCATGTTGAAGCAAGTGAAAAAGAATTGGATATGTTCCAAGGTGGTGCTTAAAAAGTGCTTAAAAAAATAATAAAAAAATCAATAAGAAAATTATTAATAAAAGTAATGGTAGCTATATTGCCATTACTTTTATTAATTGTAATTGTT
>NZ_DATCQT010000023.1:0-30419 GCF_036569345.1 Clostridium sp.
ATCAAAACCGATAAATTAAAACTCAAACTAAAAGAAGCAAAGAAATTATCTAATACAACTAATAAATAATATATTACATATAGTAAAATGCAAATTAAACGCTCTAGAATCAACTCAAATTGTCTCAAGGTAAGATTATGAGGGGTACAGTATTTGCTATTAAACTAGGTACGTTTTGATGGCACAAAATTAATTGTGGATAAACGCTGTATCCCTTGTGGGAGTAGGGTTTGGGGTATGTTTAAAATTGTAGTTTCAAAAGTGCTTAAAATGGTGACTAAAGGTAAGGATTTACACTGTAATTACAAATAGTAAATAACATAAAAGAAAGAGGTAAAAATACATATGAGAACAATATATTTTAATGGCAAACTAGAACTTGAGGATAACCAAGATAAAATGAATTACATAATCACTGATTTGGTTGATCACACGCAGAAATCTATCACTGATATCTTAGATACAATTTACAATTCAAACAACACTATAAGTAAACTAGTAAGAGTTTCAGGTAGAATTTATAATAATCAACACCTACTCACAGGTATGGGTTCGCTATTTATGGCTAAGGATAAATTTGGTGTAATGAGTTATCATATTGGATCTATGCCTCTGGAACTCCAATTGTCGCAACTAACTTCGCAATCATTAGAATTGGTAATCGAAGACTATACAGATTCGGTTTCGGAGGTAGAGGCATATGTTTCATAATAATACGGAATCCTTTATTTCTGAAGAGTGTCATATGTGCCAAGTTGAATTAACTCAAACAAAAGATATTTTTATTACCTTAGATTCAGACCAATACATATGTTCAGATTGTGCTAAGTATCACAACATAGCATCAGTACCATGTAAGGAGGAGCTATAAATGTTTGCAGGTATTGGTTTTAGTTCACTTATAGAATCAATTGTATTTGGAGCTTTATCATTTTTTGTATTTGGCGTGGTAGTTACGTTAAAATTTAAAGGAGGAAAGTAATTATGAGTAAATATAAAGAAGAATGTGATGGAACTTGTGATTCTTGTGAGGATACAATTTGCTATAATGACAATTGCAAAGAATGGGATGTAGAAGATCATTTTGGCAAAACAAAATCAGAATGGGATGAAGAAATAGAATTTAGAAATAACCTAGACCCAGATGATCCTGCTGATGCATGGTTCTTTGAAGATTAGAAAAATAAAGGAGATTGATTACTATTAGTCTGAACAAACAAATTCATATTTATAGTGTAGATACTAGTAGCTTTTATAATAGCAATGAAATGGTCATACATAATCGTTTGAATAAGAATTATATGTTCAGAAATAAATTACAAAAGAAAATAGACAAGGGAAAAATAAGTGAAATAAATAGAGAAATGTTAGTAAAATTCCTCCATAATACCAATAAAAGACTTAAAATCTATAAGAAAATGCTATATAAAGAGTTTAATTTACATAGTGGAATTAGAAGTCTTAGAGAAGAGTCTTTAAACAAACGTAATATAATATCCGTATTTGATTCAGTTCTAACAAGGACAATTAACATTGAAGAAAATACATTGTCTACAGATATTATAATTGTTCAGACATATTTCTTTGATGTGATAGAAGATATTATTCTTGATAACTTTATGTCTGGTGATGAAAAATATGTTTGCTTAACTGCTAGTGCTGGTCAGATCAGGACAAAGAAAACAGTTTTTATTAAGGAAAGTATTTTACTAAAACATAAAAATACATTAATGTGTGGTTTAACTATTGAGAATATCAATTTATTGGGTGGGGTAAATATAAATAAGTACCTCGCATATCTGGCATTAGCAAATTCTGCAACTGATACTTGGGACGGATTCAATATTATGAAGTCTATAGTCGTAGAGGATATGGAAACTGAAGTTGAAGGTATTGTGGATTTTATAGATGATGAAACATACGATATCGTTAGACAACAAATGAAGATTCCTATTTCTCACACTGATGGTTGTGGCATGATGCTACCAAATTTAAGTGATAAGAGTATGATGGTGAGATTGCCTTGGATCAAAGGATTACTAGTTCCATTTGCATTTGATAAATTTATTATAGAAGCAAATAATAATGCTGATGGAAAGATATATGGAAATGTAGTTGATATTTATGGTAAGCATCATGATATCTTAAAAGAAGGAATACAGGTAATCTTCACTCGTAGTCAATTCAAGATGTATAAATATTTCCAGAATAATTCTGACACAAATAAGTCTGGGTGGGAAGCGTATCAAGATAATTACATAAAATATAAATGCCAAGCTGGAAAATGCAATGAAGAGGAAGAAGATTTTAGTGACGCAAAGATAAACTATCAAATGCTTCAGACGTTAACTGATATGGATAATAAAGAATTAGAAACTATTGCAAAAACAACAAAACATAATATTTTGAACATAGGTAGAGATAGAAAAACAATGCTTAAAGTATTAGGAGTAAAAAAATCTAATAAAAATAAGAATAATATTCAACAAGCACTAGAAATTTATCCTGAGTTATTGAATGATACATATAGTAAGGAAATATTGAAGCAAGTAAAGAAAAGTATGGTTAAGGAGGGCAGATCAGCTAAGTTAGACATAAATGGTGTGTACACTTTTATCATCCCTGATATCTACGCATTCTGTGAGTATTTGATTCTTGGAGATACAGACCCTAAAGGATTGCTCAATGATGGAGATGTATATTGCAACCTATATCCTAATTCTCCTAAGCTGGATTGCCTACGTAGCCCCCATCTTTATCGTGAGCATGCAATCAGAAACAATGTAATTGATGAAGAAAAGAAAAAATGGTTTATTACCAATGGCGTATATACAAGTTGTCACGATTTGATATCTAAGATCCTACAATTTGATGTGGACGGAGATAAATCGTTAGTAGTTGCTTGCCCTGCGTTAATTTCTATTGCTGAACGTAATATGGAGGGAATAGTTCCCTTATACTATAACATGAGAAAAGCTCCTGCTGAAATTATCACTAATAATAGTATCTATAATGGACTAAAGACTGCATATACAGGAGGGAACATAGGAACGGTAAGTAATAACATTACAAAGATATGGAATAGTGGAAATGTAAACCTTGAAGTAGTTAAATTACTTTGTATGGAAAATAATTTTACAATTGATTATGCTAAGACATTGTATAAACCAGTAAGACCAAAATATAAGAAGAATATGATTACTGATTATACAAAGTTAAAAACTCCACACTTTTTTATCTACGCTAAGGATAAAGAAAAGGATAAAGTTGAGGAAGTTAATAATAGTATAGTAAATAGATTGGAGAAAATAATACCTAATACTAAGATAAGTTTTGTTGCAGCGAATTTAGGAAATTTTGATTATAAGATGATGTTAAAGAACAAAAGAATAAAGCTAGATGAAGATGTTATTAAAAAGTATAAAGAGATGGACTTGAAGAAGCATTTCATGATGAACTCTACATATGAAGATGATGAACAAAGCAACGTAACTTATCTTTATCAAGAAATTGTAAAAAGCATATTAGAAGTTAATGAAGACATATATTATGTAACTGACGTATTGGTTAAATATCTATATGAATTTAAAAAGTCAAATTTTAAAACTACATTATGGGAATGCTT
Source organism: Clostridium sp. (assembly GCF_036569345.1). GTDB lineage: Bacteria > Bacillota > Clostridia > Clostridiales > Clostridiaceae > Clostridium_AD. The sequence goes on from NZ_DATCQT010000023.1 coordinate 3,626, forward strand.
TGGAAATATTATTGTTGAGAATCTAAAGGGAAATGTGGATACTAATAAAACATATTGTGAAGCTTGCGGAGACTTAATAGACCAGACGAATAACAAACTTAAATACTGTAAAATATGTGCGAGAGCTACAAAATTAGAGAATGACAGAGCCATACAACGACTTAGATATAATAAATCTCGCAAATAGAAAAATGCTACACCCTTACTCTCCCAACGGTTTGAGATTTAACCAAATATCCATAATTGATGTAACCGTTGGTATGACTGCATTACAGCAATTCGTCATAATAGTCTCTAAGGGAAACATAGCCTAATATACAAAATAAAGAGATATGTATGACCCTTATGAAGAAGGGTATGATTGTAAAATTGTACCCTTAGTAATTTATTAAATTGTGCGGTCGATCACAATTTAACTATATAAATAAAAGTAACAAAAATAAACTCCAAAGGAGATTACATAAACTTGCAAAAGATATCAAAACTTCAGATGGACTTTCTCATAGACAATAAGATTCTCAAACTCACTTCACAGGGTAACTATGGTGATCAATTGGTAGTTGTTAATAAACAAGGTTCTGGGAAAGAAAAAACTAGATTTGTAAATGATAATGTATTTAATCAATTACTTAGAATTGAGTCTCGAACTAAAGTTAACCCAGAAACAGTTAAACATAATCAAAAATATTTGCTTAGTGTCTTGTAATAATGTAGACAAAATAAATAATAAGGGAATGATATATTTGTTCAAAGAACGTTTTCCAGACACAAACGTTTTAATGGAAGACCCTGATTCCATCTTTTTGAATTATGATAAAGTCTACATTTGTGGGTATGTGCTTCAAGAATTAGATAAACATAAAGAGAGTCATGTAGATGATAAGAAATTTAAAGCTCGTCGTGCTGGCAGAGCAATTGAGAAATATGCGGATAAAATTCAATACATAATTAATGAATGTAATTTTGACCTACCTTCATATTTTGATATTGGTTCAATGGACAATAAGATTATCTCTGTGCTGAATCAACTTTATGATAGTAATAATGAAGTACGCGCAATTAGCAATGATCTGCTGTTTAGAGAAAAATGCAATCTGCTCATGATTCCTTGTGACAAATTAGAAGAGAAATCATCTGAGGATGATAATTACAAAGGATATAGAGAAGTAACATTTAGTGATTCTGAATTAGCATCATTTTATGAAAATAAAAAACTTAATAATATAGGATTATTGACAAACGAATACGTTTTTATTAAAAATGAAGATGGAGAAATTGTTGATAAACAAAGATGGAATGGAAATGAGTTCTTCAAGGTAGTTTTTGAAAGTAAAAAGAGCAAACTTGATTTTACTTATACAGATAAAATTAAACCAAGGAACGACCAACAGGAGTTAGCTTTTGACTTGTTCCAAAACAGGTTAATAACTATAAAAGCTATTTTTGGAAAGGCTGGGTCAGGCAAGGATCTAATTATGGCTACTCATGCACTTTCTATGATAAGACAAGGTGTATTTGATAAGTTAGTTTTTGTAAGAAATAATATTGAGGTTTTAGGAAGTAAACCATTAGGATTTTTACCTGGGAGTGCTGATGACAAATTAATTTCATTTGCTATGCCTTTGGCAGACCATGTTGGAGGAGTAGAAGGATTAACTAAGTTAATTGATGATGGAGTAATTGTATTACAGCATCTAGGATTTATTCGTGGGCGTGATTTAAAACGCTCAATTATCTACTGCACAGAAGCAGAAAATATGAGTAAGGAACATATCCAATTGCTTATTGGTCGTTTAGCAGAAGGTAGTGTCTTGTGGTTAAATGGAGACTTCAAGCAAATTGATGATAAGTTATTTGAAAGAAACAATGGATTAAAACAAGTCATCAATAAACTAAAAGGTCAAGAATTATTTGGATGTGTAGAATTAAATATTACAGAACGCTCAAAGTCGGCTGAATTAGCTGATCTATTGGATTAAAAATAAACAGAATAAAAGGAGTTAATATAAAATGAATCGCCAAGAATTAATTAATGCTATTGCAGAGAAAACAGGTTTCTCTAAAAAGGACACAGAAATTTCACTAAAAGCGACATTAGAAGTTATCGAAGATGCTGTAACAGAAGGTTTGAAGGTACAAATTGTTGGTTTTGGTAGTTTCGAGAAAAAAGCAACCAAAGGAACATCTGGAACAATTCAATTTGGTGATCGTAAGGGAGAAACTTGGACTACTGAGGATTCCTTTAAGGTTGCGTACTCTTGCGGAAAAGCATTTTCTGACAAAGTTAAAGCATAAGAGAGGTATATGTGGAACAATCCCACATTACACCATTACCATATAGAAACATGAATACTAAATTGTATTTGTGTAACAAGTAAAATAAAATAATAAGGTGGAATATAATAATATGGTACAAATTATTAATTCTTTTTGTGAATCATGTGTAAAAGCTAGTGTCTGTGAATGGTCTCAAAAATTGTATAAACTCGAAGGCACAGAAAAGAAACCAGGAATTTTAGATATTAAGATAAATGGTTGTGAACAGTATCTATCGGCAGAAGAAGCTGAATAAGACTTTTTGGGGAGATAAATCTATAATTTAAATTATTCTCTCTCCTTCTTATATTTGGGAAGTGCAATAAAGTCCATTAAACGCTCTGGTGTTTTAGTGTGGGGATTGCACGTGCTGTCGTTGGTTGGGTTATGTCAGCTTATTAATACTAAATATACTATACTAAATAGGTTTGCTAGTGATATCTTAGATAAAAACTAGCACCGAACAAAAACTTTGCAACATGAGTTTTTCTTAGGGGGAGTATTAATACTTACTTAATGTTTTTAGATTGTTGCACTATATTGCGTGATAGCTCAGTTGGTAGAGCGTCTGACTGTTAATCAGAATGTCGCAAGTTCGAACCTTGCTCTCGCAGCCAAATGCCGAAATAGTTTAATGATAAAACTTCTGTTTTGTAATCAGAGATTCACAGTTTGATTCTGTGTTTCGGCTCCAAATAATTATTATATTCTCTTACAAGGAGGATTAAACTAATGGAAAAACTAAATATTGAAGATACAACATGCCCCTGTTGCGGTAAGCATAGGTATTTCCTAAAATTTTATTGTGAAAAAACTATTCTGTATTGTCAAGATTGTTCCTTTTGGAATGAGATTTAATTAAGATAAATCATATGGTCGATTATGATATTAATAATGAAAATAAATTGTGATGAGGTTGAGAATGTCTAAAAACGAATTATATACTATAGGCGTAGACTTCAAAAATAATAGAAATAAATATAAGACTCTACTTAATACTAATAAACCTTCTTGGTCAGACTTGAACAATTTTTATGAACTACCGTTTCCAACTGGAGAAGCATATAGACAATTTATTAAAAAACGCCAAGGTAAAGATGGTACTCTCAAAAAACAAGAAGTAATCAGAGATATTATTGTAGAAAAGAAATTAGATCAAGTTAGAGAAATTGTCGGAGAACTTGATATTAAGAAACAACAAATTAGAGACCAAAACAGACAACTTAATGCTCTAAAAAAAGACTTCATTAAGTCTGTTAGTGTTGCGGAAGATATTAAAGATTATCTATCAGAAAATTGTACGATTATTATTCCTGAATATTGTCATGAAACATTAAATGTAAATAATAGCAAATATAAAATGATAGTCCATATGACAGACTGGCATATCGGGTATGTGATTGATAATTGTAAGGGTAATTACTATAATTGGGAAATTGCTAATAAAAGAGTAGATAAACTTATTTCTGAATGCTATAAATACATAGAATTGTATGGAATTAGTAATATTTCTGTTGTCAACACAGGAGATATAATAGAACATACTTACATGAGAGCAAATCAAAGTCAATTCTGTGAGTTTACACAATCAGAGCAAATAAATAAAGCTATTAAACTAATTTATAGATTTCTGTGTGCGTTAAGCAAATATACAAAAGTTGAATATGATAGCATTTACGGAAATCACGACAGAATAAATGGAGATAAGAAAGTTAATCTTGATGGAGATAATGCAGAAGTTATTATTAGAGAACAACTTAAAACTTATGTAGAAATAACCGATAATAAACGTGTAACAGTCATTGATAGATCACATACAGATAAAGAAATAGTTAAAAGTATTAATGGACTTAAATGTAAATTCATTCATGGTGAGGACTCTACTAAAGATGGTAAGAGGGCTATGAGAAATGAGATTTCTGTAGATAACCAATTCTATGATGTTCTGTTTAAGGGCCATTTACATAACTTTAATATTGAGTCTGAGAATAACGGAAGATATGTTATTTATACAGGTTGTTTGAGTGGATATAATGACTACTCAGTTAAGTTTGGAGCTACAACTTTTGCATCTCAAACCATTTGTATTGTTGATGATAATGGGAAAATTGAATTGATTAAGGATGTAATTTTACAATAAAATTTAAACTGAAAGGTAATATAGATATGGAAATTATGATCCAACCAGATAGAGTAATAGAAGAAATGAAAATAAATTCTGCAATCAGAGACAGACGTATTTTTATTTGTGAGGAGATTGATAGAGAGTCTATCTTTAAGGTAATTTATTATCTAGATCGACTTCAAGCTATTGATAAAAAATCAGGAACTAAAAAACCTATTGAGATTGTTTTGGATACATACGGTGGAGATGCATATTCAACAATTGCCCTCTGCTCTAAAATCAGAAGTATGGTTGTAAATGATGGATACAGGATTATTACTACTGTTCATACGATAGCTTTTTCAGGTGGGTTCTGGATATTAATAAGTGGAAGTGAACGTAGAGCTTTGCCTGATTCAAGAATTATGGTTCATAGTGCTATATCTGGAACTTCTGGAAAACATCAAGATATGATTGATGACATGGAAGAAACAGCAACTATATGGAATAAACTTAAAACAATTATAACTGATACTACAAATATTTCAGATGAAAGATTAGAAGAAATCAAGAAAATGAAGTATGACTGGTATTTTTGGGGTTCTGATGCAGTTACAGATGAGTTCAATATTGTGGATAAAATTTTGTAGGAAATAGGAGAATTAATATGTCGCTAGAAGAAAAGGAAACAAAAACAAAAGATGCTATTCTACCTGTAGAATTAAATAAACCAGATTCAGATATAATTATGTTCTTTGAACCTATGGAGTTAAGTGTACCTAAGCAACTTGATAAAGAAGAGTTTATTAGGGGTATTAAAGAAGCAAGTTGTGCATGTGGTATGTATACTGCTCTGATAAATTGTGGTTGGAGTATGGAAGATAGTGTTGCATATATATTCAATAAAATGAACATAGAGAACAATATTAAGATAAGTGAGATATCTGCAAATGGTTCAATTGAAGTTTCTAAACATGTTTCTAATGCAAAGGATAATTCCGAACTTTAGGTTTAATAACATTAATAACATTAAAATAATAAATAAAGGTGGATAAATATAAATATGCGTGTATTTAAAAATGAATCACTATGGGATAAAGAAACTCAGGATTGGGTTGAATATTTCTTTGTAGATAGCTTAATGGTATCATCTGATGAGTTTTATGAACAAGTTGCATGTGAAGAACTTGCCACTGAAGAAGAACCTTTAGTTATCCAATGTGATTGTGATGATTGCGTAGAACAACGTAGACTAGAGCAGGAAGAACAAGAATGTAGTACATGCGAATATGACTGCACTCAATGTGAAGGTTGTGGAGACCCTGAAGATGAGCTAGAAGATTGTTTTTGTCCTGAATGTAATGAGACTCGTGAAGATGAATTGATTAGTGAATGTTTGGATGTTGTTTTTAATTCTGACGGTTGTGTCGATTGCACAATTAATAAAGTTATTGAGACATTGTATAAGTTTAAGGAATTAGGAAAACTGGAAGTTAAGGCAGAAATGCAGGACTTTTTGGAAGATTAATTTGTAGGTGTTTAAAATTCTCCATCTTGTTTGATGGAGAATTTCGTTATGTCTATAAACATGAATTAAAGGAGAATGAAAATATGGTAGTTAGGAGAGTAAAAAATACAGAACCAAGACCTAAAAAAGAGTGTGATAATTGCCACAGGGAATTAATATTTTCCGCGTTCTATAATACAAATTCCGTCTTGTCCGTGGATGGTAAATTAAACATATGCAAGATATGCGTAAAATCCATGCTTGATTATAATACGATAGAAACTGTATATAAGATCCTTCAGCTATTAGACATTCCATTCATTTACTCATATTGGAGAAGTGCAAAAGAAAATAACCCAGATGATCCTTGGAGTAGATATATTACAATGGCGAACTCTAAAATTAATGAATTTAAAAAAGGAACATGGAAAGATAGTAAATTCGAGCCAGATAGTATTAATCCTGTAAAGATAAACATGGGTCAATATATAAATACAACAACTGCCTTTGAGGTTACAGAAGAAATTATTATTCGTTGGGGCATTCATCCTAGAGAAGACTATGCAAAACTAGAAGATTTTTATAGTGGCATGGAGTTATCTAATAATATTGAGACTGCACAAGATAAGGTTTATCTAAAAAAGTTAGCTATAATTTCATTGAAAATGGATAAAGAGCTTGAAGAGAGTCATTATGATGAAGCTACAAAACTAGGTAATTTATTTTCCAAATATATGGCTGATTCTAAGTTTAGAGCAATGGATAAGACAGATGCAGATAAAACAGGAGGAATTCGTAATTTTTCCACCATTTATGCAGAAGTTGAAAAGGATGGGTTTATACCACCTTGGGAGCATTACAGAAAAATTAGGGGTCTTACTCAAGATATTGTTGATAAGACAATTATGCATATTGAAAACTTCACTTTGAAATTAAATAAAGTAGAGTCAATGGTATCACCTCCTCTTGACTCTCCAAAGATAGAAATGGATGAGATTGATAACATTAATCAAATTATTATTAATGACATTGAGGTTGATGACAGTTCTGATATTGTTAATGGAGATGATGCGTAGTGGCATCGTCAAGTAATTTTAGTAAAAGAAACAGAGGAACAAAAGATAGCGATACATTCGCTAATCCACAAAGTATTGAATCTAATAATATTAATAATTTGCAAATTAAAGGGTTTGAAGCTTCTAAGGAAAAATGGAGAGAATTATGTAGTTATTTTAGGTTTTTCCCTGATAAATTCCTTGACTTCATTTCTTCGCCTGATTCTAAAATACAATTGTATTATTATCAAAGAGTATATCTAAGAATAATGATGAGATATCGAAAAGTTTTTCTTACTGCCACTAGGGGTACTTCTAAGAGTTATCTTCAAAATTTAGCTTTTATTTTAAAATGTATTATGTACCCCAAAACAAAACTTTTCACATGTGCAGTCGGTAAAGAACAAGCTGCTAAAATTACTGCTGATAATATTAATGATATTTTAGAGCATTATCCTTTGCTAAGAAATGAAATAAAGATTTTTACAGAAAATAAAGATTATACTAAATTGGTTTTCCACAATGGTTCTAAATATGACGTTGTTCAAATGCGTGATTCTAGTCGTGGAGGTCGTAGATACGGAGGAGCAATTGAGGAAATTTCCGATAAGAAATTTGATGGGAATATACTTAATGCTGTAGTTGTGCCCTTAATGGCTAATGATCGTATAGCATCATGTGGTGGCGTTGACCCAAGTGAAGTTCATAAATGTGAGCTATATATCACTACAGCAGGGACGCAACAACAATTTGCATACGAGAAGATGGCTGAAGTATATCAAGACATGCTTAATGGTAAATCTGCATTTTGCATTGGTAACTCTTACGAGTTGCCTTGTATGTATGGACAATTAGATATTGATTTTATTGAAGAACTTAGAGAATCACCTACATTTTCAATTCTTGACTTCATGAGAGAATACCAAAGTATCTGGACAGGTTCTAGCACAGACTCTCTTGTTTCTGACGATAAATTACGGAAGTGTAGAACAGTAGGTGTTGCTGAGTGGGAACACTGTGGTGATAACAATGTCATTTACTGTTTAGCATATGACGTTAGTAGAAATGAAGGAGACGAAAACGCTCTTTCTTGTTTAGTTATTATAAAGTTAACTCCTAGAAGCGATGGAAATTTTGTTAAGGAAGTCGTAAATCTATTTTCTATGGAGGGACAACATGATACTTGGCAAGCAAAATTCTTAAAACAGAAAGTAAAAGAATTTAAAGCTAGAATCCTAATAGTTGATGCAAACGGAATTGGTTCTGGGGTAGTAGATCAATTAGTGTTAAATTTAGATGATGGTAATCCCCCCTATAATGTTGTAAATGATGAAAAAGCACAATGGAAAAAATACGAGTCAGAGAATGGTATCCCTATGGTCTTTGCATTAAAAGCACAGAATAAAGATACAAAAAATAGTGACATGATAAATAACTTTATGCAAGTCTTTAATAAAATGGATATCGGTTTACTGAAAAGTCCATATGAAGGTATAAAGGATATGGAAAAGAAAATTAAACATAAAATCAGAGATAGCGATGAATTAGCTAATTATCAAATTCCATATATATTAAGTGATAATTTAAGTGAAGAAATTATGAATTTAGTATATAAGCAAAACGGTAATGATACTAAAATTGAACGTGTGTCAAGAAAAATCCAGAAGGATAAGTTCTCTGCATTGCTTTATGGAATGTTTTGGATTCATTTACAGGAAAAGAAAAACAAGCAAAGAAAGAAAAAACATACTAATTTATCATCACTTATGAAATTCCGTAAACCAACATTACGTTCATAATCTCAGAAAGGAGGTAATCTTTTGACCGTAAAACAACCTACTCCACCAACTGTCCCAAATCTAGACTTCTCAAAATTAGCAAAATTAATATTACAGGACTTAAATAACTCAAGTGCTAAAAAAACTCAATCATTCTTTACTAAATATACTAGAGAAGATGTAATTAAGTATTTGGAGAAACCTGAGCTATATTCTAAAAACTTGAGAAGAATGAGTAATTTTCTATATGTAGTCTCACCTCAGTATAGACGTTTGATAAATTACTTTGCAACTATTCATTTAATGCAATATACTGTTGAACCTTATTATATTAATTATGAAAAGTTAAATAATAAAATGTTCTTAAAAACATATAATGACCTTTGTTTAACAGTAGAAAATATGAATTTACAACATGAGTTAATTAAAGCAAGAGTGGGTGCTTGGAGAGAAGATATTTTCTTTGGATATGCTCATTCAACTAAAGACTCATTCTTTCTTCAAAAACTTCCAAATGATTATTGCGAGATAACTAGTATAGTAGATGGTTGCTATACGTATAGTTTTGACTTTTTATATTTTAATGGTAAAAACAAAGCTATATTTGCACAATTTCCTAGTGAATTCGAAGAAATGTTTGCTATCTACAAAAAAGACCAAACACATAAAAGATGGCAAGAAGTTGACCCAGAAAAATGTTTTTGTTTAAAGATAAGTGAAGATATTGATTACCCTTTAGTGCCATTTTGTTCAGTTTTCGCTAGTCTTTACGACATTGAAGACTATAAGGCACTCCAAAAAACAAGAACTGCATTAGGTGCTTATTCCTTGCTTGCTATGACACTACCTTTAGATCCGAAGTCTGATGCATCTAATCCATATCTGATTGATCCTGATGAAGTTACAAAATATTATAATTTCATTGCCAGTATTTTACCTCCTGAAATTGGATTGCTTTTATCTCCAACTGAATTAGCACCTATTAAATTTGATGAAGAGAAAACACAAACTAACAGAGTAGCTGATAGTAACGCTCAGTTCTGGACTGAATCTGGAGTAAGTCAATTGCTAATGTCTGCTGCTGATGGAACGGGTGCTAGTTTAGCAAAAAGCGTGATCACGGATGAAGCATTGAGTTGGTCGTTAGTTAAGCAGATAGAAAGAAATGTAAATAGGTTAGTTGATAGATATAATTCAGAAACCTATAAATTTAAAGTATCATATATAAATTCTACTATATTCAATTATAAAGAATTATTTGATAGTTTTATTACATCAGCTTCATATGGTCTTCCAACTAAAATGAAAGCTGCTGCTTGTTTAGGAATTTCCCCAAACTCATTTAATAATTTATTATTTTTAGAAAATACAATTCTAGACCTTCCAAATCTTATGATTCCAATGCAATCATCTGCAACTTTAAGTTCTGATGGAACTGGCGGTGCGCCTAAGAAAGCGGATGGGGTTAAAACTGCAAGTGGAGATAAAACTGTTGCTAATGGTTCAAATGATCCTGCTAATCGCGCATATACTATAGATTTAGATGAAGTCATTGAGTAACTTGGTGACTGTTTAAGGAGGTGAAAATACGTGGATGTTGTGGGTAGGAATATTCCAGTTGAATTTTCTGTAAGAAAAACATATGAAGTTGAAGATACGAGATTCATGGAAGTAACTATTAAGCTCATGCATACAGAAGAAAATTTTAATGGCTCATATTTTGCAAAAGATGTTGTGCAATCTGCTATTCCATCTTTAGCTAACACGCCAATTCTAGCTTACATAGAAGAGAATAAAGATGGTGAAATTGATTACTCAGACCATAGGCAGGTATTGGTTAAAGATGACGGTCAATATAAAATTAAATATATTGGTCAAGCAATTGGGGTAATTCCTGAAACTAATAATGCTAGATTTGAAAAACAAACCACTGAGAGTGGCATTGAACGTGAGTATCTTGTTGTAGATGGTCTTCTTTGGACAAAATGGGATGACCCTATTGATATTCTCCAAAGGGATACAAAACATCAGCAGTCTATGGAAGTTCATCAAAATTATCAAGGTCGTTTTGAAGATGATAATTTATTTCATTTTACATCTTTCCAATTCTTTGGTGCATGTGCATTATCTAATATAGATATTTTACCTGCTATGGAAGAAGCGTCTATTGAACTAAAATTCTCTTCTGAAGATTTTAAGAAGGAAATCCAAGAAAAGATGGAACAGTTCAAACAGTTTTCTAAGATTCAACCCTCTGCTAATCCAGAGGTTGATATAAATACCCCAGAAAATAACTTTGAAAAGGAGGAGAAATTGAAATTGGATGAAAAGTTAGAAGTCCTAACCAAATACAATCTTACACCAGAAAGTATTTCATTTAGTATTGAAGAACTTTCAATTGAAGAGATAGAAGTTAAAGCTAAAGAACAATTTGAACTATTAGCTTCTCAAAAGGAAGAAGAACTTGATAACGCTATAAGGTCAGAAATGTTTGTTGACAGATGGGGCGACAATTGTTCCAAATACTCACCAGTTGATCACACTGACTCAGAAGTGTTCGCTTATGACAGACAAGAAAATTATAATCTTTTTGGATTCGCTTATTCTGCAAGTGGCGATTCTGTTGTCGTTGATTTCACATCAAAGAAACGCAAGAAATTTGAAATAGTTGATTTTATTGAAGGTACTGTTGTAATCAGCATGTTCCCTCAAGAAGCAATTGACTATGCTATTAGCGACAAAGAAAAAGAATTGACTGCTCAGTTTACTACTGAAAAGGAAACAGCAGTTAATGAAGTACAAACTTTACTAGACACAATTACAACTGAATATGAATTAGTTAAACCTGAAATTGTAAGACTTCAAGAATTTGAAGTAGTTACTCTTTCTGAATTACGTGCAGATCAAGAGACAGAAATGTTCTCTCAATACGAAGAGAAGCTTACTGGTGTTGAAGAGTTTGAAGCATTAAAAACAAATTCTGCTAACTTCACACTTGAAAATCTTGAAAAAGAATTAGCACTTTTATTTGTCAAAAAGACTGCAAACTTCTCAGTAAACAAAGTTAAGAAAGCTACAGTTAAAATTAGCGTTTCCCATGAAGATGATGTTGACAATGAACCTTATGGTGGGTTGTTTACAAAATATCTTGATAAATAATATATAAATAAGAAATAAGGAGGAATTTTAAAATGGCAAACTCAATTTGTGATTTAGTTAAGGTAAAAAGTCGTAAAATTGGTCATATCTATAATGTTAAAAATGCAACAGTTCTTCAAAATGGTTTCGTAGGTATCGTAGGTAATATTGTTTCTGGTGAACAAGAGGTTTATGATCTGAATCAATTTGCAACTGCAACTATTCCTACAGCTACGGCAGTAATGGTCTACATGGATGAAATTCTTTATGATGAGTCCACATATACAAAGAAACAACTAGGACAATTTTCTATTGAAGCTAACACAATCTGCAAAGGTTATGAACTCAATGTTGGTGACGTTGTAGAAATTTCTTATGATGGTGTTACTTTGCTCGCTACTGATGCAGTAGTAGGAAACTTTTTAATCGCTGCAAATGCTTCTTATAAACTTGCAGAAATTGCTGCCTCTGGCACTGCTAAAACAGTTCTGAAAATTGAAGCTGTTGAAACAGTTGGACTTATGACATATGTAGGTTCTAATGGTCAAGTAGGAAATACATATAAGAAAATTCGTGCTCGTGTATTAAGCGTTTAATAATAAATAAATTAAAAGGAGGAAAGTAATTATTATGAGTAAAGATTTAATTAAAGTTATGGTTGATACTGCTCGTGGTTCGGTTGATAAGTTTTCTGTAAAAGATGGTAATAAAGTTGTTAAAGAAGCTCTTGTTGAAATTTGTGGTTCTGCTACACCTGACTATAGAACTTTCAGAAAACATAAGAATGAAATTTTTGAAATTGTAGAGGTAGCTCTTGATGAGGTTGTTACTTCTGGATGGGCTGACAATACATTTTTCAATCAATTTGTTGACTTCAAAGACATGAACCTTGGAGACAAAAATGAATTCGTAGTTGAGTCAGATTCTATTCTTACAGTATCCAAGATTGCACGAGGCAACTTGGACATTAAGACACAAAGAATGGACGTAGGTTCTGTATTCTCTGTACCAGTTAGTACTTATGGTTTGGCTGTTGGAGAATCGTTGCTTCGTATTATGGCTGGTCGCTTAGACTGGAGTAAATTAGTAGGTAAAGTGCAAGAAGGTTTTGACAATCAATTAAAAGATACCATTTATACTTCGATGAATGCTTCAATTGCATACCTTCCTTCAGTTTTCAAAATGACAGGTACTTTTGCTGCTGCAACTCTTCAAAGCATTTGTGATCATGTTCAAGCTGCCAATGGTAATGCACCTATCGTAATCGCTGGGACAAAAGTTGCATTGGGCAACCTTTATGGTACTGCTGATATTTCTTGGAGTGAAAACATGAAGAATGAAATGTATACAGGAGGTAAGCTTGGTTTCTGGAGAGGTCTTCCTCTTATGCCTATTACCCAAGTTCATAACTTGAATACTTTTGATTTCAAATTGGATGACACTCTTCTTTATATCCTTCCAATGAATGTTAAACCTATTAAAATCGTCAATGAAGGTGTCAGTGCTATCGTAGATGAGTCCAATGGAGAATCTACTCTTGATATGTCCGTTGCTTACAAAATGGTTAAGAACTTCGGTGTAAGCACCATTTTCAACAAATTATATGGAATTTATGATCTGTAATCTATAGTTAATATAATAATAGGGAAGTTAGTTCTTCCCTATTATCTGAATGAAAGGGAAGAATATAAATGGTAGTTAAAAAAGATATTACGGATAAACCAGTAACAAAAGTGGTTACAAAGAAAAAAGTAGCTACCAAGAAACCTGCAATTGAAAAAGTTGAATTGATTCCTGAAACTCAACCCGTACAAAGAAAGCCAAAAATACAAATAGATAGAAATGAATTAATTCCTTGCAGGAGTGCTACTTATGGTGGACTTACTTATATCTCTACTAGAACTGGTACTACAATAGTTTGGAATGATTTTGGAACAACAGAAGACGTTGAGTACGGTGAAATATTAACCATGAGGGCATCGCAACCTAAATTTCTTACAAAGCCTTGGATTATTATTGAGGATGAAGAAGTTGTTGCTTCAATTCGTGGTCTTGCAGAACTATACAGAACAATTTCTGAAGTTGGAGAAAACTTAGAAGATTTCTTTCAAAAAACTCCTAAGAAAATTGAGGAAATCTTAAGTAAAGCACCTAACGGAACAAGAGTATTGATTGCTGATAAGGCAAGAGAAATGATTGACAACGGTACTTTATATGATACTAGAATTATTAGTGTCATTGATAAAATAATGCACACTAGCTTAAAAGACTTTATTAAGTAGAAAGGAGTTGTGATACATGACTCCAACTCCATATAGTGATATTTATGATTTGTTTTCAGGCATGACTTCTGACTATGAGTTTTTAAGTTTGTCTTCTGACATTCAAAATGAAATTCTCGAAGGTTGGTTGTTAAGTTCAATTGGTGAATTTAGTAAATGTAAAATAGATTTATCAGACAGAGATAAAGTTTTAAAGCAATTTAATCTAGAATTAACTGATAAAGAAAAAGGTATTCTTGCAAAATTATTAGTTGTAGAATGGCTTAATCCAAAGCTCTATACGATTGAGAATTTGCGAAATAATTTATCGAGTAAAGATTTTAGTATGTTCTCCCCTGCAAATTTACTTAAAGAGATTAGACAAACACATACTTTAGCAACAGTAACAGCAAACAGAATGATTACTTCTTATTTACATTCTAATTTTGATCCCAAAAAGGATTTGGGATTATGATTGAAGTGAAATTTGGAATGCTTAATGAAAAAGCATTTGAGAATTACTTGAAGTTCCTTATTGGGCAATTATACAAAAGTCTTTGCTTAAAAGAAGATAATAGTGAAACTTTGCTCAGTTACCTTGAAAGTCTCAATAGAGAGTTGATTGGGAGTAAAGAATTAATTACAATCTTAAAAAATGATGCAAGATTTATTAGTTTGATGTGTAAAGTACAATATCTAATTTCTGATACAGAAGTAGATCATAAAGTTTTTAAGAAGGAAATATTCTCTTGTATAAATTTAGTTCAGAAACTTCAAAAGCAATATGGTTTATCATGAAAGGCTGGTGATAATATTTGAGCATTAGAGAAGCAAATTCTATTAGAGTTTTGAATGGTGGAAGTTCTCAAGGTGAAAGAGAAAAGAATGATTTTAGTGCAATGGTATTATCACAATTTACTGATGATAATCCTAGTTATTTTGAGATACAAAGGACTAGAGACAATATTGTTACTCCTGTAGGAGCTATAATTACTGATAATAGTTCTAGTGCTAGAGGAGAAAAAGTTGATGATGGGAAAGCTATTTTGTTGAGACCAACTGAAGTATTAGATATTGGAGATTTGTTCTTCTATTTAGGCAGGGATTATATTGTAACTAAAAGTGAACAATTTAATGATATTTACTATAAAGGGGTCATGCAGGAAAGTAACAACATCCTAAAATTTTATTCCCCACAATCAAATCTCATATCCATTCCTTGTATAATTGGCAAAGGCAATATAAGTCTAAGCATAGATAAATTTATCTCTCTTGCATCAGATGAATATATCATTTCATGTCCTAATACAGCAGACTCAAGCAATATTGATTTGAATACAAGATTTATATTGAGTGGGAGTGCTTATAGTGTGCTCGGTGTGGATGCAATTTCAAATGTTGGGTTGTTGGATGTAAGGATTAAGAAAGACTTGATTGTAGTTGATGATAATTTAGAATTGGGTATTGCTAATTATTATTCACATCAGATTGTCTATACTATGCAATTGATTAGTAATCCTATTGTAAACTTACTATTCACTAACGAAACTTCGGTTATCATTTTGAAATGTTTTGCAAATGGTATTGAAGAAATTTCTCCAATTCTATCTATCACTAATGATAATCTTAATGTATCTACCGTAGATAATAGTACACTAACTATTACTTGCGTTGGAACAGGAATATCTAATATTGGAGCTTCTTACCACAATGTCGTTACTAATATTATTGTTAATGGTAATATAGCTGTAGTTCCAAATAATGCATTGGCAATTAGTGGCTCTAGTAGTATTAAAGTTAGTCAGCAAAGTACATATAGTGCAATTGTAACTAATAATGGCATTTCCGATATGAGAAATATTATTTGGGGTTTATTTGCTGATGATGGAGTATCTTCAACAGCCTTAGCTTCAGTCATTTCTACATCTGGAACTTATGGTGAAACTATTATTGTGAAAGCCAATTCGAGTAGCATTTATGGATATGTTAGATTAAAGAGTCGTAATGATATTGATTCATGTTCTAATGAATTAAGAATCCAGATCAAATCACTTATGTAAGGGGTGAATAGAAATTTCAAGATTTAGTGAACTTGGTCAAAATAAGACAAATATATTAATGAAGTTAATTCAAAATGACAATATCGTAAAGTGCCTTGTAAACAATGAAGATAATTTTCTAGATGTACCTCTGCCAGTTGATTTTGATGTGTCTTCTTTAGTTTACTCACAAATTTATCCGTGGAGATTTGTGCCTACTGCACAAACAGAAGCGAATAGTTTTATTACAATGAAGTTTAGTTACAGACATGATGGAATGACATATAAAAATGGTAGTATTTACTTCTACATTATAACGCACAACTCATTGTTAAAGACTGATTATGGTTCAATTCGATATGATATGCTTCTTGGGTACATAGATGAAGTTTTTAATTCCTCAAGAGATTTAGGGTTGGGTAAATTACCATTCTATGAGATGGATGAATTTATTGTAAATGAAAATTACTCTGGGGTTTATATCTGCTATAAATCAACTGAATTTCAGTAGGTGAAATTATGGATAAATATAATTTATATCTAAAAGTGCAATACCCTATAAATTTCTACGATGTCTGTGTTATTCATCAACCAAGTTTTGAAGAAATATTAAAATATGGGATAGATGAATTTGAAAAACTCCTTCTTCCCTACTATATTACTCTTGATAATGTTTCAGTTGATTTAACAGACGAGCAAAAAGAAGATTTAACTAATTTTGATCTTTTATGTAGTTCACAAGAATTTATGGGTTATCTATTCATGTCTTTAGAATTTTTCTGCAAATCTGAAATGGATTCCGATGAAAAAGGAATAGCGTTTAAGGGGTTTAAAGGAAGATTACATAAAGATAACTTTGATGAATTTGCGGAAACGATATTAGAAATATGTAGCAGAGAACGTCAAAAGGCAGAAAGAAAGACTTTTGCTAATGATATTCAAAGGGATATTTGGGAGAAACTTCAGGCAGGTAGGGCTAGAAATGCCAAAAAGAATGAACTGAAATTGGAAGATGTACTTAATGTATGTGAATTTGGTGGTAGATATCATATACCTATTGAGGAAATAAAAAAATGGTCTTTATGGAGAATAATTAATTGCTATAAAACAATTATGGGGATTAGTAGCTATGAAGATAGTTTTAGTATTTATTTGATTTCAGGTGAAAAAGATTTAATCGAAGACAAACATTGGTCAGAGTTGATAAAACTCAATTACAAACCAAAAGAATAATGAGTTGTAAGACTCTTTATTATAAATTAAATATAAATCTATTATTGAAAGGGGATAATTAACAATGTTATATGGTATTAAAGACTGTGCAAATTTGCAAATCATTTCAACTCTAACAAACAAACCTGTAATGTATTGCAACTATGCTAAAACTTCCTCGATTGACTTTACTTCGGACTCTGTCTATGCGTTCAATAAAACAACTAAAGCAATTCGTTGGGATAAGGCTCGTGAAGGTACGTTTAAAACTGAAATGGAGATCTTTGAAACAAAGATGATCGCAATGCTTTTTGGTACAACTATCACAAGCACAAGTATGTCAATCGCTAAGAGAGAAGTTCTTGCAGTTCAAGCTGGTGGTGGCGGTGCAAGTCTTTTAGTTGCTCCAAAAGCAGGTTCTTTGTCTGTATTTAAACTCAATAGCGATATGGTTTCTCAAGATATCGAGCAACTTGCAGGAACCCCTGCTACTACTCCAAATACATATAGTATTGCTACATTAGCATTGACGCTTAATGCTACAACTTTTTCTACTGCTGGGTATATTGTTGCTTACTATTTGGTAGATTCGACTGTTAGTAAATTTACAGTTGATAATGCATCATTTCCTTCAGGGTTCAAGATTTATGCAGATTCGGCGATTCGGGGGACAGATCAAGTTGATAAATTTGTTCAATATCAATTACTTAATGTAAAACCAAAATCAAATGTAAGCCTGACAATGGACGTAGACAACGTGGCTAAACTCTCAATCGAATGGGATATTCTTGCCGATAGTGCTGGTAATATGATGCACTATGTAGAGGTCTAATAGGGGGATTATTCAATGATAAGATTCGACAAGGTTAAATTATCTTATACTTGCTATGCTTTCCCTCCAAGTGGTATACATATGGATAAAGTTTATCATATTGTTAAGAAAGAAGATAAACTCTATTTTACTGATGGTGTTTTGGAGTTTGAAGGAGAAGAAGATTATATCAAGATGCTTTTCACTCCTAAGAATATTAAGTGGGAAGACGTAGAATTTGCAGACGAAGTAAAAATAGAAAAGAAAACAATAGATATAAAGATTAAGAAATAACTCATAAAGAGAGGACGACATTTGTTTGTCTTCTTCTCTTTTTTTATCCCTTTTTAGAATAACGACAAGGAGTGAATTAATATTCCAAATATACTTAATTTAATATCACCTATCCCAGTTTCAGTAAACCATTATTTAAAACCAAGACCTTTTATTGCTCATGGCAAACCTATGGTAACAATGTATGAAACTGCTGAAGCAAAAAAGTATAAGAAGAACTTTATCAAATACATAAATGAGCAAGTAAAAATTCAAGGATGGAATTTAAGACCTAATAAGACGCAACATTTTTATGTTGACTGTGTTTTTTATTTCGATAGGATAGATAAAGATGCAAATAACTACTTTAAATTACTCCTAGATTCCATTACAGATACACAATTAATTTGGATAGATGATAATACCACATGTGAAAGAGTAAATGGCATTTTTTATGATTCAAAAGACCCACATATTAATATTGCTATTTATCCTGTTGATTATGTGGGGATATTCCCTACTGTCACACAATTAGAAGAATTTGAATCTAATTGCATCAAATGTAAAAGATATAAAAATAATTGTAGTATCATTAATAAAGCTGTTGAAGGCAGGATTCAAGAAGAGATTATTGACATGGTTTGTAGTAAATTTAAAGCATACAAATAATAATAAGAATAAGGATGGCGTATAAATGGCAGAAGTATCAATTGCAGAAAAGCTTCCAACAGTTACAAACGAACAATGGAATAAACTAAATAAATTCAATCGTGATATTACAAAAGAGTTTTTATTAGAATCCACGAACCTCTCTCCTAAAACACTTCGACAATATTTATCAGCATTACATATATTCTTCTTTTGGGTTTATGAGCATTGTGAAGATAAATCATTATTAGAGATTAAAAGTAGAGACTTTCTAAAATATCAAAACTTCCTTGTTAGAAGAGGAATGTCTTCTTCTGGAGTTAGATTAAAACGTGCTGCAATTAGTTCTTTAAATGGATATATTATTACATTTTATGAAGATGAGCATCCCTTGTTCAAAAACTTCATAACTAAGAAAATTTCGGCTCCTGCCCTTAACGATTTACATGTAAAACAACCAATGAATGCAGAAGAATGGGAATTGCTTTTAAAAGACCTTGAAAACCGTGGGCAGTGGCAGAAATTAGCTTATTTAAAATTCACTTATTCAACAGCTTGTAGAAGAGCAGAATCCAGGCAACTACTCAAAGAAGTTGTTGACTATGCTCCTATTATTAAGGAAAAGAAAATCAAGAATGATGATGGTACAGAAGAAACAAAAACTATTACTTTCTATGCCACTCAAGAGACTCGCTGTAAGGGTAAAGGAGTTATTGGTGAGGTAAGAAAGTTAAAGTTTGATCAATCTGCTATGGACGCTATTAATAAATGGTTAGAAGTTCGTGGAGAAGATGATTGCCCCTATGTATTTGTAACTAAATCTCAGGGTGAATATCGTCAAGCAGGAGAAGGTTTGTTTAATGATTGGTGCAAGGATGACTTTAGTAAAGTTATTAATAGACGTGTCCATCCTCACCAACTGAGAGAAAAGCGAGCCACGGATCTTGTGTTGTATGAGAATAAGGATATTAAGGCTGCACAGGCATTGTTAGGACATAAGAGTTCAACAACTACTGAGATTTATATAATTAGGGATGGTTCAGAAGATGTTGAAGATGCTTTCATTTAATTTACCTAATAGCAACTAAATAACAAAATTAAAAGGAGTCAAAAATAATGAAATTCAACGAATTAAAAGAAAAGATCCAATCAGGCAATACAAATCTCCCAACTCTAATAAAACCCAACTACGTCCCTATCTCTTCTCAACAAAACATAATTGATAATATAATCCTAATTTCCCTCTCTAAAGATGAATCTGGGTTTATAAAAATAGATTATACTCTAAAAACTTTATTCACATCTCTCTACATCCTAGCTAATTTCACAGACATTGAATTTGAAGGGTTAACAGATTTAGAAAATAATATTGATTCTGCACTAGCTGTTGAATTTTATGATTTCTGTAAAGAACATGGGGTAATTGAATGTGTAAGAATAAACTGCGATTACAGTGATTTTACTCAAACACTAGAAAGTGAAATTGCTCAAGAAATCGAACTTAGTAATAGTGTTGCTTCTATTCTTAGTCAGGTATTAAATAAAATCGCACTCAAGCTCCCAGCTCAGGGAGAACTAGGAGAAATTATGGGTAAACTTCCAAGTATCATTTCTAGCTTCAATGCACCCAAACCTAAATCAACACCTCGTAAGAAAAAGGTGTTATAGGAGGTAATTCTCAATGCCTAATTTCAATAGCATGAAAGAATTAGAAACATATCTTTTGTTAAAAGTACAAAAAGCTATGGCAACTACCGTAGCATCTGAAGTTAAACAATTAGAATCAGATAACGTAAAGGCTGTTGTTTATGACGCATACTCTCCTAAGCAATATATAAGGAGAGAAGATAATGGTGGTTTGTCTGACGTTAATCAGATGAAATCAGAGACATTTTCGGGCGGTAATATGGTCGTACTAAATGTAGAAAATAACACAATGAGCAATCAAAATTATAATCCCAATAATAAAGATCCTTTTTCACTTGCAGGATTAGTTGAATATGGAGATGGTTCAGGTTACGGAGAATATGATTATATGGGCAGTTCGGATTATTTAAAACCTCGCCCATTTATAGAAAAAACTAAGCAAGATTTACAAAATGGTAAAGCGAAAGAAATACTAGTAAAAGCATTACTGAATGAGGGGATACGTTCAATGTAGTTAGAGGGAATCACCCTCTATTTTTCATGTAGAGGAGTTGATTAAATTAATGTCAGATATGATTCAGATTAATATACAGGCGATATTATCGGAAGTCTCACAGAAGAAAATATTAACAGATATACAAGGGATTCAGGCAAAGATTAATGGTGATCCTTTAATACTAAAAGTCACTACGGATAGCACTGCGTTAAATGCACTCACCTCAAAAATACAAACTCTTAATAGTGAAGCAAATAAAGCAATAAGACTAAATATAGACTCTAGTTCTCTAGATAAAACAAGTGAGAAGTTTAAAATTTTTACAACTAGCACAGGAGAGCAGATAGAAAAAATCAGTTCCAAGACAAGAGAATTTACTGATAGTCTCGGTCGTGGAGTTAAAGAAGTAGACACTTTTAAAACATTGGTAAGCAAAGCTGGCGATTACACAACTGTTTTAACTGATAGAACTAGGTCTTATACTGATACTTTAAAGATAGCTAGAAATGAAGCAGATAAACTTGCTAATGCAATTGGTAGGGGTAATGAGCGATCACAATTAGCTAGAGCTAGTAGGGATAATGCTGTTGCTTTAGCAGGAAACACTGCTGTTAATAATGCTTCAGATCAGGCATATGTTCAAGCACAAAGAGATGAGCAATCAAGACTTAGAGCACATCAAGAAGCAAGTGACACAGCAAGAAGAATGACTGCTAATGAAGAAGCACAAAGAGTAGCAACAACTACTTCTGCTCAAAGACAGATAGAACAATCAATTCTAGGTTCAAATGAAACTATTGCTCAAGCACAGACTAGAATGAATTCTTCACAAGCAAATGGTAATAGATATGAAGAAATGTATTTACAGGCTGCTAGAGAACGGGAAGTATTAGATACTAGAAATGCAGAAACAGCTAGGCAAACAGTTGTTACTACTGAACAAGAAACTGCTGAATTGAGAAGGCAAATTGGACTCTACCAGGAACGCAATGCCTTAGCAATCCGTAATATTCAAGCAAGTGGTGGTAGTTTAGCTCAAACTCCTGCTGTGCAATCTCAAATAGGTGCTGTTCAAGGTACTGTTGCAGGATTAAGTAGTTCTGTTTTGGACGCAGATGGATTTAGAACTCAAACAGCTTCAATAAATACCTCAATGTCGAGGATTCGTACAGGTATAAATGAGGCAAGGGTTGCTACTCAAGGGTTCGGGGCAGATTTGGTAAATAATGGAATAAAGATGGCTCAGTGGACAATTGTTGGTGGTCTTATTTTTGGAACTCTATCAAAAATAAAAGAAGGATTTACATTCATAAATACTCTTGACAAATCTATGACAAATATACAAATGATTACTGGTATTACACGAGACTCAGTTATGGAAATGACAAAAGCATATGCCGACTTAGCTTCTCAACTACATTCTACAACAGCAGAAGTAATGGCATCGGCAGAGGAATTCCTAAGAGCAGGACATACCCAAGAAGAGACATTAAAATTAATTCAATCTTCAACTGTAATGGGTGCAATTGCTGGCCAAGATTCTAAGTCCAGTGCAGATCAACTTATTGCAATTACGAATGGTTTTAAAATGAATGCAGATGAAGCAATGACTGTAGTTGATAAATTAACAACAGTCGATAATATGTCTGCTACTTCAACTAAAGAGTTAGGTACTGCATTAGAAAGAACCTCAGTTTCAGCTCAAATGGCAGGAACTAGTTTTAGTGATTTGGTGAGTTATATAGGAACGGTAAGTAGCGTTAGTAGAAAATCTGCTAGTTCTATTGGTGAGTCTTTTAAAACTATGTTCGCTCGTTTCCAGGATGTAAAGGGAGGTAAAAAATTCGATGCGGATAATGAAGACGTTTCCAACGTGGAAAGGGACTTCCAAAAATATGCAAAAATATCAGTAAGGGAAACATCTGGTGAATTCAAAGATTTCTCTGCTGTAATTAATGAGTTAAGTGGTAAATGGAATACTCTTTCCCAAGTAGAACAAAGTGCTACAGCAAAAGCTCTAGCTGGCACAAGGCAAAGAGAGAATTTTCTGATATTAATGAACAACATGGATACCGCATTAAAATTACAATCAGCTCAATTAGATTCTAGTGGTTCTGCGATGACTAGATACGGTGAATTCGCAAAATCTACAGAAGCAAAATTAAATGACTTAACCAATGCAACCCAAAAAATTTGGTTGAATTTATTATCATCTACTTTTATCAATAGTGCAATAGGGGGATTAACTTCATTTGTAACTGCCATTGGTAATGTAACTACGCAATTTGGTTTTCTAAACACTGCTATATTTACCGCATTAGCTACAATGACTATATTTCAGAGTAAAGCAATTATTGGCGCAATAACTTCAATGATAGAATTAGGTGCATCAGTATTAAGTACAAGTGCATTTTTCGGTGGAGTTTTCCCTGCTTCTTTGGCTGTTGCTTCAACTGGATTAAGAGCTTTTGGTGCATCAATGCTAGGGTTATTAACAAATCCTATAGTCCTTGCTGTAGTTGCTGTAAGTGCTTTAACATATGGACTTGTTTCATATGCTAATCAGCAAGCAAAAGTAAAACAACAATTAGAGGAATCAAATAAAGCTCAGGCCGATTTTAACACTTCGTTGGCTGATTTTCAAAATACACTAGACCCTAAAAAAATAGACGATGCTACCGTAGCATTAGAAGCTATGAAAAAGGCAATGAACTATGATGAGAATCAAAAACAAATTCAAAAATTAAAAGAAGATATTTTAGTCTTACAGTCGATGGGCAATATCACCAGCGTTGATGATTATGGTCAAACTATTTCAACTGATAATGGGGCAATAGAAGCTAAACAACAAGCTCTTGCTGTTCTAGAGGGCAAAATAAAGTCAGTAGATGATGCTCAACAACAATACAACGTTGCAAAAAAAGAAGCTACTGCGTTAGATTATGGGTCTGTTCAAGCAGATTCACAAAAGATTGCTCTAAAGATTCGTGAGAATGCTGCCAATGGACAATTAATAACTAGTTACCAAAAGGTTGCAGATAAACTTGTCAAAGGGAATAAATTAACTGAAGAAGAATCGTCTTTAAATCAAAAGATGATTGATAAATATCCTGAATATAGCAAGGTTATGAATGATAAGACTAGTGCAATTGGTGTAAATATTGATGCCTTAAAGGCTAACCAAACTGCACAAGAAGCACTTGCTACTATAGAACTTAGTTCTTTAAAATCATCTGCCGAGGCTCATAAATTAGAGACTCAAGCTATAATTGACGCAACTACTAAAAGGATTGCTGCTATTGGGGCAGAAGTTAAAGCACTTGAAGCTAGAAACGCTGCTTATGCTTCACAAATTGACAAAGGTGGAAATACTGATCAACAAGAGCATTTTTCTATCTTAAATAATAATAGAGTATCTGAAGCTGGCAACCTTTTAGCGACAGCTAATAAAATGCTGAACCAAGCAAATCTAACAAGTAGTGCATGGGATACTTTATCTAATTTAAAAGCTAGTGATTTAGCAAAAACACCTACTAGTGGTAGTTATACTCCCCCCAATGGTACAGGTGGTTCTAATTCAGGAGAAGCACAAGAAGCAGTAACAGGCCCATATGCAGATTTAATTCGTGCAGCAGCAAAACAAAATGGAATTTCTGCAACTCTTTTAGATGCTTTGGTAAAACAGGAAAGTGGATTTAGAGCTGGTGTTGTAAGTCCTTCTGGTGCTGTAGGTTTAACGCAATTAATGCCTGGAACTGCTAAAGCACTTGGAGTAACTAATAGCTATGACCCTGCACAGAATCTAGCAGGAGGAGCTAAATATCTAAAACAACAACTTGATAAATTTGGTGGAGATATATCACTAGCTTTAGCAGCTTATAATGCTGGTCCTGGTGCAGTTACTAAATACAATGGCATTCCTCCTTATGCTGAAACTCAAAAATATGTAAAAACCATACTCTCTGATTATAATTCTAGAAAGACAAACCAAACAGCAATAGATGAAATAAGTGGGAAGGGTTCAGTAGAAGCTCCTGCCGTCCTAGATAACACTGATGCCCTAATCAAAGAAGCAAATGCACAAGCATTATTAACAAAAGCAAGGTCAGACGATTTAACCAAAGAGATTGCACAGGCAAAGTCCAACAATGATTATGCATTAACAATATCCAAATCTAATGAGCTAATCGGAAATCAAATAACACAAATAAATCAACTTAATGATGCAAATAATAAAATTAATGCTCAAGGCGCTCAAAATCATTCTAATTGGTTCACTGCTAGTAATGAACAATCATCTTCTTATATAGCTGAATATAATGCTCAGTCTGCTATATCTCAAAAAAATATGGATATAGAGTTTGCTAAGATTCAAAAATTACGTCAAGCATGGACCGCAAATGTAGACGCGATAAAAGCCGTATCAGAGGAAATTGTATCCCTTCGTACTGAAGAAGCAAATTCCATCATAGATGTCTATAAAAAAGCAGTTGAGACACAAAAGAATATTGCTATAGATGCAGAAAATGAACGTCATACTACAGTAATGGATCATATCGATGCAGAAATCAAAAAATTAGATGATGAAGCAAATGCTCAGGATTACACAAAGAATCTAGACAAAGCTCAAAAAGATGTTCAGAAGACTCAATCGGAAATAAATGTTTTATCTCTTGATAATAGTATTGAAGCAAGGGCAAAACGTTTTGTCTTAGAACAGCAATTAGCTGATAAACAATCTGCCATTGCTGATACTCAAAGCAAACATGAATTAGATTTGCGAAAACAAAATCTTGAAGACCAAAAAACTCTAGAAGACAAGAAAACTAAAGATACCACTACATCCATTGAATATACCTATACAGAACTTATCAACAATGAGCAAAAATGGGCAACTATGCGAGAAGATATTATTAAGGGGAATATCGCAAATATCAAAGCAGAATTGACTAAATTCTCAGAGGACTTTAGTCAAATTAACATCGCTCAGGCAGAAAAAATGGGGCAAAGTTTTCAAGATTTATTGAGTCTGATGCAAAAGGTGAATATTGCAAGTAACGGTATATCTGGGATTTCTGCTACTTCCACACCTACTGCTACTCCTGCTTCGGTTGCTCAACCTGCACCTGTTGCTAATCCTGCTCCGTCTACTGGTAGCAGAGGTAAAGTCCATGACGCTTCTACTCTTAATGTTCGTAATAGTCCAAATGGAACTGTAATTGGTAAATTGTTTGCAAATGAAGTAATGGAGATTATAGGTCAAAGTGGCAGTTGGTACAATGTAAAGTATGATACTGCTAAAGGTAAGAAAACTGGATGGGCATCTTCTAATTATATTTCTAAGTTTGATACTGGTGGACAATATACGGGCAGTTTTTCTGGTGGAAAACTTGCAATGCTTCATGAAAAAGAATTAGTGTTAAATAAAATTGATACCTCAAACCTCCTGAAAGCTATTAATATATCAAAATCATTTATGAGTAATTTTAAAATACCTGAATTCAATATA
>NZ_DATCQT010000024.1:0-7217 GCF_036569345.1 Clostridium sp.
TGAATGAATCTCAATAGTCAATTTCTCTTTAAGTTGTTCATTAAAAATAATTGTAATTCTATTGTAATTATTTTCGAGAACATTGGAAACTTTATCTATACATGTCTTATCTATTTCAGTGTAATAAATTATAAAATGTTGAGTTTCTTTTCTTAAAATTAGTTTGTAATCTTTCTCTTTATATATCTGTTCACATTCTACGTTACCCGAACAATCTTCTTTTTTTTGCTCTACCATTTTAGTTTTCTCCCTTATAATTTTACTTGATTATACTATTTTTACCATGAATTATATATAAGAAAATAAAATATGATTTGTTATATAGAAGATAAAAACTATTTTATATATTAGGGATGGGAAAACACAAATGTCGTGAAAAATGAATATTGTGTCTTAATTTAGATGAAGGATTACGATATTTTTTCCATCACTATCCAATATTTTTTCGATACCCTCTATACCCTCTTTTTATCAAATCTGATAAATTTTCTATTCGTAAAAGAACTCTTCCAGTACTTCTACTCGAATCTACAATTTTTGCACATGTTTTTTCATTATCTAAAAAATTTATAAATATCATAACATGACTTCCAGATAAAAGTATAACATCACCAGGTAGAAGTAAATCAGTTGAATCTAAAGGTGACGCAATATTAGTTACAGACCGAGTAGATACTCTTTTTGTTAAACTCCAGCAAATTGTAACAAGACCAGAACAATCAACACCAACACAATACTTACTAGCACCATTATCTCTAGAGTCTGGTACATTACCTGCAAACTTCCCTTCTGTAATTCTAGTATCAAACTCTTCAATTGTAGTAGTACAACCGCCCCAATTATACGGTATCCCTTTATTAAATTGCTCTATTATCCACCATCCACAATTATATTTAGCACTTATATAATTAGAATCTGGCGTATTAATTAAAATTCCATCAGTATCATACCCATGAAAGAGGTTTTTAATAGTCGGCTTCCATATATGATTAGCATAAGCTAGAGCACATGAAACCACATTTTCACGCCAAAAATCATTTTCTAAATTATTATTATTCATAACTACCTCCATAAAGTCATCATCCTGAAAATGTAATATTGGAGCTATACCTTAATGGGAACTAAAAACAACCTGACTTATTCTTATTTATTCTAAATGATTTATTATCAATTGCTCTCTGTACAGCTAGTACACCATCTAGGTGATCATATTCATGCTGTATTAACTCCGCTAAATCTCCCGTAAATTCTATACTACAATCAATCCAATTCAAATCTTTGTAATAAACTTTACAAGTTTTATATCTATATAATTTTACTTCTAATCCAGGATAACTCATACAATCGTCCCACATTTCAAATTTTTTATCATTTATAAATTCAAGTCTAGGATTTATAAATGCAATAGAAGTATTATCAGATTTAATATAAATTATTCTGCACAACTCATTTATCTGTGGTGCTGCTATTGCTCTTCCAAAACAATATTTTTCTTTAAAATTTATCAGTGTATCATGTAAATCTTCAACTATTTGTTTTGTTTTGTCAAATTCATTCTTTGAAACATCTCTACATACCTCATACAAATTTTCATTCCCTAATAGTAATATCTCTCTTATAGCCATAGTTTTTTCCTCCTATCAATTTTTGACTTTTTTCTACCTTGATTGTATTGCTAGTTAATGCAGTGCCAATTTTATCTTTCTAACACCTCTATAGCTCTCTTAAATAATTCTTCTTCCGTTAAATCTACAGATATTCTTATGTGGTCTTCGTTAAATTCTTTAATCTCTTTAAAAATCTTGTGATTATGCCATATACTTCGCTTCAAGTAATTCAGAATCATCAAATCTTTATCTGTCGCTCCTATATAAAATTCTTTAGCTTCAATTAACCTTTTTTCTAGAACTTTATCATCACAAACTAGCCATATTTTCTTTATATTTTTATCACCTAACTCTTTCACTAACCGGGGGTATAATGCCCATCCCTCGATAATAATTGGATTAGACCAAGTACTATGTATATCAATTAAACGTTTTATTGAAGGCCATATTCTCTCATGATAAACTGTTATATCCTTAATAAGTCCATCAATAGATTTCCTAATATAATATTCACGATAATCATGTCCTTTCATTGGATCAACATCAATTACTGTTTGAATTACTTGTCCAATATCATCTGTAGAAATACAATTATAAAAATACTTTGAAGCTATTTTAGTAGCTAATGTTGTCTTCCCACTCATCGGACTTCCACCAATGAGTATTACCTTTACATTTTTATACATATGTTCACCTCCTCTAAATTCAGAATATAAGACTGTAAAAAGTTTTCTCACATTCTGACTCCTTTTATTTTGTATGTATTATAGCAAAAATTGATAGCACCATTTGCATTTTTAAATCTTTTATATCTTAATCCACATTGCAATAATTCGGATATTAACTGTTTTCTATCATTATTAAATTCATGATGCCACTTTATATTCATCCATAAAAACTTTAATGTTGGCTTAGTACACTCCCTTACCCTCTGGTATTGTAGCTTTCTTTCGATTACCCTACCTCTATCGAGGAACACAAAGGGCTTATCAAGTTCCACTATTAGTAGATTCAAATGGGGAAGCATCCTTCTATACTCCGATGGATATGTGGGTTACTGCACGATTGGATTGCGATACAATCTTTCCTATCCATATTAAGCTTGTTACTCCATAGTACGCTTATCGTAATTTACGAAGATTACAAAGGTTCAACTTTAGTTTATACTTTCCATTTTTCCCCTAACCAAGTCTTGCTTCTACGTAAAGCAATGACCTTAGGTACTTAACTCTCATGCAACCCACAAACCAATTACTCGGAGTGCAGTTTCGAGTGGGGATACGCTTAGTAACTAACGCATTTTTTTTAGAAACACTACCAATTAGCGACTTCTTGCCGCACCGCAATATTTTACAAGTTCGACACAACAGAAATAGGTAATTTTAATAATTCTTCTTTATGGTTTACTAAACCTTTCACGATATAGCTTTGGAGCTATACCTGTACTTTTAGAAAAAACCCTTGAAAAATAATCAGGATCAAGGAAGCCAACCTTTGAGCCTATAGTAGAAATACTTTCATTGGATTCTGTTAAAAGTTTTTTTGATTCATTTATTCTAATATCATTGACGTAACCTTTTACCCCTTTACCGGTTCTCCTCTTGAACATATGATTGATAGCTGATTCACTACAGTGACATTGAGCCTGTAATGTAGCTACATCAATGTAATTTGCATAATTACTTCTTATATACTGTATGCAATGTGACAAAATGAAGTCTTCACTTGAATTATGTTTCCTTTTCAAATATTTTATTGCATGATAATCTACTGATAATTTACCAAAACAATTTCCTAGGTAACAACAGAGGAAATTAAAGTTACTGTGCATTTCTTTTTCTCTATCAGCATCAAGATTACCTTTCATGCTGCACTTGAATAATTCAAGTGCTTTTTCTCCATCCAATTCTGATCCTTCGCACATCCTATTAATTATCTGAGTGTTCTCAGAAGATAGGCTATCATACATTCCAATATTTATAATTCCTAGCAGTTGATTATTGTACGTTATCGGATAAATAAATTCACCTGCTCCTGCATGGCAAACACCATAAAACCGTCCACTTTCTCTCAAACATCTATTGAATATTTTCTTTTTCATATTCAAACATTTCTGCATGAGATTTTTATCAGATTTAACATACATGCAAAAGGAATTAGTGTGAGCCATAAAGGACTGAATAACTAAATCGAGTTCTTTGTCTAGAGGTATAAAGCCTACAAAGTCGTTTATACATATACTAATCTCAAAATGTTTCTGAAGATATTCTAAGTATTCTTCCAAAGCTTCATGATTTAGGTTTGCCATAATAAAGCCTCCATTAAGTGGTATTAATACCTGTTAGTTTATAATTCAATTATAAATTAACTCTGCATTAAAGTCCTGAAAATAAGCACATCTTTTAAAGAATCCTATACATTTATCTTTAACAATCAATGGATTGGCATAAATTTGGGAATGAATTTTATATTACCAGGAAAAATAGGGAGCAGTTAACCCTGTCTCCCTATTATAATGATAAACTATTTTTACACTATATATATTAACTTAAATCTAATGAGAAAACATGAGCCTTCTCTGAACCCCAGGTACTTACAGGGATGAATCTAATAGACTTTGTTTTTACATCAACCTGTAGCTTAACCAATCTTTGATAGTTATTTTTAACTTCTGCTACAAGTACCCAATTCCCTAATTCGTCCAAAGCTTCGATTTTAAATTCTTTTACCATGCTTTCAGGTACATGAAAATCATTTTGTTCTAGTGGATAATTGCAGGGCATGTTATGAATTGCACGATTTAAATTGCTATCGAAAACAAATCTCAATTCACTTATTTGCTCTGCATTTTCAAAGCTATACTCCACAAAATCTCCTAAGTTTCCTGTCCAGCCATTATCTTCAATACCGATAGGTCTGTCCGATCCGTTTCTTAAGACTTCAGTGTTATAAGCATTATCAGTTATCAGTACCTTACTTGTTAGTTTTGATATCTCTCTGTTTTGCCATGGTAAATAGCAATCATCCTCCATTAGCATTTGTTGAAGATTTTGTATTTCCTTTTCGTATACTTCTCTTGGAGTTAAGTCTTTATTAACAGCTATAGCTGCAGCTGTTCCTACTGCATGACCAATTATTGAACAGGTAGCCATAACCCTTGTAGCACTCATAGCAGCATGGGTACCACTTATATTTCTACCTGCAAAGAATAAGTTTTCTATATTAACTGAGTAAAGACATCTATATGGAATACCAAAAGGTGATGGTGACGCATGAAATATAGTTGGATACCCACCGGTATATTTAAACCCTGCTGGATGATGGTCATCCATACTCCAACCACCATAGGCAACTAAATCCTCAAACTTACCCTCACTAGCTATATCGTTTTGGTTTAAAATATAGTCTCCCACATTTCGACGACTTTCTCTTTTGCCTGGAAGAAAGCCTATCCAATCTATTTCCCAGTTATCAACTCCATGATCCCCATAATTTTTCATATGATCCCACACACCAAAAACTATTTTTAAAAGTTCATCCCGCAGTTCCTCTGCATCATGGATAGTGTCATTTTCACCACCGAGCTCAATCCACCAATAATTAGTTTTTGTGTCATGGTCGCGAGCTGGAAAATCTTCATCCGTTGTATATTTATGTGCCCAAGCTGGAGGAATAAATGTTTGAGGTTTGTTTGTTTCCCTTATTTGAAATAGACAGCTCATGCCCATTGTTTTCTTATCTGACTTTGCTGGTTCAATGGATTCATTAAATTCATTAGAATCTTCTCTACCTTGACGGAATTCCGCTCCTGAAAGTGGTGATAAAATGCTATCTCCTGAGCAATCTGCAAAGTATTTTGCCTCAACGGTATGCCAGGTTTCTGTGGTTAATTGCCAACCTTTTATGGACTCAATTTTATTTCCATTCATCTTAGCATCAGTACAGCTACAATTTAATAAAAGTTCTATATTTTTCTCAAATCTTACTTTTTCATATAGTATGCTATCCCAAAGTGAATAGTTTGGAGTAGGGTTACGATATAAGTTCTCCATTTGTATTTCTTCTAGTATCCCTGTTTCTCTGTTATTCGGACCTTGAGCCCCACAAATCCACATTCTTATTTCCGAGGATGCATTGCCTCCAAGTACAGGTCTGTCCTGCATTAATGCTACCTTAGTACCATGTCTTGCAGCTGCTATTGCAGCACAGATTCCAGCCATTCCACCACCCACTATACATAAGTCAACTTTATGATTTAAATTTTTCATATTAACACGCCTCACATTATTATTTTAGAAAATATCTGCTATTGTTCTCCAAAACTTTATAATCTATTAAAGTCTATATCTATAATTATATAGGATATTAGAAGGATTACCTTGAAAAAACTGCTGATTACCTGTAAAAATCTGCAGAGTTACAATGCTTTATTTTTGTTCTTTTAACTCAAGTAAATATTCACCTATATATCGTTTATACTCTACGGAATTAACTTCTTTCATTTTTTCAATTAACTCATTTTTTGATATACTATTTCTATTTTTTAACTTCATACCATATAAATCTATACCTTTTGAAAAAGTAACTTGTTTTTTATGCTTTATGTTAGCGTTCAAAGGACATATATCTTGACATATTTCACACCCTTGAAGCCAGCCACCTAATTGATTTATATCATCCGGATAAATTTTACTAGGTTCCTCTGCATGCCTATTGATAAAAGAAATACACTTTGTAGGGTTTATTTTATAACCTTCATTATTTATACATTGCGTTGGACAGACATTAACACACTTGTTACATTTAGCACAGAAGGCATTTACGGTTTGTTCATCATGCTCATTATTTTCATTAAATTTAAAATCTGTTCCAATTGTACGTATACCAACATAAGATCCAATATCATAAGCATAAAACATGCAGTTTTTACCTATAAAACCAAGTCCAGCCTTGCATGCTGCAGCTCTGTCTGGAGTATTAGCTCTTTCAGATCTATATCCTCTATCTTCAAGATAGTTAATAATTAAATCAGCTTTGGGTTCAATGGTTTGCCAACAAAACCGCGTGTAATTAGATATTTTAAAGTCATCTTTCGTATAGTTATTATCAAAAAAATAATCTACTACTAATACAATTATTGTATTATACTGACTACCAGA
Source organism: Clostridium sp. (assembly GCF_036569345.1). Lineage (GTDB taxonomy): Bacteria > Bacillota > Clostridia > Clostridiales > Clostridiaceae > Clostridium_AD. The sequence goes on from NZ_DATCQT010000024.1 coordinate 6,767, forward strand.
ATATCCTGCAGAAAGGAACTGCTCAAAAGACTTATATTGAAAATTATATAATTCCCTTCGTTCATCAATAGCCTTCAAGTATTTAGGAAAATTTGAAGAGTCAAACCAACCAATTTTATCTACTCCAATTGAATTTGAATATGCTTTTAAGCTCTCAGAAGTTATATTTTGTGTGCTTTTCATGAAAAACCTCCATCTTCAACAAAATAAGTAATACCTTAGAATAAGTTTACTCCATACTTATTATTTTAAAAGAATGTGTTTATGATTTCCTTAAAAACTCTGCATAGTTTCTTCAAAATTCTGCAAGACTATAGACGCTTATGAATAGTAACAAATAAAATATTTTAATTGAAATCTATATTTGGTTTCCGATTTATACGATAATGCTTTTGTTATACTTTTGTATTACTTTGAAATCACACAAACAGTAACCCTACATTAGATATAA
>NZ_DATCQT010000025.1:0-107466 GCF_036569345.1 Clostridium sp.
TCGCTCGACTTGCATGTGTTAGGCACGCCGCCAGCGTTCGTCCTGAGCCAGGATCAAACTCTCAATTTAAAAGTTTACACTTTTTTAGTTGAAATGATTAATCTGCGCCAACTGTTAAGTTGAATACCAACGATTAAGTTGGTAACGCGAGCTCATTACATACTTTTTAGTCTTACGACTAAACTATTACTTTTTCTAAAGTAATTAACTGGTTAAAATAAAATATTATTTCATTTCTTTACCTATTTCTCTGTTTAATTTTCAAAGACCAATTTGTTTTGTCATCAAGTGACGACTTCTACTATATTACTAGGTATTTCTTGTTTTGTCAACTACTTCTTCAAAATAAATCTTATTTAAAAATTCATTAAATTGTAATTAACATTTAACTTGTCAAGCCACTAGTTCGTGACGACAAGGAGTATTCTACCATATAAATAATAGCATGATTTTAACTTATAAGTATTCTAACTGGATTATCTTCATATTTCTACATATATATCTAAATAACTCAAAATTTCGCATTCGGATACGCATGGACAAGTGTTATTAATATAGAAAAGATAAACTGCCCCCTATTCCAATGCCTGGACAATCATTACATATTACATCTACTACCACTCCTAGCATTACCACTATCATAAAAATATAAAACTACACAAAATAAACATTATATTGACACTTCTTTGACATTATCTATTGCTACAATTCAAGTATAAAAACAATTCAACTATAAAAATGAATTAAATGGTTTAATAAGGAGAGATTAAAATGAAGAATAAATCTATAAAAACCAAAATACTTGCAGGGTTATTAACAGGAGGCATTTATTTATCATCCGCTAGCACAACTTTTGCAACAACTACTAAATTATTAACTATTAATAGCACCATACCTTTAACAAGTGAGTATAAACAAATAAACACTAAAATAGATCATAATATAGAAACAATTTTTGAAAACCCCGTAACTCCTAAAACTATAACTGAAGATCAAGCAAATAAAATTAAAGCTGTCATAAATAAAACAACAGCTTCAAAACAATTAAATTATAAGAAATCAAATCTAGAAACAACTATAATAGGTCAAGAAAATAAAACATATAATAATTGCAACAAACATAATAATATAAAATCTATAGCGACTCTTTTAAATGATGGGACTATAACTGAGTCTCAAGCTGAAAAAATCGTAATAAAGCAAATATACCTATACCAAACAAAAAAGTCGAACAATCTACTTTAAAAAACATATGTCATTTTATATTATTACAAATATATATCTGAAAACTCCAATTGCATAAGTTCATTTTTATTTTCAAAAGTATTATTAGGTACCAAATTTTCCTCAATTACTATTATGGACGGAAGTGTGAAAGTGAATTTGCTACCAATGCCAAGTTCACTTTCAACAAATATCTTACCTTTATGAAGTTCAATAATAGATTTAGTTAAATTTAGCCCAATCCCTGTTCCTTCAGCATTTCTTGATAAAGATCTGTTTACCTGTTTAAATCTATCAAAAATCACATCCATGTGACTATCAGCCATTCCTATTCCATTATCTTTAACTGATATTTGAATAAATTCATTTTTTTCTTTAATTTGAACAAATATTTCTTTACCTTTTTCTGAAAATTTAATTGCATTAGATATAAGATTTAACATTACACGTTCAATATTTTCCACATCACAAGCAATTATTTTTTCTTCTATATTTGTATCAAAAATAATATTTAATCCTTTGCAATCAATAAAATTAGTTGCGGCTATAATTATATCTTCTATAACCACCACTATATTGTTATTTGTTAAATTGAGTTGAAAACATCCAGCTTTAACCTTGGATGAATCAACTATGTTATTTATAAGTTTTTCTAACCTATAGGAATTTAGTTTCATTGAATCAATATTTGTAACAATCGCTTCATGTCTCTCATCTAATGAGCCATTATGGCAATACATTTCAAATAACTGTACAGCTGAGTAAATTACATTTAATGGGGTTTTAAGTTCATGAGAAATATTCATTATAAACTCTTCTTGTGAAATAATTAATTTTTGTAATTCCCTGTTTAATTGATTTTTTTTATCGACCTCTTCATTTATATCATTCAAAATATGTTTAATAAATATAAAATTACCTACTACAAGAAGAACACCTAGAAAAATCAATAGATATTTATGTATTATACGAGTATTTGCAGTATATTCACTTGAGCGATTTATCTGTAGATCAATCTTATCTATTAGCATAGTATCAATTGTTCTAAATTCATCAACTAAAATCTTGCCTTGACTTAAATTCGATACTGCCTTTTGTAAATTTCCATCATCTACTAATCTTATTTGCTCTTTAAAATAAATTTGAATTGTTTTAATTTTCTGATTAAGTTGATTGGCAGTATAACCATCAATACCTACCTTTTCTAAATTATTAATATAATCGGAATATCCTTCCAACTCCTTATTACCTAAATAATAGGAATCTAAGAAATCTTTTTTTCCTGAAATTATATAAGCTCTTATACCAGTTTGTTGATCTATTAACGCTGTTAAAATTTGCATTGAAAACATTTTAGCTGGAACTATTTTTTGAGTGATATGATCAGATTCTGCGCTTACTTTATCCATACTATAAATACTAAATACTATTATCAATATTGATAAACATGCAATTGAAATATATCCTAGTGCCATAGCTTGTCTACTTTTATATTTGCTTTTACCCATAATAATTATCCCCACTTCACAAATAAAGTTTTACTGAATTACAATTGAATATTAGTTATTACAATAAATATATAATAATATCTTTTTTTAAAATTATATTTATATAATGCTTATATATTGTCATTACTTGTAATATGTTACCACAATATGTTATTTGTTACAATATTCTTATTCCGCTAAAATATGCTATTTTTATCCAAACTATATGCATATTCTATTAACATATGTAATATTTAGGTCGTTTTATATATAACAAATGTAAATAATACTATTGTAAATCAATTAACAAAATATACTAATTAAAAAGTGGGGGATAAAGGAATAACTTGTATAACTTATTTTGTATATGTGAAAAATTCACCAAACTGAATTTTATGTGTAGTTTTACTTACATCAATATCCATAAGCTTATCACTAAAATATTTAGTTTCACCTGATTTAATACCAATAACTTGGATAAATTGAGTTATAAAAGTCGTTCCATCTTTATTTAAATAAATTACTTCAAAACCAAAATTACACATTGTTTTATTATTATTAGTTGCAGTTCCTGTTACCTCAGTAATATTATTAGTATCATTATGTTTAATTTCTAGTTCAGAAATTTTAATTAATTCCGACTTAAGCTTATCAACTTCTGGTAAATGTGTAGCTACCGTTGGAACAGATATTTGTCTTGTTGGTATTTGTACGACTGAACTCGATTTAGATGAACACCCTATAAAACTAAAAGTCAAAACTAAGAGACAAGCAAATAAACTAATTTTTTTAACAATCATTCTATGCTTATTACAATACTTCATAATAAAATCACCTTCCATATATTTATAGTATGTCCTATATTTATATATTTCAGTAAAGTTATTTAAATACATGTTTTTTATTTTTATTTTTTGCTTTTAGTGTCATCTTCAAATAAGCCACATAATTTATCTTTATCTCTATCAAGAATATTTTTAAAATCTGAGTGTTGAGTTATTATTTTATAGTTTGTTTTATTTTTTTTATTAATAATAGTAATAGAATAATCTCCTGAAATAAATAACTCAAATAAAATTACAACTAAACAACTAATTAAAATTATAGTCTTAGCCCATTTTAAAACCCATTTAGAAATACCACTCATAATAATACCCCCTTATTTTTGTTTATCACTATTAATATATACATTCAAAGTATTAATGGAATACAAAAAATCGAAAAAGTTTTCCGCTATTTTGCGAAAAACCTTTTCGTTTTATTATTTATTTTGTTGAGCTGGCATAGGAGTAATCTCTCTCACTCCATTTGTTGGATAAATTTTTGATAAATCAACTGTCTTTAATTTTAACTTTGATTTTTCCTTTAAAGTGTTTATGTCATTGGCTTTTATTAATCCATTTGATAATGTATATAAAGTATCTTTTATATACATTATTCTATCAATTAAATACTGTCCATTATTATCTATAGGCGCTATAGACTTAGAGCTACCATCTATGCTTGTGCTAGAGGAATTTCTATTAGTTGTTGAATTGTTTTGGTTTGAGTTATCAACTTGATCCATATGCGAAATTTTTCCTTTAAGCTTTATACCATTTATTAAATCAATACTATAAATATATGCTCCTTGATAACTTTGCAAAGAATTATTTGTATTGTTATCATAATTATTTTCAGTAACAGGCAATGCTAACAGTTTTTTTTCTTTGGAGAAAAGTAAAGCCTTGTGGTTACTTAATACCTCTGAATAGGTACCCGTCCCACCAATTGTTGTTATAAACTGCTGCACTGGTTTAGATACATCACTTACATTGTAAATTGCGATTTTTAAACCATTAGTTTTTGCTCTATCAACGCCGCCCTCATTAACCACTGTAGAAGCCATTCCAAATCCTATCAAGTGTGTATCATCATAAGGCTGTAGATAATTACTAAATCCTGGCACCTTTAGTTCGCCCAAGACCTTTGGACTTGCTGGATTTTTCAGATCTATAACAAACAGAGGATCAGTTAGCATAAAGGTTACTATATAAGCCCGGTCACCCATAAATCTAACTGAATAAATTTGTTCCCCCTTGGCAAGGCCTTCTATCTTTCCTACTGTTTTCATCTCTTTATCAAGTACATAAAGATTATTGGTAATTTGGTTTTGTGGTTGGTTACTCATCTTTTGATCAGTTGATGTTACGCCAGTGCTCGGAGCTGCACTTGTGGTTGCTCCCTGGTCTGGCGAAGTAGAATTTTGAGGAGTCTTTGTAGCTACTACCGAATAATTATAAACGGTTGTTGCAATTCTAAAGAAATCATTTTTCTCATCCATAGAAAACTGATTGATAATATTGCCTGGCACTTCACCCCTCGCCACAAATTTTACTCCTAAATTTTCATATGCAAATTTATAAAGTGTAGTATTTGCAATTCCATTATTTTTTCCATCCTGAATTGACTTGTTACCTGCTATATATAAATTCTTATCTGAAGAATATATACTATTTCCTGAGCCAAGAATTGTGCTCATATTGACTTTTTCCTTATTATCATCAACATTATAAGCTGCCACCATAATATAGTTTGGCTCGATTGCATCCGGCAAATAATTTATTGTTTTATAATCAATAGTTACCTTATTCTTTCCAACTGCACTATCACTATAATAAACCTCTCCAGCTTTTACATCTTTTTTGATATTACCTATATTATTTAGATACTTGTTAGCAATAACATATACTCTTGAACCAATCATTCTAGATGAATTATAAACCCCATCTATTTCAATATCTCTTACTTTCTTGATATTTTTTTTATCCGATATATCAAAACTTATAACCTTCGTAACTTCATTTGATGGTATCATATAGGAATTTTTACCACTACTATTAGGATCTATATTTTGAAAGCTATTTCCAACAACTACCAAGATGTTATTTCTTAGAAAAATTCCATTTATACTATAATTTTCTTCAAAAGTAATGTTCTTTAATGACTCCATCCTAGAACTTGAATCTACTTTTATAACATTTATAATTTTTTGAGCATTTACCTTGAAGATATATTCTCCATCGGTTTTAACTAAATCTTCTTCTTCAACCCCTTGAACCTGAAGATTAGTTGTTGAATGGTCTAAAGTGGCATCAGCTATTTTGCTTTGTGCACTTACTGCATCTCCGGTTTGGCTACCACTATTTGAACTATTTCCCTCAGCTTGTGCAATCTCTGGCGCTGCTGCAGGCATCGGTGCGCTATTTTTTGTGGCTGTATTATATTTCATTCCATTATTTTGACCAATATAAGGTTTCAGTAATTTCTGTAGGTTTTTTGATGATGCAACAACGGGTAGTGTTTTGCTAGAATCCAGTGCAATAAGAGATGTATCATTTGTGTTAAAAAGTTTTCCACTTGCTGCAATTCCAACTACTAAAATTAAACACGCTGCTATCGCCATAAATGGTTTAATCAGCTTTTTCCTTTTATAGGCCTTCCCTTTTTTTATACCTTTTTCGATAGCGAAATCCAGCTCTGGTGGAACTTCTATATTGTCATATTCTTTTTTTAGCTCATTCATATTATCCTTATTCATATTAGTTCCTCCTTTAAATCTAACCTAAGTTCTCCAAGTGCTTTATGAAGTCTTGTTTTAACTGTTCCAAGAGGACACTGAAGTATCTTGGCTATCTCCACCAAAGTCATATCCTGAAAATACTTTAAAATCACAATCGTTTTATATTCTCCATTTAATTTATCAACTGCCACCTTAAGATCAATTATCTGCTCATCGTCTTTTGAAATTACCCCTACAGCAGAACTTATATTTTCATTTAGAGTTATAACTCTACTATTCTTATTAATACAATCCAAAGAAGTATTAATAAGAATCCTAGTTAACCAGGTATCAAAGAAACTTGGCTCCTTTAGTCTTTTAATTGATATATAAGCCTTATAAACTGTATCACTTACAATATCCATAGCCTCTTCTTTGTTTTTAACATAAGCAAAAGCTGTTTTATAAAGCTGATTTTTTCGCTGGCTTATGAGTTCATAAAAAGCGTTATCGTCTCCCTTTTGAGCTAATTTGATCATTCCATTAGTATCCACTTTGCACCCCCATCTTCAACATAATTTTCAAATTCATAATCTTATATTAATGTTTATACTAATTAGACTGCAAGAAACAGCATTTGGTTTTTATAACCATTAAAAAATATTTATATTTGCATATTAGTTTTAAAAAGAGGCTATGACAAAACATTAGTTTTGCTATAGCCTCTTAGTTTTATGTTTCTTGTTTTTAATTGATTTAATAAAAAAATATAGTGTAATAATTAAAATTGCTATGTAAGTTATGAATTGTCCAAACTGTGTTACTATTGGAACTATACTTTCCCAGGAGTCTCCAAACCAATATCCCAGTCCTAAGTATATACAAGTCCAAACCAGTTCGCCTAAAGCTGCAAATAAACTAAATACCCAAAATTTATACTTTGTAATGCCTGCGGCAGCATTTACAAAAGCTCCCATTGCTGACATGAAAAATCTAGTAAAAAAAACTGTGTTTCTCCCATGTTTTATTAAATAATTTTCAGCCTTAAGTATTCTAACTTCAACGTAAGTTTTCATTTTAAATTGTCTACTCAAAACTTTATGACCTATGAATTTCCACATAATATAAGAGATATTGTCTCCAAGCCAAGAAAAAAACCAAATTTCTAATAACAGGATCACCACATTAAATTCACCTGCATAGGCAAAAGCGCCAGATGCTATTACAACTAAAGATGCTCCAGTTGGAATTCCTATACATTGAAGTACAATTATAATACTTAAAAACCAAATGTTATAATTCCTAAAATATTCTATTAGTAGACTACTCATTTCACTCATTTTTTTTACCTTCTATATTTGTAACACCTTTATTTACATCACTTTCTATAATTTTCTTTAAATTACTCTTCATATCCTCTGGAGTCTTATTGTACTTTTTCCCCAAATCCTTGATATATAAATTTTCATCACCACTCTGTGGAGTAATTTGGAGAGTTTTAAAAATATTTTCTTGACTTATATTATATTTTTTAGATAATTTTTTTACAGTTATCCAATTATGAGTACTCATATTCCCAATTTCTCTACTTTGTTTATTAGGTAGATTAATACTTTTAAATTGTTTATATAGTATAGTGGATTGTTTTATTATTATAAAAGTAGTTATAATAATAAGAACTAATAATATACCTATTCTTACATTTTTTTTCATTAAATCCCCTCACGCTAGTAATGTTATATACTTTACATTATAATACAGAATATCAATAACTTCAATTAGCAATACCCTGGTTATCTGTAAGATATTAAATTATACTTCCTTCTTATCAAAAAAATAATACCCCAGTGTAAAAAATATCACTCCGTAGGCTAATACCATAAATAGTGTATTTATGGTCACTAGAAAACTTGATTGTCCTATATTCCATAATGAGTACCAGTTTAAATAAGAAGTAAAAACAATATTGTTTAATCCACTTACAAATAAAGCTAATCCTTTAATCGCAATAAAAGCTAAAATACAAGTAATTATGGCTCCACTGCTGCTTTTGAAAAACTGTGCTATAAATGATGCAAATAAAGCTAAAACAACTGCTGGAATAATATCAATAAAATATGCAAACATAATATTGAGTATATTAAAACTAGATGTTCCATTTAAAAAAATACTAGAAAGCATTGATACAATAAATACAACTATCAAGTTTATAATTATATATATTGCTATAGCTATATTCTTTGAGATAAAAATTTTTAACCTACTAATAGGTCTTATAAGAACTAGTTTTAAAGATTTATCCCCTACTTCACCTGAAAATAGTTCTGCTACTGTCATAAATATAAATAAAGGCAAAAATATATTAGTAAATATCCATAAAATCATTAAGGGGAAACTTACAGAATCTATTGCTACAAATACCAGTTTTGCTTGAATACTAGAAATGAAAAATGCTGATAAAAAACATATTATAGCTGTTATTATTAAAAATACCGTTATCTTTTTTTTCAAAAAAAGCTTTTGCACTTCATTTATTATATTAGCTTTCAAGTTATCCATCAGATACCCTCCTTTACTGTTTTTACTTCATCCATATAAAAATCCTCTAAGGAGGCGTATTTTTCTTTTATAATTTTGATGTCCTCTCCCTTATTTATAAGTTGTCCATTATTAATTATTGCAACCCTATTACACATAAGTTCTATTTCATGCACAAGGTGGCTAGATATGAAAAATGTTATCCCTTTGGTCATTGCGAGTTCTATTATAAGGTTTCTCATTGCAACTGTACCTTCTATATCAAGTCCATTAGTAGGTTCATCTAAAATTACTAATTCCGGTTTTGATATAAGTGCCAAAGCTAAGGCTAGTCTCTGTTTCATTCCCAATGAGAATTTAGATACTTTTTCATTTTTAAATTTTGTTAACTCAACTATATCAAGTATTTCATCTATACTGTATTTTTCTATGTTTTTATAAAATCTCGAAGCAATTTTCAAATTATTATAAGCACTCATATATTCATAAAGGTCTGCTGTTTCAATAATAGCTCCTACTTTTCCTAAAGCTTTTTCAAACTGTGTTTTTGAGTTAAAACCTAAAATCTCAATCCTTCCACTTTTAAAAGTATTTAATCCAGTAATTGACTTCATAACTGTTGTTTTACCTGCGCCATTTGGTCCAAGAAATCCAAATACATCCCCTTTATAAACTTCAAAACTTATATTATGTACACCACGACCATTGTTATAAAGTTTAGTCAAACCCTCTACTTTTAAAACGATTTCCATAATAGCTCTCCTTATTTTAAAAAGTAAAATGGAAATTGTTATCGTTTATAGCAAGTATAAATTTCCCCAACTTCCATTTCAACTTTATAATTCAATTTGCTTAATTTTTACTTTTTAATAAAAATCAAAGTACTCTACTACATTCCTCTAAACTGGTTAGTTATAGTTTTTACTTGTTTGCCAGTTAAATCTATAGTATCTGGTGTTGTACTGTTAATATTAGATAAATTTAAAGTAACATTAATAATAACTTCATGTGCTACTTTATTAGCATCTAACCCTGATACAACTATTTTAGCAACTTGATTACTAATTATGTTGTTTTTATTTATATCTCCAGTTACATTTACGCTTTTAACAGTGATGCCGTCTACAAGTTGTGGAAGCATGCTTTTAACATCAATGTTTCCAGCTTTCTCATTGTGCATTGGTGCATTTTTCCCTACTGTAAGTACCATTGATGTTACTGCATTTACTAGTGGAATTATTTGATTTTGACTTAAATTAACATCTATTTTTTTAGTACCATCTGTATTAGGAGTTACTGTTACATTATTTTTCATGTTACCCACTAAAATATCAGCCACGGTTTCCATGCTTTTAACTACTTGTGGATTCATATTCTCAGCTTTTTTATTTAAGTTTTTATTATTATTTTCACGTACATTATATACTTCACTTGTACTGGATTTAGAAATACTTTTTCCAGCTTGATTAGATGTAGTAAAAGATTCAGTTCCCTTACTTGACTTCACTGTAGTAGCCTGACTCATAGCATTAGTAGCTGAATTAGTTTTAAAATTAGTAGTCACATCAACTAAATTTGAACCATTGTCTATTACAGATAATCCTAAATTTGCTGTTTCATTTTTTAGATTTGCAGTGTTTTTTACAGCTTCCTTATAGGCAGAATACCCAGACATTTGTGCAGCGTTAGTATATGCTGTTCCCATAAGTATACCTCCACTAACTACTAAAGTTGTGGCAATTGCAATAATTTTCTTATTCATATTTATTCCTCCATATTTTTACAAGATTTAGAAAGAAATTTCAGCTTTCTATAATTTAAGTATAGCATTGCTTTATTAACTTCCTCTGAACTATTTCTTAAGATTTTCTTAAGATTTACCAATTTATTATCTTAAATTTTACATTAAAACTTATATACCCATTTTCATACTTAACGTCTATTAATCCATCTTGAAGTTCCACCATACTTTTAGCAATAGCAAGCCCTAAACCACTTCCTCCAGTATCAGATGATCTTGATTCTTCTACTCGATAAAATCTATCAAATATTTTGCTTAAATTATCATCATTTATTTCTTCACATTTATTTTGAATAGACACTACTGAAAACCCATTATCCACACTAAGTATTACCCTTATATCACTTGGCTTAAGGCTATATCTTATAGCATTTATCAATAGATTTTCAAACACTCGTGCAACTTTATTTGGATCTACATTAACAATTGTCTTTTCTTTTATAAATTTCTTTGTTATTGTCACATTGGCATTCTCACAAATAGGTACTAACTCTTCAATTAGTTGGTCAAGCAATTCATTAAGTGTGATATTTTGTTTTTCAAACTTTACTGCATTATTTGCTAGTTTTGTATATTCGAATAAATCATTAATTAAAAGTTCAAGCTTTTCAGCTTGATTATATGAAATACTTGCATATTGATCCAACTGTTTTTCCTCTGTATATTTTTTATTTTTAATAAGCTCTAAATACCCTTTAATTGAAGTCAATGGTGTTCGGAGGTCATGTGAAACATTTGTTATCAAATCATTTTTCGTTTTTTCTGTTTTTCTTTCACTGTCTATTTTATTCTTAAGCTCTTCAGCCATATAATTTATGTTGTCTGCAAGCAATGCTAACTCGTCTTTTCCATATTTTTTTATCCTATAATCTAAATTACCCTTAGAAATTTCTAAAAGCCCCTTAGATACAACTTCTATATATTTCATCTTTTTATTGGTTATAAAATAAAAAATAATTAAGAAGGATAAAATGGAAATAAATAATGATGGCAACCTACTATCAGTATCATGTTCATAAACTTTAGCATTAAGCTCTCCATTATCATGTTTAAATTGATTTAAAATTTTCTGCAATTCTAGTTTATCATTTGTGCTTATATTTTTGTCCTTAATATTATTTGTTATGTTCAAAAGCTGATTTGATACCTTTTCTATACTTTGACTGTATTGAGTTTTTAAATGTTCATGGTTTGTTTCAAGCAGTTTGTTAGAAACACCTCCAATTATAATAGCCATTAAAAGACACAAGGTGAAAATTAAAATTAATTCGAATCTTATACTTTTTTTCACTTTATCTCTAATTGACATGAATATACTTGAAAATGTATTGAAGATTCCTTTGATTATTTCAACAAATTTAGTTTTCAATTTTGTAACCTACTCCCCAAACAGTTTTAATAAACCTAGGCTTTCTAGGATTCTCTTCTATTTTTTCCCTTATCTTCCTTATGTGAACCATTATAGTGTTATCTGATTCCATAAATTCTTCTTTCCATACAGCTTCATATATTTTTTTTATGCTAAAAACTATGCCTCTATTTTTCGCAATAAAAAGTAATATATCAAATTCTCTAGGTGTCAGTCTTACTTCTTTATCTCCAATTTTAATCTCATGTGTATTTGTATTTATATATAAATCGTCTACCTCAATTATACTCTCATCCTTCTCTTCAACTAGGTTTAGCCTTTTATATCTTCGTAGCTGAGATTTTACCCGAGCTATTAGTTCCAGCGGATTAAATGGTTTAGAAACATAATCATCTGCACCTGTGGTAAGTCCCCTAATTTTATCCATATCTTCACTTTTAGCTGAAAGCATTATAATAGGCATATTTTTCTCTTCTCTTATTTTCATGCAAGCTTCCATACCATCCATAATTGGCATCATGATATCAAGTATAATTAAATCTACATTCTCATCTTTTATAACTTTTAAGGCTTCTACACCATTAGCAGCCTTAATAATACTATAGCCATCATTTGTTAAGTATATACCAATCAAATCTCTAATTTCTTTTTCGTCATCAACCACCAAAATAACTTCTTTGTCCATAATAAACTCCCTTCTAAAAAAAAGTAATCTACCAACCCTATTTCTCTATTATACATAAATATATCCTATAGCGTAGACTTTTTTAATCTCTGACATACTCCCCTTTCTAGTAACAGATTTTTATTATTTAATCTGTCTACTTTAATGAAGCATAACAGTCTCTACTCTATAGGATACATATTAATGTTTTATATAGGTTAGCAACATTAAACTTTTCTATTTACTAAATCCATATGACTAAAAAAACTCTTTAGCTATAGTTTACTCTCACATTCACTCAGGTAATTTAGTCTTTCTATCTTAAAATTTGATTTCGCCAATATTTCTGGCCAAATCTTAACCATTTGATATACCTTTTTTTTCTGCTTCTCTGACATTTTATCCCAATGTACAAATGTAGGATCAGTTTTTTTATTGTAATCTTTAACTTCACCATACTTAAATCCAGCCTTTTTTCTATAACGATATAATCGCATATGCTCATTTTGCGCTAAGATATCAATTTCTTTAATTGTAAACTCATTAAATGTTGGTTTTTCTTTAACTGACACAACATCATAATTAATTTTGAGTAAAGCGCTTGGAATATTTTTAGCTCCATCACGGTTAGAGTTTTTAAGTTCTTCACTTAGGTCCTGCCATGGAATTATAATATCCCCATTCAAATTACCACTATCTTCATCAATCTCTCTACATCTTTCATATATAGCTATCGCAAGGCTTTCAATTTTTTCGCTATAAAATGCATCATGCATTAAATGACGTAAAAATTGTTCTTCATCTACATGAAGTTTTAGCTGTTCTTTAGAAGGAAGATCGGATTGTTCCCATTTCCTAGCATTAGTTAACATACTCATCTCAAGTATTGCTTCCATAGACCTTGATTCATGTTTATACCTTGGTATTTTGAGAAGTGCCTTTAATACTCCATTATCAATTTGGGTCTCTCCGCTATCATTTATAAGATGAGGTACTTTACGCTCAAGTAATGAACGAAGCAACATTGAACGTCTTATTATAAATAACTGATCCTTCTTAGCATCTGTTTGATTTGGTCCAAGAATATTTACATAACCCCTTAAACAGCTTATAAAATCAGGGCCTTTTGCACTTTTAAATTCCATTGTAAAGTGTTTTTGTTCATTTTCATCTTCAAAGTTTTCTCCACAAAATCCTTTAAAAGTACTGCTTGTTCCACCAGCAAATACAAAAATAGCTTTTCCAATAGGATGAATAGAATCTCCTTCTCTAAATAAACCATCCTGCATCGGCGCTAAGAAATATTTTAACCATCCAAGTCTACCTTCAAGAGCAGAATCAAATTCATCAAAAAATACTAGAGGGATTTTATCTCCAAGTGCAATATCTCGTACCTTGTGAAAAGCATTTACTAAATCGAGAGGTGAACGAAATTGTGATAAATTAAAATCAATTTTTTCAATTAAATTTGAAGCAATACTTTTGGCTACTTCAAGGATTCCAAAAGATTTTCCAGATCCCGGAGTTCCAAATACTGCAATGCAAAGAGGTCTAACTGTATTTTTAGTTGAAATATACTCAAGCATAAGATTTTTAATGCTCCTATAGCTTTCTATTTCTGCCTTATCCACCGTTGTAAGCTTTCCAAACTGTGCTATTGGTATAGATTTCAATGCATTTTTTACTCCATTTTTAACAATATCATAAGCTATATCTTCTAAATTAGTAGAGCTTTTATCCTTTAAAATATACCAACTAGCAGGGCAATTAAGGTTTGGCGATGAAGGCACTAACACATCTTGTACATTATCACTAAGTATAAAATCATCTTCTTTTTCAACAAATATAGAAAGACTCGGATAAGGCGATTTGGAAACATTTTCACCAAAACCTTCTATAAAATATTTTTGAGCTGAAACGGTCCCTTGACGTATACCTGTGCTTATTGATTCTGATAACTCTTCATTATTTTGATTTCCTATAACAATAGCACTTGTAAGGCCTGCAACAAAAGCTGATGTAAGTCCATACATTTTACCTTGGAAGTCTTTAATAAAACCACCTTCAAATTCATATGGCAGGAAATATAATCTAATTTCCGGTGTACCTTCATTTTTATAATAAATGGCACCTTCAAGACCAAAAGGTACTATAATATGATGGCACTTTGCAAGAAAAGCAAGGTTCGGATTATTATTAATTTGCCAAACAAAATCTTGTGCTGTTCTTTCCCAAGAAAGACTCTTGCTTATATTAACTCCCTTAGAGCGTAAATCATCAACATTAATAATTATTATTGTCCTTTCGTTGTGAAGTTTTTGTACATGTTTCCAAAGTTCACTAGAATCAATAGGATTGTTCATTTTATACAATATTATTGGTGATGCTTCTGGCGACTTTAAAGCTATTGGCCAAAATTCTTCATTAGAGTTAAACCCATTATTTTCATCATCTAATACAATTATATCAGCACTAGGATCATCATTAATAATAGGAAGCAACCTGGGTTTTCCAGATTTCGGCCCTGTAAACCCCAAAAGACGTTTTATTCTGTACACTTTAGCATTATTGTTTTTATCATCAAATTTAGGAAAAAGCTCAAGTTCTGCAGTAGAGCTAAGAAATTCTCCTGGCCTAATTAGTTCTATATCCTCCATCTGTGGTGAAAGTACAGATGCTCCAGTTGACAGTGATACAAATTTTGATAAAAGTAAAGCTTCTCCTGGCTTTACAGTACTGTGCATATTCAAATTAATTTGCCAATTAAGTCCTGTATCATTCTGAGGATATATTGTCCGCTGTACAAAGTTTACACATATATCTCCTGTTACAACAATTTTTACATTTTCATTTTCCATATTTAAACTCCTATCCTAATACTATGTTTAGTTATACGCAAAAATTCAGAATATTTGTGCTTTATTGTACCATTCACACCAACCTATTTCAATACATTCCAGTAATTAATCTTATA
The DNA here is from genome assembly GCF_036569345.1 of Clostridium sp. Lineage (GTDB taxonomy): Bacteria > Bacillota > Clostridia > Clostridiales > Clostridiaceae > Clostridium_AD. Next base: position 15,599 of record NZ_DATCQT010000025.1, read on the forward strand.
AAATCGCATAGAGGATGTCTCAATTTACTTTTGAGACATCCTCTTAATTTTAGTTCTTATTCAATTCCACCAATTTTACAGATTAGGCCTTCAGATTCAACTACTTTTTTAAGATAATCCATGTCCTTTTTTAAAGGTGGTTTTAATTCAGTCATTTTATACTTACGTCCCAAATAATCATATTTATTTTGTCCAAGACGATGATAAGGTAATAAATGAACTTCCTTCACTTTTTTCAAACTATTTACAAAGTTTGCAGTAGCCTTAATATTTTTTTCATCATCATTAAATCCAGTTAGAATTGGAATTCTTATAATCAATGGTTTACCTGATTTTGCAATTATTCTGGCGTTTTCTAAAATAATTTCATTGTTTTGCCCTACATATTCTTTGTGTTTTTTCGAATCCATATGTTTAATATCCAACATAACTAGATCTAGATGGGGCAAAATTCTTTCTAAAACACTAATGCTTGCAAATCCTGATGTCTCTATTGCAGTATGAAATCCTTTTGACTTACATCCCTTTAGTAATTCCTCTGCAAAATCTGGCTGAGCTAGGACTTCTCCCCCTGAGAGAGTAATTCCACCACCAGAACGCCTATACATTATAGTATCCTTACTCAGTTCTATTAATATTTCCTCGACTGTTTTAACAGCTCCAGCCATATTTAAAGCTTCTGAGTTACAAACATCAACGCATTTACCACAATTATCACATTTATTATGATTAACTCTACTAGCTAGTGTAAAATCTATTGCACCTTTACTACAAACATGGGCGCATCCCTTGCATCCTATACAGTTTTGAGCAATAAACATAACTTGTGGCTGGGGACATTGGGACTCAGGGTTACAACACCATCTACAAGATAATGGACACCCTTTCAAAAAAACAATAGTACGAACACCCGGACCATCATGCACAGAAAACTTCTGAATATCAAAAACAATTCCTTTTGTATCTAGCTTTGGCTCAGATATAGGCATTTTCAACCTCCAATTATTAAAATAATGAGGTAGCAATTGCTCCCCCATTATTTTAATGATGAATTACATTGTTTGTTCTGTTCTCATTATTATATCATCCTGTATTGATTTATCTAAAGAAGCAAAGTGAGCACTATAGCCAGCTACACGTACTACTAATGTTTTGTATTTATCAGGATTTTTTTGAGCATCTAACAATGTTTCTCTACTTACTACATTAAACTGTACATGCATCCCCTTTTGATCAAAGAAGGTTCGTAGTAAAGCAATTAAGTTATTTAACCCTGTTTGTCCTTCTATAGCTGATGGATGGAATTTTTGATTAAACAAAGTCCCATTTGATGCTCTACAATGATCTATTTTAGCAACTGAGTTAGCAGCAGACGTTGGCCCATTCTTATCCCTTCCTGAAACCGGAGATACTCCATCAGCCAAAGCTTCTCCTGCCTTTCTTCCATCTGCCATTGCTCCTGTTTGTGATCCCATAGGAACATTTGCGGAAACCGGATAAAGACCTGGTTGAAAATGCCCTCCACGTGGATTAGTATATTTTTCGACCTCCCTGCAATAAATTGTTGCAGTTTCACGTGCTAAGTCATCCACCTCATCAATATCATTACCAAATTTAGGTGCTTTGTTTAAAAGCATCTGACGAAGGTTTTCTTTATTACCATACCTTTTAATGTTAATAACTTTATCTGATTCTAAATCATCTGATATAATTTTCTTATCGTCTGATTTTAACTTCTCTATATCACTCATAATAGTTCCGCCAAAATTGCTATCAAGAGCTTCTTTTAAAGTCTGAAGAGAGACACTCTTATCCTCAAATACTAGTTTCCGAATAGCAGCCAATGAATCAGCTACATTCGCAATTCCTACACCTTGAGGCCCAGTAAAGTTATAATGTGCTCCACCTTCTTGGAGTGACTTACCACGACCTATGCAATCATCTACCATTGATGATAAAAATGGTAATGGTGCTCTTTCTCCATGTGCCAAATCTACGCTATTATCTGCATTAGCAAGCAGTTTAACGAAGTACTCCATTTGCCTTTTATATGCATCCATAAATCCATCAAAAGTTTTAAATGAAGTGAACTCACCAGTTCTAAGTCCAAGTTGTTTACCCTTTTCTTTTCCATTATTTATGGTTATTTCTAATACCTTTGCTGTATTAAAGAAAGCAGCATCATGCCAACCTTCAGTTTTTCCACCCTTTTGAGGTTCAACGCAACCTATTATTCCATAATCTCTAGCATCTTCTAGCGACACTCCATGACTTGTTAATGATGGTATTATAACTTCATCATTATAATAAGCCGGCATTCCGAGGCCTAAACGTGTCACTTCTGCAGCTTTTAATAATAAAGCCTCTGGAGTTTTATTCCAAACTCTGATAGATATTGATGGTTGAGGAAGTCTTGTATGCTGCGTAGCTGTAAGACACATAAAAGAAAGTTCATTAGTATCATCTTTCCCATCAATATTTTGTCCACCTACTATTAAATTTTGAAACATTGGATACCCACCAAAAGCTTTAGTTGAACCTTCATCACGTACCTTATTTACATCATTGAATTTAACCCATAAACAGTCTATAAGCTCTTGAGCCTTTCCATTCGTGATATTATCATTTTTATAATATGGATACATATACTGATCAAAACGCATTGGTGAAATTGAATGTCCATTCGATTCTATTTGTATTATAGCTTGTACAAACCAGAAGGATTGTAATGCCTCATGGAAATTTCTAGCCGGATTTCTAGGTACATTATCACAATTTCTACTAATCGTCAATAGTTCTTCTTTCCTAGTTGAATTAGTAGTTTCTTTTGCTAATTTTCTTGCTAAATCAGCAAATCTTTTAGCAAAATTTATAGTGGCATTTGCTGTAATTATTACTGAATTTAAGAAACTTTGCTTTTTTATATAATTCGCGTCACCTTTATTTGCTCTAGCTTTCTCATCCTCAGCTTGAGCTATTATACCTTTAAAACCTATAGATAAAACTTTAGCATAATCAACACAAATATGTCCTACTCCATTGAAATAATAATTACCAACTGTAAATACACCAGCATTCATTGCTTCTTTAGTTTCTTCAAACATATATTCTGTAGCAAGTTCATTGGTAGTTCTTCCATCCCAGTAACCGAATACTTCTTTAAGACTTGTCTTTACTTCTTCACTGATAAGAAAAACATCACCTTTTCTTTTAGCTAAAGTTTCAAATTCCTCTAAAACCCATTTGTTTGAAAACTCAGGGAATATTTGGCATGCTCTTGGCTTTTTGCTTAGATTTCCTACAATAAGCTCATCATCGCGAATAACTATTGTCATTTCATTTAATATTTTTTCTAACGCTTTAGCACGTCTTACAATCATAGGATAGGATTCAGTTTCCTTATACGATTTTGTTATTAGAATTGCTCTTTCCGCTTCAATTTCAGGTGTTACCGAAAATAAATTATCAGATAGTTTCTGGATTCTTTCACTTACTTGTGTACTATTTTTAGTCACTAAAAAAAACCTCCTCCACTTAATTGAGAATATTCCGATTATACTGTCAGTATACTCTTTTTGTACCCTATCGTCTATACAAAAATTATGTCATTGGGAAGGAGTTCCAATGACATAATTTCAATGCAATTTCTATTAAATCTAAATGTTAAATCGTAGAATTTCTTGTTTTAATTTTTCCGCGCCATCTTGTGATTTCTTTGTTAAATCTAACACATCATTTGATTTTGAAGTTATGTCAGATATTTTCTGGGCAATATCTGTTGTTCCAATGGCTCCGTCACTTGATGCTACAGCTACTGCGTCAATAGTTTTTAATACATTTTGTATTGAACCTAAAAGTTCTTCTGATGTTGAACTAAAGCCTGTAATAAGATTATCAACAAATTTTGCATCTATACTATATTGGTCTGCAACACCAACCATATCATTATAGTCATCATATATATCCGTAGACACAAATTGTAGTAATTTATTTGAAGCACCTGATAGATTATCAACTGACTGAGTAACCTTTTGAGTTATATTTTGTATCTCAATAACATTATCTTTTGACTGCTCAGCAAGCTTTTTAATCTCTTCAGCTACTACTGAAAATCCTTTACCTGCTTCTCCTGCTCTTGCAGCTTCTATGGCTGCATTTAGTGCTAGTAAATTTGTTTGCGAAGTTATATCCATTATGGATTTTGCTAAAACATTTATTTGTTCTACTACTTTTGCGTTTTCAATTGCATCTTCAAGTTCTATTTTCGTTCCCTCAAAAATTGAAATGGCCTTTTTCTGAGATATATTAACTCCATCTTTTGTATCAACCGCTCTTTTGCTAATCTCTATAACTTGCTTTGCACCCATTTGTGAATTTTCAGATATCAATCTAACGGCTTTTTCAATTTCCTGTGCAACAGCAGTCATTTCTTCTGATGAAGCAGCGGTTTCTTCCATACTTGCAGCTAACTCCTCAGTATTTGCTGATATGTCTTCTATATTTGAGTTGAGTTCTATTATATCTCTTTTTGATATTTCACAAAGTGTGTTTATATTAGTGGATTCCTCATCGATACCTTTAATAGTTGTTTTTATAGAAGAAACCATAGAACTTATAACTTTTGCAATATTTCCAAGTTCATCCTTAGACGAAATCATTTTTTGTGGGAATTGCCTGGTTAAGTCTCCCTTATCAATTACCTCACAATATGAAGTAACTTCAGCTAGTTCATATCGTAATTTTCTTAAAACTAAAATGAAAATTAAAATAAGAATAATCGCAGAAGATAATGCAACTATTATAAACGTTAATCTTGCATTAATAACAGCAGTGTTACTTTCATCATTAAGGTCAGCAGCTGATTGTATATTTAAATCTACTAATTTTTCAGTTATTGTAAGAATATTAGCACCTACATCTCTAGCTTTATCTCTATCAGCCTGTACCACTTTTCTTGTGTCACGTTCTGTAACTATTAGTGCTTGTGTAAGCTCCTTATAATCACTAATGGTCTTTTTTAATTCTACAAGATATTTAGACTCCTCAGGATCTATGGTTTTGCTTTCATAAGATTTTATGTATCTAGTAATTATATTAAAGGATTCTTGTGTAAATGCTCCAAGCTCTGGAGTGTAACCAGTATCCATTATTTTTGTGTAATTTAGCCTCAGTTCTAGATAATTTGATTTTACCTCCAATATATCTTTGGTGGGTAATAATCTATTAGAATACATTTGTTGCTGTTGTGCCTTTGCAAAATTCACTGAATATATTCCTTGAAAACTTACCGCTCCAAGTCCAATAATTGCTACTAAAACAATCATTATAAAAGAATGTGATATTTTTAAATTTTTTAACATAATTACGCTCCTCAAAAGCCATACTCCAGATGACTAAATTTTAAATTAAAATTAGTGTACATTAACTCCATAAATTACTATAAAACATATATTAACATAATTCAACATTAACCTTATATTATCCTTTAATATTTATCAGTTAATGTAAAATTTTCTATAATATTATCATAATCGTAAAAAAAAGAGAGTCATCATCTCTGATAATTCTCTCTTTACGATTATTTATTTAATTTATTCATTCTCTGATTTTATTTTTTCTTCTTTAACTACATCATTAATGTCGGTAGTCTTATTGGATAGGTTATACATAATACCCATCTCAGTATCTGAAACACCACTACTGGTTTTATTAGCATCTAGTTCATTAATTGAATTTTTAGCTTTTCCTAACTTATTTTTATCCATTAGTATTCTCCCTTCCAACACAAAATTACACAACATATATAGAATTCTCTATATATGTATAGAGTGCTCTATATAGTTTATCCATTTGGAAAGGATTTTATTTATTGTTTGTTAATTCACCCATATTAATGAACCTTTTGGTATATTATCATAATACCATTTTGCCATATCTAGTGGCATACGAATACATCCATGAGAAACCCTTTTCCCTAAAGTTCCATCAATGACACTTCCAGAGTTGTTTAAAATTACTGAATGTAGCATATAATTTCCACTATACCTTGTCCAATATTTCACTATCGCTCCAGGACCTGCAACAAAGGAATATCCTTTATCTTGAACTGTAAATAGTCCTCTCTTTGAAGGTGTAATATTATTACCAGATGCACATGAATATGTTTTTAATAAGACCCAATGTTTTGCTCCACCAGTAAAAATATTAACTCTTTGCCTATTCAAATCCACCCAAGTGAAGTATTTTGTAGTGCTTACGAAATTACTTGTAATATTAACATATGTTTCAAGTTGCTTTTTATCCAAGTATTTTGTATTAGTAGCTGGGTTTGAAGGCACAGAAACCTTATTACAGGCTACCCACAATTGAGAACCATTTGGTTCTTTAATCAAAAAAGTATTATTAGTTTCATCCTTTATCTCTACTTTTAAACCAAGATACTTTCCGTATACAGCATTTGATTGTACTAAACTATTATAAACAATACTTGTTGTTGTTCCAGAAACTAATGCTGTCAAATTACTATATACCCTTGTTTGTCCATTAATTCGGTATGAACTTATTTTATAATAATAAGTTTTTCCAGTTAGCAAACCCGTGTTTGTATAATTTAAAGCCGTGGCTCTCATTATTGGAATATAAGTTCCGGTACTTGAAGTAGCTCTATATATTTCATAACCATCTGCTAAGGCTACAGCGCTCCAGGTAAGATTAATACTTGAATAACTATATATAGTGGCTTTTAAATTTTTAGGTATTCCAGGTGCCACAATTATCCACTTAGCAAATAATGTTGTATTATCGGTAACTTTATCAGTTATAAAGTTCCATGAATTTAAACATCCAGCATCTTTGTACCAACCCCAAAATGTATAACCAGTCTTTGTTGGAGCAATCGGTGCTGTTATTACATTATTATAATCAACACCTCTACTACTTACGTTACTTCCTCCTTGGCTATTAAATGTAATTGTATATTTATTAATTGTCCACTTTGCAAAAAGTGTTATGTCCTGAGTTATTGCTGTATTTTCAAAATCAAACAGGTTTGCAAAGGTAGTATCATCTGTATACCAGCCTTCAAATGTGTATCCCATCTTAGTTGAATTCGCCGGTGCAACTGCTTTATCATTATATTCAACAGACAGACCGAGCACATCTAAGCCGCCGTTTGAGTTAAAGGTTACATTAATAGGACTATTAGCTATTGCTGATGATGTATCATTTGGCACCGTTGTATTAGATGCAGCATTCGCAATTACATGAATATTTAAAAATAGGAACAATATTGATACCGTAATAATTAAAAACTTCTTCAAAAAAATCCCCCCGTAAAATATGTTTTAGCTTTTATTATATTCTCTACATTTATGTTAATTCCTTCAACGGATAATTATTTATTTTACTAATTATAAGTTATAAAAAATGTAATCGTTTCAGGTAAATTCATATACGTTCTACCGCCTATAAAAAATAATAATTACATATGTAAATGTGAAAGACCGAGTTTTTTAAACTCGGTCTCCTTCTCATATGCCTTTTTTCAACTAAAGATTATTATTCAATTGGCATACGTTAAGAATCCTTTTTTAGTTGCTCCAAATAGAAGTTTTAGCAGGAATATTATCATATATATATTTAGCATTTACTAAAGCTAACCTTACACATCCGTGAGATACAGCAACTCCAAGGGTGTTATCTATAATATAATTTCCGTCTTTATCATATAGTACGCTGTGAAATAAATAGTTGCCACTTATTTGAGTATAATATTTACACCTAGCCCCTCCATTAGAAATAAAGTAGCCACCTTTACTTCCCACAGTGAAATTACCTTTAACTGTGGGAGTACTTGTTTTCCCTGAAGAACAAGCCATTGATTTAACAAGATGCCATCTTTTATTAGAGCCATTAAATACATATACCTTTTGCTTAGCTAAATCGATCCATATAAAATAAGATGTAAAGCTATAGTTGTTCTTACTATTTATAAATTTTTCTAATGTATTTTTTGAAATTGCAGCTTTAGATATAGCCTTTTGTATAACTGGTAATTTATACATAGTCACTGAGGTTGGTGCCATATTAAGCTTTTTTAGTGTTAATTCACCTACTATACCATCTTTAAGCATCTTATTTCTCATTTGAAAGTCCATAACTGCATTGTTTGTTGCGTTACTAAAATCTCCATCTACATTAAGTTTATAACCAAATTTATTAAGCTTTTGCTGTATTTCCTTCACCTTATCGCCCTTATCCCCTTGTTTAAATGTTGTTTTAAGTTTTATCTGTTGTACTTTGGGAGACTCAATCTTGATATTTTTATCTTGGTTTATTTTGTTGCTGTTATTTTGTACATTTGGTTGTGGTGTATTGTTTGGATATACTTCTGAGGCAACCGGAGACTTGACAGATGCCTTGTCTTTACTCACTACATCACAGCCACTTAAAATAAATATAAACATAAAGAGAATACACACTAAGTACCTTTTATACATACTAATACCCCATTTTTATAGAAGTATGGAACTGTTCCTTATAGTGTATTCTCTTAAACTTAAAATGCTACTAAATTGCCAAACCCATTCCTAAATAAAATGTCTGTTACCGCTTGTTCAATTAATTAATACATATATGTAATAACCTATAGACATATCCCCTCATATTCATAAAGCAAGTTTTTACTTAAAACAATTTGTTATTACAAATAAAACAATAAAAAGAATATCATTAATGATGACCTACCTCATATATTCTTGTATATTCTTCAGTATACTCTTCTATATATTTTCTGATTACCTTCCCACTTGTTACAAATCTAAAGAAATTTCTATCAATTCCATTTTGAGAATAAATAAAACAATTATCAATAAAATCAATTTGTTTTATTAGCTCTCTCCAATGGTGTCCATCAAAATTTTCTACCTTAAGACCATTATTATCAGCCACAATATACTCAAATATATAATATTCTTCTAAAGATCCGGTTTTATAATATTTTACTATATGATTACTTTTACTGTTATTTGTAGCTAATGGACTAATGGTAATAATCTTAGTCCAAACGAGTTTATCTTTATCAGTATCAAATATTTCTTCATAATCAATTAACATAATATCACCCCTATTCAATGTTATTCCTATGTAAAGGGTTTTATTACAAAATGAAAATTTATTAACTAAATAATCTTATTTTTCATCTTTATAAATAAAGATTTCAATTGATAATTTTTACAATTTAATGCATAATTAAAGAAGAAATTTTATAAAGGGATTATTTGAGATTCAGTTGTTATTATAGATATATAAGCTCAAAAAAAACAGAAATACACTAATGGATTCGAAAGGAGTTATTTATGCTTTTATCATTAAAAAATCTTTCTAAGGAATATATTATTGAAAAGAAGAAAAGTTTTAACGCTCTCAGCGACGTTAATCTTGATTTTGAAAAGGGAGAATTTGTTTCAATTCTTGGCCCTTCCGGTTGCGGCAAATCCACACTTCTAAATATAATTGCAGGTCTTGATGGGCCAACTTCAGGTGATTTAATTATTGAAGGAAAATCAACAAAAAAATATAAGAAAAAGAATTGGGATTTATATCGTAAAAATAATATAGGATTTGTTTTTCAATCCTTTAATTTAATTGAACATTTATCCGCACTTGAAAATGTTGAAATTGTTATGAATTTAATCGGTCTTTCAAAAAAGAATCGTATAACCCGTGCAAAAATGCTACTTACCCAGGTTGGTCTGGAAAAACATATGGATCACAAGCCTGGTGAATTATCTGGAGGTCAAAAACAACGGGTTGCAATTGCTCGTGCACTTGCAAATGATCCGGATATAATACTCGCAGATGAGCCAACAGGTGCCTTAGATAAAAAAACAGGAATTCAAATCATGAAACTTATTAAAGATGTTGCTCATGATAAGTTAATTATTATGGTTACTCACAACCGGGAACTTGCATATGAATATTCTACCCGCGTTGTAGCTATTCTAGATGGAAAAATTCAAGAGGATGAAAAAATTAATGATTCTGAAACAAATAGTTTAAAATCTGATCTGAAAAAGAAAAATGGAAGCATGTCTTTTGGAGATGCCATGAAACTCTCCCTTAGAAATATTAAACAGAAAATTGGTCGTATAGTAGTAACAACTATTGCTGGTTCCATTGGAATTGCAGGTATTTTATTAGTTATCGGGCTTAGTAATGGAGCAACTAATTATATAGATCTTCAAACAAATTCTTTTGCTAGTGCTAATATAATACAAGCCTCTATTAAATTTAAAGATCCGACACTTCAAAAGACAGATTATCCAAAGAATATAAGTGCCTATGATAATATTAAGAAAAATCCTGAGGTATTAAAGGTTAGAGAAGACTTAAATATTAAGAATATTACTTCTTTTGAAGTAAATAAGGAAACTTTAAAGGATATTACCTTTAATTCACTAGCTGGTGAAAATTATCATTCAAACATTGACCATGCACTCAAAGGTAGTGTACCAAAGGATAATAAGAATGAATTATTAGTAAATAAAGATATGGCTAAAAAAATTATTGAAAAATACGGAATGAATCCAGACAAAGATGATTATTCAAAAGCTATTGGCAAGACAATTAAGGTAATAATTCAGGAGAAAACCACAAATCCAATCACAGGTGATGAAATTTTAGGTAAAAAATATACACAAAATTTCAAAGTAGTTGGAGTCGTGGATGAAATAGCCTTAAGTTCAGCTGCTGTATATTACTCTTATGATGCTGTTAATACTTGGCTTAAAAATGATGGCTATTTTGTAGGCAAAGATAAGCGCAACGTCACTGCAGAAGTGGTTATAAAAGATGTTCATAACAATGAAACAGTACTCAATTACATTAATGCTAAGGAAAATGGCGGTATTGGTGGAGATAAAATGACTGAGGCAAAGGGCTTCTACGCAACCTCACAAATTGTTATAGTTAAAACTGCTATTAAGACTTTAATTAATTTGGCTCAAGCAGTTATGATTGTATTTATTTCACTTGCTTTAGTAGTTTCAACAATTCTAATAGGTATTGTAATTTTCTCAAGTGTACTCGAACGTAAAAAAGAGATAGGTATTTTAAAAGCTGTGGGAGCTAGAAATAAAGATATCGCTCGTATTTTCAAAGCGGAATCTGCTTTGATTGGTCTTTTTGCAGGAGTCACTGGAGTAGTCGTCGCTTTTATAATTCAACCACTTGCAAATGGAATAATCAATAATGTATTAAATATTAATGCAGATAATATTGTAAATATCCCACTAACGGGTATTCCATTTACAGATATTAAAGTTCCCTTTGTAACTATTGCCGGTCTAATTGTTATCAGCATCTTAGTTGCAGTTTTAGCGGGACATTTTCCATCTAAAAGAGCAACTAAAATTCAAGTTATTGACGCACTGCGTGATGAATAGGGGGAATAGTAAATGTTACAAATTAAAAATTTAAGAAAAACATATAAAATTGGTAAACACCAGGTTATAGCGTTAGATGATGTTTCTTTTGATTTACCTAATGGAAAATTAGTGGCAATTGTTGGACCTTCTGGTTGTGGAAAAACGACAATGATGAATTTAATAGGAGCTTTAGATGCAGATTTTGAAGGTGATGTTATTGTTAACGGAAAGTCTTTAAAAGAAGCTGGAGAAAAAGATTTAGATACTTATAGAAAAAATACAGTGGGTTTTATTTTTCAACAGTTTAACTTACTAAATTCACTAACATCAATTCAAAATGTTGAATTAGCCTTAGATTTATCAGGAACCTCAAAGCAAAACAAAATAAAAAAAGCTCGTAGCCTCTTAGATCGAGTTGGACTAACAGATCAAATGAAAAAGAAGGTAAACCTTCTCTCAGGTGGTCAACGTCAACGTGTTGCAATCGCTCGTGCTCTTGCTAATGATCCTGAAATAATTTTAGCTGATGAACCAACTGGAGCATTGGATGTTAAAACTGGTCAACAAGTTATGGAATTATTAAAAGAAATTTCAAAGGAGAAACTAGTACTCATGGTTACCCATGCACCGGACCTAGCGCTAGCTTATGCAGATTTAATTGTAAATATGGAAGATGGTAAGTTAATTTCCATTGTTGAAAACATAAGCTCCATTTCAACTGCTGCACCTATTATTGAAAAGATAGAAACAAAATCAAAAATGTCCTTTTATACCGCCCTAAAAATGTCACTTCGTAACGCATGGCTTAAAAAAGGACGTACCCTTGCAACTGCTATTGGTACTTCTATAGGTATTTGTGGAATTTCATTAGCTATAGCAATTACTTCAGGTACTACTAGTGCAGTTAACAATCAGATTAAAGGCATATTCCCGACAAATGCAATAACAGTAGGATTAAAAGAAAATACAGATAAACCTCTAAAAGATATTAAACCTGTAAAATATAGTGATATAAACTCAGTTATGTCCTTAGATAAAAATATATACGCATACAACTTTCAAATTGGAGGCCAAGGAATCCCTGTTGCAACCTTTTATTCTTTAGATAAAAATTTAATTAAAGATGAAAAATTAATGAGTAAAATGTCAGACCAAGCTACTAGAGAAAAGTTGATTATGATGATGGCTCCAGGAGTTCTCGCGGATGTTAAAAATGATATTCAATATGGCACACTTCCTAAGGTTGGCTCAACAAATGAAATTGTCATTTCACTTTCCACCGCTAAGGATTTAGAAAAAAATGGTGGTGATTTAAAATCTTTAATTGGTAAAGATATATACGTTCGCTATCTAAAACAAGATTCTAACCCGCATAATGATCAAGGAGGTGTCCCTGAAGTACCCATTGTTAAAACTTGGAAGATTGCAGGGATTGCCAATACTACAACTTTAATGGACACATATTATGCAACAAGTACATGGCCAATTAGTTTCTATGAGAAACAGTTTAAAATAGATAAAACAACTTTAGAATCAACTGCCTTTGTATTATATTCTAGTAACAATAAAGATTTAGACACAGAGGTACAAAAGCTAAATTCTTCCCAAAATAAATACACATTTGATTTAACTGCCAAAACTATATCTGCGCAAGTTGATGGGGCAATGAAACAAATACGTTATGCACTTATGGGATTTTCCGGAATATCTATTCTAGTAGCAGCTCTAATGATATCAATTGTTGTTTATATTTCTGTACTAGAAAGAATTAATGAAATAGGTATTCTCCGTGCAGTTGGTGCAAGGAAGAGAGATATCTTGAATGTTTTCGTTGCAGAATCATTCATTATTGGTGTATTATCAGCAGGCCTCGGCTTACTGTTTACTTTAGGTGTATCTAAACTCATTAATACAGCAGTTTATGGTTTCTTGAAAAACATTTCTGAAAATGCACCTTATATGGAAGTAGCTAAATTGCCACTTGCAGATGCTGGTTTAATTTTATTATTCTGCGTATTGTTAAGTATGATCTCAGGATTTTATCCATCTTTAAAGGCTTCAAAAATGGATCCTATAGACGCATTACGTAGTAGGTAAAAGATAAGTTTGTGATAAAACAAACCCAGCGCTAATTAGTGCTGGGTTTGCTTTTTTAATTAAATTATTTGATATATTTTATTTTATGTTATGCTTATCTAGTATAGCATCAATAAATTTTCCATTTTCATAGAATAATTCATCGTCCGCATAAATTTTCCCACCATTTCTCATATCGCAGAGCATATCCCAGTGAATTGTGGATCTGTTTAGTCCTCCTGCTTCAGGCATTGAATCTCCAATAGCCATATGTACTGTTCCACCAATTTTTTCATCAAATAACATATTTCTTGTAAAATTCTTAATTCCATAATTGGTACCTATAGCTACCTCACCAAAACTGCAAGATCCAGCATCTGTTTCAAGAAGTGCCTTAAGTAGGTCCTCTCCTTTCGTGGCTTTTGCGTTAACCACCTTTCCTTTTTCAATTTCTAAAACTATTCCTTCGATTTCTTTGCCCATATATATTCCTGGAAAACTAAAGGTAATTACTCCATCCACTCCGTCTTCAACAGGTGATGTAAATATCTCTCCGTCTGGAAAATTGGCTTTTCCGTCGCAATTTATCCATTTTCTTCCTTCTACATTCACTTTAATATCTGTTCCCTTAGAAATAAAATGCATACTTTTTTTAGTATCAAGATATCTAACCCATTTATCTTGCTCTGAGCTTACCCTTTTCCACTCAGCTACAGGATCTTTCGCATCAAGTAATCCCGCACCATAAACAAATTCCTCATAATCGCTAAAACTCATTGCAGCTTCTTGAGCATCTGCATATGTAGGAAATTGTGTTCCACACCACCTTAAGCAGCCGTTGCCCATCTTCTCGGAATATATTTTTCTCCAGCTTGCTGCACCCATAGAAGACAATTTAAATTTATCTGCATCAATCTTTGAATTTGTCTTTGTGTTTCTACTTCCCCAAGCAGAAATCCATACATCTGCCTTTTCAAGCATAGTTTTAAAAAGTATATTCTCGCCTAGAAGTTGCTCTTCACTTCCGTATTTAAGTTTTATTTCTGATACATCCTGTGAAGTAAGTACTGTTTCCACATGAGCACCTGCCTTCACAGCTTCCTTTACTACCTCTACCATCCAAGGTCTTGCAACCTCATCGCAGGATACGAACACAAAATCACCTTTTTTAACCTTGGTAGAGTAATTCACAAGTAATTTTGCAAGTTTGTTAAGTCTTTGATCAGCCATTTATAATTTCCCCCTTCTTTTAATATATTTTTATTATATAAATTTTATTAATCCTAATAATTCTAAATTTTCTTTTAATTCACTAATATCATATAATTATACATGAAAATACAAGGTTCTACCATATTTTTCTACAAAATCACTCTTTAATATCTTATTGGATGTTACGTAAAGAAATATAGTTGCATTGACAACTATATTTCTTTATTGTATAATTAGTAGGCAATGCAACTAATTTAGGAGGAATAAGATAATGAATGAAAATAAGAACTCATTGGGAAGATGGATTTCTCTTTTGCATAGACATAGTCATGTATACGTGGGAAGACAACTTAAACAATATAATATAAGTAAAGGTCAATATACGTACTTAAATGCATTATATAAAAAAGATGGTATAAGTCAGGAACAATTATCGGATTACCTTAAAATTGATAAAGGTACTACAGCAAAAGCTCTTAAAAAGCTAGAGGATGATAATTACATAATTAGAAAAATAGATGTTAAAGATAAAAGAGCATATAATGTTTACCTTACTGAAAAAGCATTGGAAATCAAACCTATGGTTAGAAAAGCTTTGATGGATTGGGCGGATATTTTATTCTCAGGATTTAGTGAAGAGGAAAAGAAAACATCCTTAGCATTACTCGAGCGAATGGGAGACAATGCCACAAACATTAACAATGATGTTGCACATTTGGAGATGAAAAAATGAACATAGCGGTCAATACTAAAAGATTTATTAACAATAACTTTCATGCACTTACACACAAAAATTATAGATATTTTTGGATGGGTCAGTGTGTTTCTTTGATAGGTACTTGGACACAAAATATAGGGCAATCCTGGCTAGTACTTACTCTAACTGGATCTCCACTTTTACTTGGGCTTGTTGGAGCAATGCAGTTTTTACCCGTAACCTTTTTCTCATTGTTTGCTGGGGTTCTAACTGATAAATTTCCTAAGAAAAAAATACTGATTTTCACTCAGATCGTATCCATGATATTAGCTTTTATATTATCCGCACTAGTGTTTACAAAAACTCTAAAATATGAATATTTATTAGCTTTAGCTTTATGTCTTGGATTTTGTAATACTCTAGATATGCCAACTAGGCAAGCCTTTAACGTTGAAATAGTAGGAAGAGAAGATCTGATGAATGCCATAACGCTAAACTCAGCCACTTTTAATTTAGCAAGAATTATTGGACCAGCTATTGGTGCTCTGCTTATGGGATATCTTGGAGCAGCATGGTGTTTTTTATTAAATGGTTTTAGCTTTCTTGCCGTTATCTATGGACTGGTTCATATTGAAGCAGTCACTTATGTGAGAAAGAAGAGATCTGAAAAAGGAATGCTTAAAGAAATAATGGATGGACTAAAATATATAAAAAGCAATTCTGTTTTAATAGAAACCTTGATATTAGTTAGTATTATGGGAATATTCGTTTTTAACTACAACGTTCTAATACCTGTATTTACGAAAAATGTACTTCATATGCAAGAAAAGACCTATGGAATTTTACTGTCTGCCCTTGGAGCAGGTTCTCTCATTGGAGCACTTCTTATGTCTTTTAGAAGTAAAAATGGTCCAAATAAAATTCTTATGATAGGTAGCTCTATTGGAATTGGAATAATGCTAATCTTTACAGGAATAAGCAATTTATATTATTTTACTGCCTTAAGTTTAGCAATAACAGGAATATTTAATATGTTTTTTTCAACCACCGCAAATTCCATGTTACAGCTAAATTCCAAGGATGAATACAGAGGACGCGTTATGAGTGTATATTCACTTGTATTTGCTGGTTTTACTCCTCTTGGAAGCCTTCTCTCAGGATTAGTTGCTGAGAAATTCGGAGCTGACGTTTGTTTCATGTTATCAGGTATTTCTACAATAATATTGGTTTTGTTACTTGTCACCTGGTTTAAAATTAAAGAAAATGCTAAAGTAACGTCTGTATAAACGATAGCATTGGTTGATATTTTAAATAATGGATATAATAATTTTAAAACTAATATTGCTTAGGAGTCGATAAGATGGTATCAATCAGCATTACCATAATTTTAATAGGAGTTATTATAACTGCACTTATTTTTGCGCTTTCAAACGGACTTCACGATGCAAGTTCTGTAGTCGCAACTTTTATTGTATGTGGAGCAGCAACCCCTAAGCAAGCCATTGGCGTTGCCTCAATTTTTGGAATGATAGGTGCTATTTTCGGAGGAAGTGCAGTAGCAGATACTATTTCCAATGTTATAGATTTACCAGTCAAGTCTTCACTGCTTATAATACTTCTCGCAGCAATGCTTGGTGCAGTTATATGGAATTTAGTAACTTGGAAATTGGGACTTCCCTCAAGTTCAACGCATGCTTTAATAGGTGGAATTATTGGAGCGGTTTGGGTGTCCTCAGGATATACACATATACTTTGGGGCTTGAATGAATTAATTGGTGGGCATCACCTCACTGGAATTGTGAAAGTTGTCGCAGCTTTGATTATTTCACCGATGCTTGGATTTATAATTGCATTTTTTCTACAAAAATCAGCAAAATTGCTACTTAGAAATGCAAAATTCACATTAAATAATGGACTAGTAAAACTTCAATGGGGAATAGCCGCAGCACTTGCCTACAGCCATGGAGCAAATGATACTCAAAAGATAATCGGAATAATAACTTTAGCTCTGATGGCAGGTAAAGGTGTAGCAATGGGTACATCACCTCTTTGGGTGCGATTTGCTGGCGGCCTTGTAATGTTTATTGGGACAATGCTTGGAGGATGGACAATAATGAAAACTGTAGGTCGCGGAATATTTACACTAAGAGTTATTCACAGTGTAAATTCTCAATTAGCTTCGGCAGGATCATTAATACTATCTACTTTAATAGGAGCTCCTGTTTCCACAACTCACGTAGTTGTCGGTAGCGTCATGGGAGTTGGTGCAGCTGAAGAATATAGAATGGTACATTGGGGTATAGCAAAGGAAATTATTTTAGCTTGGTTTATTACAATACCACTATCTGCAGTAGTTTCAGCACTAATATATATTATATTAAATTCTATTTTTAAAGTAATATAATGGAGGAAAATATGGATAAAAGAAATATTCTTGATAGGTTTTTTCCGGTAAAATATGATTTTTACGAAATGCTAAATAGCCAAGCAAAACTTAATATGTTAGGAATTGATATGCTGCATAAGTGGCTTAGTAGCCATTCCACTGTGGAAAAGGAAAAACTGCTGAGTTATGTTAAACAAGCCGATGAGGTCAGATATAATATGGAAAGCAATCTTGTCGAGGCTTTTATAACACCTTTTGACAGGGAAGATATTTATTCCATTTCAGTTGCAATGGATAGGGTAATTGAATTTGCAAAGTCAACACTAGATGCAATGGAATCCTTTGAAGTGAAGCCAAATGATATAATTATTAATATGGTAGGAAAGCTTAAAGAGTCAACCGATTTTCTATTTGAATCATTAAAAATATTAAAAATCAATCCATTGAAATCGCAACAAAACATTACTAAAATGAGAGAAGCCCATATTGAATTAGACCTGCTTTATCGCGATGGAATGGTTTCAATATTTAAGGGTAGTGACCCAATGTACGCTATTAAACAAATAGAAGTATATCATCATATAAAAGATGCCTCTGTTAATTTAGAAAACACAGTGGATATATTTCACAGAATAGTTGTAAGAAGAATATAACAATATTTTTATAAAATATTCTTTACGCCACAGTAGTTATTGTTTAATTCTTCTTCTTATCTAGATATATATATATTTGTTGAAACTGAATCTGAAACATCGTTAAATACATCTAGCGCTTGGACTTGAAATTTATATGTTTCTCCAGCTTTTAAACCAGTTACTGTAAGGAAATTATTAATATTTGTTGAAATCCAAACACCATCTTTATAAACATTGTAACTTTTTATATCTATCTCAGTATTTTTGTTCCAACTCAAATTAACTGTTCCTAATGATGAATTAAATCCATTCAAGTTTATTGGTTTAGATGGTGGCGTTATTAAATCAAGTGACGGACACCAACTCTGATCCATGTGTTCATATCCACCGATAATTGCAGATTGCGTAAATTGCCAGATATTCCAGCCTTTCCATCCACCAAAACTCATAGGCGTATCATCACTAAACTTCAAATAGCTATTAAATTCATAGTATTCAGCATTCCAAAGGGGTAAATTGTTTATTGTAATAATATCAGAATTAATATTCCAGTCATTAAAAAAAGACCTGTTTGTATATATCATTATAGTTCTACCTGTATATGATTTAAAATGGTCACAAAATACTTTAGCCCAATCAATTATTTGTTTTCCCGTAAGTCCGACATCAGTTTGACCAAGTGGAGGCTCTATATCTAAGACAGGAAGTAAGTCACCATATCCGCTTGCACCCGCTTTACTCATAAGACCTAATATATGATTTGCATATGCTTCGGCCTCAACACTCGCTTTGTTTAAATCGTAATCTAAATTAGACCAGTGTGGAATATAATAGAATCCTACTAAAAGACCAACAGATTTTATTCCTAGGGTATGTTTTTCTGCCATTACATCAGGGTTATATCCTTTATTTAATACACTATTTCCAGCCCTAACATACGCATATTCTATTCCATCTTTTTTAATTTTATTCCAATCAAATTCAGATTCATAAAAAGAAACATCTGTACCTTTGACAAAGCCTGAATACTTATTAGCTTTTGACCAATAAACTACGCCAAGAGAAGTTGTAATACTTACTCGAGCGATATTACTATAACCAGAGAAAACTTTTCCGGCAGTATAAGATGTTACCTTATACTCATAAGTCTCACCAATTTTAATAAACGGATCTACAAAAACTCGATTCTGGGTAGATCCTATAGGAATATTATTTCTTAAAATATAATATCCACTAACCTCAACATTGTCATATGCAGGTTCCCAAAATAGAACTACACTGATTAATGTATTTCGTTGCACTATTAGTTTTGTTGGAGCTCCTGGTGTGGCCCTATAATCCATTTTAAAATCCAAATTTAATTTACCTCCTTTTATTCACTCTTATAATTAATATATTCGTCTAATAATTTTATTGTGCATCATCTTTATTAAACATAATCTCCAATAAAAGAAAAAAATAAAACCAGGAGGGTGTATTCCTCCTGGCTTACTATGTTTTTAATTTTATCTACTAACCTTTAACTCCACCTACTGTTAACCCACCAACAAGATATTTGGATAAACAAATAAATAATATCATTACAGGTAAAGCTGTAATTAAAGCACCTGCGGAATATATACCCCATGCTGTTGAAAATTGTCCTTGCATACTTACAAGTCCAACTGGTAAAGTTATTTTTGCCGGATCATTTATTATGACACTAGCAACTATATACTCAGACCATGCTCCCATAAATGAGAATAATGCAGTTAAAGCAACAGCTGGTTTTGCAAGTGGTAATATTATTTGATAAAAGGATCTAAATGCTGAAGCACCATCTACATATGCACTCTCTTCAAGTGACTTAGGGATGGTATCATAAAAACCCTTCATCATCCAAATGTTAAAAGGAATTGAAGTAGACACGTAGACCACTGCCAATGCAAAATAACTATAGCCATCTGTAAATTAATTATCATTAAATATAAAGGTAACAAAGTCATAGCTAATGGAAACATCTGAGTAACTAAAATCAAGGTTAATCCCATTTTTCTTCCTCTAAATTTAAACCTTGAAAATGCATATCCAGCTGTAACAGAAACCATTACGCTAAAAACACAGGCGACTGTTGATACAATTAAGCTATGATAAAGCCAATTTAACATATCATATTGTATAAAAGCTTGCCTAAAATTTTCAAATGTTGAATTTTGTGGAATTATACTCAAAGATGTAGTAAACAATGCATCTGCTGGTCTTAAAGATATTGTTAATATATTTAAAATCGGATATATTGAGCAAATACAAGCAACTATTAAAACAACATATATCAATATTATTTTGCCAGGAGAATCTGCTTTATTAAATTTTTTATTTTTCATGTTTTCACCTCTAATCTTCCGATTTCTGAGCTCTAATAAATACTGTACTAAATGCTAACAAAATTAGAAATATAATTACAGAAAGAGCTGCTGATTGACCATACCTGAAATATTGGAACGCTCTCTTAAATACCATAGTTATAAGAATTTGAGATTCATCTGAAGCCGCTCCACTAGTAATTATATATACTACATTAATCATATTAAATGTCCAAACTGTTCCAAGTATTATTGCAGGAGTAAGTATTGGCTTTAAAAGTGGAAGCGTTATACTTCTGAATTTTTGAAAACTCGTTGCCCCATCAAGATCCGCAGCTTCATATAACTCATCCGGAATACTTGAAAGTCCACCAAGTGCAATCATCATCATAAAAGGAATTCCAAGCCATATATTAGTTATAATACAACCTAAAAAGGTCCAATTCGGATCTGATAACCATGGAATGGAGATTGCATGCCCAAATAATTTTGATAAAATAATATTAACAGAACCATATTCGACATTATACATACCTTTCCATGTAAGCGCAGCAATATATTGTGGTACTGCCCAAGGTAAAATAAGCAAAACTCTTATAAATGCTTTACCTGGTAATTTTCTATTTAAAATTATTGCAAGAAATAATCCAATTGAAACATGAAAAAATACATTAATAGCAGTCCATAATATTGTCCTTATTAAAGTAGAATAAAATAAACTATCAGAAAGTATATTTTTATAATTATCCAAGCCAACAAAAGGATAATTCTGACTTTTCAAATTTAACAAAGTTACATTTTTAAATGAAATTATAATTTCATAAATAAGTGGATAAGCTACAACAAATACTAAAACTATAACTGCTGGTGCTAAAAAAAAGAAAGGTGTAAGCTTGCCCTGTCCTATTCCAAAACTACCATTGCTTCGTTTCTTTTTTGTTTTCTTGACAGTTTCTAACATATGAATGCTCCTTTCTTAAAGAAAAAGGGGATTTCTCCCCTTTTATAAATTAATTTTATAGACCTAAAGCTTTTATTCCATCTTCAGCTTTCTTCTGCATAATCGCTCCTGCAGCTTCTGGCTTTGTTTTTCCTGATAATACATCTTGTTGAACTGGTTTAATAGCATCCCATATAGCCCTCATTTGTGTAATAACTGGCATTGGTGTTGCTTTATCTAATTGATCTTTTTGCCCTGATATTAACGGATTTCCTGTAATTTTAGGATCTTTTATAGCCTCAAGATTAGTTGGTATTTGTTGATGTGCATCAACCATCTGTAACTGTGCGTCCTTTGAATTTACAAACATAAGGAATTTCTTAACTGCATCGATCTTATTAACATCCTTTACTCCTGCAGATACTGTATATCCTTTAACAGCTGAATATGGTGATGGAGATTTACCATTTATAGTAGGTATAGACATTATACCTAAATCAATTCCAGCTTTCTTATAATCTGCAAAACCCCATGGTCCATTTATTATAAATGCAGCTTTTCCACCTTTAAATAGGTTGTCTGCTACTGTTGCATCAGATTCTTTAGCAATTAAACCTTCACTGTGAATTTTTTCCATGAAAGTCATCCACTGTGTAACAGCTGGTGTATTTAGTGTAGGTTTAGGTGAAGTTGCATTAACATCATCAAATACTTTACCACCAAAAGCTCCTAAGAAACCAATTGAGAAAAATGGTTCAACTTCATTAAATACTAAACCATATTGAACTTTTCCTTCTTTTTTAAGTTTTAATCCCATTGCTTCTAGTTCTTCAAAAGTTTTAGGAGGAGTTGGTACTAATTTTTTATTATAAGAAACTAAAAGTTCATTACCATTTCTATCTGGAATCATATATTGTTTTCCTGTAAATTTACCACCCTCTAATGTTTGTGGATCTAACGTTTTTAGGAAGTCTGCTCCAACAATATTATCTATTGGTTGTACTAAATTACCAGGAACAAATACTCCCAGGTTGTCATTAGGTGATAATACAATATCAGGACCTGTTGTACCAAGTGATGCTGTTGTAAAATTCTTTCTTAAATCTTCAGTTTCGTAATGTGTTCTCTTAACTGTTATGTTAGGGTTTGCAGTATGAAAGTCAGCTATTAGTTTATCCAATGTTTTTTGTGCAGTTGCATCATCTTGTTCCCAAAAAGTTATATTTACTGGCTTAGTCGAATCTACAGCTGGAGCAGCTTTTTTAGTACCACACCCTGCTAATGACCCTACAACTAAAGTTGATATCATTGCAATGGCCATTAATGTTTTGATTTTTTTCATTTTTTTTACCCCCCTAAAATTTGTGAAAATAAAGTTTATAAACTACTTATATATTATTAAATAAGCAATTATTTAAAGATAACATGAAAACGTTTTAATCATTATGCAACCGTTTGCCTAAATCTAGTCTACTATTAATATCTTTATATGTCAAACCATATTTCAAAAATAATAATTTTATTTTCAAGCATTAGTTTACCTTGATTAACACTAACCACTGTACCATCCACAATATTAGTATATTCACCGTCAGTTACATTTATACTTATCTCTCCCTGATGTTTGCCTACGTTAAATATTCCTATAAGTTTTTTATTTTTCATTTTGTATGATGCTAAAATAACATCTTTGTCCTCTATAGTGTAGATTTCATAAAAACCCTTTGCAATAATTTCTTTTTTCTTTATTTGACCAAGAGTTTTTAATAACTCTACAAAGTCTTCCTTTATGAAATTAAAATTTATTTTATCAATATCGAAAAGACTTGGCGTTGTAACTGCCTCCGCCTCCTGTCCTGCATTTAAAAGTGTGCATCCCTTTTCAAAATATAAAAATCCAGTCCAAATTCTTAATGTTTCTTCATCAGGAATAAGCGCCTTTGATCTAAGTTGATCATGATTTTCTAAAAACCTTAACTTAACATAGTTATCTGGATATATTGTTTCTTGAAGCGCAACACGATCTATATATTGCTTTAATGAGTTGTGCCCACTAAAATACCCCAAGTATTCGCTATTTACATCATAATCATAGGCAATATCAAAAGCTTGATATATTTCACTGTCAGATAGTCCTACAAAACCATTTTCTCTCATAACACGAATGAACTTAGGTTCTACACTTTCTGATAGCCATAAGATATTTTCTTTAATTTTAGCTATCTGTTCTCTTGCACTCATCCAAAATTCTAGCGGCACAAGTGATGCTACATCGCATCTAAAACCATCCACCCCAAGACTTATCCAATATTTTAATGTTTCAATTTGATAGTCCCATAACTTTTTATTATTATAATCCAGGTCCACTATGTCCGTCCAATCTCCTACCTTGTTTCCAAGGTTTCCATTTGCTTTTGTATAAAAAAATGGTCTATGATTTTCAACCAACCAGGAATCTGGCGAAGTATGATTGTAAACTACGTCTATTATGCACTCCATCCCTAAGGAATGTATCTTATTGATCAAACTCTTAAAGTCCTCTAAACTGCCATACTCAGGATTTACTTCCCTATAGTTTTTAATTGCATAAGGGCATCCAAGTTTTCCTTTTTTATTTTTAATTCCAATGGGGTGAATCGGCATTAACCATATAATATCAATACCTAAGCACTTTATTCTTTCTAAATCCTCTTCAACATCTTTGAAAGTTCCATTAATACCATGATTTCTCACAAATATAGAGTACATTACCTTATTTCTCAAAGAGACCTTTGTATTATTAGCCATAAATAACCTCCATTTTCTAAATTATTGCCTTGTCGCGCAAACGTATGCATAAGTTGATAAAAAAATATAATAAAAGATAATTTTTTCATATTTTATACTAAATCCAAAAACCCTAATAATCTAGAGTTTTTGGGTTGATTCTCTTTCAACTAATTTTGTATCGATAATATAATTATTTATATTTTCCTTCTCATTTTCCAATTTGTTTATTAATAGCTTAACTGCAAAATAACCTAATTCTTCAGAATTAATATCTACTGAAGATAACGATGGATTTCTGTAAGCTGCCTGTGGTGTGTTATTAAACCCGACAATTGGAATATTATGATTAGACATTTCGCTTATGGCTTTTGATGCACCAAAGGCAATTAAATCATCTGTAGTTACAACTGCTGTAGGATTAGATTTATTTAATATTTTTTTCATAGCATCATAACCACTTTTTTCTGTAAACTCTGCTTCTTGTATCATATTTCCATCTATTTTCTCACCAATGTTCTCCATAGCCCTTGTGTAACCTTCTAATCTGTTTATAGTTACATTAAGCATAGGTGGACCTCCTATAAATGCAATCTTTCTCTCACCCTTTTGTATAAGATAATTAACAACACTGTACATTGCATGAAAGTTATCATTATCAACCCATAAAATCTCATCTGCATTTTCTGGTTTACCTATTACTACAAAAGGATAATCTGTTTCTTTTAAATAAGCGATGCATTTATCATCCTTTCTTACTGTTGGTAAAATAATTCCATCAACCCTTCCGCTATTCATCAGACTTGCTATATACTCTACTTCTTGGTCTTCATTATTACTGTAAGTATACATAATAAAATATCCTTTTTTTTGAGCATAATGACTAATTCCTCTCATTATTTGAATAAAAAAAGGATTAACAAATAGATCCTCATCATTGTTAGGCAGGATAAGTCCTATAGTTTTTGTTGTTTTACTAACTAGGCTCCTAGCTATTGCATTAGGATGATACTTCATTTCCTTCATTGCTTTGTATACCTTTTCTTTAGTTGCATCACTAATTCTAGGATTATCCGCAATTACTCTTGAAACTGTGGATGGTGATACATTTGCAATCTTTGCTACATCTTTAATAGTTACTGACATGTTATCTTCACTTCCCAATTGCTCAAAATATTCTATGCTCATTATATTATTAATCATAATAATAATCAAGAATAAAAAATAAACAAAATTATTTTGTGCAAACGCATTCACAAATGCATGATTTTATATTATTATATTGTTATAGATATTAAAGTAAACATGAAGGAGAAATATATGTACAACATAAAAGCAGTTATATTTGATTTAGATGGAGTATTAGTTGATACTGCTAAATATCATTATTTAGCATGGAATAGGTTAGCTCAAGAACTAAATATAAAGTTTTCTTTAAAAGATAATGAAAGGTTAAAAGGTGTAAGCAGAATGAAATCATTAGAAATCATATTAGAGATAGGTAATATTACAATAGATTCTAATGTTAAACTTGAACTAGCTCAAAAAAAGAATGTTTGGTATGTAGAGTATATTTCTAAATTAACACCAGATGATATTTTACCTGGCGTAATAGATTTTTTAAAAAAACTCAAGACAAATGGTATAAAAATAGCATTAGGTTCTGCAAGTAAAAATACTATGCTAATTCTTGATAAGTTAAATTTAACGGATTATTTTGATTGCATAATTGATGGCACAAAAGTGTCTAAAGCAAAACCTGATCCTGAAGTTTTCTTAAAGGGTGCTTTGGGACTTAATGTATTACCTAGTGAATGTGTTGTTTTTGAAGATGCAGAAGCTGGCGTTGAAGCTGCCCTCAATGCAGGAATGTACTGCATTGGAATAGGTTCTAAAGATACATTAAAAAAAGCTCATTTAGTTTTCTCAGGATTTTCTAATATGATTTTCGATAAGTTAGAACTATAAGGAGCAAGACGTAGGGGGGATTTTAATGAAACATTATTATAAATTAGATGAATGGAATATTATAGAAAAAGGACTAAATGTCGACAACAATGAGATATCCGAAAGCCTTTTCAGTTTAGGTAATGGATATATGGGTCAAAGAGCAAATTTTGAAGAAGAGTACAGTGGTAAATCTCTTCAAGGTAATTATATAGCTGGTGTCTATTATCCTGATAAAACCAGAGTTGGTTGGTGGAAAAATGGATATCCTGAATATTTTGCTAAGGTTTTAAACTCAACAAATTGGATTGGTATAAACATTAAAATTAATGACATTTCTTTAGATCTTGCTAAATGCAATGTGCGAGAGTTCGAAAGAGTTTTGAATATGAAAGAAGGTTACTTAAAAAGAAGCTTTGTGGCTGTACTTACAAATGGCAATGAAATTGAGGTAAAATCTCAAAGATTTATAAGCATGACTCGTGGTGAGATTGGAGCAATAAAGTATTCAATTAAGTCATTGAATTTCAAGGGTAGCCTTGAGATCACACCTTACCTTGATGGAGATGTTATTAATTGTGATTCCAACTACGATGAAAAGTTCTGGGATGAGATTTCAAAAGCTGTTAAACCTAATGAAGCATATTTGATGTTAAAAACTAAGAAATTAGATTTTCACGTCTGCACAAATATGACCTATGAAATAACCAAAAATGGTGAACTAATTAACCCAATTGTAAGAATGGAAGAAAGTGAAAAATATGTTGCAAATAACGTTTTAGTTCATTGCGATGAAAATGATGAAGTTATAATTTATAAATATGTTGCAAATACCTCATCAAGATATTATGAAATACCTAAACTAATTCAAATAACTAGAGAACTTTCACAAAAATCTAAAAATGATGGTTTTGAGATATTATTAAAAGAACAATCTCGTTTTTGGAGTGAAAAGTGGAAACAAAGCGATATAGTTATTGAAGGTGATCTATCCGCGCAACAAGGTATTCGCTTTAATATATTCCAATTAAATCAAACCTATACAGGAAAGGATCATAGATTAAATATAGGACCGAAAGGCTTCACCGGTGAAAAATATGGTGGAAGTACTTACTGGGATACTGAAGCATATTGCATTCCATTCTTTCTAAGTACCTCTGGCGAAGAAGTATCTAGAAACCTATTATTATATAGATACAAACATTTAGATAAAGCCATAGAAAACGCAAAAAAATTAGGTTTTGCAAATGGAGCAGCTTTATATCCAATGGTAACAATGAATGGTGAGGAATGTCATAATGAATGGGAAATAACCTTTGAGGAAATTCATAGAAATGGTGCCATAGCTTATGCTACATATAATTACGTAAACTATACTGGAGATACATCTTGCCTTGGTGAATTTAGTTTTGAGGTACTTACAGCCATATCAAGATTTTGGGCTCAAAGAATCACTTTCTCAAAAAATAAAAATAAATATGTACTTTTAGGGGTTACTGGACCAAATGAATATGAAAACAATGTAAATAATAACTGGTATACTAATAAAATTGCCTGCTGGACATTAAAATATACACTAGAGGTCATGAATTACTTAATTCAAACTCAACCAAAAAGATTAAATGAACTTAAGGAAAAACTTAATTTAAAAGATGTTGAAATGATTAATTGGAAGAACATTATTAAAAATATGTACTACCCAGAAGACGAGGAACTTGGAATTTTCCTTCAACAAGATGGGTATATGGATAAGCAGCAGATATTAGTTAAAGATATAGACAAAAAAGATATCCCATTAAATCAAAAATGGTCATGGGATAGAATATTACGCTCTTGCTTTATAAAACAAGCTGATGTGCTTCAAGGTATTTACTTATTTGAACAGGAATATGATACAGATACAATTAAAAGAAATTTTGATTTCTACGAACCAAGAACGGTACACGAGTCTTCCTTGTCCCCTTGCATTCATACTATTTTAGCTGCGAAAATTGGAAATCATAAAAAAGCTTATGAAATGTATTTAAGAGCATCAAGGCTTGATCTTGATAATTATAACAATGACACAAAAGATGGTTGCCACACTACTAGTATGGCGGGAACTTGGATGGCTGTAGTACATGGCTTTGGTGGTTTGCGCGTTATAGACAATAAATTAATATTAAATCCATCTATTCCTGAGCATTGGTGCTCTTGTTCTTTTAAAATTATGTTTAGAGGTGCACTTCTAAATATTAAATTTACTACAAAGATGCTTCAAATACAAAGTGAGAATAACATTGCCGTAAACTTATTACTCTATGAAAAAGATTATAAGTTAGCTGGAAATAATTCGCTCGTAATAAAAATACTATAAAATTGTACTTTAATACAAACTTAATAAGTTATTTTTGTGACTTCTCCAAATAGCTAAAATCACTATAATATATTAAACTTAACTTATAAAAACATTTAGGGGGAATTTATAATGGCAAATTTATCATTAAGACATATGTACAAAACTTATGATGGAGACGTTACAGCTGTAAATGATTTCAATCTTGAGATAGAGGATAAAGAATTTGTAGTTTTTGTTGGACCTTCTGGTTGTGGTAAATCTACTATATTAAGAATGATAGCAGGTCTTGAAGAGATTACCAAAGGAGAATTATACATAGATGGTGAACTTAAAAATGATGTATCTCCTAAAAATAGAGATATCGCCATGGTTTTTCAAAACTATGCTCTATACCCGCACATGACAGTATATGACAACATGGCATTTGGATTAAAACTAAGAAAAACTCCAAAGGATGTCATAGCTGCAAAAGTAAAAGAGGCTGCGCAAATTCTTGATATTGAACATTTATTAGATAGAAAACCTAAAGCTTTATCTGGTGGTCAAAGACAAAGAGTTGCTATGGGAAGAGCTATCGTTAGAGCACCGAAAGTATTCTTAATGGATGAACCTTTATCAAATCTTGATGCAAAACTTAGAGTTCAGATGAGAGCTGAAATATCTAAACTTTATAATAAATTACAAACAACATTTATTTATGTTACACATGATCAGACAGAGGCTATGACTCTCGGTACAAAAATAGTAGTTATGAAAGATGGTATTATTCAACAAGTTGATACACCTCAAAATTTATACGAACACCCTAAAAATATATTTGTTGCTGGATTTATCGGAAGTCCTCAGATGAATTTTATAAATGGTACAATTGTAGAAAAAGATGGCAAAATAGCTATAAATTTTGAGAATAGTGTCATTCCCTTAAATCCTGAAAATAGTGCTATACTAAGAGAACAAAGCTATATTGGAAAAGATGTTATAATTGGTATTCGGCCAGAAAATATAGATGATGATCCAGAATTTTTGGAAAAGAATAAAGAATCCATTATTGATGCTAAAGTCGAGGTAACCGAACTTTTAGGAGCTGAATCCTATCTTCATTTGAGTAAAGGAAATTGTCTTATAACTGCTAGAGTAAATGGAACATCAAATACGAAATCTGGAGATTATATAAAAGTTGCTTTAAATATTAATAAACTTCATATTTTTGACAAGGATTCTCAAAAGCCTATAATTTAGGGGGATAAGTTTATGGATGATATCAACAATTTTCTACAAAAATTAAGTTTTAGTTCTGATATAGATTTTTGTGTATGTTGCGAAAATGGAGAGAATATATTTACCAGTAGAGGTTTTGTAGAAACTTCTGATATTATTCATATACCATTATTTTTAGGAGAATCACATTTTCTACTTAAAACAGAGAAAAGATTCAACTCTTTCTCTAACTTGTTAAAGTTCACTATTGAAAATAAATATGTTGATTTATATTCTACAAATGAACAATCTATAGTTTCTATATTGGATGGTAAAGATGTTTCAAATGATACGATTTTTGAAGATATGAAATTTCTTGACGAAGGATATGGTCTTATATATATAACCCTTAATGGGAATTTACATGAAGCTTTGAATATAATTAAACAAGCTTATAGCCGTGAAAATGTACTTAGCATTCTTTATAATGGAAACATTTTAGTTATAGGTGTTTTTGAAAATATATCTGAACACGCCATAGGTATAAGAGAATCTATAATTTCTAATCTATTTTGCAAATGTTATATAAGCTTTAGCCGTATTGTACATGCTAAAAGTGACTTAGTAAATATTTTTAACGAATGTGAGCTTAGTATGTTTCTGGGTATAAAATTTAAAATAAAAGCTGATGTATATAATTACAATAAGTTGTTTCTTGAAAGAACAATTTATAGCTTAGATTCTAAATACAAGCAAAATATATTATATACATATAAAGAAAAATTAGACGCTCTTGACAATGAAACCATAAATACTATAGAAGATTTTTATAATTCTGATCTTAACATAAGTGATTCTGCAAAAAATTTATATATTCACCGAAATACACTACTCTATAGATTAGACAAAATAAAAAGAGAAACGGGTTTTGATATAAAAGATTTCAATCAAGCAATGAGGTTCGAAATCATTTTTCTTATTTGGCAAGAAATTAAATAAATTTATATATTAAATTAATAACAAAAAGTATACCCCTAAATGATTCTCATTTTAGGGTTATACTTTTAACCAGTTGCCATTCGCCATCTGATCTCATTATCAATTTCAATCTATTATAGAATCGCCTGGTTGCTCAGTATATTTTTTAAAATTTTCTAAGATTTTCTGCCATCCACTTTGTTGGACCTCATTTGAATTGGTTTTTTCCGATTCAAAGATTTCAATTATCTTTGTTTTGTTTTCTTGGGTTATAAATGTGATCTTAACTTTCCTCCCGTCATCTAAAATATATGAAATAATCTCATTTAATTTCACTTCATCATAAACACCACTGAAATCAAATCCAAAACTGCCATCTTTAGATTCCATTCTTGAAAGAAATTTACCCCCAACTCTTAGATCAATTTCTGCAAATGTTGTGTGCCAATCATCAGAAGCATTGTTCCATTTAACTATATGTTGTGGTTCTGTCCAATATCTCCATACTATTTCAACCGGATTATTAACTATTGTTTCTACTGTTATTGTAGAATTATTACGTGTTTCCATTATATATATCACTCCTCAACCTTTCTTTTGTTCCAATGAACTAGAAAAATGGTAAAATTTATTTCTTGTTAATTGGGCATCTTACTCATATCCATATACAATACATTCCACCGATGACCATCCAAATCAGAAAAACCACAACCATACATCCAGCTATCATTGTCTTCAGCCTCCGCATATATTGTACCTCCGGCTTTTACCACCTTGTCTGCCATTTCATCTACTTCCTTTTTGCTTTCTGCACTCAAAGAAAATAATACTTCTGTACCTTGTTTTAAATCTGGAATTCTATTTCCTGTAAAGTTTTTAAAAGCAGATTCCTTAAAAAGCATAACCACAATATTTTTATCTCCTATTATTAAGCTAACACCATCATTGCTATTGTATCTATCATCAAAAGAAAATCCAAGTTTGGTGAAAAACTCTTTTGATTTTTCGACGTCTTTTACCGGTAAGTTAATCCAAAGTTCTTTTGTCATAATTTTCTCTCCTTTTAGGTAAGTGTTTTAATATTAGTTTAGCCTAAACAAACAAAAAATACTATATGAAAACTCCACTTTACCCAGTAACACTTTTATCAACTTAGAATATACTGGAAAAGGGCTGAAAAAAATTGATTAATATGAGTTTTATGTTAATGCCCCAACGAATTAAGTTAAAAAGGGGTTGTATTAATCTTGGAAAATAATAATAACAATCAAGTCCAAAGTCTGAATCTTAATAATCAACCAATGATATTAAAAGATTGGCTAATTACTTATTTATTGTTACTAATCCCTATCGTAAACATAGTTTTAATGTTTGTTTGGGCATTTGGAAGTGATGTAAATCAGAGTAAAAAAACTTTTTGTCAAGCTCAGTTAATTATATTAGCAGTCGTATTTGTTTTATATATTGTATTTTTCGGCGCTCTTATTGGTGCTCTAATGAGTACAGGTGGTTATTAAATTTAATTTATCTAATAAGGTGGATACTCCATAATGGGGTATCCACCTTATTAATGTCACTTTATTATAAAAACAACATATCTATATACTGTTAAATACTAATTTGCAAAGGAGCTAAAATATGAATTTTCAAGGATTAACTGGTAAAGTAATAACTCCTTCTGATAAAGAATATGATATTTTAAGACTTGAATATAACCTAGCCATTAACAAATTTCCATTAGCTATTGTTT
The DNA here is from genome assembly GCF_036569345.1 of Clostridium sp. Lineage (GTDB taxonomy): Bacteria > Bacillota > Clostridia > Clostridiales > Clostridiaceae > Clostridium_AD. The sequence continues at coordinate 48,289 of NZ_DATCQT010000025.1, forward strand.
ATTGTTATGATCCCATAGATGTATCAAATGCTGTAAAATGGTGTAGGCGAAACTGCATAGACCTCCGCATTCGTACCGGAGGGCATAATTACGAGGGCTATTCAACGGATACAGATGTTTTAGTAGTTGATACAGCCTGTATGAACAAAATAAATATTGATTCCTGTAAAGATATTGTAAATATCCAGGCAGGATCAACGTTAGACAATATATATTCAAAACTTGCCGAGCAGGGTTATGGTTTCGATGGTGGGACATGCCCTACAGTTGGAATTTCCGGTTTAGTATTAGGTGGAGGAATAGGTTTATCCTGTAGAAATTTTGGTTTACTTTCCGACAACCTTTTAGAAATAAAAATAGTGAATCAAAACGGCTTCATATTAACTGCAAACAATCATGTCAATTCAGAATTATTCTGGGCTTGTCGTGGAGCAGGTGGAGGTAATTTTGGAATAGTAATCAGCTATACCTTTAAGATTTATAAAGTAGATAAAATTACTGTTATACAACTAAGGTGGGACAAGGTATCGCGAGAAGATTTCTTAGCTCTCTGGCAATGTTGGTTAAAAACTGTCACTAAAAAGATTAGCTGTTTCGCAGGTTTTAACAAGAAAGGCATATATTTAAATGGATTTTTCTATGGAAATAAATGCGAGGCTAAAGAAATTCTGAAAAGCTTTTTATTGCTTCCTGGTTTATTAGATAATTCATCAATAGAATATGTACCATTTATTGATGCTGTAAAAGCTATCGCTTCTTTTTATGGACCACCAAATAGATTTAAAGCCACTGGAAGATTTATTTATAAGACTTTATCTAAAGAAAATATCAACAATTTGGTTGAATACGTGGACAATAGTCCAGGAGATGATGACTGCTTTATTAGGTTATATTCAATGGGTGGTGTTATAAAAGAATTGCCTAGTAATTACTCTGCATATTACTATAGAAATGCTTTATATATTATTGGTATAACAGCTGACTGGGAAAAGGATGATGATGCAAAAATCTATAAAAATTGGGTTGCAATGGTTTTAAAATATGTTTACCCACTGTCAAATGGATCCTATGTAAATTTTCCTTATGCTGGTCTTAAAAACTATGGAGATGCTTACTATGGCAAAAATTATCTTCATCTTAGGGAGATAAAAAAATTCTATGATCCAGCAAATATTTTTAATTTTCAGCAATCAATAAAACCTTAACAATTTCAATTGTGACAAAATTTATTCATAATATATCTTGTTAATAATGTGAAATTATAGTAATGTATTATCATTAAGCTATATTATGTTAAGTGGTAACTAATTTAGCAAAATAAATTTAATTTAGTAATTGTTTTGTTAAAAGATAAAAATAAAAGGATGTGTTTTATATGACAACTAGCGATAAAAAATTTCAATTAAAATTGGACAAACCTAAGAAAACATTATTTGCAGAGGTTTCTGGCACTTTTGGGCCCGCTGATGCTAATGACTTTCTTCAGGAATATACAACAATTTTAAAAACCATTAAAACGAATGAATATGAACTATTATTTGATTGTGAAAATTTAAGGGTAACTGGAAAAGATGTACAATCAGGAGTTGATATGACTGTCCTTTTAAAAGGTTGTATAGAACAATATAAGAAAGATGGATTTAAAAAAGTGGTATTTGATTGCAAAAAAAACCTTATAGTAAAAATGCAGATAGCTAGACTTTCTAGAGAAGTTGGCCTCCCAAATTTTGAAGCAATCTAATAGAAACATCAAGTAACTTCGAAATTTGTTATTAATAAATCTACCACAGTAATCAGATAAAACTGACTCCAAACTATAACCAGCAAGCTTCCTTGCTGGTTTTAACATAAGCAATAAAAAATATTAAATCTAATTTACAGATTATTATTTTTAATAATAAAAGCTACTTTCGCAATATTCTTACATTTATATTTCATTTACAAATATACAGTTAAATGATAATATGATTAGAGTATTGAAACATTTACCATTAATTAAATTAAGATACTAGATATTCAGGTTGGTAACATAGATTTAATTTACATATGCAGATGTGGCGGAATTGGCAGACGCACTAGAATCAGGGTCTAGCGCTTTACGGCATGCAGGTTCGATTCCTGTCATCTGCACCAAAAGCACTCGTTTTACGAGTGCTTTTTTATTTTCAAACAATTAAATATAATTCATTATCCTTTTATCTTAAATATTTATTTTGCAGATACCCAAATATTATCCTTTATGTAAAATCTCCATAAAAAGTCCTTTGCTTCTTCTGCATAATCAATACCAATTCTCTTGCTCACTACAATTTGAATTTTTTCTTTTTCCACGGGATCTTCAATATATAATTCATTTGCACATAAATCTTGTTTGTTATTATCTTTATTAATATTCATAGCTATGCACAATTTAGAAGGACCTGTGGTTAAATTTTTAAATTGAGCTTTTGTAAGTTCACTATAATTTTTCTTAAATCTTAACTTCGACATTTCCTCAAGCCCTTCTATTGGCTGGATAGCTCTAATTAAAACACCTTCTGGGAAACCTTCTTCTTTTGTTATTACATTAAAGCAATGATACATTCCGTAAATAAAGTATACATATGCAATGCCAGGACTACCATATAAAGTCGTTAGTCTAGGTGTCATTTTACCACCGTAGGCATGACATGCCTTATCTATTGAGCCAATGTATGCTTCTGTTTCAACTATCTTTCCTCTTAACTTTACTCCATTAACTTCGTGTACGAGTATTTTCCCTAAAAGTTCTTTAGCAACTTGCAGTGTTTCTCTGGCATAAAATTCTCTAGTAAGTTTCATTATTTGCTATTCATCGCTTTATTAACTTCTTTTAAATGTTTCCTTATTTCCAAATGTTGTGGGCATAGTGTTTCACATTTACCACATTCCACGCAAGAAACTGCTCTTTGTTTTAATGTCAAATCATTATTATAAGCATGGGACTGAGTGTCTTGTTCGTTATACATGGAAGCTTCATTTAATAAAGCAAAGTTCTCTGGTATGTCCACACCAGTAGGACATGGCATACAATAATTACATGCTGTGCATTGAACCTTTATTAATTCATTATATTGTCCTTTTACATTATCGATTAAGGCTAAATCTTTTACTGTTAATGAATTTGGTAGAGCTGTCTCAGAAGTTTTCATATTCTCTATTATCTGATCCATTGAATTCATGCCACTAAGGACAGTTGTAACTTCAGGATGATTAAATACCCATCTTAGTGCCCACTCAGCAGGAGTCTTCTGAGTTTCTGCTTTACCCCATTGCTGCTTTACTGAAATCGGTGGAGTTTTTGCAAGTCTTCCACCTTTAAGTGGTTCCATTATTACAATAGCCATTCCTTTTTTTGCTGCATATTCTAATCCCTGCGTTCCAGCCTGATAATTTTCATCGAGAAAATTATATTGTATCTGACAAAAATCCCAATCGTATCCATCTATGATTTCTTTGAAAGTATCAAGCTTATCATGAAATGAAAACCCTATTTGCTTAATTCTGCCATCATTTAAAGCACTTTTGATAAATTTGAAAATGTCTAATTCTAATAGATTATCCCATCTTTCCTTATTTAAAGCATGAAGTAAATACATATCTATATGATCAGTTTGAAGTTTTTCTAATTGCTCATCTAAGTATTTATCGAAATCTTCATATGATTTTGTAAGCCATGTGGGCAATTTAGTAGCTAATTTCACTTTTTCTCTGTAACCATCTTTAAGCGCTTTACCTACAACTATTTCGCTATTACCCTTATGATATGGAAATGCAGTATCAATATAAGTCACTCCGTTATCTATTGCATATCTTATTAAAGATATAGCTTTCTCCTCATCAATTTGCTTTGTATCATTATTAATGATTGGTAATCGCATACATCCAAAACCAAGTGCCGAAACTTTAAAATCTTTTTTCCCAAATTCTCTATATTGCATATAAAACTCCTTTCAAATCTTCTAAATTTATTAGTTAATATGATCTTTTGTCCCTTTATAATGCTTTACTTTATTATACCATAAAGTTGATTTAATAATATGTACGTGATAAAGTGTTAAAGTGTATAAAACGCTATTAACGGAATATATTCTGTGAATTAATAGTTATAAGGAGTGATATGTAATGGCAGAAAAAAATAAAAGAGAGATGTTTTCTACAGGATTTGTAGTAGCATTTCTCTTTTTAACTGCAATCGCTGCTACAACAGCAATTATATCTATGATTCAAGTTCCAGTTGCTTATTTTACAGAAGAAAAAGGAATGGGTAGAGTCAAAGCAGTATTATTTACAACAAGCATAATGATGGTTGTTGGAATTCTAGCAACATTATCGGCTGATCCCACAAGTGCCCTTGACAATATACATATATTAGGTCAGAGAGGTTTCTTTGATACTTTTGATTACTTATCTTCTAATATATTACTTCCAGTAGGGGGACTTCTATTAGCAATTTACATTGGTTACTTTACTAAAAAAGAAGATTTTAAATTAGAGTTATCTAATCAAGGAACTTTAAATAACGATTTTGTATTTAATATTATATTTGTATTTATTAAATTTATCTCACCACTACTTCTTATAATTGTTTTCTTAAACTCAATAACCTTAATTAAATTAAAATAACTATTACTCCTATATTTTAAATCTGTTCATTAATTTTGAAAGATTATCTGAACTTTCAGCATTTTTAATTGTTTCTATGGATATATCCTCGTTTTTATCAGTCACCTCTCCAATGCTTTCTGCAATATTTCCTGAGGAGGTAGCTACTTGGGAAACTGTCATAGCTACTTCTTCCATACTCTTAACAATTTGATCAATAGAGCTAGATATATTCTCGGATTTTTCAGAAAATTGAAAAACCATATCCTTAACTCTGTTACCATCATTTTTATATTGAACACTTACATCAATTAGTTTTTTATAATCTGTAAGTACATCCTTTTCAATCACATTAAGCACAAACTCAGAGGAACTAGAAAGGTCAGTAACTGCTGTTATAACATTTTTAACATCAACTTGAATTTTATTTACGGCTTCAGCAGATTTTTCAGCTAGTTTTCTTACCTCTTCAGCCACCACTGCAAAACCTCTTCCCTGTTCTCCTGCTCTTGCTGCTTCTATAGCAGCATTTAATGCAAGAAGATTAGTTTGTTCAGATATTACTAGAATACTTTCTGCCATTGCGGCTATATTTTTCACTACTTTAGCTGCTTCAATGGCTTTGGTTAATTTTTCTTTAGACTCTATATATATTGACTCTACCTTAGCTTTAGATTTTGTAGTTTGTTCATTAACAGAATCTGCCCTTTCTTGTATCTCTACGGCAAGTTTTACACCTTCTTTAGCTTTACTATAGGTAATATTAGCTTCTTCCTTTACGGTAGTAGCCATTGAGGTTACCTCTTCCACCGAGGCTGAGGACTGTTGCATACCTGCTGAAATTTGCTGAGTAGCCGCTGAAATCTGCTGCACTTCAGAATTTACCACCTTAAACATATCTCTAGACTTAGAGGAACTTAATATTATTTCATTACTTTCAATAGTAACAGTATTAATAGTTGCTCTGAGGCTTTTCACTGCATTATTTATGGCTATGACAGTTTGTCCAATCTCATCCTCTGATTTTGGTTTTAAGGAAGAAGTTAAATCACCATCTGCTAGCTTATTAGCTGCAGATTTCAAACCCTTCATCTGATCAGTTATATTTTTTAAAATATAATAACCATAAGTTATTGCTACAAGAACACTAACTATTCCTAATATAAACATAAAGAAAATGGCACTTTTAGTTTCTGTCTTGGCATTATTTTGAGCCTGTGAAGTAAGGTTGTTCTCAAATGTTACAATTGAATTTAAACTAACAATCCATTCCTTTTCTGCATTTTGTACTTTATCAATGAATGTTTGTAGTTGTTCCTCCGTTAAATCAATATTAATAGCTTGTTTAGAAACTTCTTTTATAGCTATGCTTTCTATTTGGTCTGTAATCTCCAGCTCTTTCATTAACTGCTTATCATCTTTTAATACTATTAATTGCTTAAGTTTAGTTTTATCACTATCATATTTCTTTAAGTTTTCATCAATAAGTACTGATTGAGTTTCCATATAACTTATATCATAACTTACAAGAATATTTCTAATATTTATGGAAACTTGGTTTACATCTTGAATCAAAACATTTGACAACTCTACCCTTTTATTATATTTGTCTACAATATCATTCAAAGAAGTATTAATTTGATTCAATCTAAATACTGCCACCGCTGTAATCATAATAATTAATATAACCATAGTACCAAATGCTAGTAATAAATTAGTTCCTAGTTTGTTTTTTCTTCCCTTCATTTGCTTAGCCCCCCATTTTACACTTTAAATAATCAATAATTTTCTTAGATAGCCTTTATTTTAAACCACTCTATATAACCTATTATTTATATGAATGTCCTTATTTACATAGCATCTTTAATATTGGTCCTTAACATCTATAGTTTCTACTATATAGTTTGTAATGCTTCCAAAATAATAAATACTCCTCTTACTATTCTACAATAATTATGGAATTCCTTTAAATCGTATTTTTTTTAACAATAGATCTCAATTTCTGTGATCTTAGAAACAAACTCTATACCGTGGGACACGTCACGTAATGAGTTACTTAAAAAATTATAGCAGTCAATTTATATATAACACTATAAATTGACTGCTAAAAAAATATAACAAATTTCTAAATCCCAATATTAGATTGAAGATGACGATGTAGTATTTTCGGAGATTTCGGAAAGTGCATCACCTGCTTCATTTACAAACTTAGAGTCAACTGCCAAATCTCCAAGAGAAAGTATTCCCACAATGGCATTGTTATCGACGATTGGTAATCTTCGAATTTGATTTTCTGCCATTAAGTTTGCTGCTTCATGTACATCCATGTTCAAATTTCCTGTTATAGGATTTAAGGACATAATGCTACTAACTTTAATACTTGAGATATTTTCACCTTGTGCTATAGACTTAAGTGTTATATCACGATCTGTAACTATCCCAACAATTTTACCGTCTCTGCATACCGGAACTGAGCCTACATTGTTTTTATTCATAATCTGTGCTGCTTTTTGAACAGTGTCATCAACATTTATACTTGTAACTTCGTTAGTCATCACATCGCATATTTTCATAAAATCACCTCCAAATTATTTTGCCTCAACATGTGTTTTTTTATGAATTTAATTTTTTTATATGATTTATAGAAACTTATTGTCAAATTGTAAAAAATCATGGTGTGATTATCGAAAGGTTTTTTAAGTTTCCGATTTTACAAACAAGGAATTTTCAATAAAGAATTTAAATTCCTCTTCTTTATTAATTAAACTGTAGTCTCCACTTTTAATTTTTATATTTTGAACCCTAATATCCGATTGTTTAGGATTAATACTAATATGATAATCTTCTAATAGTTTTGTAATTAAATCTATTAGCCATTCTTCTGATTTAGGACTAATAATAAGCTCATCAACTAACTCCGAGATAGTTACATCAACATTAATTCTATCTGGATTATTAATATTCATAATAGTATCTGGCACTATATTTTCATCTATTATTATCTTATTCGTTTCTTGTACCCATTCTTTTATATATTTAAAATAAACTCTTAACTCTTGTTCATGAATAAAATATTTTGTTTTTCTTAATAATGGATTAATGTCACCCTTATATGAATTCAATTCCACGTAATTTACTTTTCCATATTTAAAATCATAATTACTATTAGTTGGTCTATTATTAATTGTTCTTTTTAGTTTTCCAACAGTTGTCTTAATAGCAATTCCTGTTTTTGAATTAGTAAACGAATCCCACATAGCTACTGATTCACAATCATTAATATGCCAGCAATTAATAAAGTACTGTTTTTTCCTAATCTCCAACATTTTATTATGAGAATATCGACTAAATTGAGTAGATTTTAGTGAGCTATCCCCACTTTTTTCAGCTATTTCGTCATTTATTGCCTCTGCAAAATCTCTCTGTTCTAACTCAAATTTTGAATTAGCACCTTCATATGGGTCTAAGCTTTTAAGTTTGTCATACCTATAAAAACTTAATGTTTTGTAAGAAATCAAATTTATAAAACTCTCTAAATTCATATAACGCCATATTACAGTAGTATCTGTAAATAAGTTATCGTCTTCCATCTATATATTCCTCCCAAAACTTCATAATTTCTGCCTTAATAAGTACATCCAGTATTGAGTTTAATAGGAATAGTACAAGGTAACAAACTCTATAAATAATCTATCTTAATTATGTCCTGTTTATATAAAATTTACTCCCTTTAATTTCAATATATTTTGAATTTTGTATGTCGTCATGTTTTTTCTTAATTCTTGTATATTGATAATAACTATTATTTTATAGATTATATTCTATAAAGCTAATTATTCCACTAAAATGAGAGTTTGTTACCAATTTTTATTAGCAAAATTGGGATATTGTAATTTAAGTTTTTTAATCACTCTTCGTACCCGTGGGCGGTTATAACGTTGGACCATAATAGGGTATAAGTTCATAAATATATTAAAAAATATTAACCATATTGTTTCCTTAAATGAATACTCAATACAAACATATACGCTAATTAATGCAATAATAATAGCGATAATTGTGTGTCCAAATTCAGAGGCCCTTGTTCTGAACTCGTAATATTCTAATAAAATCATTGATTTCCTAATAGGATTTTCCTTTTTTCTACTTTTCTCCCAACCACTTAATACTAGTAATTTCCTAAAAAAATGAACACCAAAATGCTTGTATATTTTTCCCTCTTCTTCTATACTATGGCAATTAAAATAAGATGATTTGAGTGCTGGTCTCAATAATGTTTCTGCTATGGACATCCAAATCATCAGAAAGAAATTTAGTGAAATACTATATAATAAGGAACTCATACTCATAAATGGAAAAAGAATGAATAAGCTTACCCAAAATGTGGCGGTCAATACTATAATCCACTTAAGAAATGTGTTTTTATTTACTTTGATCATGTTGTATTCACCATCTTTCTTATATACCTGATTATATTATATTTTTAATCTTCTTCTATTCTCATCTGTTTTTATTATACTTTAAATTTTGCTTATTTAGATTTTTTAGTTGATAAAATTACTCTTTATCTCATAGTAATTTTTCAAACAGTCTAAACCAGTCCAACCCGTAGTTCCCAAGTCCCAAGTCAACGGTATCAATATACTTAAAACCACATTTTTCATACAGCCTAATTGCAGGTATATTGCCTTCGTAAACATCCAACCTAATTGATTTAGCTTGTAACTTAATACTGTGCTCAATAGAAAAGTTCATTAATGCTTTGCCTACTCCACATTTCAAAAATTTAGGATGCACTACAAATGTATATACAACAAAAACATCTGAATAGTCAGACTCAAATCCCCATGTAGCATTATAATATGAAGGTTCAGGTTCATGATTTAAAATGACAGAACCAACGATTTTTCCATTGAGTTTTAATACATAAAGATTACCATGTTTAACTCCATCAATTGCATTTTGCCGAACAGGATATATACCCTTTTTCCATCCAGGATAGTTTACTCCTTTTTCCAAATAGTCATTCAAATCGTTATAAAGCTGTTCTAGTTCATCAATATCATTTGCTTTTCCTAAATCAAAAATCATATCCATATGTGTAGCCCTCCAATTATATTATTATAGTTTGTACACTTTATATGAATATTGCATATGATTATCTACAATATATAATAAAACTGAATATTATGATTCACTAACCCTTATAAGCCATTCATTAACTAGTGAATTAAATACTTCTGCCTGTTCTATATGCAAATTATGTCCTGCTCTATCCAAAATAGCAAAAGTTGCTCTTGGAAAGTTTTCTAATATATCCCACGAATCCTTATACCCAACACAATTATCTTGTTTTCCTAGCAGCATAAGAACAGGTTTATCAAATTTAGTATTTAACTTATCTACATCCAAGGAAAAAGCATATCCATTTCGTTGAAGGTTCTTCAAAAATTCCCTATTTGCGATTTCAACACCAGTCATTATTTCATTTGTATATCTTTTATAAATATTTTCACTTTGAACCACAACACCAGAATTAAATTCTTCAGCTTCTTCCGGTGTGAGCCTAGATAGCAACTTATTATCTTTTACTAAAACAACATGATCTGGAACAGTTCGTTTGTTATAATCTGCTTTTATAGCTGGACAAATTAATAGAACTCCATCAATTTTATCAGCCATTTTGTAAATTACTCCCCTTGTTAGATATCCACCATATGACTGTCCTGCAATAAGAAAATTTTCGTTAGGAATAACTTTTTCAATAAAAGCAATTACAATATCAAGCATAATATCAGAATTATTAATCCATTCTGCACTACCCGATTTGCCCATACCAGGTAAGTCAATATATATTCTCTTGAAACCCACTTTAGAACTAAGCACAGGTTCCATACAGCCAGTCATTAGTCTGTGATCTACATAATAACCATGCAACATAATAATTGGTTTCCCCTCACCTATTATTTCATAGTTTATAGATATATTCTTAATTTTACATTCTATCATTTTCTCTCCTTTTGTTTATCATAATTATGAATTAATATAAAAAACTATTTCATCTATATTCTTTTTTTTAGTGAAATCTACTGGTTTGTCTAAAAAGGCAAGCATACCTATTTCATCAGGTATTAATTCTTTTTTCTGTTTCTTTTTAATCTTTATTTTCCAACTCAATAATGTCATAAGCACTTTATCAAAAGGTGGCAGTTTATTATAATTAAATCCACCTCTCAAATAGAAAAACTTAATATGCTTTTGTTGATCTGGAGTAAAATTATTGTTCGTAACTGCCTTTATTACTGCTTCATTTGATGGCGAAGCCCCCGAAGCAAAAACAACTAACCTTTTGTCTTTAAGTTTATCAATGTTTTTCTTAATGAACTTGACTCCATTAATGCCCACTGCATGCAGACTACCACCATAAACCACGGTATCATATGTTGTTAACATATTTATATTAACTTTTGAAACCTCAAAAATATCCGCTGATAGTTCTTCTGCAATCCATTCTGCATAATTCCTTACAAACCCTGTTTTTGATTTATAGATTACAACAGTTTTCATTATTTTAACTCCTCATTAATTAATTGTCAAAATTATTTAAATGTTATTCAAGATCTTCGATTTTCTCACTCTTATTATCCATCTCATTAATATTTAACTGCATCTTCTGCATCACTCTTCTTGCAACTTCCAATTCATCTTTATCTATATTTTTAAATAATGCTTGAGTAAACACTGAGCCTTCGCATCTAACCTTTGCCCAAAAATCATAGCTGTTCTCTGTAAGCTTTAGTCTAGTTACACGAGCATCTCTTTTATCCTTTTGCAAAATCAATAATCCCTTTTGTTCTAGCTTTAAAGCAACCTGTTTGATGTTCTGATGAGAACTTCCCATTTCCTTTGCAACTTCTTTCATTGTAGGTGGCTTATCAAATAAATTCTCTATAATAACTGTTAAAAACCACTGCTTTGTTGTAATACCAAATCGTCTAAATTCTCTTTCAAGCATAGTATCCACTCTATTAGCAACTATGAAAATTACTCCAAACAAATATTGCTTATCACTCATTTTTTCAACCTTGATCATAATTAACTTCCTCTCTATACTTTTAATATATCATGATTATTTAAGTAATATGTTACCTATAAAAATAATATATTACCTTTTTGTCCCTTTGTAAATGATTTTTATTAATATCACATAAATTGGAGGTTTCACTTCCATTATATCTTAAAAAAATAATTGGCTAATGATAAATGCAAGTAGTCCTAATAATTCACCACGATATAGCTGCTTTATACAAGAATGACCTTCTTGTGAAGTTCGACTTCTTAGAAGTTTCAATACCGATAAAAAGATTATGACATCTGATATTAAAATCATGAATAGATAACTTATTCCCAGCCAACTAAAATAGATTGGTATTAAACTAATTAAAATAACAAAAGAAAATAGAATACTTGAAATAATTAGTGCAAATTTACGTCCCATTTTTATTGCAACTGATTTTGAATTTCTTTTTTTATCCCCATTAATATCCATCGCATCTGCTGCGATTTCTTCACCAAGATCAAACAAGAAAGCCATAATACTAAATGTCAAAACTATTTTATTAAGCGGATCCCCAACTGTAATCCCACCGAGAATAAATGTTGTTGCAACTGAGCAGCTAACCATAATATTGCCCGGTAAACCTGTTTCTTTAAGTTTCCAATTGTATAGGACACCAATTACCCATAAAATAATGCAGATAATTAATGCGTATATGCTTATCATAGCCGCTGCTACAAGTCCTATAAAAGTAGTGACTATTGTTAATACAATAACCTCAAGTGGTGAAATAATTCCCGCTGGTAATGGACGATTGGGTGAATTTATCCTATCAACTTCAATATCAAAATAATCATTTAGTATTAAAGCAGGACTAGATATAAAAAATCCACAAATAAACCCGTAAAATAGGTCATGAACTGAAGGAAAACTTCCAATGGCTATTATTTCTCCAACAATTACACAGATTCCAGCGGCTAATGAAAGTTCCGGTCTAAATAATTGAATGACTCCTTTAATTTTTCTATTAAATGTTATTTCAATGCTATTCATAAAACATAAGCCTCCTCCTCATCTTAATAAAAACTACTCATTATTTTCATAACAATACGTCCTCAAAATTTTAATTTCTATTTAGACAGTGCATTTTCTATTGATTTCAGATATGCTTTACTCGTAACTGTAGCACCACCAATAAAATCAACATTAGTATTCTGTTTTTTAATTACTTCATTAATCAGCTCTGTGGATACTTCTGGTTTTTCAAAGACCACACTTTTAACAATAGCAATACTGGTTACCTTTTTATCTTTTATAGTAACATTGACTTCATTGGACCATCTGCCCCCATTATATATACCTTTATAAACTCCGTTTTCAAGTTGTGAAACATCTATGGGTTTGATAATCATATTTTTTCCAGAATCCAACCCTCTTGTAATATAAAATCCACTGCCACCAATAATCAATACCAATAAAAAAATCACACCTATAATAATTTTAATAAACCTTCTCACTGTAATTCACCTGCAATTTTAAATTCATTCTTGCTTGTTTTATTAATACGTCTCATCATCTTCCTCCCCCTTTACTTCTAATATATTATGCTTGCATAAGTAATATGTTACCTATATAGATAATATATTACCTTTGTATTTATTTGTCAATGCTTTTTTATTAAATTATTTAAATTAAGTTTAAATTTAATGTTTATACTAATATTCTAAATGTATAAATTAAGGAAAGCCCAAAATTTGGACTTTCCTTGAAAATTGTTATATTAAAAACGGCGTTCTTTAGAATATCAAAATTATAAATCACCCAGAACAATGGCCCACATTTAACTAGTCTTGCTTAACAAACCTTACCCCCATATCAAATGCGTTTTTACAGTCCTTTGGAAACTGTTCTTCTCTAACTTGAGATTTTTTCTTTTCATCAAAACTTGTTACAACGTATTTCGAATAATCATCAAACTGGTATGTGTCATTAACGATTAGTGATTCAAACGATCCAAAAAGTCTTTCCATGCTATTTTCTACAAATTTAAGACTTTGTTCATATCCTACATCTTTCATTTTCTTATCAGTTACATTCATGGTGTATATGAATCCTGTTGGTATTTTTCTTCCAAAAAGACTTGAATAGGATTTATCATAAACTAAATATGGAAACATAAATCTTTCTATAAAAGACCTCATACCTCCAGTAACTGCTCCAAAATATATTGGAGATCCAAGAATAATGGCATCAGCATTTGCAACCTTTTCAAGAATAAGTGTTAAATCATCTTTGACAGCACACTTACCATAACTTTTACCATTTTTGATTTTACACGCAAAACAACTTATACACCCTTTATAATTTTGGTCATAAAGATGAATAAGCTCTGTTTCAGCACCTTGTGAAGTCGCCCCTTCAAGTGCTCTCTTTAGAAGAGTAGCAGTATTTTTATCTTTTCTAGGACTACCATTAATTGCTATTAATTTCATTTATATTCCCTCCATATTATATGTAATAGTATAATATTATATTATAGTATCGTTATTTGCAAGTACATACCTATTAGTATTATAGTATCTATTTGTATACCATATTATATTACCAATTTTGAATATCAACATGTGGTGGAAGTAATTACTGCTCCGAGACACTTAAGAAGTTAATAAGCATATTGTTTAAAAAAACTATTATATTTTAAATTTCTTTACCAATTCATGAAGATCCTGTGCCATTTCTGCTTGATTCTGAGCAGATTTTGCCACTTGTTCCACGACTTTTGTAATCTCGCTTATGCTAGCTAGAACTTCCTCTGAACCAGCAGCTGATTCTTCCGCTGTCGCAAAAACCTCCCGAACTGCTTGATTTACCTGTCCTACTACTTGATTCATTTGCTTAGTAGAATTAAATACACCCGTAGCCATATTGCTTACAACTTCGGCATCTTTTTCATATTGTATACCTGTAGCCAAAAGTAACGTGTAACTTGGTTTTACACTGTTTACCATGTAATCTAACATATCTTCTCCACTTGAAGATAGTGCATCAAAGGCACTCTTGACTTGTGTAACCATACTTTGAATTTCTTTTACGGCTTTAGCTGATTGTTCTGCTAATTTCTTGACTTCTTCAGCCACTACTGCAAATCCCCTTCCTTGTTCTCCAGCTCTCGCTGCCTCTATGGCTGCATTTAGTGCAAGAAGATTGGTTTGCTGCGATATATTTCCGATGGAATCTGCCATAAGTTTAACATCTTCCACAACTTTTCCATCTTCAATTGCCTTTATGATATTCATTCTCTTTTCTTCATATATAACATTATTTTGTTCTATATTCTCTGTAGCTTTTCCCTTTATTTCAATAGCTCTTTTATTAATCTCATAGGCGGAGGTTGTTGATTCCTCCGCAGTGCTAGCCAAGTTACTTGTACTTGTCCCTATTTTCTCCATGGAAGTATTCACTTCTTCCGTGGTGGCACTTAGTTCCTGAGCCCCTTTAGCGATTTTCTCAGTAGCCTCACTTGAGGCCAGCATCATTGAAGATATCTCTTCAGTAGTAGCAGACAACTCTCCACTACCTGAATTTATCTTTTCTGCACTGCCTAATATTTCAATTATAAGTTGTTTTATATTTTCCGCAGCCTTATTTAAGGCCTTAGAGAGCCTTCCTATTTCATCATTACTGTCTATTTCTATTTTTTTAGTTAAATCTCCCTCACCAATAGCTTCTGCAAAGTTTAGAACCTTCTTCAACTGTTTGCCTATTGTAACTGCTATAATTACACCAATAGCAGTGGCAAATGCTAGTCCAATAATTATTACAACTATTATAAAATATAAAGAAGTCTTATATGTATCTATATTTTGTTTATCTGAATTCTTTGCTTGCTGTTGATTTATTTGAATTTCCTTTTCCAAATCGCTAAACAAATTAGCTCTTGATATAGCAATCTCCGTAAATCTAACTTTAGATTTATTAAATTCCTTTTCATTAGCCAATTTTATTACATCGTCATAAACAGCCCTGAATCCTTGCAGATCTATATTTAGTTTTTCAAAGGTAGGTTTTTGATCTTCAGTCAAAAAAACCTTTTCATAATTACTAAGTATTTTATCTA
Organism: Clostridium sp.; assembly: GCF_036569345.1. Taxonomy (GTDB): domain Bacteria; phylum Bacillota; class Clostridia; order Clostridiales; family Clostridiaceae; genus Clostridium_AD. The sequence continues at coordinate 64,086 of NZ_DATCQT010000025.1, forward strand.
TTTCAGCAGCATAATCTTCAATTTCTTTCTCCAATCCAGGATTCTGGTTATCTTTGTTTTGTTGATTTGAAATTTTTAATAAATTATATCTTATCCCCAAGGTATCAGTCTTAATTTTATTAATCTGGTCTATGGACTTAAGATTTTGCTCATACATATTTTTAGCATTTTTGTATATACTTTGCATATCTCTTATACCAATGACCCCCACTAGAGCTATAAGTAACGCTATACCTACAAAAGCAGGTATCAATTTTCTAGACATTTTTAAATTATTAAACCACTTCATTATAATTGCCCCCCAAAGTTTTATTTATATATATACACTTCAACTATTAATTACCAAGTGGCCCAAACACTAAGTAAAAATATTCCTGTTTGTTTTTTTCTTTATCGTTTACAATATACTATGCTTATGTATATTGTAGCAAGTTTTTTTAGTGTGTTTTTAATATAAATCAGAAAACGATTACTATAAATAATTAATATCCATTTAAATTTCATAATACTCTCTCATCAATTAAATATTTATTAAAAGAAAAAATAACACTACGTATAAATTAAGTTCTTACACAAAGTGTTATTTTACTTTTTTTCAAGTTTGACATTTAAAAATATATATCTGAAAATTCAATTTTAGCGGTTTGAATAACATTATTACAGCTATTCATCAATTTGCTATTAACTTCTTTACATGAAGCTATCTCATCAATACTTATTGGTTTAATTGCAGGAAACAATACTGTAAATGTGCTTCCCTCACCTACATGGCTTTTCAAAGATATTTCACCACCTAGTTCAATTAAAAGAAGTTTTACTAAGTACAACCCAAGTCCTGTCCCTTCAGCTTGCCTTGACAAAGTTGAGTCTGCCTGCCCGAATCGTTCAAAAATGATTTTCTGCTTATCCTCAGGAATACCCACTCCCTCATCTTGCACAATTATAGAAATCATATCTACTTTTTCTTGCTTTTTCATTGATAAACTCACAGTAATTGATTTTCCACAAGACGTAAACTTTAAAGCATTAGACAAAAGGTTAAGTAAGATTCGTTCTGTCTTCTCTTCATCAAAATAAATATCCTTTATTGATAAATTAGTAATGAATTTTAGATTAACATTTTTTTGCTCAGCATATAATTGTACTGAGCTTACTATTGATTCAATAACATACACTATGTTGAAGTTTGTCATATTCATCTTAACTTGGCTTGAACTGATACGAGTAATATCAAGTAAATTATTAATTAATCGAAGTTGTCTATATGTATTCTGATTAATTGTCTTCAAATACTTAGCAACCTTTTGCGTAACCTCACCCACGCATAAATGTTCAATTGCTTGTAATGCCAAATTTGTAACTGCCAATGGAGTTTTCAATTCATGAGTAATAAGATAAAGAAAATCATCTTTAAGCTTAATAGATTCTTGAAGGGCTTCCCTTTTCTCCTTCTCAGCAATTAGTAATTGACCTTGTTGTTTCTTAATGTGTTGTTGATTTTTGATAGACTCCGAGATATCACGGTGTGACATTATTACTGAAACCAAATTATTTTCATGGTCAACTATAGGGGTACCATTAATCTCTGTAATTTGATTTTTATCAGCTCGTTTGATAACCATTCTTTCATTCCTTATTTTTTCACCTCTAAAAGTTCTCATTGTAGGGAGATTTTCTTTAATAATAATATTATCATCTAAATCATAATATTGAAATTCATTATGAAAGTTGTCTCTTTTGTTTTGATAATTTATTTCAGGATATAGTTTACGAGCTTCAGCATTAAAATAAGTAAAATCACCATGCTTATCATAAATTACGATGGCATCTGACATATTTTCAATAAAAGCCTCTAATTCCTTTTTCTGTTCTTCTATTTTTTTAGATTGCTTAATTTGTTCAGTAATATCATGAAAACACGATATTACCATAGTTAAATCACCATTAGTATTATAAATGGGTGTTGAATTAACATCCATAAAATACTCTTTATTAGGGTGGCTTACGAACATTTTAATATTTTTTACCCTTTCACCACTTAAAGCTCTAATTCCAGGCATATTTTTTAATAATATTTCATTGCCTTCTATATCAAAATATTTAGTGCTTTTATAAGTTTCTCCTAAAGTACTTATTTGGTCCGATTGATAAATTAATCTATTTGCTTCAGGATTTGTCATTATAAATTCACCCTTATTATCCGCAACTATTACTCCCTCAGATAAATTTTCTATTATACTAATTAGTTATATGTTTTTTTCCTCTAACTGCTTTTTTAAATATCGCTCTAACTCTATATTTTTTTGTTCTAACTTCTCTTTTTGCCACTCAATTATCTTGTTTTGCCGTTCTAAGTATTTATTCTTTAAAACCCTTTCAGTGACCTCAGAAGAAGTTTGATATATATATTTTATTTTACCATTTTCAAATATAGGTGTTTGGGTTGAGTCCCAATAAGTTATACCCCTTGCACCGGCATCATATTTGAAGTCTTTTACATCATTAATCTTTAGCGACTCAATAACAGTATTACAGATTTTACTTCCTACAAATCCAGTTAGATTTTTACAAATAGGTCTACCTATACTATTTTCTTCTTTATTAAATGGAGCATCCATCAAATCAAGATACCTTTGATTTGTTTTTAGTAATATTAACTCAGGCACACTGTAAATGGCTACACAAGATGTGTTATCAATAAAGGCTTGTTCTACAAAAATAAGTTTTTCACTAAGCCTAGAATTTGGTTTCTCAATAAAAGAATATACTTTTTCAATTATTCCTTGTAACAAAAGAAGTGATATAGTTACTTCCCTTGCTTCAAGACACTTCGTGAATATATATCCTGAATATGTATTATTAATATTATCAATAGGCATTTGTGAATTAATTCTTATCATATCTCCTATTTCTATAAGTGATTTACCTAACAATTCATTTAATGCAAAACCTGTAAAATCAATAAATTCCTTATTAACCTTTGTTATAATGCTATTGCACGAATACAAACATGGTTCTATTAGCCTTTTGTCATTTGTATCTTCCATAATATTGCCCCCATTTTTATAAATGTCAATTTAAATTTTATTGTAATATAAAGAATAATTTACAAAATAAATTTATTTCTTACTATCTTTTACATATTAGCATGTTTTAGAGTAGATTTATATGCTTTTCATTGTCTATTATTCGACATTTTTTATATTAATTAATTCATATTTATTCTTCTAATTTCTTAATCCTTTTCCAAGTTGCTGAATAAAAATGGTAGGTTATTCTGTAAACCTGTGGTAACTAAAAATAAAATACCACACTATCCATTTTCTGAATAATGCAGTATTTCATATATACTAAATATTTTTTTAACCCCTAGCGGACTAAACGAAATATGGAGCCTTGAGCATGCTAATACTATTAACTGGAATTGGTTTTGCACTTACCGTAGATGAATATCCACTGCGCACTTTAACGGTACCAACCATTTTATATGACCTAATTTTATAATAATAAGTAGTATTTGTTGTAAGACCAGTATTATTAAAACTCAGTCCCGTAGGCGCTGTTATTAAAGTGAACGGACCTGCGCTTGATGTTGCTCTATAAATTTCATATCCGCTTACTCCAGCTATAGCGCTCCAACTAGTATTAATACTATTATATGAAGATGATGTTGCTTTTAAATTTGCCGGTATAGCTAATACTTCTAAAGCTTGTATTGGTTTTGCACTTACCATAGCTGAATAACCACTTCGCACTTTAACGGTACCAACCATTTTATATGACCTAACCTCATAATAATAAGTCATATTTGTTGTAAGCCCAGTATTATTAAAACTCAATCCCGTAGGTGCTGTTATTGACGTATATGGACCTACACTTGATGTTGCTCTATAAATTTCATATCCGCTTGCTCCAGCTACAGCGCTCCAACTAGTATTAATACTATTATATGAAGATGATGTTGCTTTTAAATTTGCCGGTATAGCTAGTGTTTCTAATGGTTGTATTGGTTTTGCACTTACCATAGCTGAATAAGCACTTCGCACTTTAAGGGTACCAACCATTTTATATGACCTAACCTTATAATAATAAGTCGTATTTGTTGTAAGCCCAGTATTATTAAAACTCAATCCCGTAGGCGCTGTTATTAACGTATATGGGCCTACACTTGATGTTGCTCTGTAAATTTCATATCCGCTTGCTCCATATGCGGCGCTCCAGCTAGTTTTAATACTATTAAATGAGGATGATATTGCAGTTAAATTTTTGGGAACTAACGATGCTATAATTGTCCACTTTGCGTAAAGTGTTGTATTTGCAATCACTCTATTTGATGTAAAGTTCCATGCATTTATACCTCCAGCTTCCTTGTACCAACCACCAAATGTATAACCCGACCTTGTTGGAGGCGTTGGAATTGGTATTACGCTGTTATAACTTAAAATTTTACTGCTAACTGCATTTCCACCTTGGCTATTAAATGTAATTGTATAATTAACTATAGAATTATATAACGTTGTTCCATCATAATAAAACTTTAGTATATTCTCATAGTTTTGACCTGCAGTTGCTCTATTTTTCGCTCCAATCTGACTCATACCTACCCCATGCCCATTACCTTTTCCATTAAAGGTATAAGTATCAGTAATAACGTTATAAGTTATATTATATAAAGAACTTTCTAAATTCAAAAAAGTTCTTGCAGTCTCTTTACCATAAGATATAGTATGTAAAATTCCATATTGATCTTTAAAAATCATATTAATGTTTTTAATTCTACCACTGCTAAATTTAGTAATGTTATTTAAGTCTATATTTACAAATGTATAGTTAAGTGGTATTTTAAGAGACAGTTTTATTTTCAATAAAGTATTTATAGTAGTAGTGGAATAATCTGAATTCCAAATATAATTCACATCATAACTATCTTGTTTACTTTTAAGGTAACTTATAGCTGTAAGCCATACATTTTCAGAAGCTTCTGTATATCCACCATCATTTGCTGAGTAATAGGCATTAACAATGCTAGTTCCACTTAGTAAAACCTTTCCTTTAGTAGAATCTACAGCTAAAAGGACATTTGCCAGTGACTCATCATAACCTCCATAAACTTGACAATCAATTGTATCGCAAAGGTCGTAACCTTTTGAATCATGCTTTCCTACATTTGCCAAAGCATAGTTTCTAGCAGCTACTGCTTGTGCTTTAAGTGCCTCAATAGGAAAACTATTGGACATTTCCTTTCCTACAACACCTTTTAAATAATCTTCTATATATATGGTATTAACAGGTACCACCATGGAAGTTCCACTTTTGGAATCAATTTTAAAAGTAAATCTCCCTCTGTAATTTTTAGAAGCTATACTAATGGTACTCGCAGAAGTACTTGGAATAAAACTTATATTATTTTGCAATACTCCATTTAAACTTAACTGCGATCCAGATGCTTTTAAAACATAACTTGTACCACTTTTGCATGCAACTCCATTTAAAGTATAATTACCATTTAAAGTTATGCTTAGTTGATTACTCTCACTACTTTCCAATCCAATGCTAATATTTTGTTTGGCATAATAATCTGAACTTGTAAATGCATAAACCTTATTTCCTAAAATAAAAATACAAGCTATTAAAAATACTGTAAATATTTTAAACTTATTTTTCAACTTCTACCTTCCCCCCGATATTTGATTTACATTTATAAAACTTTGTTATTTTGTATTTTAATATAAATGCAAGATTATAATTATATGTGTAATCACAATTTAAACGTTTATTGTAATTTTTCAAACGACATTATAAATTATGTTCAATTTATTATAAATATCGGTCAAAAATAAGATTACTTAATACAAAAGATAAGTTTTTATTATATTATAAACCATGTTTCCGGTATTGATAAATTAAAATATTCTTCAAATATCCAAAATCTAGGATCAAAATTATAGTTGAAATCTATATCCAACACCCCATATTGTTTCAATATATTTGGGGTTTGATGGATCAACTTCTATCTTTTCTCTAAGCTTTCTAATATGCACAGTAACAGTTCCAACATCCCCAAATGAATCCACTCCCCACACTTTTTCAAAAATATTATCTTTTGAGAACACTTTATTTGGGTTTATTGATAAAATTTTTAGAATATCAAACTCTTTTGCTGTCAAAAACACTTCGCTACCATTAACATAGACACGCCTAGATGTACAGTCAATGCTGAGCCCTCTTATCTCAATTATTTCTGTTTGATTTATATTCTCTCCTGTTAACCTTTCATATCTTGAGATATGAGCTTTTACTCTTGCAACAAGTTCTCCAGGGCTGAATGGTTTTGTTATATAGTCATCAGCTCCCAGTCCTAGACCTCTAATTTTATCTATGTCTTCTTTTTTAGCAGAAACCATAAGTATAGGAACATCCTTCGCATTTCTTATTTGCTTGCAAATTTCAAAACCATCAACGTTAGGTAGCATAACATCAAGTATAATAAGGTCATATTTCTTATTAAGTGCAGCTTTAAGTCCGGTTTCCCCATCTACCTCTATATCAACTGAAAAATCATTTATCTCCAGGTAATCCCTTTCAAGCTCTGCAATACTGAGTTCATCTTCTATTATAAGCACTTTTTTCATTTTACCATCTACCTTTCTTTAAAACATTTCTTAATTATAAAGAATATACTAGTTCCTAGTCCAATTGTACTCTCTGACCATATTTTACCACCATGTCCACCGATTATTCTTTCAGCAATTGCAAGTCCAAGGCCACTTCCACCAGTTTGAGAATTTCTTGATGGATCAGCTCTATAAAATCTATCAAATATAAATGGAAGAGCCTCTTGTGATATACCAGGGCCGTTGTCTTTAATTTCAAATTGCACAAACTCTCCCAGATCTTTCAGTATTATTTGTATTTCTCCATTTTCTTTATCCATATATTTTACGGAGTTTTCAACAATATTTACTATTACCCGTCTTAGTTTTTCACGGTCAGCAAGTATTAAAGTATTATCTTCTATTTCATCAATTAAATTTATTTCAATCTTGCTCTTTTCTAAGTCAAACTTTAGCTCTTCCATGCTGTCGCCTAAATAACTTTTTATATCAACCCTTTCAAAATCTAAAGGCAATTTATTCGAATCAAGTTTTGAAAACACAAATAATTCATCTATTAGTTTGTCAATATCACTTGCTTTTTTGTATATTATATTAATATATTTTTCCATTTTCTCAGGTGTATCTGCTACACCATCTTTAATACCCTCCACATAGCCTTTAATTGCAGTTACAGGAGTTTTTAAGTCATGTGAAATATTTGAAATAAGTTCATTCCTATTATTTTCATACTTAAGCTGTATTTCCACTGATTCCTTTAATCTGCACCTCATGTCTTCAAATTCTCTGCAGAGCTCTCCAATTTCATCATTTGTATTAGACTTAACTTCAAAATCAAGATAACCTTCTTTTATTTTGGTAGAAGCATTTTTTAATGCTAATATAGGCTCTGCTATCTTTTTGGAAACCCAATATGTAAGTAATCCATTAATTAGAATCATTATTAAAATAAAAATAAAAATATATACTAAAACAAAACTCTTTGAAATTGTTAGCATCGCCCCAGCATCTGTCATTATAAAAATACTCCCTGGGCTTTTATCTAAGAAATAAAAATCTTGTTGCTTTGAAAGCATAAGATTATTTAGCATAAGGTTACGGTTAATTTTTCTCTCATCAGTAAATCCGAATTTTGGAAGATCCAATTTAATATCAGTTTTATTAATGAAATTAGTGGAATAGGTTATAACTCCATTTTTTCTCACCACTATTCCACTGTGTGTCAATTTTAATTTGCTATCAAGTGTTGATAGATAACTAGTATTTTCAAGTATATTGGGATTTACTTTTATATCTTTTTCTATGCCCATAAGTATTAGTGTATTCTTATCAAACAAATCTTTTAACGGGTTGCCTTTAAATATATTACTTTGAAAAGGATGCCCATTGTATTTTATGTCATATGCCTTATCAATACTTTTCACATAAAAACTTGCCACAACTGGCAGTGCAACCAAAGACAAAATAATTGGGACTATAAGCATCGCCATATATGAAACTATAAGTCTAAATTTTATGGACATAAAAATTCCTCCTAAGTTCTATTCATATCGTAGTGCATCGATAGGATTTAATTTTGCGGCTTTCCTTGCAGGATAAATTCCAAAGAATATTCCAACTGCTGACGAAAACAATATTACCTCTAGAACAACGAATATTGAAATAGTAGGGTTGATATTTGCAAAAGATCCTATTATTTGAGCTGAGATTAAACCAAGCGCCATACCAATAAGTCCACCTATAAGTGATAAGATAACAGATTCCGTTAAAAATTGAAATAATATAGCATTAGTGGTAGCCCCAATTGCTTTTCTAATACCAATTTCCTTAGTTCGCTCAGTTACAGAAACTAACATTATATTCATGACTCCAATCCCTCCAACTAAAAGGGATATAGCTGCAACAGCACTAAGAAATGTTGTAAAAATTCCCAATACTTGATTAATTGACGTTAGCATACTTGCTGAATTAGAAGCCTTATAAAGATCTACAGTTTTGTTGTTATGTCTAGTCTGAACAATTTTCAAAGCATCATTTCCAGTTTGCACTGAGTTTTCTTGTGAACTGGATGTTACACTGAGCGTTGAAATATTGAAATCTGTTGGATATAATGTTTGGAGAAATGTAATCGGTACTGTTACAAGTGCTGGCGTACTGTCACCACCCCTGTTTGGGCCTCCATTACCACCGCCGCCAAACATGCTACTTGCTTTTGAAACGCCAATAATAGTAGCACTTTTACTAGAACCGACAGGTCCTAATTTGAATGTTTTCCCTACAGCATCATCAGTTCCAAATAATGCTTTTGCCGAGGTCTGATCAATTACTGCAACAGCTTTACCCTCTTCAACTTCTCTTTCATTTAGAAACCTTCCATAAACGATTTCTACATTGCTTATAAATGCATAATCTGTGTTAACCCCCGTAATATTTGCTGTATTAGTTTTGGTGTCAGTTCTTGCAGTTCCCCTTTTTGATACAGTTGGAGAAATATACTTAGCTGTATCAACTCTATTTTTTATTTGCTTTACATCATCAAGTGTAAAATAATCATCTATTTGTTCTATTTTTGTGGAATCTACACTTAGTGTAACTGTATTTGATCCCATTTTAGCAAATTGATCTGCAATATAATTCTTTCCTCCATTACCAAGAGAAACAATAGTAATTACTGAGCTAATACCTATTATAATTCCTAGCATAGTGAGAAAAGATCTCATTTTATTTGATAGGATACTGGAAATAGCCATTTTTAAACTCTCTAAAATATTCATAACTGCCCTCCATTTCACTGCATAAAACTTAACAGTGATACATTATCTATAATATTGTTCTTCCCTCCACTGCGTGTTCCTCAACTATTTCTCCATCTAGGAATCTTACAACTCTTTTTGCACATTTTGCTATATCCTCTTCATGAGTAACCATTAAAATAGTAGCACCATCATCATTTAACTTTTGAAATATTTTCATAATCTCAATTGATGACTTTGTATCTAGATTACCTGTTGGCTCATCTGCCATAATAACTGCCGGATTGTTAACCATTGCTCTTGCAATTGCAACTCTTTGTTTTTGTCCACCAGATATTTCATTTGGTCTGTGTTTAACCCTGTCGGAAAGCCCAACCTTATCAAGTGCAATCAGTGCCCTCTTTCTTCTTTCTTTTGATGGCACCCCTGCATAAAGCATTGGAAGTTCTACATTTTCAAGTACTGATATCCTTGGTAATAGATTAAATGATTGAAATACAAATCCTATTTCTTTATTTCTTATTAACGCAAGTTGGTTATCAAAAAGATTTGAAACATCCTGTCCATTTAAAAAATATGTTCCACCATCCATTTTGTCCAAGCACCCTAAAATATTCATAAAAGTAGATTTTCCAGAACCTGAAGGTCCCATTATAGCAGTAAATTCACCCTTTTCAATTTTAAGGCTTACGGATTTAAGAGCAGTAAAGTCAATATCCCCAGTTATATATCTTTTTAGTATATCCTTTACTTCTATCATTATTTCCCTCCTATAGCTGCAGCCTCTTTAACCATTAACCCATTTGTAATGGTGGTGCCTGGATTTAATATAACGATGTCTCCGACTTTTACTCCACTAACAACTTGAGTATCAGTATCTGATTGCACACCCAATTTCACAGTTTTTTTAACTGCCTTACCATTTTCAGACGTAAACAAGTAAGTTGATCCATCTTTGTTAGTAAGTATTGTTTCAGCAGGGACTTTCACAACATTAAGTGCTTGATTAAGTAATATATCAATATCTGCGTCAAAATTTATTTTAAGTTCAGGAGCTGGATCTAATACATCTAGTTCTACAGTTAGAGTTGTATCTCCCCCTGCAGCTGAAGTATTAACTGTCGCAGTTGGATAAATATTCGAAACCTTGGCTTTATAAACCTTACCATTACTCATAATTCTTGATGTTTGCCCAATGGCTACTTTAGCAGCATCATATTTTCCAACTTGAACAACTGCCTTCAAATTTGATATATCCTGTACAACTATAGCTATTCCCTGATTTCCAGTTTGTCCACTAACAACATTTACTGCGGTAACCACTCCATCAATATCTGAAGTAATAGCTGAGGTTTGATTTAACTTGATATTTGCAGAATCAAGATTCAGTTTTGCTGATGAAACAGCATTATTAAGCTGATTTATTTTTTCATCCGACAATACACTTGCCTCTGCCGATTTAATCGTAGCAGCATTTGCAGGAATATCTTTTGTGTTTGCTATAGTATTCTTTGCATCATCATTATTATTTACAGCATCCGTTTTTTGAGATACCGCATTGTTATAATTTATTTGAGCAGAGGCTACTTGATTATTTAAATCAGCTGTATCATAAGTTAAAAGAGTATTACCCTTTTTAACTTTATCTCCAACACTAACATTAACCTTTGATATCTTAGTTGCCTGTGATACCGAATAATCTTTTTCATTTTTAGATTTTATAATAGCTGTAGTGGATAAATACATGTTTACATCACCCATAACAACCGTTGAGGTTTTTACGGCTGTAAATTGCCTTTTATTTTTTGAATGAATTCGAATTCCTGCAACAGTACCTATGAGTGCTAATATTATAACTCCAACAATAATTTTCTTTTTCATGATTGCCTCCCGTTTATTTGTTATTTAAACTGTAATGTCATAATTTATATTTTACATGGTAAATATTAAAAAAATCTTAGCTAAATATTAAATTTTTATTAAATTAATTACAATTTTATTTATCAAAGAAGCCCCCTGATATACATCCGGGGGGCTTGTGCTAATGTGACTGCTTTTAGTAATTTATTATGTTAATTAGGTAAAATCGCCACGATATAATTTGCTACCTCTATTGCCGTCTCGTCCCTTTCACCCTCTCCTGCAAAAACCATTGTATTAGCATTGGCCCCCTTACTTAATAACAAATTCATCATTACCTTGCTCTTAATTACTGATAAAGGAGTACTCCTTTGGGCATCCATAGTGTTCAAATCTGCACCTTTACTAATCAGAAATTCCACAATATCTTTATTATCTGTTTTAACTGCTTCTTCAAGTGCTGTTTCACCATCATCACTTTTAGCATTAATATTTATACCACTTTGAATTATTTTTTTCACAGCTTTAATATCATTATTTTGTATTACATTAATTAATTCTTTTTCATTTTCACTTATAGATGTTTGTCTACTTTTTTCATTTATTATTTTTTCATATTTTCCATATGATATGATAACCATTGAAGATATTATAATAAACCCACTTAATATTATTAATATTATCTTTTTCATATTTTGATTTCCTCCCTTACCTTATTCTATATTTCCCTCTTATGAATTTCATCCACAAGCTTCTCATATCTGTTAACACTATTTTGCACTTTATGAACACTTTCTAAGGACTTACTGTTTATCTGAATTAAGGTATCAAATTTACATTTTAACCTACTTGAGGTATAATTTACACATAAATACACTTATAGACCTAAAAATAAGGAGTGTAACTATGAAAAATGATATAAATAATGAGTTAACGGAAGTACTAAATATATTTAAGCAGGCTTATATACAACGTAACCCTGAGAAAATTGATAGTTTTATGGAAACATTGTTTGATAAAGATGAAGATATTATTATAGTTGGTACAGGTGCTAGTGAATGGTGTACAGGTTATGCTGAGGCTAAGGATATATTTTTAGGTGATTGGGAATATTGGGGAGATTTAAGAATCAATGCTGATGAAGCTACTATAATGCCCTTTGGAAATACAGCTTTAATATATACTACAGGTACAGTTAAATATTCTTTTAATGATAACGCCGATACCTATGCAAGTTATTTAGGTAATATTAAAAAGTATTTTGATGATGTTTCCTTTAATAGCAAAAAAACTAATATAGTAAAGCTAACTGAAATAAATTGGACACTATGCCATTTGCTAAATAAATGGGATGGCACAGAAAGAGATTATTTATGGGATCTGCGTATTTCCTTTGTTTTAGTTAAAAAAGAAGCAAAATGGATTATAAAACAAATGCAATTTTCACTTCCTGTAGTTGGACATTTGCCAGATTTAAGAATTGAGAATCTTGGTTATGATATAGAGAGTTTTACTGCAGAAGGAAACAAAATGAAGGAGTATTCTAATAACAATACTTTAATATATAAAGATGAAATATCAAAATTCCTACAATCTTTTAATAATGAATACCTAAAACGAGATAAGGAGATAGCCCTAATCAGTAGTCAATATTTTGCTGCTAATAATCCATTAATTATTAATATAGACAAAACTGTTTATATTAATCAAGAAGAAATCAAGAAATTAATAGGAAATCATAGAGGTTACTACAATGAAATAAAAATAGACTATGAGAATTGTTTGATTAATTCTATTGGTGATGTGGTTTGGATAGCTACCCACGGTATTATGAAAAAAACAATGTCCGAGGATAATGCTTTTGAAAACACTACAAATGCGATAAAGGATATATTTACAAGTAATTTAGATGATAAAGATAAGCTTTTTAAAATAAGAAGAAAAATTGCTATTACCCTAAAGGAAAATGCTAAGGGAGAAGAATATAGTTGGCCATTTAGGTTTGAGGCTGTAGTTATTAAAGTAAATGATAATTGGGTATTTAAATACCTTCAATTCTCTCTTCCATTTAACTGGTTTCTTGAAGGCAAGACAGAGGCAGCTACGCTCTTAGAAAAGAACATTTAATCTAATAATCATATTGTAGATAATATACTTATAACTTAAAGGAAGCCCCGTATGAGCTTCCTTTAAGTTATAATCTTTATTGTTAGGCTAAATTTGTCCATCTACTAGTTGTTTGAAATTTATGCTTTCTAGTTCTGAGTTTAACTTCTTTTGTACTTTTGTCATAGCTCTATGAACAACGCATACACTACTTCTATTCATATTACAAAAGTCTGGTTCAATTACACATCTATTAACACATATTGGACCGTCAATTGCTTCTATAACATCTTTTAAGTTTATTTGTTCTGGCAATTTATTTATAGCATATCCTCCCTTGACTCCCCTGTAAGACCTTAGAATATCTGCTTTTATAAGTTTTCTTAAAAGTTTCAAAAGAAATCTTAACGGTACACCCTCTTTTTCTGAAATTACTTTTGATTCTACCTTTTCACCATAACCTAATTTACATAAGTAAACTACTACTCTAATACCATAATCTGCTTCTTGTGTTATTTTCATATTATATTTCTCCCTAAGGTATACCCATTTGGTATACTTTTAGTTTAATGCTTTTACCCTATTTTGTCAATATTTTATTTAAATTTTTGATTATATTAAAAAATAACAAAAGGGACCTGCTCATGAATTTTATCCATGAGCAGGTCCCAAATTTATGTTTTTCTTAAATTACTTCATTGACTTGATAATGCTATCAACAATTGCATCCATTGAATCTACATCATCTTCTTTCAAAGCTGAGTTCACTGAGATCTCACTGTCTAAAATAGTCATGTCTTTCATATCTTCCAAAAGTTCACGCATAAGTCTGCCTGATTGAGGAGCCCATGAACCATTTTCTATAATAGCAAAAGTTCGTTTTTGAAGATTTAATGCCTTCATATCCATTATATAATTAAGCATTGGTGGATAAATTTTTAAGTTATAAGTTACAGAGGCAAGAACCACATGACTATATTTAAATGTCTCAGAAATTAAATATGAGACATGAGTTTTTGCAACGTCATACATAACAACGTTCGTAATTCCCTTTTCCACGAGTCTTGTTGCCAAGTCGTTTGCAGCGGCCTCCGTATTGCCGTACATTGTTCCATAAACAATCATTACGCCATTTTCCTCAGGTGTGTAGCTACTCCACTTGTCGTACTTATCTAAAAAGTACCCCAAATCATTACGCCATACTGGTCCATGTAGTGGGCAGATCATCTTGATGTCAATAGTGCCGGCCTTCCTTAAAAGATCCTGAACATGAGGACCATACTTGCCTACAATATTTGTATAATAACGCCTTGCATCGTCAATCCAATCGCGGTCAAAGTTCATCTCATCATTAAACAGCTTGCCATCCAATGAGCCGAAAGAACCAAAGGCATCAGCTGAAAATAGTACGCCATTTGTAGTATCAAATGTCACCATAGCTTCTGGCCAATGTACCATTGGAGCAGCCACAAATGCAACGAGATGTTTTCCAAAAGACATAGTATCGCCCTCTTTGACTTCTATTAAATTACTATCGATATGGAAACCGAACTGATGCATTAACATAGAAGCTTTATTTGTGCATACAATCTTTACATCCGGATAACGAAGAATAATTTCTTCTATACACGCTGCATGATCTGGTTCCATATGGTTAATTACCATATAATCCAAAGATCTTCCTTTTAAAACCGATTCAATATTCTCAAGGAACTGACGGCAAATTGACCAGTCCACTGTATCAAAGAGTGCTGTCTGCTCGTCCATTAGTAGGTATGAGTTGTAAGATACACCTCTTGGAATAGGATGAATGTTTTCAAAAAGGGCAAGGCGACGATCGTTGCCACCAATCCAATAAAGATCCTCAGTTACTTCTCTAACACAATACATATATATAATCCTCCTTTACACTAAAAACATATTAGTATGTTTAATTATTACAGGGATCAAACTTCTATGAACATATCTTTTTCTTCACCACATGATGGGCAAGTCCACTCCTGCGGTATATTTTCAAATAGAGTTCCCTCAGCTACTTCGCCTTCATCATCACCAATACCAGGATCGTATTCATAACCGCATCCATTACATACATAATGTTTCCAAGTTGGAACAAATTTCTTTGGAGTAGCTGACTTCATTTTCACCATTGGTGGAGCCACAGTCTTTGCTTCTCCATTATCTAAAGCATCAGTGAGAAGTGGTAATATTTCCATTAAATCACCCACGATACCGTAGTCTGAGTTTTTAAAAATTTTCGCATTAGCATTGATATTTATAGCAACAATTGTAGAAGCATCCTTTATACCCTTTAAATGCTGACCTGCACCTGAAATACCACAAGCAATATAAAGATTTCCTTTAAATTTTTGACCAGACATACCAACATAACGATTCAGTGGTAAATATTTAAGTGTTTCAGCTACTGGACGCGAAGACCCTATAGCTGCACCAGCTTGAACTGCCAAGTCTTCTATAAGTTTCATATTTTCTTTTTCACCTATACCTAGTCCTACGCTGACAACTCTTTCAGCCTTAGTTATAGGAGTGTCTATTGGAATTCCAACTGTAAAATCATATTTATCTGCCTTAAGAGCTTCCACAAGTGCATTCACTTTTTCACTCGCAGTT
Source organism: Clostridium sp. (assembly GCF_036569345.1). Classification (GTDB taxonomy): domain Bacteria; phylum Bacillota; class Clostridia; order Clostridiales; family Clostridiaceae; genus Clostridium_AD. The sequence goes on from NZ_DATCQT010000025.1 coordinate 80,050, forward strand.
CCTTCCTTAAAAATCACTTTCTTACGGTAACCTGTTGCAGGTCCACGTTTAGTAGCTTTACCTGTGTTTTCGTTTTTCGGCATCTTACCTATGATGTGTGCAGCGATAACAACGCGATGAATCTCATTAGTTCCTTCATATATTGTACAAATTTTCGCATCTCTGTAAGCTCTTTCAACTTCCATACCTTTCATATATCCGTTTCCACCAAATATTTGAAGTGCGTCGTTTACGATCTCAAGACAAACATCTGAAGCATATTGCTTCGCCATTGCGGCTTCCATGCTGTAATTTTCATGGTTTTCTTTAAGTTCTGCTGCACTGTAAATAAGTAATCTAGCTGCTCTAAGTTTTGTCGCCATATCTGCCAACTTAAAAGATATAATCTGTTGCTGACATATAGGTTTACCAAATTGAACCCTTTCTTTTGAGTACTCTAAAGCATTTTCATAAGCGCCTTGAGCTATTCCTAGAGCCTGAGATGCGATGCCAATACGGCCGCCATCCAAAGTTGACATAGCAATCTTGAAACCATCACCCAGATTTCCTAATAAATTTTCTTTAGGGACTAATACGTCGTTAAATAAAAGTTCTGCAGTAGCTGACGAACGAATACCCATCTTGTCATAATGTTGACCAATGCTAAAGCCTTCAAACCCTTCTTCCACAATAAATGCACTTATACCACGAATACCTATATCAGGCGTAGTAACTGCAAAAATAACGTAAATATCTGCCTTACCAGCATTTGTGATGAAGATTTTTTCACCATTTAAAATGTAATTATCACCATCAAGTACAGCAGTGGTTTCTGTACCACCAGCATCACTACCAGCATTTTCCTCGGTAAGACCGAACGCGCCAAGTTTCTCTCCCTTAGCTAATGGAACCAAGTATTTTTGTTTCTGCTCCTCTGTTCCATATGCATAAATTGGGTATGTGCCCAAAGATGTATGAGCGGAAAGAATTACGCCTGTGCCACCATCTACTCTTGATAATTCCTCAACAGCAATTGCATAACTTATTATGTCCAGACCTGCTCCGCCGTACTCTTTTGGAAATGGAATCCCCATCATCCCTATATCTGCTAGTTTTTTAATTGCTTCTGTTGGGAATTTGTTTTCCTGATCCAACATAAATGCAATAGGTTTAACTTCCTCCTCTGCAAATTCTCTGATTTTTGTTCTCAAATTTTCATGCTGTTCTAAAGTCTTAAAAAACATAAATACACCTCCTTATAATAATACGGTTTTATAAATGTCGCTTTTCAAAATCTGTAAACCCACAACACATAACTACCGCAAGCAAAACTAATCAATATGTTTTACCGCATCAACCATACCTATAAACGACTCCTTTAAATGTATACCTAAACCGTATACGTTTATCATATACCTTTTTTGTATACATTACAAGTTAATCTCAAACTTTTTTTTCGTCATTATTACACATAAAAATCTGTATAAAAGAATATCAACATTTAACTATAACTATGTATGCATATGTCACTTTACTAATAATAATTCCATTAAATTAGACAACCTCCACAACACTCGAGGAACATAGATGCATAGAGGTACGTGAAGCTGCGAATCATTTATTTGCCCTAGGAAATCAATCTATATTTATTGGAGATTCACTTCCTGACAACACTGAATTAGAAGATTTATCATTATTAAATTCAGATGTAGTTGAGCTTAGCATAGAATTAAAAGAATGTGATAATGTAGCCTTAAGATTATTAAGTGAAACTTACACTCAAAGAGAAGATGAGGCTAGAGATGTTATAAGAGCTAGCGAAAGTAGATTGCTTCTTAATGGTGATAAAATATATGAATTAAATACAATTGATAAAAATTATGGGGATATTACTATAGATAACGAAAATTACATGAGATATATGGGAGAATTACAAATTTTGAAAACAAATCAAAAATGGGATTATAGGACAAATGTTGTAGCTTCTGTTTTACAAAAGGATATATATCTATTAAAATATATAAAGGGTGGAAAAAAATTTCACTTTAACATAATAAATAACTAAAATTAAATTTAATAGGGTGTGCGATTATGAATGTATTACAGTATATAAAGCAAAATTACGATAGCTTTACGGATAGTGAAAAATTAATAGCAGATTACTTATTAGAAACCAAGGAAAGTATTTTAACAATGTCAGCTAAGGAAATAGCTTATTACTAAAACATCTGCCCCAACTGTTGTTAGATTTGCTAAAAAAATGGGATTTAATAGCTTAAATGAAATGAAGCTTCAGTTATCTATAAGTTTAGATAAAATGGATCAATCTTCTGAGTTTCAATTTTTAGATAGTGATTTAGGAACAAAAAATATAATTCACACAATAAAAAATTCAATAGATTCTATAATGCAGCAGACAGTTAACTTATTAGATGAAGAAGAGCTAGATAAGGCAATAGAACTTCTAATTAATGCAAAAGATATATATATCTTTAGTGTGGGAGTATCAGCTTTAGTCGGACAGGATTTTTATTATAAGTTAAGCAGAATAAATAAGAGATGTATATCACACCTAGATACCCATTTGCAAATAACATCATCTATATTAATGCAGCCAGGTGACGTAACAATAGCAATATCGTACTCAGGAGAAACAAAAGAAGTTATTAAATGCGCTGAAAATGCTAAAAAAAGAAAAATTCCAGTAATAGCAATTACAAAGGCTAGTATAAATAATAAGATAGCTGAACTCTCAGATGTAGTGTTACGTGTGCCCGCAGTTGAAAAATCTTTAAGGGAAGGTGCAATTAGCTCGAGAATATCACAGTTATCAATAATAGACATGTTATTTATAGGAATGGCTAGAAATAATATAAAAGAGGTAGAAGAAAAGTTAATTGAAACAAGAAAAGCACTTAAAGAACTCTATAATTAGGTTATGTAAATAAAAATAGGTTATTTCAAAAAAAATAAAAGTCCTGAATTAAAAAATTCAAGACTTTTATATTTTTACAACTATTCTATTTTATAAGTGTTAAAGAATTTAAAAGAGTTAAAAGTCTAGCTGCTAAAGTAGTTAACTCTGTGTTTTTTACTGTATACTTTTGAAACGCATTGTCTAATCTTTCATTTAATTTTTCAAAGTAAGTTTTCTCTACAGGTACTGCAGGTACTACTGGCACTGTAGGATCAACTACGGGTACTACTGGTGTAACTGGTGTAACTTCTGGTTTTACACAATCTTTTTTAGTAGTTGCATCTTTTACAGCTAACAAAACTGCATCAGCTTCAGTTTTTACTGCTGGATCTAATACTAACTTATTATCTTCAATTCTTTTTAATTCTACTTTTACTGCTTCTGCATTTGTAATAATTGCAGTTTTTAAAACTTTATTAGCATCTTTAACTGTTGCTATTTTATCCTTTTGAGCTTGTATAACTTCTTTCTGCTCAGCAGTAAGTGTTACTTTTATATCTTTAGATTCTACTTTACTCATATGGTTTTTAGTGTATTTCTCAGCCCAAACTTTATCTTTCGCAATTTTACTAGCTACTTTTGAATCACTTAATTTTGTATTATCCATATGATTTTTAACGAATTTTGCATTCCATTGCTCAGTTTTTGTAGTTTTAAAATCTATTTTCTGTGCTACAGTAGTTGGTTTTACACATTTCGAATCTTTATTTTGTTGAGCAGCATAAACCCCAGATGACAAACCTACTGATAATGTTAAAGCGACTACAAATAAACTTAATTTTCCTTTTTTCATGTTAACTCCTCCTCATATTTTCCTTATGTAGATAACAATTATGGATCATTATCCCATAATTGTTATTTCACTTATATATACGATACATGATATGATTTATTAGAGGGTTTTTTTATTTTATATAAAATTATTTTTGTATTAAGTTTTATTGGACAAAAAAAAACCCTGGAAATATATCCAGGAACTTGTTAGTTTATTAGTGAATTTTATTTGAAAGATTTTGTTTCTAAAATTTTATTACCTCCACTTAAAGACAAAAGTAGTTGTGAAGGAATATAGAAAAACCAAATTGAGAAAAAAGTTATTTGCTGAAACCTACTCATGAAATAACTTGGAAAAAGTGCAGTTATAGCTAATAAAGCTACACATATATCACACAAAAGAAAAAGCATCATACCTAAAACTATCATGTATTTGCTAGGTGATGAATATAAATTATTTTTAAAAGCCCCTACAGCTTTAATAATACTGTTAAGTAAGGTTATAACATAAAACAATGAAACAGTTATCAAAATATTAATCCCCTCAATGAAAAGGCTTGCTAAAACACATATTAACACTACACATAGAAAAACAATAAAAAAATTCAAAAGTGTTGCTTTAAGCTTTTTGGTAGTATACCTCGCACAATATGTGATTTGTACCAAAGAAAATAAAGCTACACCTAAAATAAAAAAACCAAAGAAAATTAGACATAAATCTGCTAGAACGGTTATAAACATTGCCAATTGAAGCAATAATATGTCTCTATGATTAGCTATATCCTTATCTGTATCCGCAAGTAAATCCTTAGTTGCGATTACGGATAACAGGAAACAAAGTAATATGCACACATACTTTATATATTCAGAAGAAATAAAAATTTTCTTTTTATAAAAATCCAGATATAAAAAGAAAATATACAAAATTATTACTATTCCTACTACTACCTTAGTCAATAAAATAAAGAAACCTCTATTTTTCATTACATATCACCACTTAATATATTTTTTAAAAAGTTTACGATGATTATATATTGTGTTAAAAAATAGAATTTTATACAAACCTAATTTCTAATATTGTGTCTTCTCCAGTTTATAAACATTATACGTTTTCATACTATTTAGACTATAGTGTGGTAACATATATTTATATAGATATTAATAATAAATTCTTAGGTGAGAGAGGGTTATTATGGGTACAAATATTAGGAAAACTGCGTGGAATACTTTTGTAAAAGATAATATTATTAGCTCATCAGTAAATCATCATGTTGCAGATTCTTGGAAAAGATGCAAAGGACTAGGTGTAGATTATAATGATGGAATAGGGAAAAACGTCAGTAGAGATGTACTTGAAAAAAATATTTCTGAAAATGAAGAACTTATTAAAATTGCACGTCCAATTATGGAAAACCTACATACTATAGTCAAAGGTTCAGGTTTTATTATAGTGCTTTCGGATAGAAGCGGATGCATAATAGAGGTTCTAGGAGATAAACCTGTAGAAGATAGTGCTGATTCAATCAATTTCAATTTGGGTTGTATTTGGACTGAAGAAGCTGTGGGCACAAATGCCATAGGTACGGCACTACTTATTGATAAACCTCTCCAAATTGTTGGTGAAGAACATTATTGTAAACCCCACCATAAATGGACATGTTCCGCTACATCAATACATGATGAAAAAGGAACTATCATAGGGTGTCTTAATATGTCTGGGAATAAAACAGCAGCACATCCTCATACACTTGGAATAGTTGTTGCTGCTGTATATACCATAGAAAAGCAAATTGCACTATTAAGATCTTATGAACTGATAAATACTACTTTTGACGGCACATCTGACGGTATAATAATTATTGACGTAGATTACTCTATAAGCAAATTCAATAATAGTGCTGCTGAAATTCTAGAAATAGAACCAAACGAATTATATAAGATTAATATAAAAAAAATGCTTAAAGATGTAGATCTTGAATTCCAGTCGTTCACTATTAAAGAAATGAGAAGTTATGTTGATTGTAACTTTTATATCAATAATAAGGCAATAAGATTCAGTGTTAATATGCTACCAAGAATGTCAGGAAACAAAGTAGTAGGTCTAGCAATTACATTTAGAAAAATAGAACACCTACACAAGACAGTAAATAAAGTTACAGGAAATAAGGCCTCATATACTTTTGATGATATTATAACCAAAAATAATAAAATGCTGTCGGTTATAGAAACGGCAAAAAAGATGGCTAAAACTAAATGTTCAATTCTTATCGAAGGTGAAAGTGGCACTGGAAAAGAACTATTTGCACAGGCTGCTCACAATTATAGCAGTTTTTCAGAAGGACCTTTTGTGGCAATAAACTGTGCTTCGCTACCGAAAGATCTTTTAGAAAGTGAACTGTTTGGTTATGAAAAAGGAGCATTTACTGGAGCCTCTAAGGAAGGTAACCCAGGAAAGTTTGAATTGGCAGAAGGCGGAACAATTTTCCTTGATGAGATTGGAGAACTACCTTTAGAAGTTCAATCTAAACTACTAAGAGTACTTGATAATTATAAAGTAAGAAGAATAGGTGGAAAAAGTGAAATAAATTTAAACCTAAGGGTACTAGCCGCAACAAACAGAAATTTATTTGAAGAGGTTAAAAATAAAAATTTTAGACAGGATCTATATTATAGGTTGAATGTTCTTAAAATAGATATCCCGCCTTTAAGAGAACGCAGAGAAGATATTGAACTAAGCGCAAATTATTTTCTTTCAAAACTTAAAAGAGAACATAATAAAAATGGTGCGGAAAAATTTAGCCCTGAATTTATCAATTACATTAACGAATATAATTGGAATGGCAATGTACGGGAATTACAGAACATTATAGAAAGAGCATATTATTTGTGTGATGAAAAAATAATAACCGAAAAATATCTCTTTGGAAATATATTAAAAAAAGATATGATGAATTTTGAGGTTGTTTCATTAGGAAATGCAGAAAAAGGAAATATAATAAAGATGGTAATTGAATGTAATGGAAATGTAATTGAGGCAGGTAAAAAATTAAATATAAGTAAATCCACAATTTATAGAAAAATTAAAAAATACAATATAAATTTGGATCAACTTATATGATTTTTCCCAAACGTGGGAAAAACTCTATTTATAGACCCACAAATGGGAAAAACAAGATCCATCATCCGCTTTGTATGTTTTGTATAACATAAAAGTTTCAATTGTGGGAATATTCTAATTTTATCAAAAACACTTAAATTATTAAAAAGACTTATATTAGGCTTAAATGCTTAGTATTAGTCTTTTTTTGTTATTTTAATTATAAAAACAGATTTTTTCTAGTTTTTTAATTGGCATAGTACTTGCTTTATATATTATTAGATCAATGAATTAACAAATCATTAGATCAATAGGTAAATTAAAAGGGAGGTAATGATATTGAGTATATCAAACAGTAAGGTTATTGATATGTATAAAACTATGCTAAAAATAAGAAAATTCGAAGAGGTTGCTATGAAGGCATCTGCAGAAGGACGAATTCCTGGGTTTATTCACTTATATATAGGGGAAGAAGCTATTGCTACAGGAGTATGTTCAAATCTAAGAAATGATGATTATATTACAAGTACTCATAGAGGTCATGGTCACATAATTGCTAAAGGTGGAGATTTAAAATTAATGATGGCAGAACTTTTTGGAAAAGCAACAGGCTATTGTAAAGGAAGAGGTGGCTCGATGCATATATCAGATGCCACAAAAGGTATCATAGGAGCAAATGGCATAGTAGGTGCTGGTCACGATTTATCTTTAGGAGTAGGTTTAAGTGCACAATACAGAGGAACTGATCAAGTTTGTATATGTTTCTTCGGCGATGCATCAACAAATCAAGGTACATTCCATGAAGCAATGAACATGGCTAGCGTGTGGAAATTACCAATTGTATTTGTATGTGAAAATAATGGATATGGAATATCAATGAGTCAAAAGAGACATATGGCAATTAAGGATGTAGCAGATAGAGGAGTATCCTATAATGTTCCTGGAGTTGTAGTTGATGGAAATGATGTTTTTGCAGTTTCTGGAGCAGCAGCTGAAGCTATAAAAAGTGCAAGAGAAGGTAAGGGACCAACATTATTAGAATGCAAGACTTATAGACAAAGAGGACATTTTGAAGGAGATCCCGGGACCTATAAACCAAAGGAAGAACAGGCAGCATGGTTAAAAAAAGATCCTATTCCAAGGTTCGAAAAATATTTACTTGAAAATTCAATTTTAAGCGAAGAAGGAATGACTGAAGTACAAACTGATATTAGTAGCCAAATTCAAGGAGCTGTAGAATTTGCAGATAATAGTCCTGAACCACAATTAGAATCAGCAGTTACAGATGTCTATAGTGACATAATAGAGGAGGTAAGATAATATGAAAACTATGACTTATATGGAAGCTCTAAGACAAGCATTAATAATTAAAATGAGGGAAGATGAAAACGTATTAATATTGGGCGAAGACGTAGGAGCCTTTGGAGGATGTTTTGGATTAACAGCAGGACTTTTTGATGAATTTGGTGCAAAAAGAGTAATAGATACTCCAATATCTGAAGGAGCAATAGTTGGATGTGCTATAGGCGCAGCTGCTACAGGCTTAAGGCCAATTGCAGAAATAATGATGGGAGATTTTGTTACAGTTGCAATGGACATGTTAGTCAATCAGGCTGCAAAACTAAGATATATGTCAGGTGGAAAAATGAGTATTCCATTGGTTGTTAGATTGCCAGGTGGTGGTGGAATGTCCGCCGCTGCTCAACATTCACAGTCTTTAGAAGCTTGGCTTACTCATATACCTGGACTTAAGGTTGTTTATCCATCAACTCCAGCTGATGCAGCAGGATTACTCCTTACAGCTATAGATGATGACAATCCTGTCGCATTTTATGAACATAAAGGCCTCTATGCCTTAAAAGGCGAAGTTCCAGATGACATCAAACCAATACCATTTGGAGTTGCTGATATAAAAAGGGAAGGAAAAGATATTACTATTATAGCTACAGGTAAAATGGTTCATGAAGCCTTAAGTGCTGCCGAGCAGCTTTCAAAGGACGGAATTGAAGCAGAAGTAGTAGATCCAAGGACACTATTCCCATTGGATAAAGAAACTATATTCAATTCTGTAAAGAAAACTAATAAAGTATTAGTCGTTACAGAAGAAAATAAAAGAGGAGGATATGGTGGGGAAATTTCAGCAATGATAAGTGAAGAATGTTTTGATAATCTTGATGCTCCAGTAGTTAGAATAGGAGCACTCAATACTCCAATACCATTTGCATCATGCCTTGAAAATTTTGTGCTCCCTGATTCTAAGGATATAGTTAATGGAGTAAAAAAATTATTTTAATTTTAATAAACTCAAATAGATATTCTTTATGCTAAAGATTATGGCGTAAAGAATATTTATATTATTCACAACATTAAATAATTACCTCAAAATTCCAATTAAAATTTTAATGTAAAGGAGTTTTTAAAAATGGATTATGATATTACAGTAATTGGAGGTGGACCTGGCGGATATGAATCGGCAATTAAAGCGTCTCAGCTAGGTAAAAAAGTTTGTATAGTTGAAAGCACACATTTTGGTGGCGTGTGTCTCAATGAAGGATGTATTCCTACAAAAACTCTCATTAAAACGGCCAATGTTCTTCATGATGTTAAAGCAGCTAATAAATTTGCAGTTGAAGGTGTCGATGTTGAAAATATAAAAGTATCAATGCAAAAATTACAAAAGAGAAAACAGATCGTTATTTCTCAACTTGTTAATGGTGTAAAAGGACTTCTTAGGGGAAATAAAGTTGCGATAGTTGAAGGTAAAGCCTCTTTCGTAGATAAAAATACAATCCGTGTTGGGGACACAAAAATCACTTCAGAATACTTTATTATAGCTACTGGTTCTAACACATTTATGCCCCCTTTCATAACACAGGAAGGAAAAACAAACATTATCACTAGCAAAGAAGCATTAGAATTCGATTATGTACCAGAAACAATTGCCATTATTGGTGGTGGTGTTATTGGTGTTGAATTTGCTTATCTTCTTTCAAGACTTGGTAGCAAAGTTTATGTTCTTGAACTTATGGACAAAATTCTTCCCATGGTTGATGAAGAGGTATCTAACATGGCTAAAAAAAGGCTTTCAAGTGAAGGTACTACATTCTATACAGGGGCTAAGGTTAAAAAAGTATCGGGAAATAATGTTATGTATGAGTTAAAAGGCAAAGAAGAGTTTGTTACAGCTGATGTTGTACTTATGGCTGTTGGAAGAACTCCAAATACTGATGGACTTAATGCAGAAGGTATTGGAATTGAGTTCAATAAAAAAGCAATAAAAACGGATAATTCACTTAGAACTAATATTCCTAACATTTATGCAATTGGTGATGTTAATGGAAAGGTTATGCTTGCTCATACAGCTTCTCATGAAGGTATTATTGCTGTTAAAAATATTTGTGGAGAAAACGAAACAATTTCATATGACAAAATTCCATCTTGTATATATATTGATCCAGAGATTGCATGTATAGGAATTACGGAAGCAGTCGCTAAAGAAAAATATAAAAATGTTAAGGTGGGTAAATTCCCAATGTTTGCTAATGGAAAATCATTAGTTGAGGGTGACACAGAGGGTATTGTCAAAGTTATTATTGATGGAGACCTTAATGAAATTCTTGGTGTTCATCTTTATGGAAAACATACTACAGATATGATTGCTGAAATTTCTTTAGCCATGACACTCGAAGCTACTGCAGATGAAGTTATTAAAACAATTCATCCTCATCCTTCAGTATCTGAAGCTGTACCAGAAGCATTTATGGCTTCAATTGGAAAGGCAATTAATTTTATTTAATAATATAAAGTTTAAATCGTATAAATTATTCATATATTATAAAATGCAAAATGGAGGGGATTTTATGGCAAAGGTTATAGTTATGCCAAAGCTCGGAATGACAATGAAAGAAGGTACATTGACTACCTGGAATAAAAAAGAAGGAGATACAGTTGAAGTAGGAGAATCTTTATTTCACTTAGAAACAGATAAGTTGAGCAATGAAGTTGAATCAAATGATGCGGGAGTAGTAAGAAAATTACTTGTACAAGAAGGTGATATAGTTGAATGTTTGGTGCCAATTGCAATTATTGCTAGCGCCGATGAAGATATATCTTCTATACTAAATGAACTTTCCGGTGGTAGTGTACCCGAGGAAGAAAGTAATACAAAAGCACCGGAAAAGAAGATTGAAGAAATTAAGAGTGAAAATATAAAATCAGGAAGAATAAAGGCATCACCTGCAGCTAAAAAGATAGCTTTAGAAAACAATATAGATATCACACTAGTTGAAGGTACCGGTCCACAGGCAAGAATAACAATCGAAGATGTGGACAAGTATATTAAAAATAGTAAAACCAAACCAAAAGTGTCCCCAGTGGCAAGCAAACTAGCAGAGAAATTAAATATAAATTTAGCAGGTATTCAAAAGAATGAAAGAATAATGAAGGAGGATGTTTTAGCTCTTTATAAGAATATTGAAACTCCTTTAAATAATCATGTTGAAAAGAGAGTTCCAATGTCTCAAATGAGAAAAATAGTTGGCTCTAGAATGCATGAAAGCTGGCTTACTTCACCAAGAGTAACTTTTAATATAAAGATTGATACAACTAGCTTAAAGAAAATTAAGAATGCACTTAAAGATGTATGTAAAGTAACTTATACAGATTTGCTAGTAAAGATTGTTTCCAAGGTACTACTAGAATATCCATTACTTAATTGTTCTGTTGATGGTGAAGAATTAATCTTAAGAAACTATGTCAACATAGGTGTAGCGGTAGGTCTAGATGATGGACTCATGGTACCTGTAATTAAATATGCTAACGAAATGGGACTAGAACAAATTTCAGCTAACGTAAAAGATTTAGTTCTAAGAGCAAGGAATAACAAACTTACTATGGACGAGCTTACGGGTGGTACATTTACAATAACCAATATTGGAATGTATGGTATAGAATCTTTCTCTCCAATTATAAATCAACCAGAAGTTGCTATCCTCGGAGTAAATAAAATTACAGAAACTCCAGTAGTTGAAAATGGTGAAATAGTTATAAAACCTCTTATGAATTTATCACTTACTGCCGACCATAGAGCAGTAGATGGATCAGTAGCAGCTCAATTTTTAGCAAAACTTAAAGTCTATATTGAGAAACCTGAGTTGTTATTTTTATAGAAGATATATTAGTATGGTAAACTCCTGTAACAGTGCTATTTAAAGATTATATTGGAGAGGAAGTGACTTTATGTTATTTGTTAAGCATAGCAATACAAATCCTTATAAAAATCACGCCATAGAAGAATTCTTAATGAGTAAATTTAATGAAGATTGTTTTATGTTATGGCAAAATCAAAAGTGCATTTTAATTGGTAGTTATCAGAATGCTTACAATGAAATAAATGTTGACTATGTAAAACAATATAATATTCCTGTAGTACGAAGGATTACAGGAGGAGGCGCTGTATTTAACGATGAAGGTAATTTCAATTTTTCATTTATTAGTTCTAATGTAGATAAAAATGGTTTTAATGAAGATAAGGACTGTTTTAATTTCGAAAAATTCACAACCCCTATTGTCTTGGCACTTAATAAACTTAGTGTTAAGGCTGAAATTTCAGGAAGAAATGATTTGACTATTAATGGCAAGAAATTCTCTGGGAATGCACAATACAAAGGTAAGGATAAAGTGCTGCACCATGGCACCCTTCTTTTCTCTTCAAACATATCTGATTTAGCTAATGCACTTAAAGTTAACCCTATAAAGATTGAAAGCAAAGGAATAAAATCTATTAAAAGTCGTGTAACCAATATTTGTGAGTACCTTAAGATTTCTATGACAACGCAGGAATTTAAGGAGTATCTTTTTAATGAAGTGTATAATGCTACTGCAAATGCAGAAATTTATCAAATTACAGAAAATGATTGGAAAGAAATTAATTATATATCAGAAAAAAAATACTCTACTTGGGAGTGGAACTATGGACAAAATCCCCAGTTTACTATGGAAAGAGAGAAAAAATTTGTAGCAGGTATAGTTCAGGCTTCTATGAATTTCACTAAAAATAAGATTCAAAACATAAAAATACATGGGGATTTTTTCAGTGAAAAAGATATATCTATTGTTGAAAATGCTCTGATAGGAGTTTCTTATGATTATAAATCAATACAAGAAGCCCTTAAAGATTTTAATATGCAAAAATATTTTATCAACATATCCACTCAAAACATTTTGGATGTATTAATTTAATACGAGGTGATAAAATGATAAGTACCAAAAAACCAGATTGGTTAAAAGTAAGAATAAAAGCGGGATCAAATACAGGTAATATCAGTAATATATTAAAAAAGCACGGTTTGAATACTGTTTGTGCTCAGGCCGACTGCCCAAATTTATATGAGTGTTTTAACAGAGGTACTGCCACATTTATGATCTTAGGTAAAAATTGTACTAGAAACTGTAAATTTTGCAAAGTTACAAAATCTGAGCCAGAGGAGTTAGATCCATTGGAGCCTGAAAATATTGCGAAAGCTATAAAGGAAATGAATTTGAAGCACACGGTTATAACCTCTGTAACAAGGGATGATCTCCCGGACGGTGGAGCAAGTCATTTTGCAAATACAATATCAGAAATTAAAAAACTCTGTCCGAATGTTACAATAGAAGTTCTTATTCCTGATTTTAAAGGAGATTATGAATCATTAAAAAAGGTTGTTAATGCTAAACCCTATGTTCTTAATCATAATATTGAAACAATCCCCAGTTTATACTCTGCTGTACGGCCAATGGCTGTGTATAAACGTTCCTTAGAGCTCTTAAAAAGGGTTAAAGAAATAGACAATGACATATTCACCAAATCTGGATTTATGGTTGGTCTTGGTGAAAATGAGGATCAAGTTATAGAACTTCTAAAAGATTTAAAAGAAGTTAACTGTGATATTATTACAATAGGACAATACCTTCAACCTTCAAAAAATCACTATGAGGTTGTTGAATATGTACACCCCGATCAATTTAAAAAATATGAGAATATCGCAAAGGAAATGGGGTTTATGTATGTAGCTTCTGGACCACTTGTTAGAAGTTCATATCATGCAGAAGATGAGTTAAGTAGTTTGTAAATTAGGTATTTATAGTTAATTTGTACTAAAATAAATAAAAAGGAGCAGAAATGCTCCTTTTTATTTATCAATTTGTATCCTTTCTCCAAATTTCATAACAAAATACAACTTCTACCACATGGTTTATTCATCACTTTTTATGTTAAAATAGAATCATACGAGATAAAAATATATGTTGTATTTTCTCTTGTAATCCCTTTGAAAGAATATCATAATATATAATGTACAGAGTAGTAAAAAATTCGTATTAGTAGGTGTGAATATGAGTAGAATTAGAATTTTTACAGGTCATTTTGGAAGTGGAAAAACAGAAATTGCCCTAAACTATGTTATGGATCTCGCTAAAACAGGAAAAAAGGTAGCCTTAGTCGATATTGATATAGTAAATCCATATTTTTGCTCTAGAAACATGAAGGAGAAACTAGAGAAGCTAGGGATTAAGCTTATAGCCTCAAGCTCTAATCTCATGAATGCCGAGCTAATGGTTATACCATCCAATGTTTATGGCGTATTTAATGACAAGAGCTTTGACGTAGTAATGGATATAGGTGGAGATGATCAAGGTTCCCTTGTACTTAGGCAATATAATGAATATCTAAAGCAAGAATCTTATGATATGTATTTTGTTATAAATAATAATAGACCATTTACTTCTAATAAGGAGGAAACAATTGAATACCTTAAATCAATTGAAAGAGCATCAGGTCTTATTGTTACGCACCTTATCTCGAACACCAATTTGTCCTATGAAACAAACATCGAAGACATTATTAAAGGCGATAAAATAGTTTCAGAGATTTCTCAGCAACTTAAAATTCCATATAAGTATATTGTTTGTACAAAAGACTTGGCTGACATTGTTAAAAACAAAGTTCACGCTAAAGTATATCCTATTGAAATATATATGAAGCCACCATGGAGGAAATAAAAATAATAACTTAATATTGTAGAATCAATATATTTATATATAATTTAAATCTTTTAGTTTAATGTAATCGTTTTAAAATAATATTGATATATAAGGAGGGGTTTTAGTGCCAAAGGTAACATTTAGAGAAGATAGATGTAAAGGTTGCAAACTATGTATTAGTGTATGTCCAAAAAACATTATTATGATGTCCACTAAATTGAATATTAAAGGACATCATCCTGCCTCGATAACTGCTGATAAAATGAAAGATTGCGTAGGATGTGCATCTTGTGCGAAAATGTGTCCTGACTGTGTAATTACAGTGGAAAAATAACAAGGAGGAAATTATTATGGGTGAAAAAGTTTTAATGAAAGGTAATGAAGCAATTGGAGAAGCAGCCATTAGAGCAAATTGTATGGCCTTTTTCGGTTATCCAATTACACCACAGACTGAGGTTGCAGCATTTATGTCAAGGATGATGCCCAAAATAGATAGAGTTTTTTTGCAGGCTGAAAGTGAAGTAGCAGCAATAAATATGCTATATGGTGCAGCTGGGAGTGGCGTTCGATGTATGACCTCATCAAGTAGTCCTGGAATAAGTTTAATGTCTGAAGGCATTTCCTATATAGCAGCAGCAGAACTCCCTTGCGTTATAGTAAACATTGTTCGCGGAGGTCCCGGACTTGGAAGTATACAACCAGCTCAATCAGATTATTTCCAAGCAACAAGGGGTGGTGGTCATGGTGACTATAACTTGCCTGTTCTCGCACCAGCATCAATTCAGGAAATGGTAGATTTGGTTCAAGAAGCTTTCGATATAGCTGATATATATAGAAATCCTGTTATGGTTATGGGTGATGGAATGCTGGGTCAAATGATGGAACCAGTTGAATTTATAGATAGACCAGCAAAAAAACTTCCTGTAAAAGATTGGGCAGCAAATGGTCTTAATGGACGTAAAACTCATAATATAATAAATTCATTATTTTTAGACCCTGATACATTAGAACAACATAATATCCATTTGCAAGCAAAATATGCCGAAATAACAAAAAATGAAGTTAGATACGAAATGATTAATTGTGAAGAAAATTGTGATCTTATATTAGTTGCATATGGGACAACTTCAAGAATATGCAAAAATGTAGTTAACTGGGCAACAAAAGAATGCTTAAAAGTTGGACTTATAAGACCAATAACACTATGGCCCTTCCCAATTGAAGCATTTGAAAAAACAATAAATAAAACTAAATACGGTTATTTGTCAGTAGAAATGAGTTGTGGACAAATGGTTGAGGATATAAGACTTGCAGTAGAAGGTAGAAAACCGGTAGCCTTCTACGGAAGATCAGGCGGAGTAGTTCCGCATCCTACTGATATATTAGATAAAGTAAAAGAGATAACAGGAGGCGTAAAATAATGGCTATTGTATATGAAACTCCGAAAGCTCTATTAGATGTACCAACTCACTATTGCCCTGGATGCACACATGGAGTAATCCATAAATTAATAGCAGAAGTTATTGATGAATTAGAAATATTGGATAAAACAATAGCAGTTGCTCCTGTTGGATGTTCGGTTCTTATGTATAACTATTTTGCATGTGATGTATTTGAAGCTGCACATGGAAGAGCACCCGCAACAGCCACTGGCATTAAAAGAACAAATCCTGATAAAGTAGTTTTTACTTATCAAGGTGATGGGGATCTTGCGGCTATTGGTATGGCAGAGATAGTTCATGCAGCAACTAGAGGCGAGAACTTAACTTCCATATTCGTTAACAACTGCATATACGGAATGACTGGTGGTCAAATGGCTCCAACAACCCTTCCGGGTCAAGTAACTGAAACTACTCCATATGGACGAAATGTAAAATTAGAAGGTTACCCAATAAGAGTATCAGAGTTAATATCAACACTTACTGGAGCATGTTATGTTGAAAGAGTATCTGTTGATACAATTCCTAATTTATTAAAAGCTAAGAAAGCAATTAAAAAAGCATTTGAAAACCAAATAGCAGGTAAAGGCTTCTCAATGATTGAAGTATTATCAATTTGCCCAACAAATTGGGGATTGTCACCACAGGAATCTATGAAATGGTTGAGAGATAATATGATACCGTACTACCCTCTTGGCATTAAAAAGAATACAACTGAGGAGGTTAGATAAAATGAGATCACAAGAAATAATATTTGCTGGTTTTGGTGGACAGGGTATTCTCTCAATGGGCAAATTTCTTGCATACGCTGGTATGGATTCTAATTTAAACGTTTCATGGCTACCATCATACGGTCCTGAAATGAGAGGTGGCACTGCAAACTGCTCCGTCATACTTTCAGATGAAGAAATTGGCTCTCCAGTTTTAACAAGAGCAGATACCGTAGTTGCAATGAACAAGCCATCCCTGGATAAATTTATAGATTTTATTGAGCCTAATGGTCTTCTTATTATTGATTCAGACCATATAACTGATGCTCTGGATAGACGTGATATCACTATTTATAAAATACCAGCTAAAACTATAGCTGAAGAAATTGGAAGTGCGACTTTTGCCAACATGGTACTTTTAGGCGCTCTTGTTAAGAAAACAGGCATTGTTTCAATGGAGACTTTACTAACCTCACTCAAAGCTCATGGAAAAGAAAAATTCTATGAGTCCAATAAATTGGCTCTTGAAAGAGGCGCACAATATATTAAATAACAAAGTAATAGGAGTTAACTAAAAGCTAACTCCTATTTATAATTTCACCTATCAAAATCAATTATTTTCTTTAGGGTTTTCTATCATATTATATCTATTTATAATTAATTGCCATATAGTAAATATAGCAGTCTGCAATTTTATTAACGTATTTACAGGAAATTTATGTGGTCTCAAAAAAGATAAATACATATTCTTGAAAGCAGGTGAAAATGTATCCTCAAGTCTTCTAAACTCTTCATCATTAAAATTATACTTAAGATTATGGGAATAGGAATTTCTTATATGATTCACTTCCATAACCGTTTTAAATATATCAACAGGTAGTAACCCTAATGAAAATACTAATTTTGCTAACTGACTAAATGACAACTTATCACATTCTAAAATTTGGGGATTCTCAAGGTGTCCCTTTAGCCTTTCTCGCAATGCATATTCTATATAAAGATTCCCCTTTAATATAATTTGCATTGGATTCTCAGAATTTATATCCAAGTGAAACTTCTCTAATTTGTTTCTAAATTCCAACATGTTATCTTCCATTTTCTTAAGCTCTGTTTTATTCATTTCATTCATCAATATTTCCCCCTTATTAAATGCTAAATTATTAAATATAAATTTCATCTAAAAAATTATTTATCCTTTCCTTTACCCCAAGTTTTACTCACTGTCCATATTAATATAAATACACCTATAATGATAGCTACCACTGTTGTTTTATCCAAAAAAAACACCTCCTTATCCTAGATTTATGATTAACTTAATCCCTTAAATCTTTTTCAGTTTTAACTGTTTTTCACTTTCCAAAAACAGTTTTTATTCCGACTAGAATAATAAATACTCCGAATGACTTTTTCATTATATTTATTGGAAGCATATTTGCTAATTGAGCCCCAAATTTAGCACTAATTAACATAGCAATACAAATAATAATGCCGGCAACTATATTAGTATTTCCCTTTTTATTGTACTCCATAAATGCAAGTATACCGACTGGTGGAAGCATTGCAATTAGAGACGTTCCCTGAGCTTTTAATTGTGGAAACCCTTCTAAAAACATTAGTGCTGGAATTATAATTATCCCACCGCCAATACCGAAAAGTCCACTTAATGTACCTGCCGCAATCCCAATTATTATATACATTATCACATCCATAATATAATCACTCCTTAATTATTTTTATTATACTACAGTTTTTATTGTTTTATCTTTATTTTACCTATAATTGCAAACATAAGTTGTCCATTTCATTTCATTTTCAACTTATGTCAGCACCTAAAAAGTATTAATCTATGCTACAATAACATCAAGTTAATTTGGAATTATAGGATAATAATAGGAAAGTGCCTATCTTGATATAAAGAGAAAAAGCTTAAAAATTATTCTAGCTAATGAGGAGTGATATAGAGTGGAAAATCTAGTTGTTAGAGAATGTAGAAAAGAAGATGCACCTGCATTATTACAGATGAATATTGATAATAAGGAATATTTTAATAAATGGGCACCAATTAAACCTGATATTTCTTATTATTCTTTAGAAGGACAGTTAGAAAAAATAATGAAAGTTCAAAAGCAAATCAAAAATGATGAATATTATTTTTTCGGAATTTTTTTAGAAAGTAATAATACACCTATAGGTAATATAAATTTTGCTTTTGTAGAAAGAGGTCCCCACCAATCTGCTATGATAGGTTACGATCTATCAGAAAAATATACAGGCAAAGGTTATGCCACAAAAGCAGTTTTGCTTTCTTTAGAGATAGCATTTAAAACCCTTCATTTTCATAGAATTATAGCAGGCGTAGAACCAGAAAACATAGGTTCCATAAGAGTTCTAGAAAAAGCTGGCTTTACAAGGGAAGGATATTCCCGCAAGATTTTAAGAGTTGATGAGCAGTGGCGCGATAATATAAATATGGCTATTTTAGAGGAAGATATGTAAATTTTATAAACTCTAAAAAACAAACTAAGGAGATGTCCTATATTAAAAATAAAAACACCCAAAAATATGGGTGTTTTTATTTGTTATGTAAAATTGCCATCTTAATGAGTTTACACCAATTCCTTCATAATTTCATAAATCTTCTTTATATCCGCTACATTTGTTTTTCCAGTTACTTTATCTATAATTGAATTGTAAACATGAGGCATTACTTTATTAACTCCTGCATCTAAACAAACCTTTAATATCTCCTTAAAATTCTCTACGCTTATTCCGCCTGTTGGCTCAAGAAGTGGCAAATCATACTTTGCGCAAGCCAAAGCTACTGCCTTAAGTTCTTCTATAGTTTTTAATCCACCCATAGGGAAAAATTTAACTGAGTGAACTCCCATATCTTTAAGCATTAACACAGCTGTTTCTACATCAACTATAGCATCCTTACCATTTCGGCTTAAAGGACCAGTTGAAATCTTTACTTTCCCTACAATTCCTGTTGGACTCATTAATGAATTTATCATAGTATTTTTAGCGTTACTCGCCATTAACATTCCTGCTGCCACTGGTGCTCCTGTAAATACTTCATTAACGTGTCCTGGATCAGTAGCAGCAGCAATCCTTGCTGCCTTTTCCCACTGCAAAGGGTCTCCCGCGCCTAATCCAACTGAAACTGTTGGAATTTCTTTAAGCCACTTTTGAACCTCAACTATGCCTTCCTCAGCAGTACTAAATTGTTTTGATAAAACCCCTACTGCTACATGTCCATCTATAGCCTCAACTATCTCTTTTGCATTTTCTATATCTTTTGCTAAAACATTTACTGCTACCCTATTTTTGTAAAATTGAATTGCTTTTCCTGCCATGCTTATCTCTCCTTTATAATTTCTTTTAGTCTCTCTATAATAGCTTCTTTGTCCCCTTCAATTATTGGTCTAGGATCAAAAGTAATATAACCAAGATTAACCTTATGTTTTCTAATCTGTATTGATGGATTTCCGTCATTAAGTTTTTTTACAACTTCATATGCATCTATTCCTAAAAGTTCTTTATTCACCTTTACTTCGGCCCTATATATCTTTCTGCCTGCTTCATCTAATGTAATTTTAGCTTCAAGTCCTTCTATTTTATTTGCATTATCTACAATATAATCTACAGTTTCCTTTTGCTTTTTAAGTTCTTTTTCACTATCTTTATTTTCATAAAGATCTAATGCTTTAAGTAAACCCATTATACTTTCTTTTCCTACTTTCATAGCTCTTCCTATGCCTTTGTATTGCCTTTTTGCATAGGATATATACTCCTTCTTTCCAGTTACAAACCCAGAAGTTGTTGCTTCTAATGCCTTTGCGCCACTATAAGTTACAAGATCCGCACCCTTTTCAACATAGATAACTAAATCTTCTTCTGCTGCTGCATCAACAATAATAGGTAAATTATTTCTATGAGCAATTTCAATCATATCTTCTAAGGAAACCATACCCTTTTGAACACAATGATGTGATTTTATATACATTAGGGCTACAGTATTACTGTTTATCGCATTTTCAATGTGGTCCTTTTCTACAACATTTGAGTATCCAACTTCAACAGGCACTCCTCCTGCCAAACTTATCATAGTTGTAACTGGAGCACCATAATTTACGACATGTCCCTTTTGAATAATAACTTCATTTTTAAGTCCTTGAGTTATAGGTAACCTTTCTAGAAGTTCTAATTCTCCTTTTGTAATTAATCCAGCTATTGAAAGTACTATTCCAGCTGAAGCACAAGAGGTTACACATGAATCCTCAGCTCCTGTATACTTGGAAATAATCACACCTGCCATATCAATTAAATCATCAATTACTACGTAATTTTGACCACCTTGCTTTGCAGCTTCTACGACTTCATCACTAATAGTTGATACTCCGAGCGCTGTCATTCTACCAGATGCATTTATTACTCTTTTTAAACCTATTTTTTCATATATATTCATAATTTATCACTTCTCCTTTAATGTATAAACAATCCTCCAGCAATCATTGCCCCAAGTATTGCTCCACCAACTAATGGTCTATCGAATTTATAGAATATTGCTCCTCCTATAAATGCGCCTATTCCAGTAGGAATACCAAATTCAATAGCTGATAATATTATTAATGGCCCTAGGTATCTTCCTGTAGCGTTACCAGCACCCATCATTATTCCAGTTCCACCAGTTGCAATTCCATTAGGAACCAATTTTCTTATTATAATTATTAATCCTCCAATAGCTAATCCTATTACGAACCCGGTTAATAATGCTAATGGGAAACTCGTAATTGGTGCTGTAACCCCCGCTGCTAACATAATAGCAGGAATACCAATACCTACACCTGTTAATAGAGCGCCACCTATATCTAGAATTCCAACGAGTGGACCTTCCAATACTCTTGCAAGAAGAAAACTTAATGAGAAACCTGCTGCTGCTGTAAAGTCTCCTCCTTTAAGCCCTTTATCAAGCATTTGGATTACAAATATTTCATTAAATGCACCTGTATGGTACATAACATACATATGAGTTCCTGCAAATATAGCCGCGCAAGCTATCCCAACAATTAGTGGAAATATCCTCTCTGACATTAATAAGCTGTTAATACGCTTTGTACTTTCCATTATTTCATCCTCCTAATCAACTTATTATATATTTAATCCCAATTTCTTGAAAAATCCTCTAAAGTAGGCAATTGCTATAAACATTACAACTACTATTACAATTAATCCTATGGATGGCTTACTTTTATATCCATTTTCCTCAACCGTTTGCCCAACTAAAATACCAAGGACTACACCCGGAGTGGCATTACCAGATACCATATGAGAAATTCCACCTAACATCGTAGCCCATGTACCTGTAGTTTTACCTGCATCTAAAGCTGCAAGCCAGAATATAACAGGCATTACTGGGTTTATCATAAGATTAGAAGCTGGTGTTAAAATCTTAGCTGCAATATCTGCAAGATTATGAGGTACTATTGCTGATAGTGTATTTAAGAAGGTTACCACAACTGCTCCAACTCCTGCTCCTGCAAGTGCCATCTTGGCTGGATTGTGTAGAGTTTCTTCTAGCTTTTTATTTCTAAGAAGAAGTATAGCTGTTGCAAAATTTGGAATGACTCTATGAACTACGTCCTGAGTTAATGCACCAGCACCCACAGTTGAAGCTGCGGAATTTAATAAAAATCCAAATCCAAATGAAAAATGAGCTACTGGATCACCGTTACAAGCATTTAACTCTCCTAATGTTCTGAAAGCTCCGAGTCCCTGACTCTCAGGTGCATGAAACATTCTCGCTGCACCTGCAGCTACTGAACCTCCTAATAAAAAACCAATGATTACTGATTTAAAAACAATTATTAACACTCTCATCCCCCCATTTCTTAATATTTTATATACTTAACGTTTACAACGATAGTGGCTGTTAATTTAACTAATTTCTTTTCTCTTGGCATAAACAGAAATAAAAATTTTTCAGTATATTTCTGCTCATCAACTTTATCAATAAAAACATCTTTGGGTTCCATTTGAATAACAATTCCAGACACTTTCTTATAAATCTCTCTCTTTAAATCAGAAAATATCTTTCCAATAGCATCATCTTTACTTTTACCTGTTGCACTTAATGTAATTGTTACCTCAGTTTCTATTAGTGAGCTTCTTCTTTCCATACTATTCACACCCATTTAATTTTTTATACTCATTTACAATTCTCTCTCCTAATTCTTCAACATCTAAAAACCCAAAACCTAAGACTTTATTGCCTTCCTTTATAGCTGTCACACCCGCATCTACAGATCTTAATTCATACTTTACCTTATAACCATATTTATTTGCAGCAGTTAATGCACCTGCACCACCTGATCCACAAAAGCTTATTCCTATATCACCATTTTTCTCATGCATTACATCTCCAAGCTTCATATCAGCTGCCATACCTGGAATGACTATTGCAGTGCCACCTGCTTTTTCGACTCCCCTAGCAACATTCTGACCTTTACCAAGCCTATGCCCTATAACAACAACTATTTCCTTACTCATAATATTTATCCTCCCTATTATTTATTATTCATTGCTACTTGAATATGAATTGAAATAAGATAAATCTCCGACATGTTTATCTCACTTTTATATCTACTAAATATCTCACTAAACAATTCTTTTCCAATCTCTATTGAATTCTCTGTAAGCTCTGACACCATATCTTTTTCAATGGTATCTACGAATTCTCTTTTTTTAACTCTTTCAATAAATTTTATTATGTGATTATAAAAAGTAATAGCAAAAATGTCGTCAAAACTAATATCATATTTTTTCAAAACCTTATTAACATACTCTAAATCTTCTTTTACAGCGTCTAATTCCCCATCTTTTAAAGTTAAATTATTCTTTATTAAATCTAAATACTTCACTTTCTTCTCCTCCAGTTACAACCACAAATTTAAGCTCTAACTTTTTTTGAATATCCTGCTTGTTTCCATAAGAATCTTTCAGGCTTTCATTACAATCCTTAACATTAAATATTGTTAGATCACCTTGCGATCCATTTTTAAGTTGTCCAATATTATTAAGATTAAAGAACTTTGCTACATCATAAGTAACCTTATTTACACATTCCTCTAATGTCATGCCACAAGCTATTAACTTAGTTATAACGTTTAATAAACTTCCCACAGGTTCAATCATATTTTTATGGTAAAGGTCAGTACTTATAAAATCTGGTCTAAAGTTATTTTTTAAAGCTACCCTAAATGTATCAAAGCTGAAACTCGCACTTCCATGCCCTACATCAAACTTAACTCCTCTTTCTTTTGCAGCCAAAACTTCTTTTTTTAAAGTTCCATTTTCATTAAATAGGCCATTTTTCTTTCCATGATATGAATGAGTTACTATATCATCCTTTTCTAAAATATTAATAACATCCATAATATCAGGTGGGTAATTACCTATGTGAACCATTAAAGGGAGTTGTGCGTGTTTAGCTATTTTCTTCCCCATAATTATAGGAATAATTCCATTTTCACCTACAACTGAAGCACTGGCTCTAGCTTTAATTCCTAAAATATTATGTCTATTTTCTTCAACTTTTTTAATAATCCGTTCTTCATTAATTTCTTGTAAATCTCTTAATTCGGATAAGCTATTTAAGCCCCAGTCAGAAATATTTAAGAACGTATATATATGGGTTTTGGATTTATTAATGCTACTCACTTTAAAGTCATCATAATTTAACGCTCCTGATGTTCCTGCATCAAAAATTGTAGTCGTTCCTCGCTGAATTCCTATAACATCTGCCTTTGTTCCTATTAAAGACTTACCTTTATAACAATGAGTGTGAATATCAATAAACCCTGGAGCTACAATCTCTCCATCTAGTTCTAGTACCTCATTACCTTGTTTACTAAGATTTTCTCCAATTTCTTTTATCATCCCATCCTCTAGTAAAATATCCAATTCATTATAATAATATCCATTATGTGGAGCTAGAAGTTTTCCAC
Organism: Clostridium sp.; assembly: GCF_036569345.1. GTDB lineage: Bacteria > Bacillota > Clostridia > Clostridiales > Clostridiaceae > Clostridium_AD. The sequence goes on from NZ_DATCQT010000025.1 coordinate 105,054, forward strand.
CTTTAATTAAAAGATTACTCAAAATATCACTCCTCTCACCTATATTAAGTACCTCAGTATTGCTACGACTTCTGTTCTCTTTATTTGGATTTTATATTTTTCAGAAATTCTATTGAATGTCTCTTCAATAATTTTAAATTTATCTGGATAACTTTCTTCGTAAAACTTTGTATTTTTTTCTGAATTGTATTCTTTATTTTGCCAACGGGATATTGCCATTGTAATATGAATAATAATTCCACAAGCTGTTTTAAATTCTTGTTGATTCATGCCACGTGGATAAAGCTTTAAAATCATATCAGAAATTTCAACCAATATAAGCACAATAAATTCTGTCTGGTCAGAGAAATTTTCATTTTCTTTTCTGCCCTTAGGGCCACTTGAATAAGAACCCATCAGACTCATTATCTCTTTTTGGAGTTTGCCAACATTTTTCTTATCAGTGTATTTTCTGATTATAGTAGTAAGCGTATCTTCTATAAACTCAACTTCACTACTCTCTTCTTCAACATAATCATGCTCTAAATAAAGAAAATCTCTAATTTTTCCAAGTTCATATGTAGTAATAATTGGACTTACTATTAATGTATCCTTATTCATGTTATCAAGCTTAATCGTACTTATAATTAAATCTACATCCTCAAGTAGCTCCTTATCCTTTTCTATATCAATTATTGAAACTATATCTTTGATATTTACTTCCGGAATATTATTCTTAATTCTTGTTGCTAGAAGTTTTGAGGTTCCCCTGCTAGTATTGCATACGACTATAATGCTTTTCTTTACATAAATTTTACTTTTTTCTAAGGATTTAAGAAAATACATTGTTATAAAACCAATTTCATCTTCACTTAGCTCGAACCCATATTCAGTCTTGAAAATTTTACAAGCTTTCTTTACTACCTCAAATACATCTCCATACTTAGCTTTAATTTGTTCTAAAATTGGATTATCACTAATTACATTTAATTCATATCTTCCCAAAGTTAATTTTAAATGAGAATATAATTCTTTTAAAAGCGCCTCTACCTCTGATTCTTTAATGTTTAAGTGTTCAAACCCCATATTAACAATTTCGGCTACCACTTCTATTAGTTTTTTTTCATCAAAGTTTTTTTCTTCTATTAAATTCATTCCCAAATTTTCAATAAGCATTAAATGCAAAAGGTATGCAATCTCTCCATCCTCATAAGGTAATTCAAATTTTTCAATTAAAACATCATATATCTCTTTCGCTAAAGTGTAAACCTGAGTAGTTTTGTATTTTGATAACTCATCTTGCTGAATCTTTAGGATGTTTCCATTTTTAATTCTTCTTATTAGAACAATAAAAATAAGTCTTAATATTTGAATAGATACATCATCTAGTCTAATATTTAATTTCTCTTTGAAAAGCAGAATTACTTCTTTTACCATTTCTATTTCTTTAGGATCAAAATTTTTATCGTTTAATGTGTAAAAAGTTTCTTTGTAAGTATTAATAATTAGAGAAGCAAACACCTCTTTGATATAATACCTTATATTTTTTTCTTCTCCATTTAACATAAATCCATGATTGGTTTTTCCTTCTATGCTAATAAAGTATTCTTTTAATTCTTCATTAATTTCCTTTATTTCGCTTATTATTGTGCTTCTTGAAACATTTAATTCTTCAGCAAAGTACTCTGAGGTCAGCGGTTTACCTGAAAGTGCTAATCTAATAAGTATTATATTTGCTCTATCTTTTGAATAAAACAAGACTTCATTTGCATTAAAATTTATATTACTTATTGCTTTTAGCGCCTTGGTTTTATTTTCTACTCTCATTCCAACCCTAGGCGTTTTTACAAGAGTTGCACCCATTTCTTTTAGCCAGTACTCAATGTTATCTAAATCATACCTTACTGTTCTTAACGAAATACTGTACTTTTCAGCCAGTTTTCTTGCAATAATGCTTGTTTGTTCATTTAGTAAATCCCTCACCATTAATCTTTGTCTTTCTGTTAGAAGCATTTTAATCCCTTCCTTAACAACATATTATAATATTTTCAAAATTTTTAAAATATCAAATGCTTTCACTGTTATTGTTGCAATATTTGTCCAATAATAAAAATAATAATTCTAGAGGTTAGCGTACCTGTTCTATAAGTAGCCTCCCCGCTAATATTTTGCTAATCTTATATATAAAATATTCTAAAAACAGTTATATTCATATTTAATATGTTTTTAATTACTATTTATGTTTTATACTCTATAATACATTTTTGTATAAAGTGAAATCCCTTTTTAGATAAAATCGAGTAGGTAAAAGTCGGGAATAAATTTCCCGACTTCTTTCCTCTCACAGAACCGTACGTGAGTCTGTCTAACAATAACAAAAAACTATATAAAACAGTAGAATAATGGTATTTATTTTAAAAAATTATCCCCAATA
>NZ_DATCQT010000026.1:0-3907 GCF_036569345.1 Clostridium sp.
TTACCCAATGAGAAAGTAAAATAAACGAGCGTTTGATTTACCGTCTCGTATAGGTAGAATACGTTTATGCTTGTTACAAATAGCATGGATTAATATGGTAATTCTATTGCCGTTTCTGTCCCATTACTACACAACCCCCAACTTGTGAAAAATGGTTTTTAGCTTTTGAAAGATTTTTCTTTTTCCCTTTTGTCATAATACCACCTCTTTTATTTTATAAAATATCATGAATAAATGATATAAAACAATAGGACGTTTAAGTAGTATACTGCTGGGAACTTGTTATATCAATTTTAAAATTAACCACTAGCATTTACTACACATAATTAGTTTTAGATATCTCAATATCCTTTGGTTTATTATCGTTATTATCCTGTTGACATTGTGTATTGAATGAACAATAATATTATTGTTCATGGCATTAATTGTAACATAAATAGAACATACGTGCGCGTGTGGAAACATTATTTCTTTACCAATGACCCTTTTTAATTTCATGCTCTATTGTAGTAGCTGCAATGAGCTTAATAGGAAGTTAAATAATAGTAATATAAATATATAATTAAAAATGGAGTTTTTCAGAAGAGTATTGAATAGTATATGGTATAGCGTACGAATAAAGTATGCGATAGTTAATAGCCATTCCCCTAAAGAGAGTGGCTATTTTTATAGTCTAATATATTAAAAAGGTTTCAAATTCTTTTCACATAGTATAGCTCTAATAACATACTAAGATGTCGGGGGCAAGTATTATATTATTATGTTTACTTATATTTGTTATTGCAGGAGTAATAGCATATTATTGAAATATTAAGGCAGTCGAAAGGGTGTCTATTTAATGCATTAAAATAGCAGGTACGATATAAAATTAGCGCACTCTGTATCAAATGAAAGAATTGGTGATTTGTCAAGAGTACCATATTATGTAAATGTTGCAAAGGTAACATTAACAATATAGGGTTAAGGGTTCATGTTTGTCTTATAGGCTTACAATACATAAAATAGTTCGGATAGAGTATACCTTAAAAAACATATAAAAATATACCTTATTGATGTTTATTAAGGTTGTTAAAACTGTTTAAAAACGTTTATACATAAACATTTACCTTTACGGACACTAATGTCTGATTATACAATGAACATTAATCAGTAAATATTTTGACAACTATATTCATAATATTTAAAATGTAAAGTATAGACAAATTTCTACATATAAGGGGGTTTTTTTTTGAAATGGATTTTAGAAAATGCTAATTGGATATTTAGTGGTATAGGTGTATTAGTAGTGTCTGTAGTAGTAGGTCTGTTCTTTAAAAATAAAGCTAATAGAAACATTACTCAAAGCATTAAATCAGGGGATAATTCCATAAACGCCCAAGGGGTTAAAAATGTTACTGTAACAATTGGGAAAAAAACCAATGAGTAACAATCAAGATATTAACGCAGGAGATTATTCAACTAATGTGCAGGGAAAGCAGGTTTCAGTAAATCAGACATACAGCGGTATATCCTATCCAGACGTAAAAGAAATTGCCATGGATGTGTTTAAAAGTAATTTTTATGACTTAGGGAATAAGGTTGACGAAATTGTCAATGAACGTGCAGAAACGATAATCAATAAATACTTAGATAAGCTAAAGAAAATAGATCCAAATTCAATAAAGAATACAGAGGATCCAGATTTACGTTATGTTATTTATGAGGCTCAAAAAAATCATGCCAGACGTGGTGATGAAGACATTGGAGAGTTGTTAGTTGATGTTTTAGTAAAAAGAACTATGACTGAAAATGAGTCATTAAAAAAATTAATATTAAATGAAGCAATAACAATTATTCCAAAATTAACATTAAAACAGATAGATATACTCTCTATAATTTTTTTAATGAGATACTTAAACTTTATTAAAGAGGTACCTGTTGAAGCTTTTATAGCGACGGTTAATAAATTAAACAAAGGGCTAGGTATAGCGGATAATGAGAGTTTCTACCCACATCTTGAATATACTGGCTGTATATCTATAAGTATAGGTTCTGTAGACTTTAAAAGAATAATGATTACTAAATTCACACAAATAAATAATGAAGAAGAGGCAGTCAAAATAATTGCTTCAAACCCAGAGTTATCTTCTTTATCAAGAATGTGGAATAACACAAAACTATGTAATTCTAGTTTAACGAGTGTTGGTTTAGCTATTGCTATTAGCAATATCAAAATTAAAACAGGATTAGAATGGGATTTAAATATTTGGGTAAACGAATAATTATAGTTTTGATTTAGAAACTATAATTAAAAAGTTGAGGGAGGTGGATTATTTGAAAACTAAATTTACTAATAGAGATTTTCATTGGCTAACAGGAATATTGATAGGAATAGTTATTCTTGTGTGCAGCATTCGGTTATCAGATAACTCAAATGTAGTAAATATATTTTCATTTATGGGCAGCGGAATATCAATTGCCTTAGCTTTTGTCGCAATAGGCATGTCTATAAAACAAGAATTGAGCTCTAATTTAGTAAACAGTGATACAAGAAAAACACTCATCTCATTAAATGAAAAAATTATAGGGCTTGGGGTGCAAGTAGGCAATTTAGATACAGAAGGTCTTGCAAATATAATGTCATCAAGTTTATCAAGTTTGCAAGATAATGTTATTAAAATAATAAATGAAAAAGTAAATGGATATGGCGTTGAAGAAAAATCAGCAATAAAAGAAGCTGTATCACAGGAAGTAAATAAAGTTAATCAAGAAACTAAAAAACAAATTGGAAATTATGTTGGTTCCAACATCAGTTCAACACTTAATGAATTTAGTTCTAATATGGCGAAGCTAAAAAGTTCTTATAGTGATAAAGAATGGGAAAATATCACCACTGCGGCTGCTAATCCATCTTTCAAATTTGATATTATGCTGGAATCTATAAAAAAATCAATAAATGAGGTTTCAAACAAAAAATGATAGTAAAATGCCGTGAAAGGTTAATTGAACTAAACCGCTAACAGCGGTGGCAGACGAGTGCTAATTACGTTAATTTAATTTTTATTTAAATAAAATATAAAGAATTATCTTAAGTAACTAAGCTAATTCTTTATTATAATGTACACTTCCTATAAACTTTTATCTAATATAGTCTCTTACAACCATTTTACATCAAATTCAATTATAGATGTGAAATGGTATACCCTTATGAGTTTTTTTATAAGACTTAATATCATTGATTAACATAGTTTTAAGATAAACCTAGTTATACATTTCAATACGTTATGTTAAACTAATATCAGCTATTATAATTTATTTTATTGTTTTATTCAAAGAAGCATAGTATTTTCAATGCTTTGAAGGTTTTAGGTCAGTTTAACACAATATTAGTTGTGTTAAACTCACGCCTTAATATTCCAAATCAGGTATATCCGTTAGCGTTGAAAAAGCATTTCAGAATCTTTCTACCAATGCTCAGGATGTATTAGGCTTTATTGATAATAAAATTAAACTTGATTATGAATTGTTCGTAGATACAGGGAAGCAATATGGTGATGATGCTATGCTATGGTACCTGCTTGATAAATTTTTCTTCGAAATCAGATGTAGTCATTGGCTTCCCAATTAAATAGCCTTGAATTGAATCACATTCAAGCTCCTTTAGAATATGGAATTGGGTTTCTGTTTCAATTCCTTCTGTAACGACTTTAATATTTAAACTATGCGCCATTACTATTATTGACTTAATAATAAATATATTTTTAGAACCACTTTCTAAACCCATTATAAGTGATTTATCAATTTTTATTGTATCAATTGGTAGCATATTTACATAATTAAGGGAAGAATAGCCTGTGCCAAAATCATCCAAGGATATTTTAATACCTAAAACTTTTAATTTTGTTAATATACTTATAATTAACTCTGG
>NZ_DATCQT010000027.1:0-2068 GCF_036569345.1 Clostridium sp.
TCATCCCATATATTTTATCCACAGCTAAGCATAAAAAAATGATTGTGGATAAGTAAAAATTTTAGGAAATATTTTTTTTTACATTTTTTGGTGGAGGAGTTTTGGATTAGAATATGGGGGACTTTTCACTTGACAAATACAGTAATGACATGCATAAGAAAGACATTATATTTGGATTGCAATTATGCTTTGATGGTGAACAATAAGAGCATAATTGCAAAAAAAGAGGTTGAAGAGACAGGCATACCACGTCATTATTCAATGATTTTCACCAGAGAGAATAAGATTGAGAGAGTGACACATGGCGTATATCTTACACTTGAAACATTTGAGGATGTAATGTATACACTTCAAGTTAAAGTACTTAATAAAAAATATGAGTAAAGAAAAAAATATCAATGACAAATCCTTTTGAAAAGCTATATACTGGAAAAACATATCTGATTTCTCGCTAGAAATTAATAGATCAGCATCTGAATATTTTAAGAAGTTTAGAAAAGAGTAATAAATTTTTAATAATTAGGTTAAATTTATCCTAAATGTGATATAATATAGTTATAATAACTAAAAATCTTAGGAGGGCTAATTATGTTAGTGAACAGTCAAAAGATGGTTTCGATATCGGAAGCTAATCAGAATTTTTCTAAAATAGCTAAATTAGTAGATGAGGATAAATCTGTAGTTATAATGAAAAACAATAAACCTAAATATATTCTTTTAGATTTTGATGAGTTTAGCAAAGGTGCAATATCCGAGGAAGAAAAATTGGAGGAAATTGCCGACAGAGTATTATTTGAAAATTTAGAGGCATTTAAGGAACTAGCTAAGTGAAGTATATAACAATTGAGTATATTCTGAAACTTCACGAAAAGTTGATATTGACTACTGGTGGTTCACGTGGAATAAGGGATATAGAACTTTTGAAATCATCAATTGAAAACTCAAAAGTAACATTTGGAGGAGAAGATTTATACAAAACAATTGAGGGCAAATGCTCTAATATATGCTATTGCATAATAAATAACCATACGTTTATAGATGGGAACAAAAGAACAGGCATATATGTAATGTTAATTTTATTAGAATATAATGGAATTAGATTATTATTTACACAAAAGGAGTTAATAGATTTAGGATTAGGGATAGCAAAAGGAGAATTAAAACAGGAAAATATATACGAATGGATAAAAAACCATAAAGATGTTTGCTAAGTGTAATGATAAACTTAAAGGGAGTTCGATTTTTGAACTCCCTTTAAAACGTAAAAATTTTTAGTTATTACTACAATCTCTGAGGTTGTAACGTAAACTGGAAGTTTGTGTTTGCCATTACAGCATTTTAATAGTAAAATTTACATAATTTCGGTTAAAGGTTCCATCATTGTTAAATTCGATACCATCTTTAAAAGATTCTTCTTTTCTGAACAGAGGATACCCTATTAAGCTATGTTTGATATGAAAAGTACCTTCATACCAAAGTTCACCCGCTTCATTAAATAACTTACCTAAAACGAAATATCTTGGACCATAATAATTTCTGGGGCCTTTATTGTATTCTCCTATAAACTTTATAGTGCCACTTTTATAGTACTCTATTCCTGTTTCAGTAAACCAGTCACAAAGATTCCCTCCATATTCTTATTACCATTTTCGAAAAACTTTACTCCGTACGCAAATATATTATGAACCTTATTATATAGTTCATTTAATGTTTCAAGAAGATGACCAATTTGACGTTTATAAAACAGGCCTTCGTAATCTCCATAAATTTCAATAGTGTAGGAAATCGATAATTCTTCAATTTCATTTTCCAACTCAATCATTTTTCTTTGTTCATTGCTAATATACAAAGGCTTTTTTCATTTTTAGTGAAATTTTAAAGGATTACTGAAAGTTATATAGAATTGTAAAAATATAATATAATTGTATATGTAGTGCGAGCTGCGAAGCAGCACGCAAACGCGTGATGTTTCCTCTTGGAAATGGAAGCAATTCTATCTTCATTAGTAAGTTATTAACATATAGTAGGGGAATCCTACTAGGTAAGGTCTAACCAACTACCTGTACCT
>NZ_DATCQT010000028.1:0-1702 GCF_036569345.1 Clostridium sp.
AATTGAACTAAACCGCTAACAGCGGTGGCGGATGAGTACTAATTGCATTAATTTAATTTTTTTACTCTATAAAATAGAAAAAAGTATCTCATAATGAACACTTCATATAAACTTTTATTATTAAAATAAAAAATAAGGAAGTGTTATTATTTATGTCAAAATTAAGAGGAAAAATGAAAATAGGTATAGATTTACTTAATATAAAGAGTCCATTGTATATGCTCTTAGGAGAAAAAGATGATTGAAATTCAAGATATACTCAATCAACATGGTGATGAATATAGAAGAAATCATAAGCTGCCGCTACATATATTAAAAACCATGATTGCTATTGAGTCTTGTAGAACAGCAGAGCTTGGTGGCCATGTAGATGAGTGTAATGAATGTGGGCACATGAGAATATCTTATAATTCTTGTAGGAATAGGCATTGTCCTAAATGCCAAACTTTAGCCAAGGAAAGATGGCTTGAAAAAAGAAAAGAAGATCTATTACCCGTAGGGTATTTTCATATAGTTTTTACTATACCCCAAGAACTCAACTATATAACACTTACAAACCAAAAGGAAATGTATTCTATACTATTTAACTCTGTTTCTGAAACTCTACTTGAACTGTCAAGAGATAAAAAATATTTAGGAGCGGAAATTGGTTTTATGAGCATCCTTCACACTTTTGGTCAAAATCTTATGAATCATCCTCATATACATTGTATAGTACCAAGTGGTGGATTAACTTTTGATGGTACAAGATGGATAAATTCAAAGAATGATTTTTTTATTCCAGTTAAAGTTTTATCAAGAAAGTTTAGAGGTAAATTCTTATTTTCTCTTAAAAAAGCTTATCATAATAATGAGCTTAAATATACTACTGGAATTCACGAATTAACAGAAAAACATATATTTCAAAGCTTCATAGATAAGTTATACAAAAAGGAATGGGTTGTATACTGTAAACCCCCTTTCGGGAGTGCAGAGCACGTAATTGAGTACCTTGGTAGATACTCTCATCGAGTGGCTATATCTAATCATAGGATTGTGAATTTAGAAAATGGCTATGTAACATTTAAGTGGAGAGATTATAGAGACCATAATAAAGAAAAATTTATGACTCTTACAGTAGACGAATTTATGAGAAGATTTTTCATGCATGTTTTACCAAGAAAGTTTGTTAAAATTAGACACTATGGAATTTTAAGCAACAGGAATAGATCAACTAAACTTCAAAGATGCAAAGAACTTACAGGTGCAGTACAAAGTAAAAACCAAAATTCAGAAGTTAAGTTAAATGCAGCAGAACTTCTTTTTAAGCTGACAGGAATAGATATAAATATTTGTTCTTGCTGTGGAAAGGGCGAAATGGTTACAAAAGAGAAGTTGAATCGCCAAAACTATTCTCCGCCAGGAGAAATAAATAAAATAGCATAAAGTCTTTATTTAGGGGGAGGGGGAAATTACGTCTATTTTTAGCAGACAATCTAAAATAATAAGGATTATGGATACAATTGTGGAAATTACAGTTAATAGTCTTAATGTTAAATCTAATTTCAGAAAGAGGAGAAAGATTGAATCTCCATAGTAGAACTAACGCGGCATCGTTCAATAGCTCGTTTCAGACATTGAGCAACTTTCGTAGCTATCACCTTAAGTATATACTTAAGGTGATAGCTTTTATCGGCTCAACATCTGAATCCGAACCTATTCA
>NZ_DATCQT010000029.1:0-121939 GCF_036569345.1 Clostridium sp.
CTCAACTGTTTTTTGATTTTCTAATGCGAAATATAGTGTTTTGTTCTAACTCATTCATAATTCAAAATGCTATCGCATAACTACATGTAAAATAAACCCAGTATAATAAAAAATTATACTGGGTTTGTAAACAACCTGAACAAAAGCCACCTATAATAAGGTGGCTTTTGTAATATAAAAATTACTATTTAATTACAGGCACTTCTTTTCCCCATTCAGAGATATACTTTGAAAGTTCATCTTTCATAACGGGTATTCGGGTTCCTACTGCTCCACAATGGAGGCACTTGTCATTTTTAAATCCTTGTTCATCACATTTATCTAGAGATTCTTGGTCACATCCATAATTGCCGCATTCTGAACATCTGAATATAGGGTTTTTACAAGGATGTTCATTTTTAACACCCGGACAGTTGGCAATATTTAATTTCTCAACATCTGTCATTTCAATGTGGCGTTTCTGATTTAGACGGCCTCCTCGTAACCAGCGTTCATTATTTGAAAATTTCTTTGGCATAAACATCACTCCTTCGTATAATCACTGTATTATTAGAAACTAGGAATCGAGGTATATGGTCCATAACATTTTTAACGAAAATTTAGAATATTCTATTTTTACTATATCATTAATTTCATTACAGTTCAACACTTTTCGACAAAAAGTATATTAAAAAGACATAATTAAAGATAAAAAAATGATGACTATTTAAATAGTCATCATTTTTTATTTCCCCTAGAATATATATTGCTCACCAGGTTTTCTACAGAAGAGTGTAACATCACTAATTTCAGGTTGCTGAGTTATAAATCTAGTTATTCTTTCTACTCCAAAACCAGCTCCAGCTGTCTTAAATAGTTCACCTTGTTTTGCAAGTTCTATATAATATCTAAATGCATTCTCATCAGTTGCGAGTTCTCTCATTCTTAAAAGTATTCGATCTAATGTGAATTCTCTTTCTCCTCCACTTAAACCTTCACCGAATCCTAGTGGCCAAATAAGATCATAATTTCTATAAGTTCCTAAATTATCTAAATCTTCAGCATCATAGAATTCTCTTTTATGGTTTGTTAAGAAAAAAGGCTCTGTTGCTGCTTTTGAAGCTTCTGCTTCGAAATCATCACCATATTTTGCTTGCATTTCATCAGTTGTATATTTTTTGAATGGTCCACTTATATTAAGATGATCTGTACCTACGCCAAGCCTTGTAAGCTCTGGAATACAGTTTTCTTTCACAAATTTGAATATAAAAGTAATAATTTCTTCTATAAATTGAAGTATATCTTCCATAGTTTTTTCTTTGAATTCAAAGTCTACCTGAGTAAATTCAAATAGATGTCTGGAATCCCCTCTAGTTGCCATTTCTAGTCTTATGTTAGGAGATACTATATAAAGACTATCAATATCATCGTTTAACATAGTCATTTGTTTGTGGAATATCATTGATTTCATAACGTTGAATGTTTGTTTGTTATAAGTCATTTCACATTCTTCAACACTATGATTTAATGTATCTGTAATTGGAGACATCATAAGAGGTAATATTCTAGTTACTCTTCTCTTATACATAAATTCATCTACAGCTTTTAAAACCGATTGTTGAACAAATAATATATCCTTAATTTTCTTATTTTTAATCATAGACACTGCTTTTTCTAATATTACTTTTTCTTCTTTTATTAATTCTGCCATTATTAATTCCCCCTAATAAGTTCTCGTTTTTGTTTCATCCATTGATAATATAATAATACATTAAGCTAATTATTACAATATATTTAATATATATTTATTATTTTTACTGAATAAGTAATTTAAAGCATTACATATTAACATATTGTTAAAAAGCTTATTTTATTTGCGTTTTTTTTGCTAATTTGCTAATATGTTTGTTATAATCATATAAAGTATATGAGATTGTTAATTTTACTTAGTTATTTATATTAATGTAATAGGAGATGATGTTGTGGAATTGAATATTTCTGGTTTAGATGAAGTTGACTATCAAATATTAGACATTTTAATTAAAGATTCTAGGACGCCTTATCTTGAAATTGCAAGGCACTGTCATGTAAGTGGGGGTACAATTCACGTTAGAATGAATAAAATGCAAGAAATGGGTATTATTAAAGGTACAAGACTTATATTAGATACAAAAAAACTTGGATATGATGTATGTTGTTTTATTGGAATATTTCTTAACAAAGCATCCTCATATCCAGATGTATTAGAACAACTTAAAGAAATAAAAGAAATAGTGGAGTTACATTACACTACTGGTGCATATTCTATATTTATTAAGGTTATGTGTAAGAGCATATCTAATCTCCAGGATTTACTAATGAACCGCCTTCAGGTAATAGCAGGAGTTCAAAGTACAGATACTTTTATAACCTTATCCCAACCTATAGATAGAAGTATATCCTTTTAATATATTCCTATTTATATTTCATTGCAAAACAAAATCAGCTAATCCACTATAAAATCAGATGGGTTAGCTGATTTTTTTTAATTTTTGGAAATTTTTGAATTTTTCATATGTATGCTTATAGGTATACTCAATTTTAAAAGGTCAATAGCGGTAAGGATTAAAGGCGGTCCATAATTATTAAAAAATTCTATTACTTTACTACTTGTTTCTACTGTGGAATTGGCATATGCGAAATGTTTACTAAAAAAAAGAATTGCTATAGTAAAGCCAATTATTTTGCGATATTCATGTTGCCTAATATCTTTTGCTTTTGTTTCAAAAATAAGATTGTTTATATTATTCACCTCTACTTTTCTATGATTACGTAGATTGATTGTTTTAAATATAATAAACTCCCTCCTCATATAGGTTTTATCTTATTAATTATATAGTAGTAATTATAAAACAAAGTGTTACTAGAAGGTGAACTAAGGGTATAGATGTTTATACATAACTTAATAAAAAACTATTATAAATATGCACTCTAAGTAGAATATGAAGTTAAATCTTGCAGAAAAATAAATGCAAGATTTTTTTTATTTTTATCAAAACATTGAGAATGATAATTATATATAATAGAAAATGGAACTCCTAAATAATCATTAAATTAAGTGGTAGCCTTTAAAGAACGATTTTTAAAAAGTTTTATAATATTGTAAAATTAAACCCAATTGAATGTTCAAAACAATTGACACTCATCAATTGTTAATATATAATAATAATATTATTATCACAATCAAATATTTTGCGTATATTATTAACAAAGTGAGTGTATATTAGGGGGGAATTAATAATGAACAAAAAAAACATATTACAAGTTGCAATAGTATCAATTCTTGCAGTGTCACTATTGAGTGGCTGCAGTGGGGCATCAAAAGAGAGCACAACAGCCGCTAAAAAATATACTATATCCACAGATGCTACGTATGCACCTTTCGAGTATGAGAAGGATGGGAAATACGTAGGTATTGATATTGATATATTAGATGCAATTTCTAAATCAGAAGGTTTTACGTATGAATTAAAGCCAATGAACTTTAAGGGTATAATCCCAGCGCTCGCTGCTAACCAAATTGATGCAGCTATTGCGGGAATTTCAATTACCGACGCGAGAAAAAAGGTTGTTGATTTCTCAGATGGTTATTATGAATCAGGGTTATCAGCTGTAGTAAGTGAAAAAAATACTACTATAAAAACATTAGATGATCTAAAAGGAAAGATATTTGCAGTTAAGAAAGGGACTTCAGGTTCAACTTATGCTGAAGCAAATCAAGCTAAATATAAAGGAACTATAAGATACTTTGATGATACACCTGCTATGTTTGAAGAAGTAATCAATGGAAATGCAGATGTTACTTTTGAAGATTACCCAGTTGTTGCTTATAGAATTAGTATTGATCCAAAAAGTGGACTTAGAATTGCTGGAGAGAAAATCAACAAAGATTATTATGGATTTGCAGTTAAAAAAGGATCAAACAAAGAATTAATAACAAAATTTAACGCAGGTCTTAAAAAGATAAAAGCGAATGGTGAATATGACAAAATAATAGCTAAATACATTAAAAAATAAAGAGGTGACACAATTTGGATACATTAATTTTATTTAAAGAAAGTTTACCTAGTTTAATGAAGGGTCTCTCTATGACAATTCAAATAACTGTTGTAGGGTTAATTTCAGCTACAATAATTGGGTTAGTTGTAGGTTTTATAAACGTTGGAAAAAACAAAACATTAAAAGTTGTAGCCATGATTTATATTGATGTAATGAGAGGTACTCCATTAATAGTTCAAGCTTTCTTTATATATTTTGGCCTTCCAAGTGCTTTGAATTTTAAGATAGATGCTTTTACAGCAGGCACTTTAGCAATTAGTTTGAATGCAGGTGCATATATGGCAGAAATTTTTAGAGGTGGTATTTTGGCTGTAGACAAAGGTCAAATGGAAGCAGCTAGAAGCCTAGGACTACCTTATGGCAAAGCTATGATGAAAGTAATATTACCTCAAGCGGTAAGAAAAATGGTGCCTGCTATAATTAATCAATTTATCATATCATTGAAAGATACTTCAATACTATCCGTAATAGGGATTAGAGAGTTAACGCAAAGTGGTGAAATAATCATTGCATCAAATTACAGAGCACTTGAAATATGGGCTATGGTAGGATTGGTTTATTTTGTACCAATAATGATTTTGTCTACTGTTTCAAGAAGGATTGAGAGGTATTTAACCATATGATAAAAGTAAAGAGTCTTAAAAAGAATTTTGGAAAACTCGTGGTGCTTGATGGAATTGATTTTTATGTGACTAAAGGTGATGTGCTATGTATAATAGGCCCATCAGGGTCTGGAAAAAGTACACTTTTAAGATGTTTAAACATGTTAGAAGAGAAATTAGAAGGAACAATTTTAATAAATGATGTTGATGTAGATGGTAAGAATGTAAATATTAATAAGTTAAGAGAAAAAATTGGTATGGTATTTCAATCATTTAATCTATTTCCACATTTGAATGTATTACAAAACGTAATGCTTGCTCCAGTGCAACTAAAGAAAATGGGAAAAGAAGAAGCGAAGAATACAGCTTTAGGATTACTAAAAAAAGTCGGACTTAGTGAAAAAGCTTATGAATACCCAGAAAAACTATCGGGTGGACAACAACAAAGGGTTGCCATAGCTAGAGCTATGGCAATGAACCCTGAAATAATGTTGTTTGATGAACCAACCTCAGCATTAGATCCTGAAATGGTGGGAGAAGTTCTTCAAGTAATTAAAGACTTAGCAAAAGATGGAATGACAATGGTAATTGTAACTCACGAGATGGGTTTTGCAAAAGAAGTATCAGATAGAGTAATATTTATGAGTGATGGAAAAATTGTGGAACAGGATAAACCTGAAAATCTTTTTTCAAACCCTCAATGTGCAAGAACAAAGGAATTTTTAAATAAATTGCTTTAAGTTAGGTTCTAAGTAGTTTATTTTCGTGTAACCTTAGCATACTTAAATAAGATTTATTAAAAAACTGCCTGCAAGTTTGTTTTAACAATCTTACAGGCAGTTTTTTCTTAATATTCAATTAAAAATTGGAATGTACATTCGATTGTTAAATTTGTAAATTTAAGTCTGAAGGCTAATTAAGATCATTATTTAGTCAAAGTGAACTGATAAGTGTATAATGTGATATAGGATTGGTTTTGATAAGTTAGCAAGATAACTTGTTAAAAGATATTAAATTAATTTGGAGGTAGGTACATATGTTAAAACAAACATTAAAAGACGATATTATTAAATATATGAAGAATAGGGATAAGGTAAGGTTGACTACTTTAAGGACTTTAATGGCTGAAGTTAGATATAAAGAAATAGATTCAAAAAAAGATATCGAAGACGATGAATTAATTGGTATTGTTGAGAAAACAATTAAACAATTAAATGAAACACTTAGTTATGCAAAGCAAGCTAATAAAGAAGAAATAATTGCAGAAACAAAAATTTCTATTGAATTGCTTACAAATTATATGCCAATGCAATTAACTGATGATGAAGCAAAAGCAATTGTTATTGAAGTTATTGCAGAAAATGGATTTAAAGGAAAGGGAGATATGGGGAAGGTTATGAAGGCAGTTATGCCAAAGCTAAAAGGAAAGTATGAAAGCAAAAAGGTAAATCCTCTTGTAATACAATTACTGGCATAGGAGAAAAGTGAGGTAGCAATATATATTGCTACCTTTATTTAATATTAGACGGTAGCACTGCTGAAAATATTTTGTAGTTTTTTTAAGGTTAAATTATATTTATTTAATGAATAAAAAATTCTTTTTAAAAAATACTAACTGTAGATATGCAAGTTACAAATTAAAATTATTAAAATTTATTTTGGATATCTAAAATAAAAAATTAGAGGGAGGTAGTAAAATGAGTAGAAGAGCATTAGTACCAGAAGCGATGGGAAAACTTGAAAAATTCAAAATGGAAGTAGCTCAAGATATGGCAATTGATAACATTCAGAGCAGAAATGTGAATATGAGTGATGTGGCAAGTAACGCAGTAAATAAAATAAAAAATTCAGGTAACGTTGGTGGAGAAATGGTAAAAAGAATGGTAGAAGCAGCAGAAAAAAATATGGTGGATCAGAATAAATAAAAAATGTAATTTAAGCAGAAATTAATCTCTGCTTAAATTTTTAATAAAGTTACTAATAGATTTTTTCTATAAGTACTTCATAATTACTTTCTGGAGATATAACAATGCATTTCTCTCCAAGTGCTTTTTTATAAATTGCTTTTCCCAGTGGTGATTCAATACTTATATTCATTAATTCAGGGTTGGTCTCTACAGTAGACACCAAACATACTTTTTCAATATCATCTGTATCAAGAAATTTAATATCAGCTTGGCCACCAAGCCCTAAATGGTTATCATCACTGTCGTCCTCAACTACAGTAGAGTTCCGAAGCAACTCTTGAATAGTAATTATTCTATCATTGTTAGTTGCTTCATCATCTTTAGCTGCGTCATATTCTGCATTCTCACTTAAATCTCCATGGCTCTTTGCTTCTTTAATTTCTGCGGTTATCTCTCTTCTTTTTTCGCCTGTGCGAAGTGTTAATTCGTTTTCTAATTTTAATACACCACTTGGTGTTAATATGGTACTTTTCATATGTTGTCACTCCTAACAAATTTTTCGTATATAATGTTTATTTCTCTATTTAAATATTGAGAAGACAATAAAGAATTATTATATCACAGTTTGGTTTGAAATATTAATTTAATTGTACTTTTCTTTACATTTATGTTACAATACTTTTAAACAATTTAAAGCAATAATGACTATTATAAAACATTAATTGCTGTTTATTAATTATTTGGAAACAATATAAATTCATTAATCTAAACTAAGATAATTTTAATAGTTTTGAAAAAGAGTAATTGTAGAAAAGCGTTGAAAAATGGTGGCAAAAATGTTATGATATAGAAAGAATATTCTAAATTTTATAAAAAAATGTTAGGAATATACTTAATAAAACTACAAGATTCTGATAATAATATGATTATACAAATAACTCAAATTTATATAAATGGAGGGATGACAAATGACAATTTATGATTTTAAAGCAACCACCATAGATGGTGAAGAAGTTAATCTACAACAGTACAAGGGAAAAGTACTTCTTATAGTTAATACAGCAAGCAAATGTGGATTTACACCACAGTATGAGGGTCTAGAGAAACTATATAACCAGTACAAGGATAAAGGCCTTGAGATACTTGGATTCCCAAGCAATCAATTCGCTGGACAAGAACCAGGCACAAGCGATGAAATAAAAAATTTTTGCATGATTAATTATGGAGTGAGTTTTCAATTGTTCCAAAAGAGCGATGTTCGAGGAGAAGACATTCATCCGCTTTTTAAATATCTTACTGAAGAAACTACTTTTAAAGGGTTTGATTTGAATCACCCTAATGGTAAAAAACTTAATGACATGCTGAAGGAAAGGTTTCCTGAATTCTTAAAAGGGGATTCAGTAAAATGGAATTTCACAAAATTTCTTATTGACACTGATGGTAATATAATAGAAAGGTATGAACCTACAACTCAGCCGGAATCTATTTCTACAGATATTGAAAAACTTCTAGTCAAATCAAATGAGAATGATATAAGTAATAAAAAGATATATACTGGTGAAAATGATGAAGAAGTTTTAAATTGTGAAGGAAAACCTTGTAACTTTGTTTACAATGATAAAAAGGAATAGTTAGAAAGCATATTACACTATTTAAGTATTATGGAAAATAAATAGTTTAGTTATAAGTATTAATATATATGGCTGGTTTAATTAAAGTCATATATAAATTAAAAGGAGGATGTAAATTGAAAAGTTTAAAAGGAACAAAAACGGCTGAAAATCTTATGAAATCTTTTGCTGGAGAATCTCAAGCAAGAAATAGGTACACTTTTTATGCTTCAATAGCTAAAAAGGAAGGTTACGTGCAAATACAAAACATATTTACTGAAACAGCAGGTAATGAAAAAGAGCATGCAGAAAGGTTCTTTAAATTTTTAGTAGGTAATGCATTAAATGGAGAAGCAGTTGTTATCAATGATGCAGGTTATCCTGTTTTCTTAGGTGATACTAAAGGAAATCTATTAGCAGCAGCAGCTGGTGAAAATGAAGAGTGGTCAACTTTATATCCTCATTTCGCAGACGTTGCAGAGCAGGAAGGTTTTTCTGACATTGCATTAATATATAGAAAAATAGCTGAAGTTGAAAAAAGACATGAAGCAAGATATAACAAGCTAGCTAAAAACATAGAAGATGGAACTGTTTTTAGAAAAAATGAAAAAACTTTATGGAAGTGCGATAATTGTGGATATATATTTGAAGGTAACAATGCACCAGAAATTTGTCCAGCATGTGCTCATCCAAAAGCTTATTTTGAATTATTCACAGAAAACTATTAAAAAATGAAAACTAAAAAATTAAATTATAAAAAATGATTTTAAAGAAATGAATGGAGACGTGAGTGAAACTCATAACTTTATTCATTTCTTTAATTTTTGCCAAAAATGGTGTATAAAATAATGGAAGGATATCTTTGTATGTTTTATTAAAATAAGAGAGGAAATTATAGGTATTGTAATCCAATAATGGTATAATATTAATATTATTGATGTTACATGAGAAGAGGTTTAATATGAAGAAAAAAATATTCCTATTATTTTTTGCAATATTTATAATTTTTAATAGATTTCCCTCAAATGCTTTTGCTTCTATTGAACACAAAAATAGAGTATTATTTATTAGTTCTTATAATTCTTCTTTCCCAACTTTCTTTCAACAAATAGATGGGATTAAATCCGTTTTATCAGATAAAAATTACATATTAGATGTAGAATTTTTGGATAGTAAAAGATTTTTTCAAGAAAAAAACATTGAAAATTTTTATAATTCAATAAAATACAAAATAAAGAATGAACCTGAAAAATATGATGCAGTTATTGTAGGAGACGATAATGCTTATGATTTTGCTTTAAAATATCAAAATGAACTTTTTAATAAAATTCCAATTGTTTTTTTTGGAATAAATGATTTTGAAAAAGCCATAAAATCAAAAAAAAATCCTTTTGTAACTGGAGTAGCAGAGGCTGCTTCAGTTAGGGAAACAATAGAAGTAGCCATGAGTATAAAGCCTAGTGTTACAAAGGTTGTGGCTATAGGAGACTCTACAGAAACTAGTGTCCAAGATGTTAAAAGTTTTTATATTCAACAAAAGTATTTTAGTAATCTTAAATTTTCAGATATAAATTTAGGAAAATTGAATATTGATGATTTTAAGAATCAGTTAAGAAGTATAGATAATAATACAATTGTAGTTTTTATTGCTGCGTTTAGAGATTTAACTGGGAGTGCAATTGACTTTCAAACAGGGCTTAAAATTGTGAGTGATAATTGTAGTCAGCCTATATTTGACCTATATCTTTATGGCTCAGGAGATGGGCTAATAGGTGGGAAGCTTGTTAGTCATATTGAACAAGGAAAAACCGCAGCACAAATGGTGAAAAAAATACTCTCAGGAACTCCTGTTCAGCAGATACCTATAATAGAGAAAAGTCCTAATAAATACATATTTGATTATAATCAATTGAAGAAATTTAATATAAAGGAAGAGTTACTTCCGAAGGGCAGTTTAATATTAAATAAAGAAGTATCTTTTTATGACAACTATAAAATATATATATGGTTTGTTTTAAGTATTTTCATTGTAATGATGTTTTTTATTGCTCATTTATTAAGGAGTATTTTTTTTAGAAAAAAGGCAGAACTAGATTTAGTAGAAGCTAATAATGCTCTGGGAGCTACATATGAGGAATTAGAATCATCTTCAGAGGAACTAAAGGCACAATTTGATGAAATACAAATGCAAGGTGAAATAGTAGTTCATGCTAAAGAAAGCTATAGGTTAATATGCGAAGCAAGCACAGGTGGAACATGGGACTTTGATTTATTAACAAATGTACGGGTATTTACAGAAAGTTGGTACATGGAATATGGTTTTTTGGAAAGTGACTTTCTTAATATAAAAAATTGGACGAATCACATACATTCTGAAGATAAAGAAATATTTTTAACTTATCAAAAATCAATTAAAGAAAGCAATCATGAGAAATATTCCTGTGAGTATAGAATTAAAGCAAATAAGGTCGAATATAGATATTTTGTAGAAAAGTCTATAGTTGTACGTGATCCTGACGGCAAAATCCAGCGTATTGCAGGGTCGCATACAGATATAACGGACAGAAAACTTCAAGATATTAAAATTGAGAAACTAGCATATCATGATATTTTGACAGGACTGCCTAATAGAACCTATTTACATAAAGAGTTAGATTCTGTACTACTTAATTGTGACAAGAGTTTTTTATGTGGTTCTACTATTTTTATTGGTTTAGATAATTTTAGTCTTATAAATGAATTTTTTGGACATGAAACTGGGGACAAGGTACTTGTTTATATAAGCAATAAACTTAAAGAGACCTTTCAAGATAGTGATAAAGCATTTGTATCTAAATTCGGTGGTGACGAATACGTTATTCTTATAAAAGAGTTAAGTAGTGATGAGGGCGTCAAAGAATATATTAAAAGGATCTTAGAAGTATTTGAAGGAAAGATTGTAATTGAGGATAATGAACTCTATATAACTATTAGTATGGGAATAGTTTTATTTCCAGAAGATGGAGTCACAGCACAACAACTTCTTAAAAATGCTGATACGGCATTACATAAGGCAAAAGAATTAGGAAAGAACTGCTATAAGTATTTTGATTACTCTATGAGCGACAGCATAGGAAATAAAATATTGCTTCAGGGTAGTATAAGAAAGGCTCTTGAAAATAATGAATTTATTTTATACTATCAACCTCAGATTGATGTTTTAACTGGTAAGTTATGTGGCTATGAAGCATTAATAAGATGGATGAGCCCGAAGTATGGATTTGTTGGACCAGATAGATTTATAAAGCTTGCAGAAGAAAATGGAACCATTGTACTGTTAGGTAGATGGGTACTTACACAAGCTTGTGAATTTTGCAAAAAGATTAATGTTAATGAGGAAGATAAATATGTTATATGCGTGAATATTTCCCCAATTGAGCTTATGCAATATGGATTTGTTGATAATGTTAAAGACATTATAAACAAAAGTGGAGTATCCCCAAATCTTATTGAAATTGAAATTACTGAATCTTCATTAATGGAATCCTTCGATATTAATATTGAAAAACTTAATATGTTAAAAGAATTTGGTGTAAGTATTGCTATGGATGATTTTGGGACGGGCTATTCATCACTAAAATATTTAAATCTATTGCCTATAGATACACTAAAAATAGATAAAGCATTTGTAGATGATATTGCAAATAATAATAATGATAAAAATTTCATTGATATTATTATAGTGCTTGCACATAGGATGGGATTAAAGGTTGTAGCCGAAGGAGTAGAGACAGAGATTCAGAAGTTGGTGCTTTCAGCTCAAGGGTGTGATAAAATACAAGGGTATATTTTTAGTAAGCCTATGACGGAACTTGATGCTATAGAATACACAAAAAACTTTTAGTTTTATATTTATGACATGGAGGAAAATTTTTATGAACCAAACAAAAGAATTAGGAACTGAAAGTATAGGAAAACTACTTTTTAAGTTTTCAGTGCCTGCTATATCTGGAATGATTGTAAGCGCCTTATATAACATTGTAGATCGGATTTATATTGGACATATGAAAGGTATAGGAAACGATGCACTTTCAGGACTTGCTATAACGTTTCCAATATCAGTTATTATAATGGCTTTTGGCATGCTTGTTGGATTAGGTGCTAGTGCAGTGATATCAATAAGACTAGGAGAAAAAAACGTCGATTCAGCGGATGATATTTTAGGAAATGCAGTGATACTAATAACAATAGTATCGATAGTAATTGCTCTACTTGGAATTCCATTTTTAGACAAACTTTTAATTTTATTCGGTGCAAGTGAAAATAATATCCCATATGCAAAAGCATATATACAGATTATACTTTTTGGAGCCGTTTTTCAAAACATAGGATTTGGAATTAACAACATAATTAGAGCTGAGGGTAATCCTAAAATGGCAATGTTTACAATGATATTTGGTGCTATTATTAATATTATATTAGATCCAATATTCATATTTGTTTTCGGTATGGGAATTCAAGGTGCTGCAATAGCGACAATAATTTCTCAAGCTTTTAATACTATTTGGGTACTTACATATTTCACTTCTAAAAAAAGTGGAAGCATACTTAAAATAAAGAAAGCTAATTTAAAGCTTCGTAAATATATTATAAAGGATATTTTTGCTATTGGTATTGCACCTTTTTCTATGCAAATAGCATCAAGTCTTGTAGCTATTTTATATAATAAAGGTCTTTACACTTACGGAGGGGATATTGCAGTAGCCGCAATGGGAATATTAAATAGTATATCGATGCTTATTTTTATGCCTATATTTGGTATTAGTCAAGGGATCCAACCTATAATAGGATACAATTATGGGGCTAAATTGTATCCAAGAGTTCTAAAGGTATTAAAATTTGCCATAATAGCAGGTACCAGCATTTGTATAATTGGATTTATCGGTGTACAGCTATTTGCTAAACCACTAATTGGCGTGTTTGTAGGTAATAATCCTGATTTAATAAATCTAGGTGCACGTGGACTTAGAATTGATTTAATAGTTTTGCCCATTATAGGGTTTCAAATTTTGGGATCAAGCTATTTTCAAGCAATAAATGAGGCGAAAACCTCAATGCTTTTAAGTATATTAAGACAAGTAATAGTGTTAATTCCTATTGTTCTTATACTTCCAATATTTTTTAAATTAGATGGTTTATGGTTTTCACAACCTTGTGCGGATTTGATTGCAACTGGTTTAACGGCATTTTTTCTGCATAAAAGTATTAATAAACTCAAATATAAAAATCAGTAACGAACTCAGTAATATTAGGTCTTCCATAGGAAGTCTTAATTTAAATAACAAAGGTGCCAGATATAAATTTATTTTATATCTGGCACTTTTGATATGTTTAATTAAATAAATACTTTATATATTTAAAATTATTCTGTCATTGGGAACCAACCAGGTGTTTTTATAATAACATTCCAAAGTGCTTCTGGGATATCTAAAGATTTTCCATGGCTTTTACTTAAAGTAGTACGAATTTCTGATATTTTTCCGTTTTGAACTTTGCTCACCCATTCTGGTTCCATGATAATCTCTCTGCCAAGAGATATAAATTCAATGCCACTATCCAATGCCTTTATAGCATCCTCCGGTGTATGGATAGAACCAACACCAATAAAAGGTACTCTTCCGTGAATTTGGTTTAGTATTTTGCAAATAATAGGTTTTGTGTTTGTAGTATCTCTCATTGAGCTTTGCCAGAAATCCATTATGGAGCTGTGCAAGTAACTTAGTCCTTGATTCGCTAATACATCTATAAATAAAAGTGAATCTTCTAAAGTTATACCTTGCTTTTCTACTTCCTCTGGTGAAAAACGGTAGCCCACTATAAAGTTTTCCTTCCCATTTTCTTTCACTGTTTTTTTCACTTCGGATATAACAGCCAATGGGAAATTCATTCGTTTTAATATGTTTCCACCCCACATATCTTCTCTAAGGTTGGAGTGATGAGAAAAAAATTGTTGCAATAGATATGTGTTAGCCCCATGAATTTCTACACCATCAAAACCTGCTTCAATGGCGAGTTTTGTTGTTTCTCCAAAGGCTTTAATAGTATCCTGAATTTCTGTTTCTGTCATTTCTCTAGGAGTCATTGCTCCGGGTCTTTCAGGTGCTACTGCGCTGGCACTAATAGTCTGTCCACCGGGTATTTCTGACGGAATTGCCATTCTACCACCATGGAATATTTGCAAAATTGCCAGAGCACCTTCTTCTTTTATGGTTTGGGATAATTTTGTTAACCCAGGTAAAAAACTATTGTCATAGGCAGCAAATTGACCTGGGAATCCTTTGCCTGATGTTCTTACATATGTTGCAGCAGTAATCACTATTCCTACACCTTTTGACCTTGCTTTATAATAACTTAATTCCGCATCAGATACTGTTCCGTCAGGGTTTCCAGAAAAAGTAGTCATAGGCGCCATAACTATAGGATTTCTTACATTTATTGATGAATTTAATGTTCTAGTCTTAAGTAATTTTTCTAATTTCAATTTAATCTCTCCTTTTCAAAATAAATTTTATTACTATTTAGAAAATCAGTTTTCTTATATTTTTTTAAAAACATAGTTACTTTAATACTATGAATAAACTGTATTTTTTATTTTACTTTCCTTTAATTTTATGATACTATATTTTTATAAGAAAGTAAACAATAATAATTATTATAAAATATTTATTGTTATTGTTTTTACATGAATAGATGTTCTATGTATTATTTTGAAGAATAAATTTAGCTACTAACATTAAAATATCTCTTGACAATAAATGAATGGTCATTTATTATAAGACTTATAGAGGTGTGGTAATGAGACGAAAAGATGATGAAAAAGAAAAAAGTATAAAAGAAGCAGTTGTTAAGTTAATACTTGAATTAGGTTTTCATGGTACTTCTATTTCCAAAATTGCCAAAGAGGCAGGGGTTTCCCC
Organism: Clostridium sp.; assembly: GCF_036569345.1. Lineage (GTDB taxonomy): Bacteria > Bacillota > Clostridia > Clostridiales > Clostridiaceae > Clostridium_AD. Next base: position 15,153 of record NZ_DATCQT010000029.1, read on the forward strand.
AGCTACTGTTTATATTTATTATGAGAACAAAGAGATTATGTTACGTGACATATATCATGAGTATTCTGAAGAAATCTTTGATTATTTACTTAGTATGGTTTATGAGGAGATGGATGGGCGTGAGCTTATTGAAATACTTGCTAGAGGATATTATACCTACATCAAAGAGAATGGAGAGATATTTCATTTTGTAGATCAATTTTCCAGTTGCCCAGCTCTAGCAAGTCATTGTTTAGAAATACAAGGTATTCATAATTTGAATAATTTGTTAGAAGAAATGAAAGCAAAAAGGATACTTAAAGATATCCAAAACGATAATTTAATAGCAATAATTTTTTATCCGGTAAAGTCCATAGCTATTAAGAAATGTACTTGCGAAGTTGAACAAGCAAACTTACTAAAAGAGATGATTTTGATTATGCAGGATGCTTTGTTAGAATGATTAACCAAATTGATTATCAAGTAAAAACGAGAGAATTTTGTGGAAAAATGATTACAAAAGTGTCTCGCTATTATTTAATATATAATTAAATGAACATTCACTTATAAATGTTTTTAAAAGAAAGGATGATGAAAATGATGAGCTTAGATAAAAAAAATAAAGAGGGAATGGTAATTCCTGTAGCGGATATAGTTTTACTATCAGGAATGACTTATACTTTGAATTTAAATAAAATTAGCCAAGAAGAACTTCAAAATTTAGCAAAGGAAGATCAAATTAGTATTGCATTACCTTTAAAGCAAAATTTCAATCAAAGTCAGTTAAAGCAAGAAGATTTTCATAGAGTTGGAGTAACATTTCACGTGAATGCAATTGAAAAAACAGAAAAGGGATATCAAATAAAAATTAAAGTATTAGATAGGGTAGAAATTAAAGAACTTACTATTTATAATGATTTTATTCGCACAGAATTTGAAGTAGCACCAGATCTCATCGACCTTACTCAAGCGAGTCAAGAAGAAATGATAGAGTATGTGAAAAAGATTACTCGTGAGGTTAGTGAAAAATTTAGTGGATCAGACCAGTTTATAAAGATGATAGAGGAACAAAAGGATTTAAATAAACTCATGGCTCATCTTGCTCAATTTATGCCACTAACAAACCAAGAAAAGTATGAGCTAATTGAAACTCAATCATTAAAAGAGCGAAGCCTTAAGTTTATGGATTACCTCTTAAAGCAGAAGGAAGCCTTAAAGTTACAACTAGAAATGGCAGAAAAATTTACTGTGAAAGCAAACAAAAACTATAGAGAATCAGTACTAAGGGATCAATTAAAAGCTATTCAAAATGAATTAAATGAAGGCAAAAGCGAAGGTTCTAAAAAAGAAAAAAATTATATAGATAAGATTGAAGAGGCTCAAATGCCAGTTGAAATAAAAGATGCTGCATTGGATGAACTACAAAAACTAGAAAGACAAAGTGAAAGTAGTGCTGAATATAATGTTTTACGTAACTATTTAGATCTATTAGTTAATCTTCCTTGGAGAAAATCTGAACCTAAAGTTATAAATTTAGGAGAAGCAAGGCGGTTACTTGATCAGCAGCATTATGGTCTTGAAAAAGTTAAGGATAGAATAATACAACATTTAGCGGTTATGCAGCTTAAAAAGGATAAAAAAGGTTCTATTTTATTATTAGTTGGACCACCTGGTACAGGAAAAACAAGTTTAGGTAAAAGTATTGCCGAGGCACTAGGAAGAGAATATATACGACTTAGTTTAGGTGGAATACGTGATGAAGCTGAAATTAGAGGGCATAGAAGGACATATATAGGTGCAATGCCAGGGAGAATTATTCAAAGTATTAAGAAAGCAGGAGTAATAAATCCAGTTATGGTTTTAGATGAAGTGGACAAGCTAATGACAGGCTATAACGGAGATCCAGCTAGCGCATTATTAGAAGTATTAGATCCAGAACAAAACAATAGTTTTACAGATCATTATTTGGATTTACCATATGATTTGTCTGAAGTGTTTTTTGTAGCTACAGCTAACTCCCTAGACAATATTCCAAGGCCTCTACTTGATAGAATGGAGATAATACCAATATCAAGTTACACAATGAATGAAAAATTTCACATTGGTAAAAATCACTTAATACCTGAAATACTTGAAGAACATGGATTAAATACAAATCAGTTAGTTATTGAAGATGAGGCACTAGAAAATATAATTAGTGAATATACAAGAGAGGCTGGCGTTCGAGGACTTAAAAAGCAACTAGCTACCCTTGCAAGAATTACATCAGAGAAGATTGTGTCTAATAAGGTAGAGTTGCCGTTCGTTGTTAGTGTAAGCGATCTTGATGATTTACTTGGAAGAAAAGTTTCAAGCCATGATAAGGCTCAAACGGATAACCCACCAGGAGTTGTTACGGGACTTGCATGGACATCAGTAGGTGGAGAGATACTTTTTATTGAAGCTACAGACATGATAGGAAGTGGACAACTTACCTTAACAGGGCAATTAGGAGATGTTATGAGAGAATCTGCAAAGATATCTTTAAGTCTACTTAAATCAAGGTTACCAATGAATTCTATAAACTTTAAGGAAAGAGATCTTCATATTCATGTTCCATCAGGATCAGTTCCAAAAGATGGCCCTTCAGCTGGGATTACCTTATTTACTGCACTCGCATCTTTAGTTACCGGCATAAAGGTAGATCCTAAGCTTGCGATGACAGGGGAAATAACCTTAAGAGGGGCAGTACTTCCAATAGGAGGACTTAAGGAAAAATTAATAGGAGCTCAAAGAGCCGGGATAACAAAAATATTAATTCCAAAGGAAAATTTAATTGACATAAAGGATGTACCAGAAGAAATTAAGAGTTTGTTAACAATTAAAACAGTTGAAACAGTAGAGGATGTTCTTCGTGAAGCTCTGGGAATATCATTGCCTAGAGTAGAACATGTATTTACTCCTAATATATCTACTGAGGTAAAGATTAAGGCAAATCAAATATAGATATAAAATAACCTATAAAATAAACACTTTGAAAAAAGTGTTTATTTTATAGGCATTTTTTTTGACATTCTAGGAGAGGGTAGCTCTCGCGTAATATTTTAATTAGTAATTAAATAAATTTTGAGTTGAAATCTATGTAAGAAGAGTTGAAGCATTTATGTCAATATTTAAGTTGTTGAAAAGTAGCTCTATCTTGTTTTTGGCTTGAACTAATAGTTTTGTAATCAATTCAATTTTTTCTGGAGTTTCTCGAAATATAGGAATAGTAACACTAATAGCTATAACAATTTTATTATCTTTACGTACCGGAATCGCAATACATTTAATGTGGTTAGTAGATTCTTCGCATTCTAAGGCAATATTACTTTCATGTATATTAACTAGCTGATTATGCAATACATTTAAATTAGTTATAGTATTTTTAGCGTATGATTTTAGCCCATTAGAATATAAGGTTTCCAAATCTGAAATTGAATAATCACATAGTAATGCTTTGCCTAAAGCTGTACAGTAAGCAGGCAGACGTTTCCCAACTGATGAAATTAGCCTAATAGGTTCTAGAGAGTCTATTTTAGCTATATAGAGAACATCACCTTTATCTAGAATTCCCAGTTGACAAGTTTCAAAGCTTTTATCAACAATATGTCTCATTTCTTCTTTAATGAAATTTAAGGAATTTAAATTTTGTAAATAAGATGAGCCAACAGCAAAAGAATTTATTCCTATTATGTATTTTGATGTTTGTTTGCTTATTGATATGAAATCTCGTTGGTTCATGGTATGTATAACCGGAAAAATAGTGCTTTTGGGTGTACCAATTGCATCGGCAATTTCAGTTAGGGTATACCCGTCAGAAGTTGATGAAAGTAGTTCTAATATGTCTAAAACTCGAGAAGTAGGTCTATGTTCACTCTGAATCACTAGTATACCTCCTTGTATAACATGACTTGTGAAAAAATATAATTTAGTAATTATTTTTAACAAAGTGCAAATCAAATTTAAAGTTACCTCAATTTAAACACTTTTTTATAGTTAATTAGCCACTCTAAAAAAACAAATCTAACTATATAATAACAAATATGTTATTATTTTTCAAGCAATCTCAATTATAAAAAAAATTACCTATTGACACATTATATGTTAGGTGCTACTATAAGTCTATAGAGTTCGTAAATACAAATGTGATTCGTATATACGAACAGGTTATTGATAGTAGTAGACGTAATTTTAAAATAGGTAAAGCAGAAATACTGGAAGTTGGAGATGATGTAGCAATATTAGCATGTGGCACTATGGTAAAAGAGGCACAAATAGCAGCTAATATTTTAAGAGAAAAAGGTATAAATGAAACAGTTGCTGATTTTCTTACAGTAAAACCTATTGATAAAGACATGATTTCTGATTTATCTAAAAAGTGTAAAATGGTAGTTACTGTTGAAGAACATTCAGTTGTAAATGGTTTTGGAAGTGTAGTAGCAGATGTGGTTGCCCCTATTAAAAATGCTCCTCCACTTTATATAATGGGAGTTAAAGAAGGATCGAAAACCACTGGACCATATAGAGAGGTATTAGATTATTACTCTCTAACATGTTGTAAAATAGCAGATAATATTATTACATTATATAAACAACTTGATGATCAATCAAAATGTTTATATAATATAGAAATTAGAACAAATATGAAATTAGAAATGATATGTATGAGGGAAGTAACAATAAATTTTGTGTATTAACTTAAATAAATAACAATCATGTTTGTTAGAGATAAGGTGGTGATAAAAAATAATATGGTAGAGGGTAAAAGCACTAATAGTATATTTTAGTTACTTACTGTATAAACGTTTGAGTGAATGTTTTATTCTGAATTTTTGATGAATGTTGAAAATTAGAGAAATTGTTAATCAAGTTAGTAGAAAAATACAATATAAGGAGAGAAAATTATGATTAATGCTATAATTATTGATGAAAAAGACAGTGTAGCAGTAGCTATCGAGCCCATTACAAAAGGCTCAGAAGTTAGTTACAAATTAAAAGGTTTAGTGAAAACAGTATTAACATTAGAAGAAATTCAAATTTATCATAAAATTGCAATTAAAGAAGTCAAAATAGGCGAACCAGTTGTAAAATATGGTCAACATATTGGTATTGCAGCTAAAGATATTAAAGTTGGTGAACATGTACATGTTCATAATGTTGAAAGCCACAGAGAAAATTTAGAGGAGGAGTTAATATGAATTTTTTAGGATATAAAAGACCTGATGGTAGAGTTGGAGTTAGAAATAAAATTTTTATTTTACCAGCGAGTCTTTGCGCTTCAGACACGACAAGAATCATAGCTTCTCAAATAGAAGGAGCTATGACATTTAATAACCAACTTGGTTGTTCACAGGTATCTGGGGATCAACAGTTAACAATGGATGTTATGGCAGGAATGGCTGCAAATCCAAATGTATATGGTACCATCGTTGTTTCTCTTGGATGTGAAAATTGTCAAATGGATTTAGTTGTTCAAGCAATTAAAGAAAGGACAAACAAACCAATAGAACAATTTATTATTCAAGAAAATGGTGGAACAATTACTACAATTGAAAGGGCTGTACGTGCGGGTAAAAAGATGTCACAGGATGCTTCTATGGTTCTAAGGGAAGAGTTCCCTATTTCTGAACTAATAATTGGCACAAATTGTGGTGGTTCAGATCCAACAAGTGGATTAGCATCTAATCCATTAATTGGCGAATTAAGTGATATTTTAGTTGCGAATGGCGCAACATCTATTCTTTCAGAAACAACGGAATTTATTGGAGCTGAGCATATTTTAGCTTCACGTGCTAAAACACCAGAAATTAAAGAAAGAATTTATGATATAGTGCATAGATATGAAAAAGCACTACAACTTGTTGGAGAAGAAGTCAGAGAAGGGAACCCAGCACCAGGGAATAAAGCCGGAGGTATTACAACATTGGAAGAAAAATCACTTGGATGTATTCATAAAGCCGGGCATACAGAGGTTACAGCTGTATATGATTATGGTAAACAGATCAGTGAAAAAGGTCTTGTTATTATGGATACACCAGGGAATGATGGTTCATCTGTTGCTGGCATGGTAGCTGGAGGTGCACAAATTGTTGTATTTTCAACAGGACGTGGTAATCCAATTGGCAATCCAATTGCACCAGTTATAAAGATAACAGCAAATAAAATCACATATGCCAATATGGTTGATAACATGGATATAGATGCAAGTCCTATTATTTATGGATCTAAGACAATGGAAGAATTAACAGACGTTTTACTAAAAGAAGTTATTGTTGTTGCAAATGGTAAATTAACTAAATCAGAATGTCTTGGATATTCAGAAACAGCAATTGCTAGGTTATGTAATTTCGTATAAAATAAGTGCTTTTTTTAAAAAGTATGAAACTATAAAAAACAAATCTCAAATTTTTAGAAATAAATGATGTTAATCGTAAGAATGTGTAACTTAATATAGAGGTAATATTAGATTATGGAGGAGATTAATAATGAAAATTTTAGAACGTGTTCAGAAAATACCTGGTGGTTTAATGGTTGTTCCATTATTTATTGGCGCTATCGTAAATACATTCTTCCCCTATTTAATTCATATTGGTGGTTTTACAGAATCACTAGGTAATAAGGGATTCCAATCTTTATGTGCCGCATTCTTGTTTTGTATGGGGACTAAAATGACACTGAGAGGTGCACCTACTATGCTGAAAAAAGGGTTTTCCATTTTAGGAGCAAAAGTAGCTATTGCCTCTTTAGTTGCATTACTTGTTTCCAAATTCTTTGGTGGTGATTTTTTAGGATTGTCTACTTTAGCTATTTTAGCTGCAATGAACGATACAAATGGTGGTATATTTATAGCATTAACAAGTACTATGGGAGATGAAAACGATTCAGGATCTTATGTAGTACAAAGTCTTGAAACTGGTCCTTTTCTTACAATGTTAGTATTAGCAGGCTCTGGTTTAGCTGCAATTCCATATCTTTCCATGATTTCAGTTGTTGTTCCTATAGTTTTGGGGGCGATATTGGGTAATTTGGATAAGGATATTCGCCTATTCTGTAGTACTCATTCTGAATTATTAATTCCGTTTTTCGCTTTTGCGCTAGGCAATGGTATTAATTTAGCATCAGTAGTTAAAGCTGGTCCAGCAGGTATTCTACTGGGAGTATTTACATGTGTGTTAACTGGTCTTGCTTGTACATTTGCAGATAGAATGACAGGTGGGAATGGAGTTGCTGGTGCTGCGGCATCAACTACTGCCGGTAACGCAGTAGCTACTCCGCAAGCAATTGCGTTGGCTGATCCAACTTATGCTGCTATAGCACCGATTGCTACTGTACAAGTAGCTGCTTCGGTAATAGTAACAGCTATTTTAACACCAATACTAACCACATTTGTATATAAGCGTAATCAAAAGAAAAAAATGGAAAATGTTTTAAATCATAATGATCTGAATACGTAGATTTTAAACATTATAAACCTCTAGATTATTTGGTAATATGGCTAGATAATCGAGAGGTTAATTTTACATAAATGATTGTAATTTAAATATTCTTTATATTTAAATTATTAAAAGGATGTGAAAAAATGAAATTTGTAAGATTTAAAAAAGATGATGAAGAATTATTAGGTATTTTAACGAAGGATGAAAATTTTGTTATAGAAGTATCATCTGTATTGTTAGGTAAAAAGTTTATGACGATGATAGATATGATAGAACATGTGACAGAAGATGATATTAAAAAGCTTGCAATGGTCTTGGAAGGTGGAACATCAGATTATTTGAAATATTGCATTTCAGAAGTTAAGTTATGCTCTCCTATAAAAAAACCTATACATGATATTATTTGTGTAGGAGTTAATTATAAAGATCATCTTGAAGAGACAAAAGAAAGTTTTGTAGAAAATGGATTTAAAGAGCCTGATAGATCTGTTTATTTTTCAAAAAGAGCTATTGAAATTATTGGATCAGGTGAAGTTATTAAAAGCCGTCTTGATTTAGATGATCAATTAGATTATGAAGTGGAATTGGCTGTTATAATAGGAAAAAAAGGAACATGTATTCCTAAGGATAAAGTTGAAGAGTACATTTTTGGATACTCAGTATTTAATGATATATCTTCAAGAAAATTACAGCAACAGCATAATCAATGGTATAGAGGAAAGAGTTTAGATACGTATACAGCAATGGGACCTTCAATTATATATAAAGCAGATTTACCTTTTCCAATACATGTTGATCTTATAAGTAGTGTTAATAATGAAGTTAGACAACATTCAAATACAAGACTATTCTTAGCAGAGATAAAAACTTTAATATCAGAAATTTCTAATGGAATCACATTAGAACCGGGGGATATTATTGCTACAGGGACACCATCAGGTGTAGGTATGGGGTTTAAACCACCTCGTTTTATGAAGAAGGGAGACACAATAACATGTGAAATACCTGAAATAGGTAAATTAACAAACACTGTTGAATAGGATTGTGTACTTTATAAAGGAGGATTTATTTGAAAAATTTACAGGATTGTTATACTTTAAAAAATGGAGTTAAAGTACCATGCATTGGTTATGGAACATGGAAATCACCAATTGACGTTGTACGTGAAGGCATAAAAATGGCTACAGCCACTGGATATAGACATATTGATACAGCGGCTGCTTACCAAAATGAAATTGGTGTTGGGCAAGGAATTAAACAATGCGGATTTTCAAAAGATAAGCTTTTTGTAACTAGTAAACTTCCAAATTTAGATCATGGCTATAAAAAAGCAATTAGTTCTTGTGAAGAATCATTGAAACGTTTAGATATGGATTATCTAGATTTGTATTTAATACATTGGCCAGTTGTAGTTCAAGGTGATTATAAAGAGGATATTTTAGAAACATGGAGAGCTTTTGAGCAGTTATATAAAGAAGGGAAAGTTAGAGCTATTGGTGTAAGTAATTTTCTTATTGAACATCTTGAGCTTATAAAGAAAAACGCTTCAGTTTTTCCTATGGTTAATCAAGTTCAACTACATCCTCAGAATCCTCAAGAAGATATGGTGGAGTATTGTAATAAAAATCAAATTTTGGTTGAAGCTTGGAGTCCTTTAATTCAAGGAGATGCATTTAAACGAGAATTACTAAAAGACATGGCAAAAAAATATAATCAAAGCATAGCTCAAATTTGTGTACGATGGATTATGCAAAAGGGTGTTGTACCTCTTCCAAAATCAACTAGCATAGAAAGAATTCAAAATAATGTCGATGTATTCAATTTTAATATTTCTAATGAGGATATGGAAAAGATTGCAACATTAAGATCCTTCGGAATGATTGGTGAGAGTCCAAGTATACCAAGGGTTAGTCAAAATACTGGATTTTAGTTAATAAATAATGAATAAATATATAGGAGGATTTTCTTTATGGGAAAGGCAAGAATTTTGACACCAGTTGTTACAGCATTTGATGTAACTGGAAATTTAGACATTCAAGCAAATAAAAATATAATTGATCACCTAATTAACGGTGGTGTAGATGGTTTAGTTGTTATGGGAAGTACAGGTGAGTTCTTTACAATGACAACTCAGCAAAAAAAAGATCTTATTGACTTAGCTGTAGGATATGTAAATAAAAGAGTGGAAGTTTATATTGGAACAAGTTGCATGTCAATTGAGGATACAATAGAGATGACTAATTATGCACACAATGCCGGTGCTGATGCTGTTATGATTATCAGTCCTTATTATTTCAATCTTTCTGATGAGAGTATAGAGTATTTCTATAATGAAGTTGCGGCAGCAACAAAGGCAAATATTTACCTCTACAACTTCCCAGATAGAACTGGATATGATTTATCAAAAGAAATTACACTTAGACTTCTTAGAAAAAATAAGAATATTGTAGGATATAAGGATACAGTAACATTAATGGGACATACAAGAGCGCTTATTTCGTTTATAAAATCAGAGTTCCCTGAATTTGATGTTTTATCTGGTTTTGATGAAAATTTTGTTCATAATATTCTTTGTGGTGGCGGTGGATGTATAGGTGGACTTTCAAACTTAGCACCAGAGATTTTTGCTACTTGGGTAAAATCTGTTAATGAAAAAGACTTTGATAAAATGGCAGAATGTCAAAAGATAGTTGATAAAATGATGGATCTTTATGACATAGGAACTCCTTTTATTCCGATTATAAAAAAGGCAATGATGATAAGAGGAATTGATATGAAGGATTACTGTACAAAGCCATTTCTTCAGGCAAATAAGAAACAAGTTGAACAAATTATTGCTATTATGAAAGAAGTAAATCTTATTTAGATAAGAAATATGTATTTCAAAACAAAAACATATGATAAAGGAGAGTTTTATTATGAGTATTTACTATGTTCCACCAATAAATTTGCTTGGCAGAGGTTGCCTTGATGAAGTTAAAAAACCAATAAAGTCATTGGGAGCTAAAAAAGCTTTTGTGGTTAGTGATAAGTTCTTATCTTCTAACGGTACAGTTAAAAAAGTAACAGGTTTATTAACTGAAGTAGGTATTGATTTTGTTATATTTGACGAAGTTAAGCCAAACCCGACTGTTACTAATGTTAACAAAGGTTTAGAGATTCTAAAAAAAGAAAAGTGTGACTTCGTTATTACTATTGGTGGAGGATCACCACAAGACTGTGGAAAAGCTATTTCTATTCTTGCCACAAATGGTGGAGAAACTAAAGATTATGAAGGAGTAAATAAAACCACTGAAAAGTGTCTTCCAATCGTAGCTATAACTACAACAGCAGGTACTTCTGCAGAGGTTACAATTAATTATGTTATAACTGATGAAGATCGTCATGTTAAAATGATTATGGTTGATACTAATTCTCTTGCAACAATTACAGTTAATGATCCAGAACTTATGCTTAGTAAACCAGCTGGTTTAACTGCTGCAACAGGTATGGACGCATTAACACATGCTGTTGAAGCAGTAGTTGCAAATGGTTCATTTGATGTTACGAATGCAACTGCATTGTACTCTATAAAACAGATTTTTAACTTTCTACCAAGGGCTGTAGTTGATGGTAGTGATATAGAAGCTAGAGAGCAAATGTGTTATGCTTGCTTTTTAAATGGTATTGCTTTTAGTAATGCTGGGCTTGGAAATGTTCATGCTATGGCTCACCAACTTGGAGGTTTATATGATTTACCACATGGAGTATGTAATGCTATGCTTCTTGCCATAGTTGAAGAAGAGAATGCAAAAGGGGTTCCTGCTAAATTCCGTCCAATCGCAGAAGTTATTGGAATGGATATTACAGGTAAAACTGATGCAGAATGTGTTAAATATGTAATTAGTAAAATTGTAGCTCTTTCTGAAGAAGTTGGGATTCCAAAGTCTTTAAAAGAACTTGGAGTAGAAAACCCTGATTTCGAATTGCTTTCTGAAAACGCAATGAAAGATGCTTGTGCTGGTGCAAATCCGGTATTTTTCAACAAAGAAAAATTAATTGAGTTGTTTAAAAAAATAGCATAATTTAGCTTTAAGTTTTATATGGTACAACCCTTCTATGATAGATATTCTAGCATAGGAGGTTCTTTTTAATTACTTGGTTATTTAGATGTAATCATAGAAGTTGGACATTAATTATAAAGGGAGGAAATTATAATGAGTTGTAGAAGCAAAAGTGTACTATCAAGACCAGAAGGTTCATTTAACAGGGGAGTTTTTAAATCAATGGGATTTTCAGATGATAATCTTGAAAGGCCAATAATAGGGATTGCCAATGCGTGGAGTGAACTTGTACCTGGTCATTATAATTTAAGGCAATTAGCAGAGAATGTAAAAAGAGGAATATATTTAGCTGGAGGAACTGCTGCAGAATTTGGGGTTATAGGTGCATGCGATGGTACAGCTCAGGGTAATAAAGGTATGCACTTTATATTACCATCAAGAGACCTTATAGCAAATGATATTGAAGTTATGGTTGAGGCGCATCAGTTAGATGGTATTGTTATGTTAGGCTCATGCGATAAAATAGTACCAGCTATGTTAATGGCGGCAGCAAGACTTGAAATTCCGTCAATTATTTTAGCTGGGGGTCCAATGCTTGGTGGAACTACTTTTGACAACAGAAAATCAGACCTTACATCTATATCTGAAGGGCTAGGTATGTTAAAGAGTGGTAAAATAGGAGAAAAAGAATATAATCAGCTTGAAGAATCTAGTGTCCCAACATGTGGATCATGCTCATTTTATGGAACAGCAAATACTATGTGTTGTGCTGCAGAGGCTATGGGGATGTCATTGCCAGGTTCAGCTTTAATACCAGCAGTTTTTGCAGATAGATTAAGAGCAGCTGAAGTTACAGGAAAGGCGATAGTTAATCTTGTAAATAAAAATATTTCAGGACAGGATATTATTACAAAAAATTCTATAAATAATGCAATTAGAGTTGTAATGGCAACGGGAGGATCAACTAATGCAGTTCTTCACCTTACAGCTATTGCAGCTGAGATTGGAATTGATGCTAAAATTATGATTGAAACTTTTGATTCATTAAGCGAAACCACTCCACAAGTTGCAAAGGTAAATCCTGCTTCTGAATATAACATGGAAGATTTTTATTTTGCTGGTGGAATACCTCAGGTAATGAAGGAGCTTAAGACAATTTTAAATACAGAGTGTATGACAGTAACAGGGAAAACAGTTGACGAGAATTTATTACAACTTAATTCTGATTTTAAAGTTGATAGAAGAGTAATTAAAACAATAGACCAACCTTTCAGCAGTTCTAAGGGACTTGCAATTCTTAGAGGAAATATCGCTCCTGATACAGGAGTAACCAAGCCTGCTGCTATAGATCAGGCAATGTGGAATTTTACTGGGACAGCTATAACTTTTAACTCTGAGGAAGAGGCTGAAGAAGCAATACTTGGAGGGAAAATTAAAGAGGGTAATGTTGTAGTTATTAGGTATGAAGGCCCAAAGGGTGGACCAGGTATGAGAGAAATGTTCAAAGCTATGAAGTACTTATATGGTGTAGGACTTGCAAAGAAGACTGCGCTAATTACAGATGGTAGATTCTCAGGTACTAATAACGGCTGTTTTGTTGGTCATATTTCTCCAGAAGCAGCTGAAGGAGGTCCCATTGCAATAATTGAAGATGGGGATAGAATAACCATAGATATTTCTAACAAATCGTTACATCTTCATGTTTCTGATGAGGAAATTAAGGAAAGAATGAAAAAGTGGAAGAGGCCTGAACCAAAATTTAAGAAAGGGTATTTAGCACTTTATTCAAAACTTGCACAATCTGCAGATAAGGGAGCTGTTATGAAAATATAGTTATTATAAATATTCATCAATAATATACTCTAAGAAAATGTGTTTAATACTAATATATATACTGGAAACCTCTTAACCTTAAAAAAGGGTTAAGGGGTTTTTATTAACTAAATAATAGGTTCAAATAATTATTAAATTAACTATTGACAATAAAGTATTTGTATTCTATTATATAGGTAACCGGTTACTTAAAAAGGGATTGTGAACTGAGGAGGACCTAAATGGCGACGAACATAAGAGATATAGCAAGAGAAGCAGGGGTTTCATCTACCACAGTTTCAAGAGTGCTGAATGGTTCAGGCTATGTTAAAGAGGAAACTAAAGCTTTAGTTCTAAAGAAAATTAAAGAATTTAATTATACTCCCAGTGCAGTGGCAAGAAGTCTTTCAAATAATGAGACAAACACTATTGGTGTCATAGTACCTGATATAGAGAATCCGTTTTTTGGAAAAATAATTAAAGGCATAAGTTCATTGGCAGATGAAAGAAATCTTAATATAATTCTTTGTGATACAAACGAAAATGCTTCAAAGGAAATTAAATTTCTTAATATGCTTAAAGAGCAGAGAATATCAGGGATAATTGTTACTCCCACAAATGATGTAAATGAAGTGAATAATCAGCAACTAAGTGTTCTTGAGAACATGGGTATACCAATAGTTCTCGTAGATAGGGATGTAAAACATTCGAATTTTGATGGGGTATTTACTGATAATATAGGAGCAGCATATGAGGCTACAAGTGCTCTTATAAAAGAAGGACATAGAAAAATAGCAATAATAACAGGCCCTAATACATCAAAGCCTGGAAGAGATAGACTTACTGGATATAAAAAGGCGCTTAGAATGAATAATATTGAATTGAATGAGGAATATCTGTTTTATGGAGATTTTATGCTTGAAAGTGGATATCTATGTACACAAGATATATTAAAGATGGAAGATAGACCTACAGCAATACTAGTATGTAATAACATGATGAATTTAGGAAGTATTAAAGCTATATATGAAAGTAAGCTTAAAATTCCTCAAGATATGGCTATTATTGGGTTTGATGAGGTTCAGATGCTTGATGTAGTAGGATTAAATATTAGTGTAGTATCACGTCCCAATAATGACATGGGTAAAAAAGCAATGGAACTTCTTTTGAAAAAAATGGATACGAAAGAACATACAGGAACTGTTAGAATAACTTTATTGTCAAAACTTATATTAAAAGGATCTGAAAAATTAATTAAATAATTTTATTATTTTTTTACAATGAAATGTAACCGATACCATGAATGGAGGAATAATAATGAAAAAAGCAAAAATTACAGTAATGGGAAGTTTTGTAGTAGATCTTATGGCAAGAACGCCACATTTACCTGTCCCAGGAGAAACAGTAAAAGGAAGTTATTTTAAGCTTGGACCCGGTGGGAAAGGTTCCAATCAAGGGGTTGCAGCTCAGAGAGCTGGAGCGGATGTAACAATGGTAACCAAAATAGGGAAAGATGGTTTTTCTGAAATTGCTATAAAAAGTTTTGTAAATGAAGGAATGGACACCAGTTTTGTTTTTAAAGATGATAAATTAAGTACAGCAGCTGCTCTTATAATTGTTGATGAAAATACTAGTGAAAATGAAATAGTAGTAATACTGGGTGCATGTTCAAATATAACAGATGCTAATATTGAAAAAGCTAGAGTAGCTATAGAGGGTTCAAGTGTATTTTTGACTCAACTTGAAACTAACGTAGATGCAGTAGAAAAAGCTATCGATATTGCTCATAACATGGGTGTGAAGGTAATATTAAATCCTGCTCCAGTACAGGAAATTCCTAAAGAATTATATAGTAAGATAGATTTTTTCACTCCTAATGAAGTGGAAGCTTCTATATTATCAGGTGTAACTATTGAAACCATAGAAGATGCTAGAGCCGCGGCTCAAATATTTATTGATAGAGGTACTGAAAACGTTATTATAACTTTAGGGAGTAAGGGAGCATTAGTAGTTACTTCATCCAAAGTTGAAATGATAGAAAGTTATAAAGTGAATGCCGTAGATACTACTGGAGCTGGAGACGCGTATAACGGAGGATTTGCAACTGCTATAGCTGAAGGTAAAGATATCTTTGAAGCTGCAAAATTTGCAAGTGCGGTTGGTGCATTGTCTGTTACAAAAATTGGAACATCACCTGCAATGCCATATAGAAAAGAAATAGATGAATTTATTTTAAATAACAAATAGGAGGGGAATTACATGTTAAAAACAGGGATTTTAAATCCACAAATAAGTAATGTTCTTGCTAGTTTAGGGCATATGGATATGATAGTTGTGAGCGACGCAGGGTTACCAGTTCCAACCGGAGTTGAGAGAATAGATCTTGCATGGAAACCAAATGAACCTAAATATATAGATGTATTAAAAGAAATATTAAAATATATAGTTGTTGAAAAGGCAATTCTTGCGGAGGAGTTAAAAACCGTAAGTCCAGAAATACACGCAGAAATATTAAAAGTTTTACCAACTGATATTGAAATTGAATATGTTGCGCATATAGATCTAAAAGAGAAAACTAAACTTGTAAAAGCAATAATAAGAACAGGAGAATTTACCCCTTATCCAAGTGTGATTTTGGTGTCAGGATGCGCTTATTAGTTTAAATTATGTTATGAAGGAGGTGGGATAATGAGCGGTAACGACATGATACTAAAGCTAGAAAATGTGGTTAAGGCATTTCCCGGAGTTAAAGCATTAGATGGAGTACATTTGGGGATAGAAAAAGGAGAAATACATGCCTTATGTGGTGAGAATGGAGCAGGTAAATCTACTCTAATGAAGATATTATCAGGTGCTTATGATATAACTTCAGGAAGTATATATTTAGAAGGGAAAAAAGTAAATTTTTCATCTACAAAAGAAGCACAAAATGCTGGAATATCAATGATATATCAAGAATTTAACCTTATTCCATATCTGAGTGTAGCAGAAAACCTATTTTTAGACAGACAACCTAAAAATAAATTTGGGCTAATAGATTGGAAAAGATTAAATAAAGATGCAATAAGTTTATTAAAAAAAGTAGGGCTCAAATTAGACCCTACAACAATAGTTCATGACATTTCTGTTGCAGAATGTCAAATGCTAGAAATTGCAAAAAGTCTCTCACTTAATTCTAAGATAATTATTATGGATGAACCTACTGCAACGTTATCAGATGAAGAGATTAAATGTCTATTCGGCATTATCAGAAAACTTAAAGACGAAGGTATAAGCATAATTTATATATCACATAGAATGGACGAAATATTCGATCTCTCTGATAGAATTACAATATTAAGAGATGGTAAGTATATAAAAACACTTAATACAAAAGATACAAACTATGATGAACTTGTAAATCTAATGGTAGGGAAAAGTATCACGCACCTATATCCAGAAAGGATTCCTATTGGAGAAACTGTTGCACTTGAAGTAAGAGATGCAAGCTTAGGATCACATTTTTCTAAGGTGAATTTTAAACTTCATAAAGGCGAAATACTTGGTATGACTGGACTTATGGGAGCTGGAGTAATACATTTATCCAAATCTCTGTTTGGGTGTTATGATAACTTTCATGGAGAAGTGTTAATGGATGATAAAAAAATAAATGTAAAAACACCTTTGCAGGCTATGCATAACGGAATATCACTGGTTTCAGATGATAGAAAAAATGAAGGTTTGGTACTAATTAGAACTGTACGAGAAAATATTACTTCTTGTTCACTAGGCAAAATAATGAAGAATGGCTTTATAAATTATAAGCTTGAAAAAGAGATTGTTAACAGTAAAATTAAACAATTGAACATAAAGGTTTCTTCTATGGAACAATCAGTAGGAAATTTAAGCGGTGGTAACCAGCAGAAAATCGTTTTTGCCAAAGTGTTAGAAACGGTACCTAAAATTCTTATTTTAGATGAACCTACAAGAGGTGTAGATGTTGGTGCTAAAGCAGAAATATATCAGATAATGAATGAGTTAACCGAAAAAGGAATTAGTATTATACTTGTTTCTACAGATTTGCCAGAGCTTATAGGCATGAGTGACAGGGTAATAGTAATGAGAGAAGGAATAATAGTTAAGGAATTAAAAAAAGAAGAACTAAATCAGGAAATAATATTAGCCTATGCTGCAGGAGGAGTTAAATAATGAAAAAGATAGGGATTACTTTATTAACAAAGTACAGGACTTTGACAGTTCTAATTTTAATGCTGCTTGTGGCTACCTTTTTATCAGATGCATTTTTATCAGTAGGAAATATATTCAATGTATTAAGACAGGTAGCGATAGTTGCAATAGTTGCTGCAGGAATGCAATTTGTAATACTTACAGGGGGCATAGATTTATCAGTAGGTTCCATATTAGCTTTTGCAGGTGCTATATCTGCCTCTGTAATGGTAAAAACCAATTCTTTATTTCTTGCAATAGTAGTTGCTTTATTAGTGGGCGCTGCACTAGGATTATTCAATGGTGTTTTTATTACAAAAGGAGATATACCTCCATTTATTGTAACCTTAGCAAGTATGACCTTAGTAAGGGGTTGTGTTCTGGTTTTCACGGATGGATCACCAATACCAGTAGAATCAAGTGCTTATATGTTTATAGGTAAAGGACGAATACTTGGAATGCCATTTCCTATAATAATTCTTGCATTAACATTTTTAATTGGATTTTTAATATTGAAATATACTAAATTTGGGAGAAACGTATTCAGCCTTGGAGGAAACAGAGAAGCTACTAGGTTATCTGGTATAAATATTAAAAAGACTGAAACTATAGTATATGTGATAGCTGGACTTTTAGCGGGCCTTACAGGTTTAATATTAACTGCTAGACTGGGATCTGCTCAGCCAACAGCAGGAACTGGATATGAATTAGATGCTATAGCTGCTGTAATACTAGGAGGGACTAGTTTATCTGGTGGTCAGGGAGCAATATTTCCAACTGTTGTAGGAGCTTTAATATTGGGAGTTCTTGATAATATACTTACATTAATGAATGTAAGCCCTTATGTGGGAAGTATAGCTAAAGGAATAGTGATTTTATTAGCAGTACTTGCAGATAGCAAGTTTAAAAATCTTTCTTTAAAAGCAAATCAAAAATAATTTAATAATGGATTCATTAGAATCTATTTTAAATAGTTTTAAAAAATAAGATATAAAGGGGAGTTCTTTATGAAAAAGTTCAGTAAAATCTTATCAATTACACTAATAGTAGGTATGCTTGGAAGTTTGGTTGGATGTGGTACTAAAAGTTCAACAAGTGATGCTGGGAAAAAGAAACAAATTGTGATTGGTCTCTCTATGAATACTTTAAACAATCCTTTCTTCGTTGATGTTAAAAAAGGAGCAGAAAAAGGAGCAGCAGATAATAATGTAAAACTTATAACAACAGATGCTCAGAATCAAGCAAGTAAACAACTTACAGATATTGAAAATTTGATTCAGCAAAAACCAGATGTTTTAATCATTGATCCATGCGATAGTGCTGCAATTGTTGCTGCAATTCAAGAAGCAAATGATGCAAAAATACCAGTGTTTACAATTGATAGAGCTTCAAATGGCGGAGTAGTAGTATCACATTTAGGATATGATGCTATTAAAGCAGGAACCTTAGCAGGTGATTATTTAGCTAAAGCACTTAATGGAAAAGGAAAAGTAGTTGAAATAATGGGAATAATGGGAACGAGTGTAGCACAAGACAGAAGTAAGGGATTTAATAGTGCAATTTCTAAATATCCAAATATCAAGATCGTTGCAAAACAAACTGCTAATTTCGACAGGGCTGAAGCTATGAAGGTTATGGAAAATATACTTCAGGCAAACCCAGTAATTGATGGTGTATATTGTGCAAATGATGAAATGGCATTAGGAGCAACAGCAGCTATTACTGCCGCTAATAGAATGAGTAAGATAACTTTAGTAGGTAATGATGATATTGATGACGCTATAGCATCAATAAAGGCAGGAAAACAAAAAGCTACAATAGCTGAGCCACCTTTCTACCTTGGTAAAACAGGTGTTGAGAATGCTGTTAAGTTTATAAATGGAGGAAAACTTGAGAAGAAAATAATGCTCAAATCTACATTGGTTACAAAAGAGAATATTGATAAAATAAAGACAAGAGACTAGTTAAAAATTTCTAAATTGTACTCAGGAGATGATAAAATGGAAATATCAAAATATATAGATCACACTATACTTAAGCCAGACGCGACTTTAGAGGCAGTTAAGAAAGTCTGCGCAGAAGCGCGAGAATACAATTTTGCTTCAGTTTGTGTAAATCCTTATTATGCAAAACTTGTAAGCACAGAACTTAAAGGAACTGGCGTAAAGACCTGCATCGTAATAGGATTCCCCTTAGGTGCAAATACCAAGGAAGTTAAAGCATTTGAAGCAGCAAACGCTGTAGAAAATGGTGCTGAGGAAGTTGATATGGTAATTAATATAGCAGCGCTTAAGGACAAGGAATATGATGTAGTGGAAAATGATATAAAAGCAGTAGTGGATAGTGTCAAGGGTAAAGCTTTGGTTAAAGTAATTATTGAATGTTGCCTTTTAACTAAAGAGGAAATGGTTATGGCCTGTAAACTCTCATTAAAGGCTGGTACAAATTTTGTGAAAACTTCAACAGGATTTAGTACAAGCGGCGCAAAACCTGAAGATGTTAAGCTTATGAGAGAGACAGTAGGCAAAGATATTGGAGTAAAAGCATCAGGTGGAATAAGAGACTATAAGACTACAATGGAAATGATAAGTGCAGGTGCTAGTAGAATAGGAGCAAGTGCAGGAATAGCCATAGTAGAAGAAGCCAATAAATAAAATTATTAAGTAAGCTAAGAAGCCCTGGATTTATTTCCATGGGCTTCTTAATTTTAATAATATAATCAAATAAGTTAGATAGAAGCGATAAATATAAAAGAAAATTTATGAGAAGAGGAAAAGAAGTAATAGATATATTGTGTTGTAATTAGTAAATAAAACTGATAGAATACTATTAATAACTTACAATTAAATAGTTCGGATGAATGTAGCAGAAGAGTATAGAATATATCTATACACCTAAAAAGTAAAATTTTAAGGTACCGCACGGATATGACTGTTATAGGACGAGCCCTTGGAGAGACTCTTATTGAGCACCGAAGGAGAAAGTTGATTTTTACTAATTAAATTAGTGAAAATTTATGAAACTCTCAGGTAAAAGGACAGGGGATAATATTGATTTCAAGGGTCGAGTATTATCTATTCGGCTTTTTTGTGTTTAAAAAAAATGGAGGTGAAAAAGATGAAGGCTGTGCTAACTGTTATTGGAAAAGATAAAGTAGGTATTATTGCAAATGTATCCAATTTATTATTTGAAAAAAATGCTAATATCTTAGACATCAATCAAACTATTATGAATGAATTTTTTACTATGGTAATGCTAGTAGATTTATCTAATATTAATACTTCTTTAAAGGAACTAAATGAAATATTAATGGAAAAAAGTAAAATATTAAAAGTTTCAATAAGAATGCAACATGAAGATGTTTTTAATTCAATGCATCTTGTATAGGAGGTAGAAAGTGAATATTAATCAAATAATGGAAACAGTAAAAATGTTGGATGATGAAAAGTTAGATATTAGAACGCTTACTATGGGGATATCTTTACTCGATTGTTGTGACTTTGATGGTAAAAGGTCTAGAGCTAGGATCTACGAGAAAATTATGAAACTTGCTGGAAACTTAGTTAAGGTTGGGGAAGATTTAGAGATGGAATATGGAGTTCCAATAATTAATAAAAGAATTTCAGTTACCCCAATTTCATTAATAGCAGGAGCATCTCAGGATCAAAACTATGTAGAATATGCCATTATGCTAGATAAAATTTCAAGGGAACTTGGAATAAACTTTATTGGAGGATTTTCTGCATTAATTCAAAAGGGATATACTACTGGTGATCATAGACTCATTTCATCTATACCAGAAGCAATGAGAGTTACTGAGAGAGTATGCTCATCTGTATGCGTTGCAAGCTCTAAGGTTGGAATCAATATGGACGGAGTTCGTGAAATGGGCCAGATTATTAAGGAAGCTGCAAGGCTCACTGCAGATAGAGATGGGCTTGGTTGCGCAAAGATTGTAGTATTTGCAAATGCTGTGGAGGATAATCCGTTTATGGCAGGAGCTTTTCATGGAGTAGGGGAACCTGAGTGTACCTTAAATGTTGGAATAAGCGGGCCCGGTACAGTAAAAGTTGCACTTGAAAAAGTAAAAGGTGCTGATTTTGGAGTTGTAGCTGAAGTAATAAAGAAAACCGCATTTAAGATAACAAGAATGGGTCAATTAGTTGGAATGGAAGCTGCAAAAAGATTAGATGTACCTTTTGGTATAGTAGATTTATCCTTGGCACCGACACCTGCTATAGGTGATAGTGTTGCTAGAATACTAGAGGAAATGGGACTTGAGGTGTGTGGAACTCATGGAACTACTGCAGCCCTAGCCATGCTAAATGACGCAGTTAAAAAAGGTGGAATAATGGCTTCCGGTTCTGTTGGGGGACTAAGTGGCGCATTTATACCAGTAAGCGAAGATGAAGGAATGATTGAAGCCGTTGAAAAAGGTGCTTTAAACATTGAGAAACTTGAGGCTATGACATGTGTATGTTCAGTAGGACTAGACATGATTGCAATTCCAGGAGATACACCTGCAGAAACAATTTCAGCAATTATTGCTGATGAGTGTGCAATTGGAATGATAAACAATAAAACAACTGCAACAAGGCTTATACCAGCACCTGGTAAAAAAGTAGGGGACTCAGTTGAATTTGGGGGACTCCTTGGACGTGCACCTGTTATGAAAGTAAGTGAATTCTCAAGTGTAGATTTTATTAATCGTGGTGGAAGGATTCCAGCACCTATACATAGCTTTAAGAATTAGAAAGGATACAAATTAATTATACTGGAACAATTTTATATATAACTCATAAGTTATTATATAATGCACAGGAGGTTCTAATGTATAATTATTATAATAGATCTAATATGATAAAACCAAGCATTGTTAGTTATGCAAGTGGAGATGTAAATGGAGATAAAATACCTGATAATGTGTATTTAACGGGTATAAAGACACCAGATAGTCCCTTTATTCAAAATATTACACTTGTAATTCAAAATGGAATGACAGGGGAATTTACTAGTGTATCACTCCGTGATAATGCAGGATATAATCCTACACTATTTTTAGGGGATTTTACTGGGAATGGTGTAGATGATATTTTGATAGGGATTAATTCCGGTGGTAGTGGTGGAATTATGTACTACTATATTTATTCGTTTATTAAGAATGTTCCACAATTACTGTTTGATTTTAATGTGTATAACGATTTATATAAATATGATGTTACTTATAAAGACAACTATAAGGTAGAAGTTATTAGTAAGAATAATAATCAAAAATACATTATAGACATATCCAATAGGGGAGTAGATTATTTATCTGAAATATATGATAAGTTTGGGAAGCTTAAAAGTCCAATCAACGGATTTGTAAATCCTATAGGTGGATTATATCCTGTGGATTTTGATTCAAATAAAGTATATGAGTTATTGGCATATCAAAAGATAGCTGGAAGATATAATGCAGATTCCTTAGGTTATGTTTTGAATACTTTAAAATGGAAAGATAATAAATTTGTTTTGGATAATCAGAATGTAGCTATCTTTGGATCACAGGTATAGAGCATTTATAATTTGGATATTAGATGGAGAGCGAAATAAAATGCTCTCCTTTTTTCTTTGTCAATAAATTGTATACACAATTTGTTTTTATTACATTCTTAAAGAGAAAAAGGGAATGTAACTTTTGTGCTATAATTTAGTCATTCAAGTTATAAGAGAGTTAAGATTAAGGCAAAGACTTATGAACAATGGATTTACTTCAATAGTAAGTCCTTTTTGTTATTTAGAAATAAATAAAGCTACTAAAAATAATAAATTAATTATTTTAACATTGAAGTTGAAGTGTTTTTTCATTTTCATTCGTTATATAAAGTGTAAGGATAAAAAATGGGGTGATGGTTATTCAAAAGGAACAGTTTGCAAGCTATATAAAACAATATGAGCGTTTAATCATCACTATTTGTCTATCCTTTACAAAAGATTACTTTGATGCAGAAGATTTAGCACAACAAACTTTTTTATCTGCCTATACGAATTTTGGTAAATTTAATGGATTAAATTTTAAGGCTTGGCTTACAACAATTGCTGTTAATAAATGCAAAGACTTTCTTAAAAGTCCAACTAGGGTTATACATATCTTATCTGATGAAGATTTTAATAGTTTAAAAGATATGGGAGATACACCTGAGGAAACACTTATAAAAAAACATAGTAGGCAGAAAATACATTGTTTATGTGAAAAATTAAAAGATCCTTATAGGGTCGTGGCAATAAAGTATTTTTGTGAAGATATTAAGCTGTCAGATATGGTAAAAGATACAGGTCAAAGTTTGAAAACATTGCAAACCCATCTTTATAGATCTAAAAAGCTTCTGAAAGTTTTATGGGAGGAGGAGTTTATGTGAGTAGTACATTATTTAGAGAAAATGGCCACTTAAGTAAAATATCATTAGTAGGGTTTAAAGAGGGTTCTCTTAGTGATAATGAACTGATTTTATTATCAGAACATATTTGTTTGTGTGAAGTCTGTGCTGATGCTTTAGCTGATAGTTTTAATGATGAAGAACTTTCGGATGCTCCTTTAGGATTTGAACAGGAAATACTAGGCAAGATAAAAAAGAGAAAAGAAAGTTATAATCATTTCGTATTTTATTCTTTTAGGGTTGTAATGGCAGCAAGTATAGCATTAATGTTTGTTTTTTCTAATGGATTAAATTTTGTTGCAAATACGAAAGTAGAAGCATTAAAGGTAAACCCTATAAGTCTAAGCAATATAAATACAATTAGTTTAAATCTTAATAATTTTTCACAAAAAATAATTAGCATGGAGGTTTTTAATAATGAAAAAGGAAAAAAGTAAATTTTTAACCTTTGGTTTTTCACTTATGCCAGGGGCAGGTCATATGTATATGGGTTTTATGAAGATGGGCATATCACTTATGGCAGTATTCTTTTTGTTAATATTTCTTTCTAGCTGGCTTAGTATTGGTCCACTTCTTTACGTGCTGCCGTTAATCTGGTTTTATTCGTTTTTCGATTGTATGAACAAACGTTATTCAACAGATGAGGAGTTTTTACTTTTAGAGGATAATTATTTGTTTTCTTTAGATGAACTTGCAAAAATAGATAAAGACATTTTTAAAAAACACAGATTGTTATCAGGAATACTACTTGTGCTTTTAGGTATTTATTTAATATGGAATAACCTCATTAACAGTTTAGGTTTAAATGGGTATATTTCAAACGAAGTATATAACGCTATCAATGTTGCAACAAGTGTGGCTCCTCAGATAATAATTGGTGTTGTAATAATTGTCGTGGGTGCAAAACTTATTATAGGTAAGAAAAAAGAGTGTGATATGAATGATTAAGGGACGCCTTGTTGGAACATTTACAACTGGAATAGTTTTAGTTATGTTTGGAGTAATGTTTTTACTTCAGTTAATATATCCAAGTATTAGTTATCTAAAAATAGCATCATTGTGGCCACTTGTTTTAGTTTTCCTTGGAATTGAAATTATTATTGCTTGCTTAATAAATAAAGAAGAAATAATGAAATACGATTTTGGAGCAATAATTTTAATATTAATAGTATCATTCTTTGCAATGGGAATGGGATGTATGGAGTATGTAATTACTCATATAGAACAGTTTAGAACTGTGTTTTAAATTAAGAAATTCTGTACTTAAATTTGGTTAAGTACAGAATTTTTTTATTATGGTGGTGAAATTTTAAAATTTTATTATATTTTCTGATTTGAAATTTTTCATGAAGTTTAGTGAATTTTGAATTTAGTTGTTTTTGTTTATAGAAATACACCTAAAGTACATGTATACGACTATGAACTGAGACAAGTATGAAGTATGATGGTAGAAGGACTGTAAGGTATTAGTTTTTAATGAAAAGGAGAATTTAACATGAAACCTATTTTAATAATTGCACCACACACAAAAATTCAATGCGAGGCTAAAAAAGTAGCTGATAACTATTATGATGTAGATGTAGAGTTAGCATTGTTAGATGATGCAATTAAAATAGCTAAATATGCAGAAAATCATGGAGTAGAGGTCATAATATCTAGGGGTGGTACTGCAAGAATTATTGAAAATGCTGTAACAGTGCCTGTAATAGAGATACAGGTTTCACCTTATGATATGCTTAGTGCAATATATACTGCAAAAAAATATGGAAAAAATATTTTTATTATTGGATTTAAAAATGTTATAGAAAAAGTACATTTGTCAGGTCCTATTTTAGATATAAACATACATGCTTATGAAATTGATAATGAGGAAGATGGAAACGTATATATAAAAAACTTGATCAATTCAGGTACAAAAATTGATGCTCTGCTTGGTGGTACAGTTGCTGAGAACTTAGCTATAAAATATAATATACATACTGTTTTTTTGGAAACGGGTACTACTTCAATAGAATTTAGTATTAATGAGGCAAGAAAAATTGCAGAAGTTTCACGCAAAGAAAAGGAAAAAACGGAGAAAATCAAAGCAATTTTACATTATATAAGTGAAGGAATTATTGCTATAGATAGAGAAAGGCGGATTACTACATTTAATTCTTCAGCAGAAAAAATAATGGGCATTTCTAATAAAGATGCTATAGGTCAATTAGTTGACGAATTAATTCCAGATACAAAACTTTCAAGAGTTATAGAAAAAAACAAACCTGAACTTGGACGGTTACAACAAATCGGAAAAACTCAAGTTCTAGTTAATAGAGTACCTATAATTATAAAAGGTAAAACAGTTGGCGCTGTTGCGACTTTTCAAGATGTAACTAAGATACAAGAATATGAGCAGAGAATTAGGGCTAAGCTTTTATCAAAAGGAAATGTAGCTAAATATGATTTCTCAAAAATTATAGGAAAAAGTAAAAATTTGCTTAAAACTAAAGAAAAAGCTAAAAAGTATGCTTCAAATGATAGTACTGTATTAATTGTTGGTGAAAGTGGTACAGGCAAGGAGATGTTTGCACAGAGTATACATTTAGAGAGCATACGGAAAAATGGACCTTTTGTAGCTGTGAATTGTGCTGCAATAAATCAAAATTTATTAGAAAGTGAACTCTTCGGATATGAAGAAGGGGCATTTACTGGTGCTAAGAAAACTGGTAAAACAGGTCTTTTTGTTGAGGCACATGGGGGTACAATATTTTTAGACGAAATTGGTGAGATAGGAATTGAATTGCAAGCGAGTCTACTTAGAGTGCTCCAGGAAAGGGGAATCAGACCAATAGGCTCAAGTAAAGTAATTCCTGTAGACATACGTATAATTGCTGCTACTAATAAAAACCTTCTACAAGAAATAGAAAAAGGTGATTTTAGAAGTGATTTGTACTATCGCTTAAATATTTTAAAGTTACAAGTACCTACTTTAAGGGATAGAAAAGATGACATAAAAATGCTTATCGAACATTTCGCTTGTACAATTTCCTTAAGATATAATAAAAATGTAGAAATATCAAAGGAGGCAATAGAAAAATTACAGGGTTATAATTGGACTGGTAACATAAGAGAGTTGGAAAATGTAATCGAGAGACTTGTGGTTTTAAATGATAATATAATAACTGGGGAACAAGTCAAAGAAGTAATAGATGAAGAAATAGAGGAAGCAAATTATGAGAATTCAGATTATAAAGATGAAAATGTTGATTCATTAGAAGAGGTGAAGAAAAGACATATTTATAAAATTCTATCTGAATGTGGTGACAATCAAACTTTAACAGCTAGTAGACTAGGTATTAGTCGTACACATCTTTGGCGCATTATAAACAATTACAAATAATAATTATTGAGGATTAGCTTTAATAATATTTCAAACAAATGTACTTATAATATAGGAATTATAAAGTTGGCGTAAATATTGCTATTAAGATATAGAGCAAGTATTTTGTTAAGGCTGATGATCTGAAATTTATTAATAGGGGGGAAATAATATGGACTTGGATTTAAATTATTTAAATATAACAGGCTATAATAATTTATATAGAAATATTAGTGTAGCACAATTGACGGAGTTTATAATTAAAAGGGGAGAGGGAAAGTTAACAAGTAAGGGTAGTGTAGTTATAAATACTGGGAAATATACAGGTAGAGCTGCAAAAGATAGGTTCATTGTGAAAGATGATGTTACAAGAGATAAAGTAAATTGGGGCGACGTAAACTTACCAGTAGATGAGCAAGTATTTGATAATCTTTACAATGATGTAACAGAGTACTTAAAGAGAAAAGACTTATTTTTATTTGATGGTTTTGTAGGATCATTAAAAAAATGTGCACTTTCTATAAGGGTTATATGTGAATGTGCTCACCAAGCTATGTTTTCTAATCAGATGTTTAGAAGAGCAAGTGATGTTGAACTTAGTAGTTTTATGCCAGGGTTTCATGTAATATCAGCACCAGGATTTAAAGCTAAAGGGTTGAATGATGGTATTAACTCAGAGTGTTTTATAATTATAAATTTTACTAAGAAAATAATTATTATAGGCGGTACGTTGTATTCAGGTGAAATAAAAAAAGCTGTATTTTCAGTAATGAATTTCTTGCTTCCTCAAAGAGGAATAATGCCAATGCATTGCTCAGCTAACATGGGAAAAGACGGAAAGACTGCTATTTTTTTCGGCTTATCTGGTACAGGAAAAACTACACTTTCAACAGATCCTGATCGGAAACTTATAGGGGATGATGAGCATGGATGGTATGGTGAGCATGTATTTAATTTCGAAGGTGGTTGTTACGCTAAAGCAATACGTCTTGATAAAAATAAAGAAAAAGAGATATATAATGCTATAAAATTTGGTACAATACTCGAGAATGTAGTACTAAATGAAAATAGACATCCGGATTATAATAACAATGTTTATACAGAAAATACTAGAGCTGCATATCCTATTAATTATGTGGAAAATATTGAGGAAACGGGAATTGGAAGCAATCCTAGTATTATCATTTTTTTAACAGCAGATGCTTTTGGAGTTATGCCTCCGATATCTAAGTTAGATCATAAAGAAGCAATTTATCATTTTATGTCCGGCTATACTAGTAAGTTATCTGGAACAGAGATAGGGGTAACTACTCCGGAAGCTACATTTTCAGCTTGCTTTGGAGAACCATTTATGCCATTAAACCCATTGGTTTATGCAAAACTATTAGGTGAGAAAATAGAAAAGTACGATATAGATGTGTATCTTATAAACACAGGCTGGATAGGTGGCGGTTATGGAAAAGGAGAGAGAATAAAACTAGCTTATACAAGAGAAATGGTTGACGCAGCTATTTCAGGAGAACTTAAAAATGTAGAATTTTATCAGGAACATATATTTGGATTTCACATCCCCAAGGAATGCCCCGGTGTTCCAACAAATATACTAAATCCCAGAAATACATGGGATAGCGGAGAAGAATATGATAAAGAAGCTTTAAAGTTAAAAGAGAAAATTAAATTGAATTTTCAAAAGTATAATAAATAAAATAATGTTACATATTGTATTACAAGTGATACAATATGTAACTTTTTTATTTATTGTTAAGATAAAGAACAAGTAGATTATACAGATAGGAAGTTGGCAAGGTTATTGCTCTAGAACATATAACAATAATATATTTAGACTTTAAGGAGGAATAAAAATGCATGCAATTGAAAAAATTCTAGCTAAAGCCGCAGGAAAAGATAAGGTGGAAACAGGTGAAATTATTGTTTGTAAAATAGATTTTGCTGAAATTAATGATCTTTATCTTCAAACTGTATATTCTTTTTATGAGATGGGAGGTAAAAAAGTTTGGGATAATGAAAAAATAACTTTTGTATTTGATCATTATTCTCCAGCACCTACTATAAATTCTGCTCAAAGTCATAAGGAAATGAGGGCTTTTGCGAAAGAGCAAAATTTAAAATACCATTTTGATATTAATAAAGGAGTTTGTCATCAGGTTATGCCCGAAGCAGGCGTAATTTGGCCAGGAATGATTCTCGTAGCAACAGATTCACATACAACTACTCATGGAGCTTTTGGAGCTTTTGGAACGGGCCTTGGAGCTACTGATATGGCTACAGTTTTAATTTCGGGGGAACTTTGGTTTAGGGTTCCTGAAATAATAAAGATAGAAATTAATGGACAACTTCAAAAGGGTGTTTATCCAAAGGATGTTATCCTTCATATAATAGGTAAACTAAAAGCCGATATAGCAGTGTACAAAGCAATTGAATTCTCAGGAACGTATGTTGAAAGTTTAGGAGTTGCAGGGAGAATGACAATTTGCAATATGGCTGTTGAGATGGGAGCTAAAACTGCTTATATGAAGCCAAATGATAAGGTTTTAGAATATGTACACTCAAGAACTGATAAAGAATTTGTAATTCAGGAAACAGATGTTGATTTTGAATACTCAGCGACTTATGTTTTTGATATAAGTGAATTGTCTCCACAAATTGCTGCACCACATAGTGTTGATAATGTTTTTCCTATAGAAGATGTAAAGGGAATAAAAGTAGATCAAGCCTTTATAGGATCTTGTACTGGAGGAAGACTGGAAGATTTGAAAGAGGCATATAAGATTCTTGATGGCAGAAGTGTGCATCCCGATACAAGATTGGTTGTTATACCTGCATCCACCGAGGTATATCAGAATGCAATGAAACTAGGATATGTACAATCTTTAGTTAGTGCAGGTGCCACATTTTCATCGCCTGGTTGTGGACCATGTTTAGGAGCCCACGAGGGATTAATTGCCAGTGGAGAAGTATGTATTACTGCAACAAATCGTAATTTCCCAGGACGTATGGGGAGTACAGGAGGACAAATATATCTTGGCTCACCAGCTAGCGTAGCAGCGGCTGCTTTAAAGGGTGAAATTACTGATCCGAGAGAAGTAATTAAGGAGGTAGAATAAAATGCGTAAAGAAATAACAGCAAAAGCTTTTGTTTATGGCAAAAATATTGATACTGATCAAATATATCCTGGTAGATTTGTAGAACTTGTAAAGATAGAAGATATTGCAAAACATTGTTTAGAAGGAGCAGATCCAACCTTTGTTAAGCGTGTGTCTTTTGGAGATGTTGTAGTAGCGGGAACAAACTTTGGATGTGGATCAAGCCGTGAACATGCAGCAATAACATTAATAAGTGCTGGTGTAAGTGTGGTACTCGCCGAATCATTTGCTAGAATTTTCTATAGGAATTCTATAAATTTGGCACTCCCACTTATGGTGTGTCCAGGAATAAGTAATAAGGTAAAAGATGAAGACATACTTGAAATTAATCTTGAACAAGGAACAGTTAAAAACAAAACTACTGGCGAAATTATGCAAGGTCAAAAAATATCCGAATATGCTATGAATATTCTAGAAAGCGGAGGAATTAAGCCTCTATTTAAAAAGAAAGTTCAAGAAATGAATAAATAAAAAATAATCTTATGGCGTAAAAATTGCTCTTAATACTAATTAAGTTAGTGTTAAGAGCAATTTTGTTTTAAAGAAATATATATGATAGTTATTTTTCAAATAACTTTAAATACTCCCCATACCCTTCATCGCAAAGCTTATCAATTGGTATAAATCTTAATGCAGCACTATTTATGCAATACCTTAATCCACCCTGAGCAAGAGGGCCATCGTTAAATACGTGCCCCAAATGACTGTCACCATATTTACTTCTTACTTCCGTTCTTGTCATTCCAAGGGTTACATCACTATTTTCTTTCACATGATTCTCATCAACTGGCTTTGTAAAACTAGGCCACCCACATCCTGAATCAAATTTATCAAGGGATGTAAATAAAGGTTCTTCACTATTTATATCTACATAAATTCCTTCTGCTTTATTATTCCAAAATTCATTATCAAAAGATCTTTCTGTTTTATTTTCCTGAGTTACTTCATACTGAGTGGGTGTTAGTATCTTTTTTAACTCTTGTTTGCTTTTTTTAGTATAAATCTTTTTATCCATAATAAAACCTCCTTAAAATATTTATTATATACTAGATATATTATAAACAATAGGGGGATAAGTGTCTTAGATTAAGGTCAACTAAATGAGACAAATCAAAAAAACTATGATTATAAAAAAAATAAATAAGGGTTATGTCATTATTTATTACATTTTTAGAAAAAAATACACTACTTAAAAAGAAATAAGTGTATAATGTTTAATTGACAAAACAAACATAGGTGCTATAATTAATTTGTAATCAATAGTAAATCAATATGAATTAAAGGAATTAATATTTTAGGGGGATTGAAAATGAAATTTAAAAAAATATCAAAGGTTCTAATAGGGATGATGGCTGCTACCTTTTTATTAAGTGGTTGTGGAACATCTAAAAGCACTACTCCAAGTGGAACTGCAGCTAAATCGGATACATTTATATACGGCATTGATGGAGATCCAGGCAATTCTGTAAATGTAATAACAACAAGTGATCGTTACGGATTAATGGAAATAAAGGCTTTATATTCACCATTATATATGTACAATGCAACTAAGATCCAGTATTTTCTAGCAGATAGTATGACCCTTTCAGCAGATAAATTAACTTATACTGCAAAACTCAAAAAAAATATTAAATGGAGTGATGGAGTTAAATTTACTGCAGATGACGTAGTTTTCACTTATAATGAAATGTTAAAAGAAAAGAATGCAGGTTGGGCATATGGCCAATTAATATTTAACGGTAAACCATTAAAGGTTGAAAAAGTTGATGATAATACGGTTAAATTTATACTTCCAGAAGTTAGTGCACCTGGAATTGAACTTTTAGGTAATATATTTATAATGCCTAAACATATATATGAAGGCGAAACTAACTTTGAAAATAGTGCAAAAAATGCGAAACCAGTAGGTACTGGGCCATATAAGTTAGAAGAATATAAAGCTGGACAATATGTAAAATTAGTTAAAAATGATACTTATTTTTTAGGAATACCTAAAATAAATAATGTCATATATAGAGTAATACCTGATGCGAATACTGGTAAACTTGCTTTGCAAAAAGGAGAAATTAACGCATTATCAGTTCAATCAAGTGATTTAAAGGATTTGGTAAAAGATGATAAGCTAACTCCGTACAAATATGATGAAGGTAGAATAGCTTACATGGTAATTAACTCTAATTCAACGAAACTTAAGGACGCTAATGTACGACAAGCTATATTTTATGCATTAAAAAGGACAGATTTGATTAATGCTGCTTTTGGATCAGTTGAATATGCAAAACCAGCTTACTCATTCCTTCCAAATGAAGGAAAGTTTCATTCAAACGATGTAGAAAAATATGATTTTAATATTACTAAGGCTAAGGAACTTATGGCGAAATCTGGAGTATCCGGACTTAAACTTAAACTTGGATATGTAGGAAATAATGCACCATACTCAAAGGACGCTGCTATAATTCAACAAAGCCTTAAAGCAATAGGTATAGATGTTGAACTTTTAGGAGGAGAAGATGCAGCTATAAGTCAACAGATGAAAAATGAAAAAAGTACTTATGATATGTTCCTAGGTGGATATATTATGGGAATAGATCCGGATACATTTAGTTCACTATTTACATCTGGCAGTAAATATAATTATAGTCATTTTAACGATAAGAAAATTGATGATTTATTTAATGCCGGAAGGGTTGCAACAACTGAAGCCAAAAGAAAAGAAATATATACAGAAATTCAGAAAAAGCTTCAAGCAAATGCATATTTTTATCCAATTCTTGAAAATAAGAGAATTGTAGTTATGAGTTCTAAATTAGCTGGAATAGAAGATGCAACACTAGTACCAGTATATACATTTGAAGACATGTCAAAACTTTATTTTAAATAGTAATAATTATTTTGAATACATATGGAATAAGATATTTTATTCCATATGTATAATTTTTAGATTAAGGAAGTGAACATAGAGTGTCAAAATATATACTTAAAAGAACGCTTCAAGCTATTCCGTTACTTTTAATAATTTCTATAATATGCTTTGCACTTATCAAGCTAGCACCATATAACGCTGTTGATGCAATGACGACGCCGAGGATGCCGATAGCAACTGTTAACCTTATAAAGGCTAAGTATGGATTCGATAAACCTGCATATGTACAATATTTGTTATGGATTAAAGGTATATTAAGTGGTCAGTTTGGATATTCGATAGTAACACATGAAAGTATTTCAAATGATTTAGCTGCAAGGATACCAGCGACTATTGTATTGGTGTTACCATCATATATAATTGCACTTATAATTTCTATAATACTTGGATTAATAGCCGGAGCAAATAAGAATAAATTAATGGATAAGATAATAGATGGCTTTTGCTCTATAGCAATAGCTATACCTAGTTTTTGGTTTGCAATGATTATGATATTTGTATTTGGTTATAAATTTGCCATATTACCCATACTGGGAATGAATACTATTGGGGTAGAAGGATCATTTGCAGATTCTATGCTTCATTTTATAATGCCAAGTTTTGTTTTGGTTATTGCATTCTTACCAGAGCTTGTAAGATACGTAAGATCCTCAACAATAAGCCAAATATCAGAGGAATATGTAATGGTACAAAATGCATTTGGAGCAAGTAAAAAAGAAATATTATTTAAGCACGTGTGTAAAAATGTACTTCTTCCGATAATTACAAAAGTCGGCATGGCATTACCAATGCTTGTAACTGGGGGTGTAATAACTGAGACAGTATTTGGATGGCCGGGAGTTGGACCTTACTTTATAAAAGCTGTTCAGGGATTAGATTATCCTATTGTTATGGCAGTTTTAATATTATCATCGTCTTTAGTTATAATTGGTAATTTATTGTCTGATATATTATATTGTTTGATAGATCCTAGAATAAAGGAAATGGAGTAAATATATGAAAAATCGAAGATTAAAGAATGTTAAAGATGAGTTAAAAGGTAATAAAAGTGCTTTATTTTCAATTGCCTTCCTGATTTTTATAATACTCATTTCAATATTTGCATTTTTAATACCTATAAATCCAGATGCCATAGATACATCTAGTATTCTGCAAGCTCCTAGTTTGGCTCATTTATTCGGTACTGATGAATTAGGTAGAGATTATTTAGTTAGAACTATATATGGTGGGCGTGTGTCTCTTGTAGTTGGAGTTCTTGCTATGGTAATATCTACAAGTATTGGAGTGGGAGTTGGAACTATAAGTGGGTATTTTGGAGGGAAGATAGATAATATTCTGATGAGGTTTGTCGATATAATATCATCTATTCCTTGGCTAATACTTGTAACTATAATTAGTATATTTTTAAAACCAGGACTTCAAGCTATAATTATAGTAATAGGATTATTTTCTTGGATGGAAATTTCAAGGCTAGTTCGAGCGGAAACCCTTTCTATAAAGGAAAGAGAATATGTACTTTATGCGATTTCTATTGGTGAGAGTTCAGGAAGTATAATATTTACGCATATTATTCCAAGCGTATTTCCTACCATAATAATAGCTTCAACAACAAGTATTGCTAATGCTATAATGACAGAGTCCTCATTAAGTTTTTTAGGACTTGGAATTCAGCAACCAATGTCATCCTGGGGGAATTTACTTCAGAATGCTCAAACAAACTTACAAAGTGCGCCATATATGGCTATTTTACCAGGGTTATTAATAGTATTTACAATATTTTCATTTAATAAAATAGGTAATGTTTTAAGAGTATTTGTTGAACCTAAGATTGCAGGAGGTGGAAGGTAATATTATGAGAGAAGAAACACTTCTTAAGGTTAAAGATCTTAAAACTACTTTTTACAGCAAGAATAAAAAAATAGAAGCTGTGAGAGGGGTAAGTTTTGAAATTAAAACTGGAGATATTCTTGGCATTGTTGGAGAATCCGGCAGTGGGAAAAGTGTGCTTATGAAATCAGTAATGAATATACTTCCAGAAAGTGCAAAGATAGATTCAGGCGAAATTTATTTTTATGGTAAAGATCTTCTTAAATTATCTCCTAAAGAGATGAGAAAGATTAAAGGCAAAGAAATAGCAATGATATTTCAAGATCCAATGTCAGCATTAAATCCACTAAGAAAAGTAGGAGAGCATATTGTAGAGGTCTTAGTTAGACATAAGGGAATAAATAAGACGCAAGCACAAAAATTAGCAATAGATGTTCTACGCGAAGTAGGTATACCTCTGCCAGAAAAAAGAATGAATCAATATCCACATGAATTTAGTGGTGGAATGAGGCAGAGAGTATTAATTGCAATGGCACTTGCATGCAGTCCTAAACTATTGATTGCGGATGAGCCTACAACGGCCCTTGATGTTACGATTCAAGCACAGATATTAGAACTTTTAAAATCTCTTAAAGAAGTTAATAACATGTCAATTATTCTAATAACTCACGACCTTGGGGTTGTGGCTAGTATATGTAATAGAATAGAAGTTATGTATGGTGGTTTAATAATGGAAGAAGGGCTTACCGAAGAGATATTTTATGAGCCTAATCACCCATATACAAAAGCCTTGCTGAACGCAATACCAAAAGTTCAAGGGGATGAAAAAATAAGACTTGAACCAATAAAGGGCTCAGCCCCATCTCTTTTAAATCCGCCTATGGGATGTCCATTCGCAGAGCGATGTGAGTTTGCATTTACCAAGTGTTTTAATGAAATGCCAGTATATAAAAAAATCAGTGAAACTCATAAAGCCATGTGCTTTTTAGAAAATATTACACAACCCTAGATTATTGGAGGGGAGGAAAACATTGAATAATTCAGAAGATATAATAATTGAAGTAAAAAATTTGAAAAAATATTTCCCTGTAAAAAATAAATTTATGGGTGGAGAAAAAAAATTTGTAAAGGCTGTGGATGGTGTTTCATTTGATATAAAAAGAGGGGAAACATTTGGACTTGTTGGAGAATCTGGATGTGGTAAATCAACTCTCGGAAGAACAATAACGAAACTTTATGATGCTACAGAGGGAGATATATTTTTTGAGGGAACCAATATTGCAAAATTCAATAGAAAACAAATGAAAGAATATCATAGAAACATGCAAATTATCTTTCAAGATCCATATTCATCATTGAATCCATATATGAATGTTGAAGAACTAATAAATGAGCCTTTGTCATTACATACAACCCTTTCAAAAAAAGCTAAGTTAGAAAAAATACAACACTTACTTGAAATGGTTGGACTGAAAAAGGATGATATGGAGAAGTTTTCACATGAATTTAGTGGTGGTCAATGTCAAAGAATTGGAATTGCAAGAGCAATATCAACAGAACCTGATTTTATATTATGTGATGAACCAATTTCAGCTTTAGATGTATCAATACAAGCTCAAGTTGTAAATATGTTAGA
Source organism: Clostridium sp. (assembly GCF_036569345.1). Classification (GTDB taxonomy): domain Bacteria; phylum Bacillota; class Clostridia; order Clostridiales; family Clostridiaceae; genus Clostridium_AD. The sequence goes on from NZ_DATCQT010000029.1 coordinate 51,981, forward strand.
AGACTTACAAGAAAAAATGGGATTAACCTACCTTTTTGTAGCTCATGATTTATCTATGGTAAGACATATTTCAGATAGAATTGGAGTTATGTATTTAGGGAACATTGTAGAAATATCTAAATCAAACGATTTGTATAAAAATCCACTTCATCCATATACAAAGGCTCTTTTATCATCTATACCTATAGCTGACCCTATAAGGGCTAAAGCTTCTGTAAGGCAGATTATAAAAGGAGATATACCAAGTCCTATGGATATTCCTTCAGGTTGTAGATTTCATACAAGATGTCCCTATGTTAAACCAATATGTAGGGAAATCCCACCACAAAATAAGGAAGTAGAGAGTGGACACTTCGTGTCATGTCATTTATATTAAATAATTACAAAAGATTTCAATCTTACTTAAAGCCACATCCTATAAATATAGGAATGTGGCTTTAAATTTATTATAAAAAATAACAATTTAGTAATATAGAAGGTAAAAAAGGGTTTTTTAGAAATACGCCGAAAGTATACATATGAATAATAATTTTACATTTTTTAATTACAGGAGGGGGAATTTAAGTGATAGAAAATTTTCTTAAAATATTAGTGTGCGATGATTCTATGCTAATAAGAAAAAAACTAAAAGAAGTATTGAAAAGTTGTGGGTGTAATAATATTTTAGAAGCTGCCAATGGCCAAGAAGCAATAGATATATACAAAGAAAACAAGCCAGATTTAGTATTTATGGATATTATAATGCCTTTGAAAAATGGGATAGAAGCGGTTTATGAAATAATAGGGTTTGATAAAGATGCAAAAGTAGTGATGGCTTCTTCAGCCGGTACAAAAGAACATGTGAAACAGGCAATAAAAGCAGGAGCATTTGAATTTGTACAAAAACCTTGGGAAAAGGAACAAATCAATAAAATTATTCTTAATCTAAAATAGGCAAGGAGGTAAAACTATGTTTAGTCAATATTTTGGTCAATATTTATTAACTGAAAAATATTTAACAGGTGAGCAATTAAAGATAGCATTAGAATATCAACAATCTGTTAGATTAAAACTAGGAGTTTTAGCTATAAATGCGGGATATATGAATTCTCAGCAGGCAAATCAGGTACATCAAATGCAATCAAAAGTTGATAAACGATTTGGCGAGCTTGCTGTGGAGGCAGGATATATAAAGGAGGAGCAAATAGAAGAATTGCTTTCTTCACAAAAATTTGGCCATCTTTTATTGGCACAAGCTTTAATTGATAAAAACTATATGTCATTAGAGAAATTTGAAAGAGCAATTTACGAGTACAAGAAAAAATATAATATTTCAGAGAGTCAATTTAGTTTGTTGCAGGGTGACGATGTAGATGAAATTATAAATATTTATGTAAATTTAGAAGATGAGAAATATGGAATAGAAATAAAGCAATACATAGCTTTGTTTATGAGAAATATAATTCGTTTTATTGATTCAGAGGTTTATGCAAATAAAATAATGAAAGTAAAAGAATTTAAAACGAAATGTGTTGTAAGTCAAAGAATAAAAAACTCAATTAATTTTATGACGTATATAAATGCAGAACAAGATGTGTTTTTAAAAATTGCTTCTAGATACGCGGAGGAAGAGTTATCAATAGTAGATGAAATGGCTAAAGACTCAGTAGGCGAATTTCTGAATTTAAATAATGGTTTGTATCTTGTAGGTATGTCTAATAAAGGAGTAGAATTAGACATGGAGCCACAATCAGTGTGTTTTGAAAAGGAAATAGCTTCTACATATGTGTTTCCAATAGAATTACCTTTTGGTAAAATGGAGCTTATAATATCTACTATGTAATATATCTAATTTAATTGGCAGGGTGTAATTTCCTGTCAGTGATTTATCTTTATAGCATTGTTATTATCAGATTTAAATTGTGATTTTATGAGAAAAATGGTATAATGACTTTATTAGTAAAGCCACTTAAGTGTAATTGTATTTTAAATAAAAAATATTTTAAATAAATGAATGAGGTGTTTTCTATGTTAGTTTATATTAAAAAAAATTCTACAGCTGAAAAACACCTAAAAACATCTAATATAGGTCAAGATCAATTTATTAGTGTGAAAATTAATATGCCATTAATCTATAATTCAATTAAAAACACCCAGAAAGCGATATGTGCTTTCTAGGTGTTTTATTTTTATGATTTTAAATTTACAATTATTAAAGGGACTGCTTAATATGCTAGGAAAAATAAATATGGTTTGAAGGAGAAATTAAATATGAATAAAAGTGAAATTATAATTAAGGGATTACCTACAAAAACAAATAGACTAGAAAATGGAGATGTTATGTTACTTTTTAGAATAGAAACTTACGATGAAATGCAATCAGTTTATAGAGTAATTGTTAAAAAGGATTATTGGAGAGATGCAGTAATAGGTATGAAGGATGTAAATTATTTTGTAATTAAAGGAGAACTTAAGGCATGTGTAAATAGCAAAGGTACCCCGTTTATTTCAGTAGAAGCAACTTCTGTTAAAATATTTCATTTGTTAAAAGATGAGAATGGACAAATAGATTTAAATTATGAAATGCCAACTGGTACTGATGAGATAATGGATATCGCAAAACTAGTAAATGAAAATGAAGAAATGTCTATAAAACGTTCAAAGAATAAAGCACTAAATTACATGAAAAATAATAACAAATTTAACAAACCTATTCTTGTAAAAAGAGGTAGCCTTGTAATTGTGTCAGGGCATGATCAATATGCTGCAGCACAAGAACTTGGAATAAATAATGTGCCAATTGCATATGAGGATAATTAGAAATGTGAATATGTTTGAATAAAGCATACGAACAGGCTATAATATATTAAATATAACATATTATTTATTTTATATATTTATACGAATGTTTGGAGGGAACAAATGATATGCAACAACTGTAAGAATGAATCTGATGATATTGATGGGTTAAAATTTTGCCCATATTGTGGAGCTAAAACAGAAGAGAGTATTGAGTTTGATATTATGCAGGCTCCTGATAAAATTAAAAATGAAGGAATAGAAAACTTAATTGAAGCCGTAGCAAAGGATAAAAAACATCAAAACACTTTAGAAATGCCGATTATAACAAAAAAAGATATAAGAAAGTATAAAAAAGAGAAGATAAATTCTTTTTTTAAGAAAATATTCAAAAGGAAAAAAATAATAGTACCTATAATAGCTTTATTAGTTGTTATTTCAGCGATAGTGTTTGCAAAAACATTTTTAATTGTAAAACCTGTTGATGAGGTAAGAATAAAAGAAGATTTGATTGGTAAGGTTGTAACTTTTCCCAAAGGGACAAGCATAAAAATCGATAAGAATAATATGAAAAGCTTTAGTATAAATAGTAGGAACACAGACAAGAGTACAGATGAGATAAAAGTATCATTAATTTTGAACAATGGTGTTGTTGAGGCAAATACAAATTTGACATTAGCATATACTTCTGAAGGTAATAATAAGTGGAAGTTTGAAAAATTTGTGCTTGCTAGGCTTACTTCATTGAAACCTGTAGTAGGAATGGATGAGGCGAAGTTCTTAGCCAGGCTCAAGAAATTAAAAATTACTATTGCAGATACACCAATAACATTAGGTGGTCAAGATGTGAAAAATCTTGGGTTGACACTTAGAACACCTGATTTTGAAAATGGAAAAGAAGAAATCTTGGTTGCCACATCTATAGATAGCGGTCTTCTCTCAACTACTGGAAAGATAAAGTGCGAGCTTATTTTTAAAAATGAGGTTTGGAGTATCGGAAGCATTGAAGAAAATAGCACTGGAGAAAATGGAATTAATGAATTTAAATTAGCACTTTCACCAACCTTTTCTGATGATAAGGTTATTGAAACAATAAGAAGTGGTGGTCTTGAGGAGAATGTAACTTATCCAAACTTTTTTGAAGGGAAGGGTTTTGCTGTAAAGGATAAATTTACTAATGGTATTCAGATATTTAGCAAAAAATATGATTCACAAAAAGGAACATTAAGTATCACTGCGAAAAGGGAAAATACAGCTGGGGAAATAAAGTCGGTATTATCAACTAATTATAATTTCTCAATATCACTGAGCAAGGTATCATTATTATATGGATCAAAAACTACCGTTGATAGTGGGACTATTAACAAGATTCCACAGGACGTAATAATATCCACTATAACAAATAATGAAATTGAAGGAAGTAATTTGTTTTTTTGGTGGTCTAATAACCATAAAATAACCGCTGAAGAAGCGAAGACATTTAAAATTAAAGAAATATTGTCCAAGAAGGGCTCTGAAAATATAAAATATGTATATGGAAGTATTACATATATGGATAAGAAAAAGAAAGAAAATAAAAACGTTTCTTTTGTAGCATTATATTTCCTTGTTTATGACGAAGCTAAGGGATATAATTGGAAATTAGATAAATTGGTTGGTGAAGACTCACCTAATTACGCATCATATAGCAAGGAAGTTATTAATCAATAGAAATAATTTTAATCTTTAAAGGGGATGGCAATATGAAAATAGTTGTTTTAGACGGTTATACTCTAAATCCAGGCGATCTAACTTGGGATGGACTAAAAAATATTGGGGATGTAACAATATATGACCGTACCGATTATAATCTAGATGATACTCATATTATTATAGAAAGGGCTAAAGATGCAGAAATAGTTTTTACAAATAAAACTCCCTTATCAAGACAATCTTTAGCTAAGATGCCAAAATTAAAGTATATTGGAGTGCTTGCAACAGGATACAATGTAGTAGATGTGGAAGCAGCAAAGGAAAAAGGGATTAAAGTATCTAATATTCCTTCTTATGGAACAGATGCTGTTAGCCAAATGGCAATAGCACTAATGCTTGAAATGTGCCAGCATGTTGGGGCTCATAGTGAATCCGTTAAAAGCGGAGAATGGTCAAATAATATAGATTTCTGTTATTGGAATTACCCATTAATTGAGCTTTCAGGAAAAACTATGGGCATTATTGGATATGGAAAGATTGGAAAAGCGACTGGTAAAATAGCACAGGCTCTTGGAATGAAGATACTAGCATCTGGTTCTTCTAAGAATAAAAATTTAGAAAGTGAAACAATGAAGTATGTAGATTTAGATACTCTACTTACTAATTCCGATGTTATAACCCTACATTGCCCACTATTTGAGAGTACTAAGGGTATCATAAATAAGGAAACAATCAAAAAGATGAAAAATGGGGTTATGATAATAAATAATTCAAGAGGCCCCTTGATTGTGGAAGAAGATTTAGCTGAGGCATTAAACAACGGGAAAGTATCAGGAGCAGCATTAGATGTTGTATCTTTCGAACCGATAAAGTTAGATAACCCATTGCTAAAAGCTAAAAACTGCATTATAACACCACATATTTCCTGGGCACCAATTGAGTCAAGAAAACGACTTATGGATATTGCAGTTGTTAATCTTGAAAAATTTTTAGCAGGAACTCCAGTAAATATTGTGAACGAATAAATTTAAAATTGAATCCAGCCATCAATTTTTAGCCATTAACATATTGTAGCGATAAGTTGGTGGCTATTAATATTATAATAAATGTGATTAATAATAGGAGATGAGTTAGGTGAATAGAACTATAATGCAATTTTTCGAATGGAATCTTCCAAATGACGGAGGACACTGGAATTTTTTAAAGGAGAAAAGCAAAGCTTTACGCGATGCTGGTATAAATACTCTTTGGCTTCCACCGGCCTACAAAGGTGCAGGTGGTAGTAACGATACAGGGTATGGTGTTTATGATTTATATGATATTGGTGAATTTGATCAAAAGGGAAGCGTACGATCTAAATATGGCACAAAAGATGAATACATAGATGCAATAGCTGAGGCGCATAAAAATAATATTGAGATATTAGCAGATATAGTACTTAATCATAAAGGTGGAGCAGACGAAACTGAGTGGGTAAAAGCAGTTAAAGTGGATCCTGAAGATAGAAACAACAAAATATCTGAAGAATATGATATAAAGGCATGGACTAAGTTCAATTTTCCAGTAAGAAATAATAAGTATTCTGATTTTAAGTGGAACTGGAGTCATTTTGATGGGGTAGATTGGGATGAAAATAAAAAAGAAAGTGCTATATTCCAATTTACTGGACTTGGTAAGGGTTGGGATGCTGAAGTAGATGAGGAAAATGGAAATTATGATTATCTTATGCTTACAGATATAGATGTAAGTTCACCTGTGGTATATGAAGAACTCTTAAAATGGGGATTATGGTACATTGAGATAACAAAACTTGATGGATTTAGATTAGATGCAGTAAAACATATAGAAGTTGAATTTTTCACTAAGTGGATTAATGACATAAGAAATGTTACAAAAAAAGGGCTTTTTACTGTAGGAGAATATTGGCATACTGATATGAATGTTTTAAAAAAATATGTTGAGGATACTTCACATATTTTTAATTTATTTGATGTGCCACTTCACTATAACTTTTTAACAGCCGTAAATGAAAAAGAAAATTATGATTTAAGAGGTTTGATGTCAAATACATTAATAAGTTGTTATCCGGAAAACTCAGTGACATTTGTGGACAACCATGATACCCAACCTGGCCAGTCGCTTGAATCATGGGTAGATAATTCATTTAAACTACAAGCATATACTTTTATTTTGACAAGACAAGAAGGTATACCTTGTGTTTTCTTTGGAGATTATTATGGAATGCCAAGTAATGATATAACTCCATTAAAAGATGCACTAGATAAATTATTAAAAGCTAGACAAAATTTTGCTTATGGGTGGCAACATGATTATTTCGATGATGCCCATATTGTGGGATGGACAAGAGAAAAGGGACTAGCTGCCTTGATTTGTAATACAAAAGATGGCGGTTCTAAGAAAATGTTTGTTGGAGAAGAACTTTCAGGTAAGAGTTTTATTGATATAACTGGTAATGTTTCTGGAGAAATTAAAATAGCTGGGGATGGTAATGGTGATTTTACTGTAAATGGGAATTCATACTCAGTTTGGTGTGTTATCTAAAAATATGACTTTTAAAGATGGGCTGTAATTTAATTTGTAAAATTAAAAAAATGACACAGTTGGAAAATGCAACTGTGTATTTTTAATTATAGTATTGCTATTAAATTTTAGTATGAATATTAATATGCTATTCCTTGAGAATACATAGCATTTGCTACCTTAATAAATCCAGCGATATTAGCGCCAGCAATTAAATTACCTTCAAATCCATATTCATTTGCAGCATTGCTTGCATTTTTATAAATGTCTGACATTATAGATCTTAATTTAGAATCAACTTCTTCAAATGACCATGAGTATCTCATGCTATTTTGTGACATTTCAAGAGCCGAAGTAGCAACACCACCTGCATTTACTGCTTTAGCAGGTCCAAAAAGTATGTTGCTTTTTAAGAATACCTCAATTGCTTCTGGAGTTGATGGCATATTTGCGCCTTCCCCAACTGCGATACATCCATTTGATACAAGAATTTTTGCTGATGCTACATCTATTTCATTTTGAGTAGCACAAGGAAGTGCAATATCACACTTTATTGTCCAAATTCCAGAGCATCCTTCATGATATTCTGAATCTGTATGGTATTTAACATATTCACTTATTCTTTCTCTATTAACTTCTTTAATATTTTTAACCGTATTTAGATTAATCCCAGAAGCATCATATATATATCCATTAGAATCACTTAATGCAACCACATTTGCTCCTAATTGGATAGCTTTTTCAGCTCCATATATTGCAACATTACCTGAACCAGAAATTACAACAGTTTTATTTTTAAAAGAATCTCCACAAGCTTTAAGCATTTCTTTAACAAAATAACACATACCATATCCTGTAGCTTCTCTTCGCGCAAGGCTTCCACCATAAGGGAGACCTTTGCCTGTTAATACACCTGTAAACTCGTTTTTAAGCCTTTTATATTGGCCATACATGTAACCAATCTCACGGGCACCAACACCCATGTCACCAGCGGGTATATCAGTATCAGCTCCGATATGCTTTGAAAGTTCAGTCATAAAACTCTGACAAAATCTCATTACTTCCATATCAGATTTTCCTTTAGGATCGAAATCACTTCCGCCCTTGGCGCCACCTATTGGAAGTCCAGTTAGAGAGTTTTTAAAGATTTGTTCAAAACCAAGAAATTTAATAATACTTAAATTAACTGACGGATGAAGCCTAAGACCACCCTTATAAGGTCCTATAGCACTATTAAATTGGACACGGAAGCCTCTGTTCACTTTTACAACTCCATTGTCATCTATCCATGATACCCTAAAAATAATTTGTCTTTCTGGTTCTACAATTCTATCAAATATTCCAGCCTTTATCCACTCAGGATGTTTTTTTGCCACCGGTTCTAAATATGCTAGTATTTCTTTTACAGCCTGATGGAATTCTGGTTCGTTTGGATTTTTTTTAATTACTTGCTCCGTTAAACCTAATAATAAATCCATTTATGTCGCTCCTTTCAATTCAAATATAAAACTGAATTTAACTTTTAATAGTAATATTTTTAGCTCGACTCAATTTTATCTTAATAAAGTATGTTATAAGTATATTTTATCATTATCATTAGCTATTTTCAACTTGAATTCGTTTACATATAGTAAAAGGTGAGGTTTGAAAATTAACTGGAGTTATATAATGAGAAACTTATAAAAGAGATCAACTTAATTATTTTGGTTTATCTCTCTTTTATATAAAATAATGACATGAAATTTATAATTGCATGCAATATACTGTTTTTCTAAAAATAAATAAAATTTTACAAATGAAAATGGTTACACACCGTAAACACTGCATTTTAAATAGATATAACTGAAGTTGATACTAAAAAGAGGCAATTTAAAAGCTTGACATTTGTTCAAAAAGTTAGTAAAATGATTTTTAACGGTAAGAGAAAATTCATAGTGGCCATATAAGAATTTTTAATATCCAAGGAATAATATTTAATTAGGGGGAATTATTATGAACGCAATAAATACTGCTGATACATCATTTATCATTTTTGCAACAGCATTAGTAATGTTAATGACGCCAGGATTAGCCTTATTTTATGGTGGAATGGTGAGAAGAAAAAATGTACTAAGTACTACAGTGCACAGTTATGCAGCAATGGTGATTGTTTCACTTCAATGGGTACTAATAGGTTATACTTTATGTTTCGGAAAAGATTTTGCTGGAATTATAGGAAATTTTCAATTCTTTGGCTTGCACGGTGTTGGGTTTCTACCAAACCCTGATTATGCAGCTACAATTCCACAATCAGTATTTATGTTATTTCAGCTTATGTTTGCGATAATTACTCCGGCTTTAATTTCAGGAGCAATAGCTGAGCGAATGAAGTTTCTTGCATTTGCGGTTTTCATTTTAGTATGGACAACATTAGTTTATGACCCAATTGCACACTGGGTATGGGGTGCGGGTGGATGGCTTAGAAATTTAGGAGCTTTAGATTTTGCAGGTGGAAATGTTGTTCATATAAGTTCAGGTATTTCTGCACTTGTTGTAGCACTTGTAATAGGGAAAAGAAAAAAATTAAAATCAATTACTCCACATAATCTTCCTATGACACTTCTTGGAGCTGGAATTTTGTGGTTTGGATGGTTTGGATTTAATGCAGGAAGCGCATTAGCAGTAAATGGTGTAGCACTTAATGCATTTATTACAACTAACACTTCTGCTGCTGCTGCAGCCTTAACTTGGTGTTTATGTGAGCTAATTATTAGAAAGAAAGTTACGTCACTCGGTCTTGCAAGTGGTATAGTTGTAGGACTTGTAGCAATAACACCGGGCGCAGGTTTTGTAAGCCCTTTATCTTCCATGTTAATTGGTGGAGTTGGCGGTGTAATATGTTTCTTCAGTGTAACGGTAGTTAAATTGAAATTCGGATATGATGACGCATTAGATGCATTTGGTTGTCATGGAATTGGAGGAATTTGGGGAGGAATAGCTACTGGAATTTTTGCTTCAAAAGCTATAAATTCTGCGGGTGCAAATGGGTTAATACATGGTAATATTAAGTTGTTAGGAATTCAATTAATAGCTATTGTAGCAACTATTGCATACTCAGCAATAATGACCTTTATTATATTAAAGGTGCTAGGCAAATTTATGAGTTTAAGAGTAACAGCAGATGAAGAAAGTGATGGATTAGATGTTTCTCAACATGGTGAAGAAGCTTACGGTGGAATAGATATTTAATAAAATAGAGGGGGGTACGAGTATGGAAGAAAAATTTTCAAAGATAGATATTATTACATCTTCAAGTAAATTCGATGAATTAAAGGAAGCATTAAACGCAATTGGTATTAGTGGCATGACAGTATCTAACGTTTTAGGATGTGGAATTCAAAAGGGACATAAAGAATTTTATCGAGGACTCGCTTTAGATATTAATCTTCTACCTAAAATAAAAATAGAAATAGTTGTTTGCGATGTACCTGTAGATTTGGTTGTAGAAACAGCAAAAAAGGTATTGCACACAGGAAAAATGGGTGATGGGAAAATATTCATTTATGACGTGAAAAATATTATCAGAATTAGCAATGGAGCAGAGGGACGAGATTCTCTTCGTTATGATAAATAATTTTAGAATTTAATAGTAACAGACTAACTTAATTTTATTAAGTTAGTCTGTTTTTTAATGCTATAGGTAAAACTAATGTTAGTTCTAAGACTAAGTTAATAGAACAAAAAAACTTGACTTTTGTCGTAATATTAAGTAAAATGACGTTTATTGGTAAGTTTAAATTCATTGTAACTGCAATGTAAATTTCTCTCATCTAATAATAATATTTATTTAGGAGGAATTTTTATGAACGCAGTGAATGCTGCAGATACATCATTTATAATTTTTGCAACAACATTAGTAATGTTAATGACACCAGGATTAGCATTATTTTATGGAGGAATGGTAAGAAGAAAAAATGTACTTAGCATTACAGTACACAGTTATGCGGCAATGGCAATTGTATCAATTCAATGGGTATTAATTGGGTATACATTATGTTTCGGAAAAGATTTTGCCGGGTTTATTGGTAATTTTCAATTTTTTGGATTACGAGGAGTGGGATTTCTTCCAAACGCTAATTATGCAGCTACGATTCCACAATCAGTATTTATGTTATTTCAACTTATGTTTGCAATAATTACTCCTGCCATAATTTCAGGAGCAATTGCTGAGAGAATGAAATTTTTTGCGTTTTCGGTATTCATTTTACTATGGTCAATAATAGTTTACGACCCAATTGCACACTGGGTATGGGGTGCTGGCGGGTGGCTTAGAAATTTAGGAGTATTAGATTTTGCAGGTGGATATGTTGTGGAAATAAGTTCAGGTATATCAGCACTCGTTGCAGCCCTAGTAATAGGGAAGAGAAAAAAACTAAAAACAATTACTCCTCATAATATTCCTATGACAATGATAGGCGCCGGAATTTTGTGGTTTGGATGGTTTGGATTTAATGCTGGGAGCGCACTAGCAATAAACGGTGTAGCGTTAAATGCATTTATTACAACTAATACGGCTGCTGCTGCTGGAATTATAGCTTGGAGTACATGCGAGGTAGTTGTTAGAAAAAAAGTTACGTCCCTGGGAATTGCAAGCGGTATGGTTGCAGGACTTGTAGCAATAACTCCAGGTGCAGGGTTTGTAAGCCCTATGACATCAATATTAATAGGCGGAATTGCTGGAGCGTTATGTTTCTTTAGCGTAACGGTAGTTAAACAAAGACTCGGATACGATGATTCATTAGATGCTTTTGGGTGTCATGGAATTGGAGGAATTTGGGGGTCAATAGCTACTGGTATTTTTGCTTCAAAGGCTATAAATTCTGCTGGTACAAATGGATTAATATATGGTAATATTAAATTAGTAGAAATTCAACTGATAGCAATTGTATCAACTATTGCATATTCAGCAATAATGACCTTTATTATATTAAAAGTGATAAGTAAATTTATGAGTTTAAGAGTAACAAGTGAAGAAGAAATGGACGGATTAGATGTTTCTTTACATGGGGAAGAGGCTTATGGTGGGATAGATATTTAACTCACTAAAGTATTTATTTTAAAATAAAAGGGGGTAAGTGCATGGACCAAAAGTTTTCAAAGATAGAGATTATTACTTCTTCAAGTAAATTTGATGAATTGAAGGAAGCTCTAAATGCAATTGGTATTAGTGGCATGACTGTATCTAACGTTTTAGGATGTGGAATGCAAAAGGGTCATAAAGAATTTTATCGAGGACTCGCTTTAGATATTAATCTTCTTCCTAAAATAAAAGTAGAAGTAGTGGTTTGTGATGTTCCTGTGGACTTGGTTGTAGAAATCGCAAAAAAAGTGCTTCATACAGGTAAAATGGGTGATGGAAAAATATTTGTTTATGATGTAAAAAATATTATCAGAATAAGCAATGGTGCTGAAGGTCGAGATGCACTTCGTTATGATAAATGATTATATATAAAATTTAATAGTAATAGACCAACTTAATTTAATTAAGTTGGTCTATTTTTTATAAAAATAAAAGGACTTTTTTGTTAATTATTGTTATACTTCTATTAATACTTAGTTGGCAATTATATAAGATATGAGAAGGGGCGTTTAAACGATGAAATTAGTTACATATATTAATGAAAGTGAAGAAAAAGTAGGAATTATTATTGGAGAAAAAGTTATACCTATTAATGATATATTTAATTCTATAGGTAAAAATAATGTTAGTTCTATGATCCAGCTAATAGAAGAGTTTGATGATAGTACAAGTGATAAGGTTCAAGCTGCCATAAATAGAAATGATTTTGACGGTATACTATTAAATTCAGTTAAATTACTTGCACCAATACCAAATCCAAAAAGAAATATATTTTGCCTTGGTAAAAATTATGTAGAACATGCAAAAGAAATTAAAATGACTAAAATAACAGATACAGGGATTCCAGATTTTCCTATATATTTTACTAAGGTCGCATCTCCAGCAATCGGCAATGGAGATTCTATTAAATTTTCCTATGATGTTACGACTCAAGTAGACTATGAAGTTGAGCTAGCTATAGTAATTGGGAAGGAAGGTAGGAATATTAAACCTGAGAAAGTAGAAGAATATATTTTTGGATATACAATAGTTAACGATGTTTCAGCCAGAGATTTGCAAGGAAAACATACACAGTGGTTTAAAGGAAAAAGTTTAGACACATTTTGTCCTATGGGTCCGTACATTGTACATAAAAATGAAATTAAATTTCCTGTTGAGTTAAATATTCAGTGCAGAATAAATGGAGAATTAAGACAGAACTCAAATACGAAAAGTTTGATTTTCGATATACCATATATTATTAGTGATTTGTCAAAAGGATTAACATTAAAACCCGGTGATATAATTTGTAGCGGAACCCCAAGCGGTGTTGGGATGGGATTTGTTCCTCCTAAAGTTTTAAAAAATGGAGATGTTGTGGAATGCTATATTGAAAATATAGGAAAATTAGTTAATAAAGTCGACGTTATTTAGGATTAAACGTAATATTTAAAGAAAAGGTTATAAGTTTTGAGGCTTATAACCCTTTTTTATTGATGTAAAACTATTGTTGTGGCTACCATATGACTAAATGATTATATTAAGTGGGTTATACATAAACTATATATAAGTTGTGCATAGAGATGATCTACATCCTAAAATTATCTATGAAGAGAGTGCTAAACCATGTATAATATATTTTACAGGTAAAGAAGGATTCAAATCTTATAAAATATCAGAGGTACACCAATAAATTGTAGATGCGCTTAAATAAAGTAAAGGGGTATAATTACATGCAGAATGAGGCAATGTTAAAAATTATTAATAAATTGGAAGAAAAACTAATAGAAGTACGTCATAATTTTCATAAACACCCAGAGTTATCAAATGAGGAATTTAACACAACGAAGACTTTACGTGAACTATTAAACGAGGCTCAAATTCGTATACTTGAGTTACCCTTATCAACAGGATTAGTTGCAGAAGTAACAGGATTTAATAAAGGTCCTATTATTGCAATTCGAGGGGATATTGATGCGTTACCTATTAATGAAGAAACAGATTTAGATTATAAATCTGAAGTTTTTGGTAAAATGCATGCTTGTGGTCATGATTTTCATACAACTGTTATTTTAGGTGCAGCTTATTTATTAAAAGAGCAAGAGTCAACATTATCTGGGACGGTACGTTTTATATTTCAACCAGCTGAAGAAATAGGAAAGGGTGCAACAAATGTTTTAGAAACAGGAGCATTATCTGGTGTTGATGCTATATTTGGATTGCATAGCGCACCAGATTTAGCAGTAGGTAGTTTTGGAACACATGCGGGATCTATGACTGCAGCGGTTGATAGATTTGAGATTAAAATTGTTGGTGTGGGGACACATGCGTCATCACCGGAAAAGGGAATAGATCCAATTATTGTTGCAGCCCATATAATTACGGCTTTACAAACAATTGTAAGTCGTAATGTTAGTGCATTTGATCAAGCACTTATTAGTGTTACTCACTTGGACAGTGGGAATACATGGAACGTAATTCCCACTACAGCTTATCTTGAAGGCACTGTAAGATCAGTTAATGCTGAAACTCGTGAGTTTATTCCTAAAAGAATGAGACAAATAGTTAAAGGAATGGCTGACTCATTTGGTGCAACTGCTGAGTTTAAATGGTACTCCGGACCACCAGCAACAAATAACTCGGGTGAGTGGACGTCTGTAGCATTAGAGGTAGCAAAAGAACAGGGATTTAAAATTGTAGAACTCCCACAAACACTAATTGGTGAAGACTTTGCTTTTTATCAGGAGCAAATACCAGGTGCATTTGTAAATATTGGTACAGGTATGTCATATTCACTTCATCATCCTAAATTTACAGTAGATGATGGCGCACTTCTGCCAGGTGCGAATTATTTTGCACAACTTGCTAAACGTGTTTTAGTTATTTTAACAGAAAAACAATGAGAGTGAAGGGTGGGTATATGAAATAATATGAAAAATTATTTTCTATGTTACAATGGATAGTAGAAGAAATTAATTAAAGGAGAGGGTAATAGTGAAGTTTAATAATGGAGAACAGGCTAGGAACGAAATAAGACTTGAAAACTGGACAGGGCCTACACCAGGTCTAGCTTATGGATATACTCAGGCCAATCTGGTGATATTACCTGCTAAATATGCAATGGATTTTCTTATATTCTGTCAGCGAAATCCAAAACCTTGCCCTATTTTAGATATTTGTGAACCTGGAAAATTCACACCTAGTATGATCGCTCCTACGGCAGATATCCGTACAGATATACCCAAATATCGCGTTTACCGGGATGGAATATTGGTTGAAGAAGTGAATAATATCTTAAATTTGTGGTCTGAGGATTTGGTCTCTTTTCTTCTTGGCTGTAGTTTTACCTTTGAAAAGGCGCTGTCAGATGCAGAAATTAGTATACGACATATTGAAGAGAATTGTAATGTTCCTATGTATATAACAAATATAGAATGCAATCCAGCTGGAATTTTTAATGGACCTACTGTTGTAAGTATGAGACCAATAAAAAAAGAGTTGGTTGAAAAAGCTGTCGCCATTACAGGAAGGTTCCCTAGGGTTCACGGGTCACCAATACATATAGGAGATCCAGAAAAAATTGGTATAAAAGACATATCAAAACCGGATTTTGGAGATCCTGTAACAATCAAAGAGGGAGAGGTGCCCGTATTCTGGGCGTGTGGTGTTACACCACAGGCAGTAGTAATGAATGTCAAACCAGAGTTTGTAATAACTCATGCTCCCGGATGTATGTTTATTTCTGATATAAAGGATGATGATTTAGCAACATACTAATAAAAATTAAGACTAAAAATTATAGTCCAACACACTAATGAATTTAAATTTTATGGATAATGAAAAGAGTTTCAAATCAGAATAATTTGATTTGAAACTCTTTTTGTTTTATTTGATCTAGTTGTTCAGACCTCAATATTTTTCTTCAACATGTTATATATGTTAATCTAAAGAAAATAAATGAAAAATATACTTGACATTGTTTTAGAAGAGTATTAATATAGTAACAATATATAAACAAACATACTGGAATACTAGGTATTAATCATTCGAATAAAATAACAGAAATTAAAATAATCAATTTTTTAATTAAAAATTAATATATTGTTAATTTGAAATGAGGTGAGTAATTGTCAATACAAGCGAAACATATCATTAAAAAATACAAAAGTTCTGATAAAAAAGATGATTTTATTGCATTAAATAACGTTTCTTTTGAAGTGAATGATAATGAATTTATTTGTTTACTCGGACCTTCTGGATGCGGGAAATCCACTTTACTTAAAATTATTGCAGGATTAATTAATGCTGACAGTGGAAATGTGAAAATAGATAATAAAATTGTAACAAAACCAGGGAAAGATAGAGGAATGGTATTTCAAGATTATGCCTTATTTCCATGGTTAACAGTAGAAAGAAATGTAGCATTAGGGTTAGAAATCAGAAAAGAAAGCAAACAGGAAATAAGGAAAAAGGTTGCTTGGTATATTGAGTTAGTTGATCTAAGAGGGTTTGAGAAATCCTATCCTCATCAACTATCTGGTGGCATGAAACAAAGAGTTGCAATCGCAAGGGTTCTTGCAATGAGTCCCAATATACTTTTAATGGACGAGCCTTTTGGTGCTCTTGATGCATTTACAAGAATGAATTTACAAGAAGACTTAATGAAACTTTGGAAAAAGCAAAATTTTACTTCAGTATTTGTTACACATGATGTTGATGAAGCTGTCTATTTGGCCGATAAAATTGTTGTTATGACATCATCACCTGGTGAAATTAAAACAATAGTCCCAGTTGAACTGCCTAGGCCACGAGAACGTACAAGTCAAGAATTTGTTTCCATAAGAAATTATGTACTTGAACAATATGGATATAAAGATGAGAGGAATGTTGAATATGAAATTTAATACATTAAAGGAATTAGTAAATGATAGAGCTTCTAAAAGTGGCAATAGTATATTCCTTGTTTCTCCCATAAATGAAGAAAGCATAAGTTTTTATGAATTTAAAGAAGAAGTCGATAAAATCGGAGAAATTCTTATTTCTAATGGAGTTAAAAAGGGAGATAAAGTATCTGTAATTTTGAAAAATGGAATTGAAGCATCAACTAGTTTTTTCGGAATTACAAATATCGGTGGAGTTGTAGTTCCAATTAACATTTCCTTAAAAGAAAAAGAGCTCGAGTATTTAATAGTCAATTCAGATAGTAAGTATATTATTACAAATGAAGAGTTTTTAAATTCTATGTTAAGTGATACTAACATAGTGAGTAAAGTAAATATAGGTAGGGACTTAGTATTGATAAAACTTATAAATCAATTAAGTGATGATTATTGTGATAATAATGAATTAACCAAAAAAGATTTAGCTTTAATTCTATATACATCAGGTACCACAGGAAACCCCAAAGGGGTTATGCTAACACATGAGAATTTGCTAGTTGAAGCAGAACACATTTCTATGGCACATGGATTAAATAGAAAAGATATTGCTCTTTGTATATTACCACTCTTCCATATTAATGGTTTAGTAGTTACTTTAATTACACCACTGTTTGTTGGAATTAAAGTAGTAATGCCAGAAAAATTTAGTGTTAGCATGTTTTGGAGATGGATAAATAAATATCGTGTTACTTGGTTTAGTGCAGTTCCAACAATTTTGTCTATTATTCTTTCAAAAGAAGTAGATGAAAAGTTAGATTTAAGTTGTATGAGATTTGCAAGATCTGCATCAGCGGCATTACCGATAGCAGTTATAGAAGAATTTCAGAATAGATTTCATGTTCAAATTATTGAGTCTTATGGAATATCAGAAGGTGCAAGTCAAATTACAACAAATCCAGTACCACCACAAAAGACTAAGGTAGGATCTGTCGGTTTTGGATTTGGTAATGAGCTAAGGGTTGTTGATGAAAATCTTAATGAACTGCCAGCTTTTAAGCAAGGAGAAATAATTGTACAAGGAGATAATATTGCAATTGGATATTATAAAAACGAAATTGCTACAAAAGAAGCTTTTGTTGATGGATGGTTCCATACAGGAGATATAGGATATTTTGATGATGAAGGATACTTATTTATATCAGGACGAAAAAAAGAACTTATTAATAGGGCTGGTGAAAAGTTTTCGCCAAGAGAAATCGATGAAGTATTATATATGATTCCAGAAGTTGAATTAGCAGCAACTGTAGGAATTCCGAATAATCTCTATGGAGAGGAAGTTGTAGCATACGTTAAGTTGAAAAATAACAAAGATTTAGATGTATCTGAAATAATAAATTTTTGCACAGAGAGATTAGCATACTTTAAAGTGCCTAAGGAAATATTCTTTGTAAATGAATTTCCACAAGGACCAAATGGTAAAATTCAAAGACTAAAATTCAAAAAGATATATGAAGATAATAAAGAAAAATGGGGGGCGTAAATAATATGAAAAAGAAGATTGTTTTATTAGTAAGTTTAGTTTTAAGTTTAACTTTAGTACTTATGGGATGCCAAAAGTCATCGAAAAATGAAGCTACCAAAGCAGCTAAAGCAAAAACAATAAAAGTTGGTTCAATAAGAGCATTAGGAACAATTACACCATATATTTCTGTTGAAGAAGGAATATATAAGAAGCAAGGAATTAATGTTCAAATTGTAGATTTTGCTGATGGAGCTGCTCTTATGGAGGCTTTTGCTACTGGTGATATTGATATCGCCTTTTGTGGAATTGCACCAATAGCTACGTGGCAATCGAAGGGAAGTGAACTTAAGATAGTTGCATCTGCTAATGGTGGAGGGCATGTTATCATTACAAGAAAGGATAGTGGGATAAATTCTATTGCAGAGTTAGCTGGACATAAAATAGCAGAACCTAATCCAGGTACTGTAACGGATACATTACTTAGAGATTATATATTACCATCAAGTAAGCTTAAAGTCCCAAAAGATATTCAAATTGTATCGGGATTAAAACCGGCTGATATGGCTACCGCTCTTACAGCAACTCGTCAAGTTGATGCCGCAATTACCTGGGAACCATTTGCGTCTCAAGCAGAGAGTAAAGATCCTAACATTAAAGTATTATATGACGCTGCAAAAGAAATTCAAACAAAAACTGGATCAAAAGCTTTATATCCTGTAAATGTCGTAGCTGCAAGTCAAAAATTTATTGATGATAATCCAGCACTTCTAAAATCATTTTTAGCAGGTTATGTAAAAACAGTTGATTTTATTAATAACGATCCTACTGCAAACGACAAAATAGCAAAGGCATTATCATTAGATAAAGCTATTATAGTAAAAGCAAGAAAACGTGTTGATTATACATATAAAGTAGATGTTCCAGGATCTTTTAAAACCCTTGATTGGGCACATAATCTTGGGTATCTAAAGGTAGTTCCAAAAGAAAAAGAATTGTTTGATTTAAGATTCTTGCCATAATTATTGGCTAGGGAGATGATAAAGTGAAAAAGAAGTTAATGCCAATGTTTCAGACTACGTTATCTATTGCCATATTACTATTGATATGGACTATTGCATCTAATACAGGCATTTTTGGGAGGGTCAGTGTTAAGGCAAGTAATTCGCTGGTGCATTGCTCCAAGTATTATCCCATACATTGTTAGCGGATTTAAATTAGGGCTTGGATTTGCATGGAGAGTAGTAATTGCAGCAGAGCTTGTAGGAGTGCCTGACGGCTTAGGTTTTGTATTAAATGTAGGTAGGAACACAGGTGATACGGCAGTTACAATTGTAACGATTATTTGCTTAGGTGCAATTATGATTATAATGGAACAATTGTTTTTTGCACCAATTGAGAAAATAACAAGGTTTTGGCGTGTTCAAGTATATGAATAGGGGGAATTATAACAGTTATGAGTAATAAATATAATGTTTCAATTGATTTTAATGCGTGTAAGGAATGTGGTTATTGTAAACTTGTTTGTAAAAAGGACGTTTTTGAAAAAGGAAGCGACTTCAATGAAAAAGGATATAGATCATATAAAGTAGTAAATGCAGATAAATGTGTTGGATGTAATAAATGTTTTTTTGCATGTCCTGATTTTGCATTAAAAGTAGAGAAAGTGGAGGATTAATATGAAAAGAATATTTGATACAGGAAATGCAGCGATTACAGAGGCGGCAATAATCGCAGGCTGTGAGGTATATGCCGGATATCCAATAACTCCATCAACAGAAATTGCTGAGAATATGTCAAGAAGGCTTCCACAAGTTGGTGGATATTATATTCAAGCGGAAGATGAACTTGCAGGCTTATATATGTGCCTCGGTGCCTCACTGGGTGGTAAAAAGGTAATGACATCCACATCAGGACCGGGTTATGTCTTATTTTCAGATCCTTATGGTTGGGGAATAAGTTGTGAAATCCCAGTTGTAATAATTGATGCGCAAAGGGTTGGACCAGTTAGTGGAATTACTGGTGCACCAGGACAAGGAGAATTTTATTTAAGTAGATATCCAACTCATGGAGGAAACTTTGAAACAATAGTACTTGTACCATCTAGTGTTCAAGAAGCATTCCAGCTTACTATTGAAGCTTTTTATTTAGCAGAGCGTTTTAGAACCCCAGTAACTATTTTAGCAGATCAGTTAGTAACTGATGGTTGGGAATCCTTTTGTATACCAGAAACCCAGGAAGAAAGAAATGAAATGGGAATAAAGGTTTTAGAAAGAAAAGTTAATTATGGACCAGTTTTTTATCCAGCAACGGATGAAATTGATATTCCACCAGTTGTACTTGGACATAATACTGGGGCTGCATGTTCCGACTGGACACCAACCGAGGATGGATATGATACAGAAGATCCGGCTGCACATATGAAGCATTCCTATAGATTGGTTTATAAGATTAGAAATCATAGAGATATAATTGATCGTCACGAAGAACATTTTCTAGATGGTGATCCAGAACTTATATTAGTTGCTTATGGAAGTCCTGCAAGAGTTGTGATAAGTGCAGTAAAAAAAGCTAGGGAATTAGGACTTAAAGTTGGTTGTATTAGATTAATTTCTATTTGGCCTTTCCAAGATAAGTTATTCTCTAGAAAAACTAAGTATTTATCTGTAGAACTTAACTTTGAGGGACAGCTTGTACGTGAAGTACAAAGGGCTACCTCAAACGGTAGTGAAGTACATTTTTTCGGGAAATGTGGTGAACTTCCGTCAGTTAATGAACTAATTGGTGTTATAAAAAATGTGTTAAATAACGAACCTATTGTAACTGAGCAATGGAAATCGGAGGCGTGGTAATGGATAATTTAGCAAATAAATACCTAAGAGCACAAAAGATACCAAGTACCGCATGTAGTGGATGTGGCTTAGGGCAAGTTCATAAGAAAGTAGTTATGGCAATTGATGAATTAAATCTTGGAATAGAAGATGTCGTATGGGGAACTGGAATTGGTTGCGCAGGAAGACAGACATTTAATACTTGGAAAGGTGACAATTTTGCAGGAACACACGGACGTGTGTATGCATTAGCAGCAGGACTTAGAGTTGCATTAGCTCCTGAAAAGAAAATTATATTAACTGTTGGTGATGGTGATGCTTTTGGTATTGGATTATTACATTTATTACATTGTGCAAGGCGTAATGTAGATATAACAGTAATAGTTGCAGATAATTTTGGATATCAATCAACTGGTGGGCAATTTGGATATACAACACCTATAGGATATAAGACCGATAGTAGTCCTTATGGTATGAATGAGGCAAATTGGACGCAAAATGGTATTGATATACTTAAAATTCTTAAGGATGCTGGTGCTACATTCTTAGCTAGACATACTAGTTTTGAAGGTCAATCCGCAGTTGAAAGTATAAAAAAAGGAATTGAAAATAAAGGTTTTTCCTTAATTCACGCCCTTTATCCATGTGTTACAAACTTTGGAGGAAGAGCACTCGGAAGTAGAAAACCAGAAGATAGCTATAAATGGTTCAAAGAGATTACATTAAAAAAAGATGAGGAAGTTAAAGAAGGTAAAATAGGATTTCATACAGGAGTATATTATGATGGGACGGATACAAGAGTGGAATTCGCAACAAATATAAGAGAATTTACTGATAGAATTGAAGGCGGTGCTAAACATGTCTAAACGCACAGAAGTATTAGTAAGTGGATTTGGTGGACAAGGAGTAGTTCGTATTGGACAAATACTAGGAGTTTCTTCAGTTTTAGAAGGCTTATTTACAACTATGCTTGTTAGCCATGGAACGGAGACTCGGGGAGGTTATGTTCGTACTCAAATTGTTATTTCTGATGAAGTGGTAGATAGCCCTGTTGTTGAAGAACCAACAATTTTTTGCGCTTTATCTAAGGCTGCATATAATAAATTCTATAAAATGGTGAATAGCGGTATTATAATTTATGACCCCGCATTCATTACACCAGATAAAAGTATAAATATAATACAAATTCCAATTCCCGCTAGAGATTTAGCTGTTGAAAAGCTTGGAAATGATATTTTTGCAAACATGATTCTATTTGGTAAAATAATTAAATTTTTAGATGGAAAGATTACAAGAGAACTTGCTATTGAAGCATTAAAACAACGTATCCCAAGAATGATAGACGAAAATATAAGGGCATTTGATATTGGGTATTCATTGTAATAATGATTAGATTATTAATATTTAAAATATGCGATTTTAAAATTTAAGATTAATGAAAAAATAAAAGGGAAGGTGTACAAAAATATACGGAGGTGATTTAAATGCAAAAAACAGTTGAAATCGAAAGTGGTAAATTGAAACTTCGTGGAATGTTACATGTCCCAGATAATATAAATGGTAAGGTTCCGATAGTTATAATACTTCATGGCCTTTGTGGAGATAAAATGGGTCCGTATTTTATCTTTGTAAAGCTCTCTAGACTACTAGAAAAAGTAGGAATAGCAAGTATAAGATTTGATTTTGCTGGTAGCGGCGAAAGTGATGGGGATTTTATAGATATGACTGTGGGTAGTGAACTTAAAGATGCAAATAACATTTTGAACTACGTAAGGACCTTAGATTTTGTAGATAATGATAATGTAGGAATAGTAGGATTGAGCATGGGAGGAGCAGTTGCTAGCATGTTAGCAGGAAACAGAAAAAGTGAAATAAAAACAATATGTTTATGGGCACCTGCGGGAAACATAGATGAAATAATTTTGGATAAGCACTATATTGCTGGTAACTATGAGAAATTTAGAAGGTTGGGTTATTTTGATGTTGAAGGATTACTTCTTGGAACGGGATTTGTGGATAATATAAAAGAACTAAGAATATATGAAAAAACATCTGCATATGATAAAAAGTCACTTATAATTCATGGGGAAAAAGATGATGTAGTTCTATTAAGTGCATCCCAAAAGTATATTTGTTATTTTGGTGAGTCTTCGAAGTTACAAGTAATTAGTGGGGCGAATCATACTTTTGATAAAAAGGAGTGGGAAGAGCAAGTAATTGAGTCTACACTAGATTTCTTAGGAAAACAACTAAAATGAAATTTTGAAATATTGAATATAAATGTTAATATTGAATAAAAAATATAACAAGACTGTAAATAGATTGGCAACTCAATCAGTTTACAGCCTTGTTATTTATGTGATTACTTAAAACGATATATAGAAATACTTAATTTTATTGTATTTGAGCAAGGCCTTTATCTTTTAGTACTTTATTCAATATAGTAAGGTTAAATAAATCCTTTGTATCTGGTTCTGTCTTTAAGAAACCTTCTTTAACTGAAGATTTAACAAAGTCGAGTACTGAGTCCTTTTCTGGATTATTTGTAACTGTTAATCTCTTAAAAGCAGCATCTAAAACATCAGTCGCTATTGATTTTTTAGTTAATTCAGTAATTTGTTTATTAACTATTTTCTTAGCTTCCCCTGGATTTTTATTAATATAATCTGTTGTCTCTACATGATTTTTTATAAAATTTTCAACAATTTGTGGGTGATCCTTTAAAAATTGAGTTCTAACAACTACAACAGCAGTAGTATATTTTCCTTCTCTAAATATATCTTTATAATCTAAAATGATATTTGCTTTTGCCTCTTTAATAAGTCTAGAACCCCAAGGTTCTGGCACGAGTGCACCATCTATATCTCCCTTTTGTAGTAATGTTAAAATATCTGCATTTGCTGCTTGACTTATTTCAACGGTTCCACCTTTTGTTTTATCTTTAAGTCCATTCTTGGATAAAATACTTCTAAGTGTTAAATCTTGAGTGTTTCCAAACTGTGGAACTGCAATTTTCTTACCACTTAAATCTTTTAAATTTTTAATAACCAATCCTTTTCTAGATACAAATATAGCACCTGCATCTGTTGCACCTGCAATAATTTGAATATCTCCTTTTGATTTTGCATATCCATTAATAGCTGGTCCGGGTCCTATATAACCAATATCAATAGCACCTGCAAAAAGTGCCTCTATTTCAGATGGACCTGCATTAAATAGTTTCCAATCTATTTTGTTAGCTGCGCCTACAGCCTTCTGAAAAGTTCCCTGTTCGCGGCCTACAAGAGCTTGTGAATGAGTTATGTTTGGAAAATATCCAACCCTTACATTAACTGCTTCACTTTCTGCTTTTTTTGATGAGCATCCAGTTATTCCTCCAAGTAATGAAAGACCTAATAATAATACAATTGATAATTTAAAACCCTTTGAATTTTTCAACTTATATCCCCCTATTTGAAATTAGTTTTATTACCTTTGTAAATAAAAATTTTTAAATATTTAAACTGATACTTATTCTAAATGTCTTCGATTACTAGAGCCACGGCTCCAATTGAAATTGCATTTTCTTTAAAAAATCCCCCTCTACTGAAAATAATTTTTTTTCTTCTGTCAGGATGCAATTTTTTAAATACAATGTTTATACATTCATCATAAAATAGCTTTGAGTTAATTATTAAAGGACCACTTAATATTACTAATCCTGGATTTAGAAGATTTATATAATTAACTAATCCAGTGCCTAAAATTAATGCAGAATTTCTAATTATCTCTTTAGCTAAAGTATCATTTTTATCTGCTGCAATACAAATATCTCTATAACCTATATCTTGCAAGGCTTTACGGATGATAGTAAATCTGCCTTTTTTAACTTCTGATGAAAACTTCTTTATTATTGCATTAATAGATGAATAACTTTCTATGCATCCTAAGTTTCCACATTTGCACTGTTCTCCATTAATATCAACGATCATGTGTCCTAAAGCATCTTCCTCATCATTTATTGTTTTTATGAGTTTGCCTGATAAAACAGTTCCTGTTCTTATTCCAATACCAAGATTTAAATAAGCAATATTTTCAATCCCTTTTCCAACACCATAAAAATATTCTCCTGTAACGGCGGCATTTACCCCGTTTTCAAATACAATTGGACACTTTAATTTTGATTCTAGCATTGATCTTATAGGGACATTAGACCACCCTGGTGCACTAAAATTAATAGGACTTATCATTATTCCGTTTTTTATATCTAAGGGTCCAACAGTGCCGAGTCCTATACCTACTAATTTGGTATAATTTAAACTAAGATTTACGTATGCCTTATTAACAATCTCATCGATTCTTCTCACAGTTTCATCTGGAGAGCAAAAAGCATCCATGTAAAACATTTCTTTATATAGAATTTCCATTTTTAAATTAGTAATAATTACCTGCGTATATACTCTAGATAAATCTATACCTATAATATAAAATTCCCGTAAATTTACGTCATATAAAATTGGTTTTCGCCCACCTGTAGATTCACCTATACATTTCTGAACTATAATTCCATGTTTTACTAAAGGTTCAATTGTGTAATTTAATGTAGTTAATTTAATATTTGATAGAATAGATATTTCACTTTTAGAAATAGGTCCGTGTTTTTGAAGAGAATAGAATATCTTTTTTTCTTCGTTACTTAAATTTTTTAGTATATTAAGGTTATCTTTCACAGTTATGCCTCACCGACTTAATCTTGATATTTTTAAATTTTATTCTTAAGTTTTCACTATTTCGTTAGAAGTAATTGAGAGGATTTTCTTACAAATATACTTTTGCATTAAGTATATTTAATGAAACAAAATTTTTAAAGAAGAAAGCATACTTAACCTATAGGTTAGATGTATGTTATCATGTAATAAATCAATTGTCAATACAATTTTTAATATAATTATAATGATTTTTTCTTGCATCTAACATAGTTTTTTTCATTGAAAATGTAATAAGAATATATCATTCTAGTATGAATAAGTTAATCATTAGAAAGTAGTTAGGGTAGTTTAATGCAACAAAATTTTGTTGAATTGACTATGAGTAATTCATTAAAAAATAATAAAAAATTATTGACATGTTTTTACTAATGTAATACTATCTATGGTATAATAAATCAAACATACAGGTTTTGTATGAAACGGAAACTGAAAGCTTCAAATTGGTGGAATTTTAACTTTAGATGTTATTATAAGCGCAAGTTTGGGTAAGTTACAAGAAAACAATTGAGAATACACTATAATTATTTATAAAAAGTTAAAGTGAATTATTGAGAGTATAGGAGGAATAAATATGAATATTAAAGTTAATGGCGAAGTAAAAGAAATCAAAGATGGTGTCAGTGTCACTGAAATGTTAAAAATTGAAAATGTTGAAATGCCAGATATGGTTTCAGTTCAATTAAATGGTGAATTTGTAGAAAGAGATATATTCCAGGAAACTGTATTAAAGGAAAATGACGAAATAGAAGTCTTATATTTCATGGGAGGCGGAAGTTTTGGACTTTAATGATGAGCAAATTGAAAGATACTCAAGACATATATTATTGCCAGAGGTTGGAGTTGAAGGACAAGAAAAATTACTTGAGTCAAAGGTTTTAATTATTGGAACAGGTGGGCTTGGCGCACCTGCTGCTATGTATTTGGCAGCTGCAGGAGTTGGCACAATTGGACTTGTAGATGGGGACGTTGTGGATCTTTCTAATCTGCAAAGACAAATTATACACCAAACTAAGGACGTAGGTAAACTTAAAGTTGAATCTGGAAAAGATACAATAAATGAACTTAATCCCGATGTAAATGTAATTACATACAATGAATTTGCAACTGCTGAAAATATTTTAGACATTATAAAAGATCAGGATTATGATTTTATTATAGATGGAACAGATAATTTTGCTGCAAAATTTCTAATAAATGATGCATGTGTACTAGCTAAAAAACCATTTTCTCATGCTGGAATAATAAGGTTTCAAGGACAACTTACAACGTACATTCCGGGAAACAATACACCTTGTTATAGATGCATTTTTCAAACACCGCCACCAGAAGGCATAGTGCCAACTTGTAGAGAAGCTGGAGTACTCGGAGTAATGGGAGGGGTAGTTGGAACTCTTCAAGCAACTGAGGCTATTAAATACATTTTAGGACTTGGGCAAACACTAGCAGGTTATTTGCTAACTTATGATGGACTGAAGATGGAATTCAAGAAAATAAAAATAAATCATAATAAAAGATGTGGAGTTTGTGGAGATAGCCCTACTATAACAGCTTTAATAGACTACGCTAATCCATCATGTGATTTAAAAACAGGAAAGCTAAACTGATGATTAGTATAGATAGCTTTGAGCTAAAAAAAATTGTAGAGCAGGCAAAATTGGAATTTCCTAATGAGTGCTGTGGATTTTTAGCAGGAACTAAAAGTGGAGATGAAATAGTTATAAAAAATATTTATCCACTTACAAATTTAGATAAAAGCAGTGAACACTTTTCAATGGATCCTAAAGAGCAGTTTAGTACAATAAAAATAATAAGAGAAGAAAATATGATTTTTATAGGCAATTATCATTCTCATCCTTATACGCCCTCAAGACCATCAGAGGAGGATATAAGACTCGCCTATGATCCAAATGTAATTTATGGAATTCTGTCACTTGAAAAAGAAGAACAAGTATTTAATTTATTTAAGATAAACAAAAGTGGGGTTATTAAACTTGAATACCAAGTTATTTAGTAAACATATTTTAAATAGCATAAAGGGGAGTGATTAGAGATGATTAATATTAATGAGGATAGTTACAAAGTTGTAGAAGATTTTAAAGAAAAAGCAAACAAGTATTTAAGTGGCGAACTTGACCCTATTAGATTTAAAGCATTTAGAGTTTCTATGGGTGTTTACGAACAAAGAACTTCAGAAACCTATATGGTAAGGACTAGAATACCTGGTGGAGTAATAACTTTAAAGCAATTTCAATGTATAAATGATATTTCAAAAAAATATGCAGCAGGTAAGATACGGTTTACTTCAAGGCAAGATATTCAGTTTCAAAATATACAGCTTCCAGATGTTTATAAAATTATGAAGGAACTTATAGAAGTGGGTATAATAACTAAAGGGACTGGCGGAAACACGGTAAGAAATGTTGAATGTTCCCCTCTTTCTGGAGTTTCTTTTGATGATATATTTGATGTAACACCATTTGTGCGTGAAGTTACTAATTATTTACTTAAAGATCCTAGTACTATGAACCTACCAAGAAAATATAAGATAGGTTTTTCAAACAGTCCCCAAGACACAGCAAACGCTACAATATCTGATTTGGGTTTTATAACAAAGATAGTTAATGGCAAAAAAGGGTTTGAGGTTTATGGTGGTGGTGGCTTTGGAGGAAATCCAAAAGTGTCAATAAAACTAAAAGACTTTATAGAAACTAAAGATGTTATCTATTATGTACAGGCTATGAAGGAACTCTTTGAAAGAGAGGGAGATAGAAGTAATAAACATAAAGCAAGAATAAGGTATATTGTTGAAAGATTAGGAGAAGAGAAATTCATCCAATTGTTTAATGAAGAACTAAAAAGAATAAAAGAGGGTAAAGATCTTGATTTAATAATAGATAATAAACTGGCTGAAGAGACTACCAAAAATACTGATTTTACTAAGATAAGCAAAAATTACGAGAGTGTTCTATTTAATCAAAAACAAGCAGGATATAACTCAGTGTATGTACACCCTCAAGGAGGAACCTTACAGGCGGAAAATCTACAAAATATTTTAGAATTTGTTAACAAATTGAATTATAAAATATCTATAAGGCTTACAAATACTCAGGGTTTTTTTGTAAGAGATTTAAAAGAAGAGGATGCAAAGAAGTTACTTGAAATAACAGGAGAATTTTCATCCAAGTTTGACATATACAATTCAGTAACATGTGCTGGTGCATCAACTTGTCAATTAGGACTTTGTTTATCGCAAAATCTTTTAAAAGCTATAGTGGAAGAATTTGAAAAATGTTGTACAGAAATTAAAACATCACTTCCTAGAATTTTTATATCAGGATGTCCTAATTCATGTGGAAGACATCAAATGGGTGAGATAGGATTAAGTGGACGCGCAAAAAGAACAGATGATGGGTTAATGCCAGCTTATTCCGTTTCATTTGGTGGAAGTGTTGGACATGGCGTGGCTAAAATGGGAGAGGTATTTGGGGATATTTCTGCAAAGAAGCTTCCAAAGTATCTTGTAGAATTAGCGGCACTTAAAAATACTTCCGGTTATGAGTGTTTTGAAGAATTTTTAAAAAATAGCGAAAAGGATATAAGGGTTTTAACTAATAAATATGGTATTGTGGAAACACTTAAAGAAAATGCGGATCTATATTATGATTTGGGAGCAAGTGAAAAATTCTCTATAGAGGGAAGAGGACCTGGAGAGTGTAGTACTGGAGTATTTGATGTTATGAAACTTGATTTATCTAATGCAGAAAGTGATCTCTTAAAATTTAAAGAGGGTAAAAAATCAAAAAATCTTTACCAAGCAGCAGTATCAGCAACTCGAACTCTTTTAATATTAAATGGAATAGACACAGCAAAGGATAGAGAAATTTTTAAACAATTTAATATAAGTTTTATTGAGACAGGATATGTTAAAAAAGATATACTTAATCTTTTCGATATACTAATTGATTATAAACTTGGCGATGTACTTGATATAACAAGTAGTGCCTTAGAGGTTGAATATCTTTATAATAAAGTAAAAGCAATGTATGATTCACTAAACGGAAAACTTGAAATAACACTTCCGAAGGAAGTAACACTAGAAACATTGGAAGAAGTCTCAAAGAGTAGTGACTTTGAAATTATTGATTTTAGAGGAGTTAAGTGTCCTATAAACTTTGTGAAAGTTAAGATTCAATTATCAAAAATAAAGTCTGGTGAAAAAAGAGGTTTTTATTTAGATGATGGGGACCCAATAAAAAATGTTCCGTTAAGTGCAGAGAAAGAAGGCAACAAGATAATATCAATTTACAATAATTATGATGGTTACAATTTGCTTGTACTAGAGAAAAAATAAACCTTAGAGGTGTAGAAATGAAATTTAACACTAAATTAATACATGGAAATTTAAGAAAAGATGAAACAGGAGCTACCAATACGCCACTTCATTTATCCAATGCGTTTGCTCATACAGCAGCGGAGGAACTTGAAGGTATAATGAAAGGTACAAGTATGGGATATGCTTATACTAGGATTTCTAACCCAACTGTTACTTCTTTCGAGAGAAGAATTGCGAGTATCGAAGGTGGCCTTGCGGCTACTGCAGCTGCTTCTGGTATGAGTGCTTTATATCTAGCAATAATGAATGTTGTTGAAAGTGGAGACGAAATAATAGCATCTAGTGGTCTCTTCGGGGGAACCTATACACTTTTGAAAAATCTAAAGAGTTATGGAATAAATGTTAAATTTCTAGACAATCTAGATAAAGATAGTTTAACAAATGCTATAAATGACAATACTAAAATTGTTTTTGCAGAAACTTTAGGCAATCCAAAGCTTGATGTATTAGATATAGAGGTTGTATCTAAGGTTTGCACTGATTATAATGTAATTTTCATTGTAGATTCTACTATAACAACTCCATACCTTATAAAGCCATTTGAGTATGGCGCAGATATTGTTATACATTCAACATCTAAATATATAAATGGAACCTCAAATTCTATTGGGGGAATTATAGTAGATGGAGGTAGCAATAAATACAAAGATATTAAGTATAAAAACTTTAGTGAGTATAATAAAAAATTTGGGAAAATGGCATATACTGCGAAGCTTAGAAATACTGTAGGTAAGGATATTGGAGCAACGCTGGCACCTTTTAATGCTTTTTTAAATCTAACGGGAGTAGAAACATTATCCCTTAGAATGAGAGAACATAACACTAATACTTTGGCAGTAGCTAAGTTTTTAAGCAAACATAGTAAGGTAACATTTGTAAATTATCCGAGTTTACCAAGTTCTAAATATTATGATATAGCACAAAAATATTATTAAAATGGAGCAAGTGGGGTTCTTACCTTTAGGCTTGGAAGCAAAGAAAATGCTTTTAATTTTATTAATAATTTGAAATTGATATTAAACATTACAAACATTGGAGATGCCAAAACCTTAATTATTCATCCTGCCTCAACAATATGTGCTAGTAACACTGAGACGGAAAAAGAACAAATGGGAGTTTTTGATGATCTACTAAGGTTGTCTGTTGGGATTGAAGATATTGAAGACATACTGCAAGATATAGAGAATGCCTTGGCATCCATTGTTTAAAGGTAATTTTTGGCAAGTTTAAGTTAAATCACTTGAACTTGTCTTTTTATTTATTTCTTAAAAGACAAAGGAATTTATAAAATCTAGTCGAATTAAACATAATAGTAATATATATTTTAATTTTTAATAATTATAAATATGAAAGGAACTTTTTCATGATGGATAATAAAAATAAACACATTAATATAATAGATATTGATCCATATCTCAAACCATTTGAAAGTGATATCAAACTTAGGGTGGACGCATATACAACTAGTAAAAAGAAATTATTGGGAAATCATCAAAGTTTTAATTCTTTTGCGAATGGAGACTTATATTATGGGTTTCATTTGATGGAGAATGGTTGGATTTATAGAGAATGGGCTCCTGGAGCAGATGCTCTTTATTTAATTGGTGATTTTAATTATTGGGATCCAAACGCACATCCATTGCAAAAGAAAGAAAATGGGAACTGGGAGATTTTTTTGAAAGGTTCACAAGCACTAAAACATATGTCACACGTTAAGGTAAGAGTGGTAGCTAAAGGAGTGTCAAGAGATAGAATACCTCTTTATATTAAAAGGGCTATTCAAGATCCTATTACTCACGATTTTGTAGGACAAATATGGCATCCGGATTTTGAATTTAAGTGGCAGGATAGTGAATTCGAGATTAACAGCGGGAAGTCATTGTTTATATATGAGGCTCATGTAGGTATGGCACAGGAAAAAGAAGCTATTGGTACTTTCAATGAATTTACGAAAATTATTCTTCCAAAGGTAAAAGCTGCTGGTTATAATACAATTCAGCTTATGGCGGTAATGCAACACCCGTATTATGCATCTTTTGGTTATCAAGTATCTAATTTTTTCGCCGTTTCCTCATGGTTTGGAACACCTGATGAGCTCAAAGCATTAATTAATGCTGCCCATCTTATGGGAATTGCAGTATTACTAGATTTAGTACATTCTCATTCTATTAAGAATATTGCAGAGGGAATAAATGAGTTTGATGGAACTGATTATCAGTTTTTTAATACAGGAACTAAAGGATATCATCCAGATTGGGATACAAAACTTTTTAATTATGGGAAACCAGAGGTTCTTCATTTCCTTTTGTCAAATATTAAGTTTTGGCTGGAAGAATATCATTTCGATGGCTATCGATTTGATGGCGTATCATCCATGTTATATCATCACCATGGGATTGGTGTAGCATTTACAAATTACAATAAATATTTTAGTATGGATACAAATATAGAAGCAATTACTTATCTTCAGTTTGCCAATGATTTAATAAGAGAAGTGAAACCTAATGCGATAACTATTGCAGAGGATATGAGCGGAATGCCTGGAATGTGCCTACCAGTGAAATTTGGTGGTATTGGATTTGATTATCGTTTGTCTATGGGAGTACCAGATCTTTGGGTGAAAATACTAAAAGAGATACCAGATGAGAAATGGAGCATGAGTCAGTTGTGGTATGAGCTAACTAGTCGTAGGCCACGTGAAAAGAATATAGGTTATTCTGAATCACATGATCAGGCACTTGTTGGTGATAAGACCCTAATGTTCCAATTAGGTGGTAAGGAAATGTATTCTCATATGCTTAAAAATGATGACAATTTAATAATAAGTAGAGCACTAGAACTTCATAAACTTATTAAATTTATTACTATAACTCTAGGTGGGGAGGGTTATTTAAACTTCATGGGAAATGAATTTGGTCACCCGGAATGGATTGACTTTCCGAGAGCAGGAAATAATTGGAGTTATCATTATGCAAGAAGACAATGGAGTCTTATGGAAAACAAAGATCTTAAGTATGAATATCTATCAAATTTTGATAGAGAAATGCTGGATTTATTGAGAACATATAATATTTTGGGTGCAACCGATTTACAAAATCTTTGGAACGATGAGGAAAATAAGATAATTGCTTTCAAAAAAGGTGGATTGGTATTTTTATTTAATTTTAATCCTTCTGTTTCTTTCCCAAAGTATGAACTCCCCACTGGAGACCAGTATGATTCACCCGCTGATGAAATGGGTAAATATAAGGTTATATTTAATAGTGACGAAGGTATGTTTGGTGGTTTTCGCAGAATTTCAACAAATTATATTTATCAAGCGAAGAAATTACAACATAAGGACAATAAAACTGGAATTACAATAAACACACCTAGCAGAACTGTGATGGTTTTAAAGAGAGTGACAATTATAAATAAAGATTAAAAATTCAAAATTCAATGTAAAAGGGGACGGTTCCCTAAAAGACTCTCGCATTTTGCAAGAATATTTTAGAGCATCGTCCCCAAATTTTATCATTGTATTATCAACTTAATGAAGTTTCCCCCATTAAATATTTATCAATATTTTTAGTAACAGAGCGACCTTCATATATTGCCCAAACAACCAATGATTGGCCTCGTTTCATATCTCCAGCGGCAAAAACACCTTGTATTTTAGTCATAGAATTCTCATCTACAATAACATTTCCGCGACCATCAAAGTCTAAACCTAAATCTGTAAGCATCCCTTCATGTTGTGGATGCAGAAAACCCATAGCTAAAATGACTAAGTCAACTTTGAGTTCAAATTCTGATCCTGGTATTTCACTCATTTGTTGACCACCTTTTCCATTAGGGGTCCATTCAACTTTAGAAGCATGAAGCGTATTAACCTTGCTATCCTCACCAGTGAATTTTCTTGTTGTAACATTCCAATCACGATTGCATCCTTCTTCATGAGAAGTAGTAGTTTTTAAAGTTCTCGGAAATGACGGCCATGGCATTGTAGCATCCCTATCTACAGGAGGTTTAGGCATAATTTCGAATTGATATACACTCTTAGCGCCTTGCCTTATTGCTGTTCCGATACAATCTGAACCTGTATCTCCTCCTCCGAGAACTAGTACTACTTTGTCTTTAGCAGTTATCTCTTCCTCGTCTATTTCTTTGCCTGAAACTCTTCTATTTTGTTGCCTTAGATAATCCATAGCATAGTGTACACCTTTGAGTTCTCTTCCTTCAACTTTTAAATCTCTAGGAATTGTACTTCCACCAGTTAAAGCTACTGCATCAAATTCAGATAAAAGATCTTCTGTGGGATAATCAACTCCAACATTTACATTAGTCTTAAAGTTAACTCCTTCTTCTTTCATAAAAGTTACTCTTCGTTCAACAATGCTTTTATCTAATTTGAAATCAGGTATTCCATATCTTAAAAGTCCACCTATTTCATCGGCCCTCTCGAATACAGTTACATCATGGCCTACAGAATTAAGCTGGGCAGCGGTGGCGAGGCCCGATGGACCTGAGCCAACAACAGCAACCTTTTTACCAGTGCGTACTCTAGGCTCTAGTGGTTTTGTCCACCCCTCTGAAAATGCTGTTTCAATAATGTTTAGTTCTATTTCCTTTATTGCAATAGGATTTCTATTGACACCTAATGTACATGAACCTTCACAAGGCGCGGGACAAATTCTGCCAGTAAACTCTGGAAAGTTATTTGTAAGGGTTAACCTGTTATATGCTTTTTCCCATTTGTTTTTATATACCATGTCATTCCAATCAGGAATTAGGTTTCCGAGTGGACAGCCCCAGTTACAGAAAGGAACACCACATTCCATGCACCTTGCACCTTGTTCACGTAATTTTTCTGTAGGAAATTTTACAAATAATTCTTTAGAATCATTAATTCTATCCTTTACAGGGCGTTTTTTTGCAGTTTCTCTTTTGAATTCTGTGAAACCATGCAATTTTCCCAAATTTAACACCTCCAAAAATTGAAAACCTAGAACCGTACCTATTAAAAATAAATAGAGAACCGTCCCATATCTTCTATTTACCTTCTAATATTGCTTTATAAGCGGTTGGTATTACTTTTTTAAACTTTAACTTATATTCATTCCAGTTATCTAGGATTTTTTTTGCTTTATGACTGTTTGTAGCTTCAAAATGTTCTTTTATTATTGAATTTAGTTGATTAAAATCTGCTTTGGAAGTTATTAAATCAAGATCAATCATCTCCATATTACATTTTGATTGGAAGGTATCATCTTCATCTATAACATATGCTATGCCGCCGCTCATTCCTGCTGCAAAGTTCCTACCGGTTTTTCCGATAACAACTACAATTCCTCCAGTCATGTATTCACAACCGTGGTCTCCAATTCCTTCAACTACAGCCTGTGCTCCTGAATTTCTTACAGCGAAACGTTCACCTACTAATCCATTTATAAACAACTTACCAGAGGTTGCTCCATAAAGAATCGTATTTCCTGCAATGAAGTTTTCATCTTGAGTAAAGCTACAATTTTCTGGTGTCTTTACAATGATTTTTGCACCGGATAATCCTTTACCGACATAGTCATTTGCATCTCCTACTAATTTGAGTGTTAATCCATTAGCACCAAATGCTCCAAAACTTTGACCTGCTGCTCCAACGAAATTTAATATTATTGTATCGTCGGGCAATCCTTTTGCACCATATTTCATAGCAATTTTTCCACTAAGCATTGCACCAACCGATCGATTAACATTTTCAATTTCTAGGTAAGAGGTACTTTTATACCCATTTTCTAGGGATTCTTTTGCCATTTCAATAAGCTTATAGTCTAGTGAATTATCTAAACCATGATCCTGTGATTTAACGCAATACCTTTTAATTCTTTTTGGCATATCAGGTTTATAAAGAATATTCGATAAATCTAGATCCTTAGCTTTCCAGTGGTCAATAGCTTTTTTCTGACTGATTTTATCTACCCTACCTACCATTTCATTTATAGTTCTAAATCCAAGTTTTGCCATATGTTCTCGTATTTCTTGAGCAATAAAAGTAAAGAAATTAACAACATATTCAGGTTTTCCTTTGAAATTCTTACGAAGTTCTGGGTCTTGAGTTGCAATACCCATATCACAAGTATTTAAATGACAATTTCTTAGCATAGTACAGCCTAGTACTACAAGAGCTGTAGTTGCAAATCCAAATTCTTCTGCTCCAAGAAGTGCAGCTATAACAACATCACGGCCTGTTTTAAGCTGACCATCAGTTTGAACTGTTACTCTGCTTCTTAAATTATTGAGTAGCAATACCTGCTGGGTCTCAGCAAGTCCTAGTTCCCAAGG
This sequence comes from Clostridium sp., assembly GCF_036569345.1. GTDB lineage: Bacteria > Bacillota > Clostridia > Clostridiales > Clostridiaceae > Clostridium_AD. The sequence continues at coordinate 88,779 of NZ_DATCQT010000029.1, forward strand.
AAGTCCTGCATGTTTTATAGAAGATAGTGGGGAAGCACCTGTTCCTCCATCATGACCACTTATTACTATAGCATCCGAATGAGCCTTAACAACTCCAGCAGCTATTGTGCCAACACCTAATTCTGAAACTAATTTTGTACTTATTCGTGCTCCAGGATTTACACTCTTTAAATCATAAATAAGCTGAGCTAAATCTTCAATTGAATATATATCATGATGAGGTGGTGGTGATATTAAATCAATTCCAGGGGTTGAATGCCTGAGCCTTGCTATATTAATATCAACTTTTTTGCCAGGTAGTTGGCCACCTTCTCCAGGTTTTGCTCCTTGAGCTATTTTTATTTGTAATTCATCTGCATTAACAAGATACTCCGTAGTAACACCAAATCTAGCAGAAGCTATTTGTTTTATTGCGCTTCTCCTTAAGTCTCCATTTTGATCAACTATGAATCTATCGGGATCTTCTCCACCTTCACCAGTGTTGCTTTTTCCACCGAGTCTATTCATAGCTATAGCCATAGTTTCATGGGCTTCTTTACTAATTGACCCAAAGGACATAGCACCTGAACAGAATCTCTTAACAATTTCGCTAACTGGTTCTACACTCTCTATTGGAATACCATTCCCATAATTAAGTTCGAATAATCCTCTAATTGTACATAAATGTTTATCTTGTTCATTTATGATTTTTGAATATTCTTTATATAAATTATAATTATTTGTTCTAGCAGCCACTTGAAGTTTAAATATTGTATCAGGGTTAAATAAGTGGTATTCTCCTTCTTTTCTCCAAGAATATAATCCTCCAACGTCTAGTTCAGCTATTGGTTTTCTTAACTTGTTGAAGGCATTTTTATGTCTAATTAATACTTCCTTTGCTACGGTTTCTATACCAATTCCGCCAATTCTTGAGGGAGTTCCTCCAAAATATTTTTCTAGAAAATCAGAACTAAGGCCAACTGCATCAAAAATTTGTGCTCCATGATAACTTTGTATAGTCGAAATTCCCATTTTTGATAATATTTTTAGTAGTCCTTGTGATATAGCATGTATATAGTTTTCATGAGCTTTTTCAATTGAAATATTTTCTATATCACCCTCATCAATTATATTATCAATAGATTTAAATGCTAGGTATGGATTAACACCTGTAGCACCATAACCAATTAATAAAGCAAAATGCATGGTTTCCCTTGCTTCTCCTGTTTCAACTATAATAGATACAAAGGTTCTGGTTTTTTCCCTTGTTAAGTGCTGCTGAACAGCAGATAACGCAAGTAAGCTCGGTATTGCAGCTTCATAAGAATCTACTAATCTATCACTAAGAACTATAATATTATATCCTTCTTTTATTCTTGCAGATGCACGCTCGCAAATTTTATCAAGTGCCAATTTAAAACCTTCAACTCCTGTATCTGCTTTAAAAGTTATAGGAATTGTTGTAGTTTTAAAAGCATTATCTTTTAAATTTTTAATTTTAGCCATTTCTAAATTTGACAAAAGAGGTCTACATATTTCTATAAATGGATTATCATTATCGTCTTGATTTAAAACATTATATTGAGAACCTACATAGTTCATTAAAGACATTACCATTTTTTCTCTAATTGAATCTATTGGAGGATTGGTAACCTGAGCAAAAAGTTGCTTAAAATAAGCAAATAAAAGTTGTGGTTTATTAGATAAAACAGCAAGTGGAGTATCATTTCCCATAGAACCAATAGGTTCTTTTCCACCTGTTGCCATAGGAGCTAAAATGATTTTTAAATCCTCTAGTGTATATCCAAAGGCTTGCTGTTTTTCCTTTAACATATCTTTATCTATTACAACTTCATCAATTACAGCATCAAAATCTTCTAAATAAATTTTATTTTTTAATATCATTTCTCCATAAGGCTTGTTTGTACAAACTGTTTTCTTAACCTCGTCGTCTGTAATTATTCTTCCTTCATTTGTATCAATTAAAAACATCTTTCCTGGTTGAAGTTTGCCCTTTTTCTTGATATCCTCTGGTTTAAATTTAAGTACTCCAGCTTCTGACGCAAGAACAGCAAAGCCATCCTTTGTTATTACATATCTTGCTGGTCTAAGTCCATTTCTATCTAATGTTGCACCTATGCGAATGCCATCTGTAAATGCAACAACAGCAGGGCCGTCCCATGGTTCAATAAGTGATCCATGATATTCATAAAATGATTTTTTATAATCTGGCATATCATCATTTGACATCCAAACTTCAGGAATTAACATCATTAAACTATGAGGTAGAGATCTTCCATCCATTTTTAAAAGTTCTAACATATTATCTAAGGAAGCAGAGTCGCTACCATTAGGACTAATAATTGGAAATAGTTTCTTTAAGTTTTCTCCGTATACATTAGATTTTATTATTCCTTCTCGTGCATTCATCCAATTTCTATTTCCTCTAATTGTGTTTATTTCACCATTATGAGCCAAATATCTAAAAGGTTGTGCTAAATCCCAAGTTGGAAAGGTATTTGTACTATATCTTTGATGAACAAGGCAAAGTGCACTTTTAAAATTTATGTCTTGTAAATCAATATAAAAGCCTTTTATTTGGTCAGCAAGTAAAAGACCTTTGTAAACAATTGTTCTACTAGAAAGACTACAAATATAGAAATATTCTGTGTTTCTATTAACCAATTTGATTACTTCTTTTTCAGCTCTTTTTCTTATAATATAAAGTCTTCTTTCAAATTCCTCTTGAAGTTCATCTTCTGTAAGCTCTGAATCTTCGGAATTTGACCCTAGGAAAATCTGTCTTATAATTGGCTCAGTTCCTTTTGCCGTCTCACCAATATTTCTATTGTCTATAGGAACAGATCTCCAACCTAATATCTTTTGTCCTTCTTCTTCTGCAATTCTTTCAAATATTCCTTCACATTGAAATCTTAGTGCAGGTTCTTTTGGTAGAAAAATCATTCCAACAGCGTATTTACCCACTCTAGGTAATTCGAGTCCTAGATTGTCACAGCTAATTCTAAAAAATTCATCTGGAATTTGTACGAGAATGCCGGCACCATCACCAGTTTTAGGATCTGCCCCAACAGCACCTCTATGGGTTAAATTCACAAGAACCTTTAAACCCTTTTTTATAATGCCATTGGTTTTTTCACCTCTGATATTTACTACAAAGCCAACACCACAATTATCTTTTTCAAACGCAGGATCGTACAATCCTTGCTTTTCAGGATAACCAATGCTATTTTTCACAATATTACCCCCTTTTTATTATATAAACGAATTATATAAATTGTACCACGATTTTGTAATTATGCAAGTTTGATTTTAAAGAAATTCAAATTTATCAATTTACAGACTATATTAAGGATCTTTTACCAATGATTGTACAAAAGAAAATAGTGATTCTAAAAGAACCACTATTTTTTTTAACTCTGTAATAAAAATTTATAATTTTCTTCTATAAATTTTAATATAACAGTTGCTATTAATGATTGACCCTCTGTATTTGGATGTATTCCATCAATACATAAAAGCTGACTGTAATCACTATATTTTAAAAACGCTGAACGTACATCTATAAGTAAGGTCCCAGTTTCATTTGCCACCTCAGTAATCATTTTACTATATGAATTATGCCAGGTGAAAAGCCTATCTTTTGTACCTAACCAACTTAAAATATTTTTCTCAGCAAATGAATCTTCTTTAGAAATCCAATTAAAATATTTTAGAGGGTCAAGTGGGGGCAGTGTCATTAGAACAGGAAGTATGTGATTAATTTTCAATGTATCGATCATTGTAAGTAGTGTTTCACGAAAAGTAAAAATATCAGTATTTGGTTTGTATTCCAGGTCAGGATTTTTGGCGATGTCATCCCAATTATAATCGCAATCATTACCACCAAATTCTACTAAAACCATATCAGGCGATTTTTTGATCACATCATTGTACATCTTACGTGCGCCCCTTAGAATGGTATTGCCGAATTTACCTGCATTGTACACAGGTCCTTTTATTTTATTTTCAACGATGCTCGTAAAGTTTTCTTTTAAAGTTGCGTATTTAGATCTTTTATCATCGTAAATAATTCCTTTTGTAATAGAATCTCCATAAGCTACAATAACGTAACTATCTTTTATTTCCATAATATACCTCCATAAAATCAAATTATAAGTTTCTAAATTGATTATTTTAATTAATTTAATGTATATTAAAAATATACCACATAATTATAAATAATACAAGACATAGTTATCAAAACTATGTCTTGTATAAATATTTTCACTTACATTATGTTATTACGAGATTTAAATCTATACTTTCTCCACCTTCATATTCTCTACACAAAATCTATCTATTATGTACTTATCGCAGATAAATTTATGAATATAGATATTAGCTGGTAAAACTTAAGTGGATATTACTAAGTACTCTATTGACAATTAATTAAACTAATGATAATATACACCTAACCTATAGGAAAAGTATGAATATGATTTAAGCTAAGACTATGAATAATTAAATTCATTAGACCTGCTTGAAACTTTGATATGCTAATTATAGGAACTAAGTACTTCTGACAAAATTGTAAAAAGTTAAAAATGTAATCATTGTGTTATTATATTGAATTGTTATTATTATGGTTTAATATTTTTATACAAGGAGGTGTAAAATGAAAAATTCGCATAAGGTTAAATCTTCTATTGTATTATTGTTAGGTATTTTATTAATTGTAGGAATATCAGGATGTTCACCTAAAAAAGTCGAAAATGCGAATGAAAATGTTAATGTTAGGGTTGGATATTTTCCAAACATAACCCATTCACAAGCTCTTGTAGGGAGAGAACAGGGGAGTTTTCAAAAGGCTATAGGGAAAACAAACAAACTAGAGTGGAAATTATTTAATGCAGGGCCAGCAGAAGTAGAAGCACTTTTTGCAAAAGCTATTGATATAGCATATATAGGGCCTGGGCCAGCGATTAATGGATATGCAAAATCCAAAGGAGATATTCAGATTATTGCAGGTGCAACTGACGCAGGAGCAATATTTGTATCTAGAAAAGGATTAGTTATTAAAAATCTAAAGGATTTAAATGGTAAGAAAATTGCAGTTCCACAGTTTGGAAACACTCAAGATTTAACACTTAGAAATATAATGTCTGAGAATGGACTTAAAGATACAACAAAAGGTGGAACTGTTGAAGTAAGACAAGCATCTAATGCAGATATTTTAAGCTTATTACAAAAAGGAGATATAGATGCAGCCTTGGTACCAGAACCTTGGGGTTCTAGACTCATTAAAGAGGCGAAAGCAAATATAATTTTAGATTACAAGGAATTATTTAGAAAAGGAAAATATACATCTGCTGTAGTAGTTGTTAGAACGGAATTTTTAAATGATCATCCAAAAATTGTTGAAAATTTTCTAAAAAATCATGTAGATATAACAGAGTATATTAATAAGAATCCAGATACGGCAAAGAAAATAGTTAATAAACAAATTATTGAATTAACTAAAAAACCAATAGACAAAGATGTTTTAGATGCTGCTTTTAATAGGTTAACAATTACAAATAATCCGGAAAAGGATTCTGTACTTGATTTTGTTAAATTTTCACTTAATGAGAGTTTTTTAAAATTAAAGCCAGATACAAAGGATTTATTTAATCTTACTATCTTGAATAAAGTTCTAAAAGCAAAAGGATTAGACGAAATAAAATAATAGAGGTGATAAATTTGAGTCTTATTGTTAAGGATGTTAGTAAGGAGTTTGTTTCTAAATATAAAAAGACAAGCACACTCCAAAATTTTAATTTAGAGATAAAAAAGGGTGACTTCGTTTGTATATTAGGACCTTCTGGTTGTGGAAAATCTACTTTGCTAAATATTTTAGCAGGACTTGAAAAGGCAACTAAAGGTGTGGTTATACTTAATGGCAATGAAATAACTGGACCAGGACCAGATAGGACAGTAATGTTTCAGGAAGCCGCATTATTTCCGTGGCTTAAGGTAATCGATAATGTAGAATTTGGAATGAAGATGGCTGGAATGCCTAAGGAAATTAGATATGAGAAGGCGCTACATTATCTGAAAATGGTACATCTGTCAAAGTTCCAGAATTCTTATGTGTATGAGCTTTCAGGGGGGATGAAGCAGAGAGTAGCACTCGCTCGTGCACTTTCTCTTGACTCAGAAATACTTTTAATGGATGAACCATTTGCGGCACTTGATAGTCAGACTAAAATGATGTTGCAGCAAGAATTGCAACGAATATGGGTAAATACAAAAAAAACAATTATTTTTATTACACATAATGCAGAAGAAGCTGTTTATTTAGCCAATAGAGTTGTAGTTATGGCGGCTAATCCAGGTAGAATAAAGCAAGAGTTTGTTATAGAACTTGCAAGACCAAGACAGATGGAAAGCAGTGATATATCTTATTATACTAGTAAAATAATGAAAGCATTAAAAGAGGAGGTGGAGAAGGTTGCAAAAGCAGAGTACGATGGTGATTGGGATTTTAAAGAGAATTCTATTCTATATCCTTCTGATAGTAATATGGGAGGGGATTTATAAACTAGGTGTTGATATTCTAAGAATTTGGAGGCCTTACATTTTTCCATCACCTATAGATGTTTTTGGTACTTTAGCAGTTTTAATAAAAGATAACACAATAGGTATAGCCATTGTTGCAAGTTTGAAGAGAATTATAGTGGGATATTTTATTTCAATAATAATAGGAGTGGCGTTAGGACTCACAATTGCTAAATTCAAATATTTAGACGAGAATTTAGGACCATTAATTTTAGGATTACAGACTTTACCTAGTATTTGTTGGTTGCCTTTCGCAATTTTATGGTTTGGACTTAGTGAGATTTCTATTATTTTTGTAATTGCAATTGGTTCTACATTTGCGGTGGCTATGTCAGTTAAATATGCGATAAAAAATGTTAATCCACTATATATTAGAGCTGCAAAAACTATGGGAGCAAAGGGTAGTAAAATTTATACTCAGGTAATCCTGCCAGCTGCATTACCAGATATAGTTAGTGGATTAAAGCAGGGGTGGTCTTTTGCATGGAGAGCTCTAATGGCAGGGGAAATGCTTTCTTCTACAAAAGGTCTTGGGCAAGTGCTTATGGTAGGTAGAGATTTAGCAGATATTAGCCAAGTTGTAGCTGTAATGATAGTAATAATAATTCTTGGGCTATTAGTGGATAAACTTGTTTTTTCTAGATTAGAGAAAAATATGAGGCATAAATGGGGTCTTGACAGGGTGTAGTTTTTAAAAAATGATGGAGGTTGAAATAAATGAGTACTGAGAATCTTACATGGCATGAGGCAAATGTAACTAGGCAGCATAGAGAAAAAATGCTCTCACAAAAATCTAAGTTATTATGGTTTACTGGATTATCAGGTTCTGGTAAGTCTACAGTTGCAAACAGATTAGATAGTAGGTTAAATGAAAAAGGACTTACAACTTATTTGTTGGATGGTGATAATGTTCGTCTTGGAATAAATTCGGATCTTGGATTTTCTATGGATGATAGAAGTGAAAATATAAGAAGAATTGGTGAGATTGGGAAATTATTTGTAGATGCAGGAATCATTACTATAGCTTGTTTTATTTCTCCATTAAAAGTAGACCGCGAGAAGGTACGAAAAACCTTAGGTGAGGATTTTATTGAAATATTTGTAGACTGTCCAATAATTGAATGTGAGAAAAGAGATCCTAAAAATTTATATAAAAAGGCAAGACAAGGCGTAATTAAAGAATTTACAGGAATAACTTCGCCTTATGAAGAACCTGAAAATCCTGAAATTGTGGTAAATACAAAGGATCAAAATATAGATCAATGTGTAGACAAAATATTAGATTATTTAAAGCTATAGTTTAGGAGGTTACGATGAAACTTGAAATAAAAACTTTGGAAACTGATGTATTAGTTGTTGGTGGAGGCACCGCTGGATGTTACGCTGCATTAACATTAAGTAAGAATGAAGAGATGAACATTATAGTAGTAGATAAAGCTAATATAAAAAGAAGTGGATGTTTAGCTGCAGGAGTTAATGCAATCAATGCTTACATTAATGAAGGATATACCCCAGAAGACTTCGTAGATTATGTTAAAAAAGAAGCTGAGGGAATAATTAGGGAAGACCTTGTATATTCAATTGCACAAAATTTAAATAAGGTTACAAAAAACATGGAGAGTCTGGGGCTTACAATTTTAAAGGATCCAGATGGAAAGTATGTCACTCGTGGCAAAAGAAGTATTAAAATCAATGGGGAAAATATAAAACCTATTCTTGCAAATGAGGTTAACTCAAAGAAAAATATAAAGGTAATAAACAAGGTAAATATAATAGATTATATTATTAAAGATAATGTGGTAATTGGTGCTTACGGGTTTCATATAGAGGAAAATACTTTTTATGTAATTTATTCTAAGGCTGTTATTTGCACCACTGGTGGAGCTTCTGGTCTTTATAAACCTAATAATCCTGGTTTTTCTAAACATAAAATGTGGTATTCACCCTTTAATACGGGGGCAGGTTATGCTATGGGAATAAGAGCGGGAGCTGAGATGACTTCTTTTGAAATGAGATTCATTGCACTCAGGTGTAAGGATACTATAGCACCGACAGGCACGGTAGCCCAAGGGATTGGTGCAAAGCAAGTTAATGCCTATGGAAATGAATATGTAAAAAATTACGGCAAGCCTTTAACCATTACAAGGTTATTTGCGACTGTAGAAGAAAATAGAAAGGGCCTCGGTCCATGCTACCTAAAAACTAAGGGAATTTCAAAAGTTGAAGAAGAAGAACTTTACAAGGCATATCTTAATATGGCACCAGCGCAGACTTTAAAATGGATTGAGGATGGGAAGGGACCTAGCTTGAAAAATTTAGAGATAGAAGGTACAGAACCTTATATAGTTGGTGGACACGGGGCAAGTGGCTATTGGGTGGATACAAATCGAGCTACTACTATTTTAGGCTTATATGCGGCTGGGGATGTAGCAGGTGGAAGCCCAAAAAAATATGTAACTGGTTGTTTTGTAGAAGGCGAAATTGCATCTGAAGCTGCAATTGGTTTTATAAAAAACAAGAATAATAAGTTACTAGGTCAAGAAGAAATTAACTCTAAAGCAATATTTTTAGAAGCTTTTCTTAAAAATTGTAAAAGTGCATTTTCTATAAATGAAATTGAAGAGTCAATGCAAAAGGTAATGGATGAATATGCAGGTGGCATATCTAAAAATTATGTGTTTAGTTCTAAGAGATTGCACATAGCCAGTGAAAAAATAGAGGAACTTTTAGGACTTTCAAGTAATCTAGGGGCAAAGGATATGCGTGAACTTTTGAAAATATTTGAAGTTATTGATAGATTATATGTTTGCAAAGTCCTGATAGTTCATCTTCTAGAGCGAAAAGAAACCCGTTGGAAATGTTATGGTGAAAATGCAGATTACCCGGAAAAAGATGAAAAATTGCTTAAATATGTCAATACAATATATAAAGATGGCAAGGTTAAAGTTGTTTTAAGAAATTTAATAAAGCGAGATGAAATTTATGAGCATTAAAATTGATGCACAAAAATGTGTGGGATGTGGGAAATGCCTTGAAACTTGCCCAGGAAATCTTATATCCAAAAATGAAAAATCAAAAGCATATATAAAATACCCAGATGAGTGTTGGGGATGTTGTGCATGTGTTAAGGAATGCCCGGTAGCAGCTATAAATTATTATCTTGGAGTTGATATCGGAGGTAAAGGGACTTATTTAAATACGAAAAAAGAAAAAAAACTTCTTCATTGGCATATCTTTAAACCGAATAATGAAGAGATAATTATAACAACAGATGAAACAGAGGGTAATAAATATTAGGGAGGTAAAATTATGGATCATTTAGATGAATTAGAGGCAGAAAGTATTTTCATATTAAGAGAATCTTATAAAAAATTAGGTAAACTTGGAATGTTATGGTCAATTGGAAAGGATTCAACAGTATTATTATGGTTATCAAAAAAGGCTTTTTTCGGACATTCTCCTTTCCCGTTTATTCATGTAGATACAAAGCATAAAATTCCGGCGATGATTGAATACAGGGATAAAATTGCTAAAGAGTTTAATATCGACCTTATAGTGCATACAAATCAGGAAGCAATCGACGCAGGTATGGGACCAGATAAAGGAAGACTCGTTTGTTGCAAGGCACTAAAAACAGATGGCCTTCAACAAGTGGTTACTAAATATGAATTTGATGGATTAATTCTTGGAATTAGAAGTGATGAGGAAGGTTCTCGCTCTAAGGAACGAGTATTTAGTGAAAGAAATAAGGACTCAGAGTGGGATTATACAAATCAAGCACCAGAACTTTGGGATCAATTTAAAACTGATTTTCCAAAAGGAAATCATATTAGGGTTCATCCAATACTTCATTGGAATGAGATAGATATCTGGTCTTATATACAGAGAGAAAATATCCCACTTATAGATTTATATTTTGCAAAGAACGGTGAGAGATACAGAAGCCTTGGATGTGCTGAGTGTACTGGTAAAATAAAGTCTAATGCGGTGACGATTGATCAAATAATTGAAGAATTAAAACATACTACAACAGGAGAAAGAGCAGGCAGAGCTCAAGATCAAGAAGATTCATATGCTATGCAAAAACTTCGTAAAGATGGTTACATGTAAGGGAGGGGTTTATTACTAATGGAAAATACAAGAGAACAATTAAGAATAGTTGCAGTAGGACACGTAGATCACGGTAAGTCTACAGTAATTGGAAGATTATTGTATGATACAAAATCACTACCAGAAGGTGCAATTGAAAAAGTTAAAAGAATTGCTAAAGAAACAGGTAAACCTTTTGAATATGCGTATCTATTAGATGCTTTTGAAGAAGAACAAAAGCAAGGAATTACAATAGATACAACGTCACTTCAATTTCATACGGACATGCGGGACTATGTAATTATAGATGCACCAGGACATATAGAATTTCTTAAAAATATGATTACAGGTGCAGCTAGTGCTGAAGCTGCGCTTTTGATAATAGACGCTAAAGAAGGCATTCAAGAACAATCTAAAAGACATGGTTATATATTATCACTACTTGGTATAAAGCAGGTGTGTGTTGTAGTTAATAAAATGGATCTTATAGATTACAGCCAGGAAAAATTTAATGTTATAAAAAATGAAATGAATGTTTTTCTAAAAAAATTAAATGTACATCCAATGAGTTATATTCCTATTTCAGCATTTTACGGTGAAAATTTAACTTCAAAATCAGATAAATTATTTTGGTACAAAGGAGAAACCGTGCTTGAATCATTAGATTTATTTACTCAGGAAGAAGGACTAGAAGCAAAGCCATTAAGATTCCCAATTCAAGATGTATATAAGTTTGATAATAGACGTATAATTGCAGGAAGAATAGAAGCAGGTACACTTAAGGTTGGCGATGAAATTCTTATTTCTCCGTCTAACAGAACCACAAAAGTTAAAAGTATAGAAGCATTTGTCGAAAAAGATAGGGTAGATACTATAAGTGCAGGAATGTCAGTGGGAATTACTTTTGAAGATGAGTTTTTCAATAAAAGAGGAGAAATAATTTCACATATTGATAATGCTCCTGTAATTGCTGATGTTTTTACAACAAACATATTCTGGATGGGGAAAAATAGTTTAGTAAAGGGTAAGAAATATAAGATAAAACTTGTAACTCAAGAAGTAGAATGTGAAGTTGTATCTTTTAATAAAGTTATAGATGCAAGTACTATAGGAACTTATGAAAATGCAACTGAGGCAAAAACCAATGATGTAGCAGAAGTTACTATAAGGACAAAGGGAAAAATATGTTTTGATAAGTTTGCGGATAACCAAAACACTGGTAGATTTGTAATTGTAGATGGTTATGATGTAAGTGGTGGTGGAATTATTTCTGGCATTGTAGACACTGCTGGAGTAATTGCAACAAGTTTTAGTAAGGATCAGGTTAAACTTCCTATTAATTGTTTTGATGAATATTATTTTGATATTAAAGCATTACAAATTAAGAAAAAGTTAATAAAGGCTACTCAATATAAAATAGGTGACAGCGTGCCTTTCCTTGGTGAAAGTTATGATTACACAAAAGACTTCGATGTAATAGCTTTAAATGCTAATCTTGTTGCTAAAATAAGAAATGGTAAATTAGCAGATATTATAAAAGTTACAGATTATTCATACGTTACAACAACTATTATTAATGAAAAAGGTTTTGGTATCAAATTAACTTCAGAGAAAGATTTATCATTATACAAAAATGAATATAAAAATGGAATCAATGAAAAATTCGCAAATAAATGGCTTGATTTTATCCAATGTAGAACTATTAAGTTTAGTGATATTATTGATGAAATAGTAGAATATGAAATTTAAATTTTAAGGGGGTAATGCCCCCTTTTTTTTGCTTATTGATACAGCAATTAAATATGTGTATAATTAATACTAGGCTAACTAAAATAACAAGCCATATGTGCGACAACATAGAAAGTTACTAAACAAAACATTCATAGTTTAGTAGCTTTTTTTATTATAAAAAAGTGAAAATTTTTATAAGGAATAAAAGGAGAGTTATATGAAAAGTTTGGAAGTATTAAAAAAAGAATTAGATAGAATTGATGGGAAAAGTTATAGGCTATATAAAGATTTAGAGGGAGAATATGATTTTGGAAGTTTTGTCCTCAGCATAGATCATGTTCAAGGTGATCCATTTGCGTCTCCTTCAAGAATTAGAGTAATAGTAGACCAAAAAAATGCTAAATTCCCAAATGAAATTTTTAATAACAAAAATAAAAATATAGCTACAGCAGATTATTTAACAAGAGAATTTTATTCTAATATAAATAAATGCTCTCAAAAGGTTTTTGGATCTGGGAAAAGTGGGTTAATAGCTATAAGCAAATGTCCACAAGAGATACTAAATAGAACTTCTATAATTATAGATGAGGATAAAATAGAAGCTAGATTTTATGTTGGATTTCCAGCAAGAGGAAGAAGTGTTTTATCAAAAGAACTTGAGAAAATTTTATATAATGTTATACCTAGCATTGTAGAGAAAACTTTAATCTATAAAAATATTGATAGTGAAGGATTAATAAATAGAGTAGAGTTGGTGGAAGATCAAGAATTTATAAGAAATGGGTTATCAAGCAGGGGACTGATTGCATTCGTAGCTAATGGATCAATGCTGCCTAGAGAGAGTGGTGTCTCTACAAAAGCATTAAAAGGTGGCAAAGCATTTGTATCCCCAAAGGGATTAGAAGTGCAGTTTAATACAAAAAGTAAAGGTTTAATTTGCGGTATGGGTATTAAGGCCGGCATAACTCTTATAGTAGGTGGAGGATATAATGGTAAATCTACATTACTAAAAGCTTTAGAGCTTGGAGTTTATAATCATATTGAGGGTGATGGAAGAGAGTTTGTAATAACAGATGGATCAGCGCTCAAAGTACGGGCGGAAGATAGTAGATTTATTACTAAAACTGATATATCACTTTTTATAAATAATTTACCTAATGGGAAAGACACAAAAGAATTCTGTACGGAGAACGCAAGTGGAAGTACATCACAAGCGGCGAGCATAATTGAAGGAATAGAAAGTGGAGCTAAGTTATTGTTAATTGATGAGGATACTTCTGCCACTAATTTTATGATGAGAGATGACTTAATGCAAAAATTAGTCAACGCAGAAAAGGAGCCAATCACACCTTTTATTGAAATAGTGAGGCCTTTATATATACAAAAATGTATTTCAACAATAATGGTTGTAGGAAGCTCAGGAGATTTTTTTGATGTAGCAGATTGTGTAGTCTTATTAGATAATTATGATGCGTTAGATGTTACAAAAGAAGCCAAAAAACTAAGACATGGTAATATATTGAAAAGAGTTAATGATAGAGATTTAAAAATAGATATTAATTTTAATCGGAAAGTAAAAGAGAAAACTATAATTAAAGGAGAAAAAGGTCTTAAAATCAAAGCAATAGGATTAAGCACATTATGTATAAACAGAGAGGACATAGATTTAAGGGGTGTGGAGCAGATAGTTGATAACGAACAAATAAATGCTATCGGCTTAATTATGAAGTGGGTTGAGGTAAGTATTATGAATAAAGGCTTAACCTTTGCTAATATGGTGGATAATATAATTTGCCTTATAGAGAAAAATGGGTTAATATCAATAGAAAAAGTAAAAGGTGGAAATGGAAGTTTAGCAATGCCGAGAAAACAAGAAATAATGGCATCATACAATAGATATAGAAACTTAAAAATATAAAAAATAAAAATTATAATAGAAGGCGAGGCAAAATAATGTATAGTTTTAAAAATGATTATAGTGAAGGAGCCCACTTAAGCATATTAAAAGCTTTAATGGAATCAAATATGGAGCAAACAGATGGGTACGGAGAAGATAAGTATTCACTTGGGGCTATTAAATTGTTAAAGGGTAAATTAAAATCGAATGATGTTGACATTCATATGCTTTGTGGTGGAACTCAAACAAATCTAACTGTTATTTCTGCTTTTTTAAGATCTCATGAAGCTGTCATTTCAGCAAATACTGGGCATGTATTAGTTCATGAAACTGGTGCAATAGAGGCAACTGGCCACAAAGTTATTAGCATAGAGGTAGAGGACGGAAAACTTAATCCAAGTCATGTTAAAATAGCAATAGATATGCATACAGATGAACATATGGTAAAACCTAAGATGGTTTATATATCAAATCCAACAGAAATCGGTACTATATATAAGAAACAAGAATTAAAAGATTTAAATGATTTTTGTAAAAAAAACAATATAATTTTATATATGGATGGGGCAAGACTCGGATCTGCTTTATGCTCAAAAGAGAATGATATAAAAATTTCAGATTTGCCAAATCTTACTGATGCTTTTTACATAGGTGGAACAAAAAACGGTGCATTAATGGGAGAAGCTCTTGTTATTTGCAATGATTCACTTAAGGAAGATTTCAGGTATCACATTAAACAAAAGGGAGGACTACTTGCAAAGGGAAGGTTAATTGGTATACAGTTTTTAGAGTTATTTAAAGATGATATCTATTTTGAACTTGCAAAACATGCGAACGGTATGGCAGAGATATTAAAAATAGGAATTAGTAATTGCGGATATAACTTTTTAATAGATTCGCCAACAAATCAAATATTTCCAATATTACCTAATAAAATAATAAAGAAGCTAGAAGAAAAGTATTCATTTTTTATATGGCAAAAAGTCGATAATGATAACTCGGCTATTCGACTAGTTACATCATGGGCTACAAAGGAAGAGGCTGTTAAGTCATTTATTGAGGATTTAAAGTTAATAAAAAGGATATAACGATAAAAATTGCATTATACTTATGACGGAATGAGTAATTAGATATAATTATTAGTTTTAGAAATAAAAGAGAATTCATAAAGCAGAAGGCTGCTCCTTGAACTCTCTTTTATTTAACTTTAATCTTTTTTTAGCAAAATATAGCTTATTACAATCATTTGATTTATAACAGTCGTATTGCATTAAACAATGCAATCTTTATTTCATTGCATTTTTGCGTAAAATCCTGTATTCTAATGAATAATGATTAATAAATAATGAATAATGAAATAGATTATAGATTAAGAGGGGGTAACAAAAGTGAGGAAATTTAAAAGAGTATTAGTAGCCAACAGAGGTGAAATTGCAATCAGGGTTTTTAGAGCTTGTAATGAACTTGGGATTCGTACAGTAGCAATTTATTCAAATGAGGATAAATACTCATTGTTTAAAACTAAGGCAGATGAGGCTTATATGATTGGTAAAAACAGGGGTCCTGTTGATGCATATTTAAACATTGAAGAAATAATAAGCCTTGCAATTAAAAAGGGAGTAGATGCAATTCATCCAGGGTACGGATTTTTGTCAGAGAATCCTGAATTTGCGAAAAAATGCACCGAAGCAGGTATCGAATTTATAGGACCAACAGCGGATATGATGGATAGTCTTGGTGACAAAATTAAGTCTAAAATTGTTGCAAATGCTGTAGGTGTTCCAACTATACCTGGAGATAAGAAAGTAGTTGAAACGATAGACGAGGCAAAGAAACTAGCAGAAAAATGTGGATATCCGGTTATGATAAAGGCAGTTGCTGGTGGTGGTGGACGTGGGATGAGAATTGTACGAAGCGAAGACGAGTTGTCCTCATCTTATAAAAGTGCTAAAAGTGAAGCAAAAAAAGCTTTTGGTATTGACCATCTTTATGTAGAAAAGTATCTTGAAAAATCTAAACACATAGAAGTGCAGGTTCTTGGGGATAAGTTTGGAAATGTTGTTCATTTGCATGAGAGAGATTGCTCAATTCAAAGAAGGCATCAAAAGGTTGTAGAATATACTCCTGCATTTTCAATATCACAGGAAAAAAGAAATGAAATTTGTAATGACGCACTAAAGATAGCTAAATCAGTAAATTATAGAAGTGCCGGAACTTTGGAGTTTTTAGTAGATACTAAGGGAAATCATTATTTTATAGAAATGAATCCTAGAATTCAAGTTGAACATACTGTTACAGAAATGGTAACGGGTATTGATATAGTTCAAAGTCAAATACTAATAGCTGAAGATTATGCTTTAAATTCACCTCAAATAGGAATTAACTCACAAGAAGATGTTAAGGTTAATGGATATTCTATCCAGTGTAGGATAACAACAGAAGATCCTTCTAATAATTTTGCACCAGATACTGGGAAAATAGAAGAATATAGAACTGGCTCAGGTTTTGGAATAAGGCTAGATGGAGGAAATGGGTTTGCTGGAGCTGTAATCAGCCCTTACTATGATAGTTTGCTCGTAAAAAATATATCATGGTCTAGAACCTTTAAAGATGCTATAAAGAAGTCAATAAGAGCTATAGAAGAAACTAGAATTACAGGAGTTAAGACTAATATAGGTTTTCTAATTAATGTATTGAATCATCCTACTTTTTTGAAGGGTGAATGCAATACAGATTTTATTGAAGAAAACCCAGAATTAATATCAATTGCACCTCATGCAGATGAAGAAGATAGAGTGCTTAGATTTATTGGCGAAAAAATGGTAAATGAAGTAAGTGGCATTAAAAGGCTTTATGATGTGCCAGTAGTTCCTAAAATTATATTGCCAGAAAGATTAGGTGGGACAAAACAAATTTTAGATAATCAAGGTACGTTAGGCCTTTTAAAATGGATTAAGAGTCAAAATAAATTACTTCTTACAGATACTACAATGAGAGATGCACATCAGTCTTTAATGGCAACTAGGATGAGAACTAAGGATATGTTAAAGATAGCAAGTGCTACCGCTGTCTATGGAGCAGATTTGTTTTCTCTTGAGATGTGGGGAGGAGCAACTTTTGATGTAGCATATCGCTATTTGAATGAATCTCCATGGGAAAGATTAACAGAACTTAGAAAGAAAGTTCCAAATGTTCTTTTTCAGATGCTTATACGTGGGGCAAATGCAGTAGGTTATAAAAATTATCCGGATAATGTAATTCGCGAATTTATTAAAGAATCAGCAGCTACAGGCATTGATGTTTTTAGAATTTTTGATTCTCTTAACTGGCTAAAAGGAATGGAAATTTCAATCGAAGAAGTTATTAAAAGTGGCAAGGTTGCAGAGGCTTGTATTTGTTACACAGGTGATATCTTAAATGATAAAAAAGATAAATATAATTTAGATTATTACATTAAGCTTGCAAAGGAAATAGAAAAAACTGGAGCCCATATTTTGGGAATAAAAGATATGTCTGCATTGCTTAAACCTCATGCTGCATTTAAGCTAATTAATGCTTTAAAGCAGGAAGTAGGAATGCCTATTCATCTTCATACTCATGATACTACAGGAAATGGAGTTGCTACGGTTTTGATGGCAGCGCAAGCTGGTGTTGACATTGTAGATACAGCCTTTAACAGTATGTCAGGACTTACAAGTCAACCAGCTTTAAACTCAGTTGTTGCAGCACTTAAGAATACTGACAGAGATACAGGTATAGATTTAAAAGGGATACAGGGTATTTCAGATTATTGGGATGCTGTAAGACCAGTTTATGATGGATTTAAATCAGATTTGAAATCTGGATCTGCTGAAATTTATAGATATGAAATTCCAGGAGGTCAGTACTCTAACCTTAAACCCCAGGTAGAAAGTTTTGGTCTTGGACATAAATTTAATGAAATTAAAGAAATGTATAAAGATGTAAATGACATGGTAGGGGATATTGTAAAGGTAACACCATCATCTAAGATGGTTGGAGATTTTGCAATATTTATGGTTCAAAATGATCTTACACCAGAAAATATATATGAAAAAGCAACTAAGATGTCTTTCCCAGATTCTGTTGTATCATATTTTAAAGGAATGATGGGTCAACCAATGGGAGGATTCCCAGAAAAACTTCAGA
Organism: Clostridium sp.; assembly: GCF_036569345.1. Taxonomy (GTDB): domain Bacteria; phylum Bacillota; class Clostridia; order Clostridiales; family Clostridiaceae; genus Clostridium_AD. The sequence goes on from NZ_DATCQT010000029.1 coordinate 107,239, forward strand.
AATTAGTTTTAAAGGGTGAAAAGCCAATTACTTGCAGACCGGGTGAATTACTTCCTGATGAAGATTTTGATAAGATAGAAAACCACTTAATAGAGAAATTTAATATTACTCCAGATAAAAAAGATATACTAAGCTATTCATTATACCCTGAGGTATTTGATGCATATATAAAATATACTAAGGAGTTTGGAGATTTAAGTAGAATAGGTAGTGATGTTTATTTCCACGGGCTTAATGAGGGTGAAACCTGTGAAGCCGAAGTTGCTGATGGAAAAACTTATATGATAAAGTTGCTTCACATTAGCAGATTGAATTTAGAGGGAAATAAAGTTCTTGTTTTCGAGGTTGATGGAAATAGAAGAGAAATAAAGATAAAAGATAGAAATAACAAAGCTGTTCGGGATTTTGCGGCAACCGATATGGCGGATCCAGAAAATCCATCAGAGATTGGATCACCAATACCTGGAACCGTTTTAGCCATTCTTGTAGCAGAAGGAGACACAGTAACTGAGAATCAACCATTAATGACAGTTGAAGCTATGAAGATGGAAACTAGGGTTATAGCTTCAAAAGCAGGCAAAGTTGAGTCAATTAATGTTAAAGAAGGTCAACAGGTAAAGGCTGGAGAGTTATTAATAAATTTAAAATAGAAATAATGATAAAAACCCTAAAGATTTAAACTTTAGGGTTTTTACCATTATTAGTTTTTGGCTTACTAGAGTTTAATCCACAGCAACCTAATTTCTTATCGCCAAAACTTTCTTTATTGGCTTTTTCCATATTTTTTATAAAATTATTGTACCATTTTTTTATCATATTCATTTATATCCCTCCATTTAATCTATCTTAATTTAATAAAAATATTTATTTTGCATATTATTAGTTTAACATAATAATATGAAGATAATATGATTGATACTTTTAAAGTTAAAGAAAAACATATCATATCATTATTAATACGAAAAGGCATCTACTTTTATTAAAGTAGGTGCCTTTTAAGAGCATTCCATATATATTGGTATATTATATATTTTTGAAAATAAGGAGGATTTCTGTTTGCATCTTTTTATTATTATGTTAGAAGACTCCCCCTTAATTAGAATGTTTAAAATACCGTTTTCCATTTCAACTTTTTCTAGTGAAACTTGGAGATTGTGTTTATGATCTAGGGCATCAGCAATTCTAAGAATAGATGTTAATTTTAGTAGGGTGACTCTTTCCTTAGCTGAGTATAAATCTAAAGAATCATCAATAGATTTTCCATGTCCACTGGCAATGAATGCTAAACTGTCTCTAAGATTAGCTGGTATATTGTATAAAAGTGGTTCCTTTAGAATAATGTATTTTGTATGCTGATGATGTTTTTTTTTGTTAATAAAATAACCTATATCATGGAGAAGTGCACTGTAATGAAGGAGATTTCTTTCTTCAGATTTAACATCACAGAAAGTATTTAGTGAATCAAATAAACGAAGGGCGCAACTTGAGACTTTTTTTCCATGGGTTGCTATCTCAGAGACAGTATACTTATCTAATACTTTAAAAAGTTCTCTTTCACTTAAATAGTTTACAATATTAAGCATGCTATTCTCCTTTCAAGATTAGGTATCTTGGCCTTGATACCACAAACTATATAAAGTATATGTATTAAGAATAAATAACATGCTTACAGATTATTAATTATTGAGAGCAATATTATATCGCTTTTATTTTTTTTGTCAAGAATAAATCTAGCATAAATGGTAAACAATATAATTTTAGATGTAAATAAGAAGGAGTGATTATGATGGAAACAACTATAAATAATGACAAGAATCAACTTCAACAGGAAATTGACGATTTAAGACAAAAATATGACACACTTCTTAAGGATGTAAAGGGGCTTGAGGATAGTAAAAACAGTATGAATGATATTGTTGAAAATTCATATGAGGTGGTACAGAGTGTTAGCAAAAATGTGGAGAATATTATGAATGAATTAAACAACTTTAAAAAAGATTATGAAAATAATTCATTTAGTAATATGTTCAATGAAAATAAAATGGAATTTTCATTGAAAAAAATTCTTATTAATCCTTTGAGAAAAATAGCTATTGGAACTATACAATCTGTCTTTTTAATGATGGATAAAACAGTAGAAGGAATGTCAAATGTAAAAGAAGGCTTTGAAGATATAGTGGCGGAAGCTCAATATGAAAATAAAAAGAAACATATTTAGATTTTTTAAGTAAGTTATATGAGGGAGAGCAAAATGAATTCATTAGATATAAACACAACTTCAAACTCTCTAAATAATATTGAAGAAGAGTTATCAAAGGTATTAATTTGGTCTTTGAATGAAATGAAAAATAGTCCATCAAAGGAAAAAGAAATAATATCTCTTTGGACAAAACACGTATTCCATATAGGTGATTTGTTATTTTTGGAATGTGAGCGAACGGGAAATAAACATGTTTATAAAAAATTAATTAAAAGTATGATTTTCAAAAAAAATAAATTTTAGTGTCCCTTTGCGGGGGCAAATTTTTTTGTGCTTTGTATGAATTTAATGTTTAACAACTAAATTAAAGGGAATAATTTAGTTATTAAAATTCATTAATGGAGGTAACCTTTATGAAAAAAAGTGATTTGTTAATTGGTTTGGGTATGGGCATAATTGGGTGCAAATATTATAACTCATTTAAAAATAAATTTAAACCAGGAATAGTAAAAGTTGTAGAAAGTACAATATCATTAGGTGAAAACACAAAAGACTTTTTTAAGGAAGCAACAGAAACAGCGCTAAAACTTAATAAGGAAAGTTATAGAAAGATTAATGAAGATAGTACTAAAGAAAAAGAAGCTAATACAAGTGAAAATATAGATAATTTGAAAAAGCAGCTTGCAGAAATAAAAAAGCAGCTTTCAATACTATAGTTTTATTTTAGCTTTTATTGAAAGGTGGAATCAGTAAATATTGGAAGCTATAAGCAGTTTACCAGGACGTATACGATTTAAAAGTAATAAAATATACAACAACAAGCCTTTGGCAGAATATATTAATACATATACTGATGGGCTCTTTGGTGTAATATATTGTAATGTAAATATATATACCACCTCAATTCTTATTAAATATGATTCTAAAAAAATTGATTATAATACAATTAAAGAAAATTTATATTGTGTAATTAACTCAAGTGCAATGGAGACAAAAGAGAAATTGAATCATTACAATATGTACTATAAAACTCTGGAAAAGAGAAATATTTCAAGAAATAAATTTTTAGCTTTTAGTTTAATATACATATTCTTTAAAACAAAACAAATCTCCTTTGGAAAGTTTTCTCTTAGCAGAAATGTACTTGTATTTGAATTAGCATCTTTAGTTACTATTATAGGGGGGTACCCTTTATTTAGAAAACTTTTTAAGCAGTCAACTCGTAGTATTTCATCACAATCAGAAGTAATATTGAATATAGTTGCGATTTCTTTTACTCTTTCAAGAGAAAGTAGTAAAGGAGTACTAGTTCTAGTTCTTAAACACATGAACAATTATATAAAGCTTGCTTCAGATGCATCGTGTATGAGAACTCTAAATTGCAACATGTCCCGTACTTCGGGAATGGCATGGCTAATTAGAGATAATCAACAGGAAATACTACAAAATGTTAAGAACTTAAAGCTTGAAGATATAATAGTTATTCACAAGGGAGAGTTAATACCTGTTGATGGTGAAGTAGTTGATGGAAAAGCTTCTGTTAATAGCTTATACCTTACAGGGCAACCAATTATTAATGAAGTCACTATAGGTAACAAAGTGCATGAGGGAATTATACTAATTGAAGGTGAATTAAAAATAAAGGTAAGTAAAGTGCCAGAAGAATATAATAAAACTGATCTCTTATTAAAGGAACTTGATGTTACTGCTAAGCTCAACGTGTATGAAAAAATTATTACACCAGTTTCTATAGGAATGGCTACATTAAATTTCATTTTTACAGGGAACATATTAAATGCCTTTGGTATATTACTTGTGTTTACACCTTCGGCTAGTAGAACAGCCTTAAATTCGGGGATTAGAAATTATGTAACAGCGCTTAGTAAACAAAATATATATTTAAGAAACCCAGAATGCATCGAAAGCATTAGTAATACTACTCAGGTTGTATTTGATAAAACGGGTACACTGACACAAGGAAATATGAATATAATGCGCGTTGATTCGTTTAATGACAGTTATAGTAGAGATGATCTTTTAATCCTTTGTTCAGAATGCGAAGCAGACAGTTATCATGCAGTTGCTCTATCATTTAAAGAAGCTACACGTAATATAAATAATAGTAATGCAAACAGAGTAGAACATATTATAAAAATTCCATCAAAGGGAATAGAAGCTTATTGTAATCAGCAAAAGGTATTAATAGGAAGTTTAGATTTCTTAAACGAAAATGGTATAAATACATCAGAGGCATCTTATAAATTAGAAGAATATAAAAAAATACATTGTAAGCCTATATTGGTAAGCGTGAATGGTAATCTTGCTGGTTTATTTGCAATGCAAGATATTATAAGACCAAGTTCAATAGAGCTTGTTAAAAGGTTAAAGAAAATTGGTTTAAAGGATATTTACTTGCTTACTGGAGATAATTTTGATGTAGCATTAGATGTTGCCAAAAGATTATCTATTGATGAAAACAAAATATTTAGTGGGTATAATTATGAACAAAAGGAGAGGTTTGTTAAAGAACTTAGGAATAAAGGAAAAATTTTAATGGTCGGAGATGGAATAAACGATGAAAGGGCAATGGGAGCAGCAGATGTAAGTGTAAGTTTCTCAAATAATGCTTGTGATAAACTTAAATTACAATCAGATTGTATAATTTTTGAAGATGATATGGAAAAGCTTGTGGATTTGATTTTGATATCCAATAAATCTTTAAAAGAAATAAATCATACTATAACAATTTCACAAGCATATAATTTCTTTTTCGGAACTTTAACCTTTCTTCAATATTTTGATGCATTTACAGCTAAATCACTTAATACAATGAATTCTCTTATGGTACTTTTGATAAACGAAAGAATAAGATGGACAAAAGCTAATAATTTTCGTGATGAGAATATTATAAATAGAAAAAAGCGATATTAAGAGGCTCCAAATTTGTAACAAAATTGAGAATAAAAAAACTTTAAATACACAAGATATTAAAGGAAATACAATTGATATTTAGGCATGTCATGTCTTTGGTGTGTTGTGTAATTTAAAGGAGGAATAATTATGGCAGTTCGTGAAGGAACGGTTCCAGTAGCACTAGGCACTGTTGTAACAGGTGTTGGCGCAGTTATGGTAGCAATGGAGATGGCACCAATGATAGCAGCGGGAGTAGTTGGTTTCGGTGCAGCTCATATTGTACTCGGAGCTATTGATTTAGTTGGAAAAAAGAATGGTAATAAAAGAACAAACACCAACTAATAAAATATATTATTAATTTGACACTGTGACTAAAGTATATAAATATTTTTGTCACAGTGTCTTTTAAGTGGAAATTGATTGTATTATGTTTACAGTATGTCTACAGTATGCCTACAGTATGCCTACAGTATGACTCTAGTTTACTTCCAACTTTGTTAATATCTTATTTTTAACCATAAGATAACTAAATTTTAACCTAATCTAAATTATAATTTCATCATTTTGGAATAGTATATAAGTATAGGGAGGTGTAATACTATGGTAGTTGATACCCACTTACTCATATCACAAATATTATATAAATACATTTCAAATAATATGAATTTTAAATTAGATAGGTTAGCATTTGCATATGGTAATATAAAACCAGATTTAATTAACAAAGATATTAATCATTCACACACGTTAGAGGAAAGCTTATATAGTGTTAATAAATATTCAGAAGAATTGATGAATAAAAACATTTCTATCAAAGAATTTTCAAGGTCTTTAGGGGTGATTTGTCATTTCGCTTGTGATTATTTTTGTCTATATCACAGGGAAGGTAATGAGAAAAAAGGTTTAGTTGAGCACCTTTTTTATGAAGAGATGCTTCATGTGAAATTAATAACACTTCTATTAACAGGAAAGATAGAGTTTAATGATCAAGAGAAGCCGAAAGATAATGTAGAAGGTATAGCACTTAAGCTACAAGAAAAATATAATTCGGAATTAGAGAGTTCAACAAGGGATATAACATATGCCTTGTCTGGGGCTTTGCAAATATCAAAATTAATAGTATGCTCAAATCAGTTGTATTTGCAGCAAAAGGAAATGCATATTTCCCAAAAATATCAATTGAATTAATTACATATATAGTTAATTAAAAATTAACACCAAAAATTATTTGTATTAATTTAAATAGCTTGATAATTAGTAACTTAATTATCAAGCTATTTTTGGAATACTTTACTATTTTTACGCGTGAATTTTTTGTGGTATAATGTAGATTGTTAACGAAATAAGGAGGGTTATGAATGGCAATACTTACATCTATTAAGGATGCTCTAAACGCGAAACAATATAAATCTGAGATTGAAAAATTAATCGAGGAAAATAAAAATTTAAAATACATAAAACTAACTCCAACTCAAATGGGAATGAGCCAAATTTTATCTAGAACTAAAGAGCTTGAAGTGGAGCTTGAAGGATACAATAGCTTAATTGAAACAAAAACAAAAGACATAGAAGAACTTAAAATGGAATATAATAATCAAGCTGTGTATCAATCTAAAGAATTTGAACAGAAATTAGATGAATATGATAATTTGATCTTACAAAAGAATAAAGAACTTGAAGATAAATCCACGGAATACGATGAATTCATTGAAAAGAAAAGTAAAGAATATGAGGACTTAATCGGATTAAAAGCTAATGAGCTTAAAAGTAAATCCAGTGAATTTGAAATTTTAATTGAGGCTAAAACAAAATCTGTTGAGGAACTTAATTCGGAATATAACAATGTAACAACACGTGTAGACAGTTTGAAATCTCAAATAGTCAACTTAGATACTGAAGTATTAATGCAAAGTTTTGGAATTTCTAAACCTAAATATGATTTAATGGATTCAGAAAAATCATCTGAAATGCTTCAAGAAATAAGAGAAAAGCAAATGGAGATGATTAAATCTAAAGAAGCCATAGAATTTAAGCAATGGATTATTAATGGAAGTATAAAACAAGGCAACCAGCTAGTGGAAGATAAGACGGAAGATATGGTTAAACTGGTTCTTAGGATTTTCAATGATGAATGTGATGCTATAATTGATAAGGTGAAATATAGTAATGTAGAAGTTATAGAGAATATAATCAAAAAGTTCTTTGAGGATTTAAATAAACTTGGTAATTTAACACAGGTTAAGATATCACCTAAGTTTTTTAATACTAAAATAGAAGAGCTTTACCTTTGTTATGAATATAAACTAAAAAAACAAGAAGAAAAAGAAGAACAAAGAAGAATGGCAGAATAATACTTAGCTTTTTTAAGTTCAATAAAATTTATAGAATGTTGATCTAACAGATCAATGTTCTTTTTTTATGTAAGTCTTAAAATTTAAAGTATATTATTATATCCAAAAGTTAAATATTGTGTTACATTAAATATGTTGGTAAATTTTTATTTTATATAGTAATTGTTTTAAACGAGGAGGATGAAATATGGAATTAGATTTAAAGTTTCAAAACTTAAAGAAAAATATTAAGAGTTTAGGAAGTGTAGCCATAGCATATTCAGGTGGGGTTGATAGTACATTTCTTCTAAAAGTAGCAGCTGATGTTTTAGGGGATAAGGTTATAGCAATTACTGCAAAGTCAACAACGTACCCAGAAAGAGAATTTAAAGAAGCTGTTAAATATATTGGAGACATTGGAGCAAAACATATAGTAATAATTTCTGAAGAATTAGAAATTGAAGGGTTTGCTAAAAATCCTATTGATAGATGTTATTTCTGTAAAAAGGAACTTTTCTCGAAGGTTAGAAAAGTTGCTGATGATAATAATATTAACGCAGTTTTGGATGGATCAAATGCTGATGATGTTTCCGATTATAGACCAGGAATGAAGGCAGCTAATGAATTAAAAGTTATTAGTCCATTAAAGGATGCTGGGCTTACAAAGGATAATATAAGAGAATTATCTAAGAAACTAGGATTACCGACTTGGAACAAGCCTGCTTTTGCATGTTTATCTTCAAGATTCCCTTATGGGAATGAGATAACAGTTGAAAAATTAAGTATGGTTGAAAGAGCAGAACAGTTTTTAATGGATTTAGGCTTTAGACAAATAAGAGTAAGACATCATGGTGATATAGCAAGGGTTGAGGTTAATGCAGAGGAAAGAAATAAATTTTTTGATATAGAACTTATGGATAAGGTCGCAAATGAATTAAAAAGTTTTGGGTTTAAATATGTTACTCTTGACTTATTAGGATATAGAACAGGAAGTATGAATGAAGTACTAAGTGAGAAAGAAAAGAATTCAGCAAAAGCTCTTGATTAACATCAAGAGCTTTTTTTAATAAAGGGTGACACTTCTTAAATGAAAATTAAATATGAGATTTTCACTTAATAGGTGGAAGTTTAGGTAAGGTGTTTGCACCGTGTGGCATTATATATGTTTTTAAATTTTCACCCTTTTCTGCATAGGTTAAATTAAGTGCCTCATCTATTGTTTTAACTATTTTAATATCGGTATTTTCAAGAAATTTAGGATCTAAATTTGAAACAAGAATAAGATTAAAAGTTTGAGCAGTTTCACAAGAAAGGCAGCCTATATGTTTTGATATAGTATAACGCTTTCTTAGTGATTTTTCACGATCAAGTAAGGTATTATAATTAGCAAGTATAGATTTAACATCATCATCTCCTCCGAGCCCTTCACTGCATTCTGTTAATGCAATGAGAGTACCCCCGTCCTTCACAGCTTCTCTTGAGTTCAGGAAAAGTTTTGAGGATTGATAAAAATTAATATCCTTAGGATAACCACCTGCAGTTGCTATCACTAAATCCGCTTTTTCTTTTATGTACACGCCATCAGATTTATCAACATATTTTCGCCCTTGTTCATGTGCTTTAATATAATTTCCCGCAACTGCTGAAGATATATTACCAGTGCTATCCATAATTACATTAAACATAAAAGAGGGGTTAACCATTGTAGTTGCTTGTTCCATGTCTAAATGTACAGGATTATTAGTTATATTTCCACATTTAATTTCAGGACGGGTTCCTTCTCCTAAATTTTTATTAAGTGCCAGACCATGATTTGCCATTATTGTTTCATAAGATGCAATGCCAGGTAATACTGACTTTTTACCTCCAGACCAACCAACTAGAAAATGATATACTATGCCTCCAGTGATTATAATATGGTCACATTCCATAGCTTTCTTGTTGATGCTGACTGGAGTACCAAAGCTTGTTTTACCTAAATAAGTTAAGTTATCTTTATTATTACAATCATGATCAATTATCTTATAATTTCCGTAAAGCGTGTCCCCAAGTAGTTGTTTGTGTTCATCTTCTGTTTGATTTCTATGGGATCCTGTGGCGCTAATAAACAATATGTCTTTAGTTTCTATTCCTGATTGCAGAAGTTCGTCCACAATGAATGGTAGATATACAGATGGTTTTTGCCAAATTCTAGTTACATCCGGTATAATAATACAAATTTTTTCGCCTGGATGTACTATTTCGCTAATTCTTGGGCTTGATATAGGATTTTGTAGGGCTTCCTTTATTACATCCTTCTCAGTTTTAGAACTTGTTGAAGGAATATTATCAATTACACCAATAACATTTTCTTCGTTAATAGAAAAATTAACAGTACTTCTTCCATATTTCAATTCAAACTTTTTCATGGTTATATCCTCCCATAATTTCTCTTTCTATATATTAAACATGATATCTTAAAAAATGTCAATGTATAAGGCAACTTAGCATAATGTTTATTTTTGAAAACATTTACACTGCTTTTATAATGTTTTAATTAGAAATTGCATTGAAAATTGTTTCTAACATATATATAATAAAAATATAATTGTATCCAAGATTAAGTAAGAATTGAATAAATATTCAACCTGGGGGGCAGTAATCTATATGTTTTTTGCAGCAGATCAAAGTGTATTAAGTATAATGATAATGATTATGATAGGATATTTTTTAATGTATAAAAAATTAATTGATGAAAAGGGAATTAATCTAATAACATTTATCGTTATCAATATTTCACTTCCAATGATGATGGTTAACACAATTCTAAGCAATTTTACAAAGAAGCAGTTTTTAGCTGATTCAAGTGGATTAATAGTTCCTTTTGTAACAATAGGTATTTGCGTTATTATTGCCAAGATATTTGCTAAGATTGCAAAGGTTAAGAGTAATAGACGTGGACTATTTGTATCTATGTTTTTTAATTCAAACACCATATTTATGGGAATTCCAATTAATATGGCCCTATTTGGAGAAAAGAGTGTTCCCTATGTGCTACTTTATTATATCGCTAATACAGTTTTCTTTTGGACATTAGGTGTATATGAGATAACTAAAGATGGAGACAAAAAACCTTTGAGTTTTTTTTCAATAGATTTTATTAAAAAAATATTTTCACCACCTTTGATGGGATTTATATTTGGAATGGTTCTAGTGTTCTTAAACATAAAATTGCCATTATTTCTTATGAATACAACTAAAAATTTGGGAAATCTTACAACTCCTTTATCAATGTTTTTTATTGGTGCATCAATTTATTCAGTAGATTTTAAGTCACTTAAGTTTAGCTTAGATATAGTTTGGGTATTAATAGGTAGATTTATAATATCACCAGCACTAGTGATATTCATCGTGCCTATATTTCCCATACCGAATCTTATGCGTTCTGTTTTTGTTATACAGGCGGCTATGCCTGTCATGGCTAATACTGCGATAATTGCAAAAGCTTACAGCTCAGATTATGATTTTGCTTCATTAATGATAGCAATTTCAACTATTGGTACTTTACTAGTAATACCAATTATAATGACAATATTATAGGAAATTATTTATTAAAACAAAGGAGAAAAAAGTATGGAAAAGTTTGTTGATTTAAATAGTGATTTAGGAGAAAGTTTTGGAACTTACAAAATTGGACTTGATGAAGAGGTACTAAAATATGTATCATCAGCCAATATTGCGTGTGGATGGCATGGAGGGGATCCTATTGTTATGCGGAAAACTGTAGAGGCTGCGCATAACAATAGGGTGGGCATTGGTGCACATCCGGGATTTTTTGACATTATGGGTTTTGGAAGAAGAAATATGAGCGTATCTCCTGATGAGGCAAAGCAGTATACAATATACCAGCTTGGAGCTTTATACGGTTTTGTAAAAGCAACAGGTGCAACAATGCAACATGTAAAACCTCATGGAGCAATGTATAATATGGCAGCGAAAGACGGTAAATTAGCACGAGCAATAGTAGAGGGTATATATGAAGTGGATAGGAATTTAATAGTATTAGGACTATCAGGAAGTGAACTTGTTAGAGCTGCAAAAGAAAAAGGATTAAAATTTGCAAATGAAGTTTTTGCAGACAGGGCGTACAACCCAGATGGGACACTTGTTGCAAGAAGCCTTCCAGGTTCCATGATTTGTGATAAAAACATAGCGGTTTCAAGGGTAATAAGAATGGTTACAGAGGGAAAGGTCGTAGCTATAAATGGCGAAGATATGGATATAAAGGTGGATTCTATATGTGTTCATGGAGATAATCCGGAGGCAATTGAATTTGTAAGACTTATAAAAGAAGGATTATTGAGAGCTAAAGTAGAAATAAAATCTCTTAATAAATTTATAAAATAACTAGTAAAAATATAAAAACATCCAAAATTTAAACAAAAATTGGATGTTTTTATTTTATTTAATAATTAAGTCATTGAATTCCTTATACTTGCGTACATTATTAAAATCCATTTCATCTTTTGCAACATCTTTAACGGAGGTGTTAATATCAATAGCTTGCTTTAAATATTTTATAGTATTTTCAATATCGCCTTTTCGTCCATAGATACTAGCGATGCCGTAATAACTCCACTCAAATTTTTCTACATCTAAATCTTTTTTATACCATATGATAGCTTCATCATAATGTCCATATAATTCATTAGCTAATGCCTTATTAAATCTTGCATAACCATAATTCGGCTTCAATTTTAAGGATAGATCTATCTGCTCTATACCTTCTTTAAAATGTCCGCTATAAGCTAAAGCAATTCCTTCTACAGCATATGCTTTATAAAAGGTTGAGTCTTCTTGTATGACCTGTCTTTCTGTTTTAATAGCTTGAATATATTTTTTTTCGAAAAATTCATCATACCCTATTTTCCATGTTTTTTCCAATTTCACTTGCTGTAGTTTTGTCTGTTGCTGTTTTTTAATTTCTTTATCTTTCTCTTGTTGTTTTTTTAGTTCTTTTATTTTATTAGAAATTATTTCAGCTTTATTGTTTGTTTCAATTATATTTCTATTTTTTATAGAAGAGTTAATTATTATCCCTACCGCTATACCTATAAGAATGCTAAATATTATCACCTTTAGTTTAAATGATTTTGATTTCATATTTTCACCTATCCCCAAACAATAGTATTAAAAACTTAAAATTCAACATATTCACGAGAAAATTACTTTCTAGTAAATGTATTATTGGAATTTAGATAAATATTATCTATAACTTTTTTTAATATTTTATCATAAACCACAATATTTGTCCCGTTTTGTTTATTTAAACATTCAACACCATTTAAGATTATACTTGGCATATTGTTATCAGCACTGCTAGTTAAGACATTCAAATTAATATCTTTGTCGAATACAAATGTTTTACTTAATTTATAGCTACTAAGCATTTCTGATTCTACTTTATCACCATTGATAACTGCTAGATAATTGGAACCGACAATATTATTAAATCCAACCCTCAAACCAAGCTGAGATAATGCACCTTTTAAACCTATATTCTCTGATATGCCATTATCATTAGAACTAACAACTATAATGTAATCATTATTTTTTATTAATGAAACGTATTTTTGAATATCTATTTCATTAGTAATGTCTACATCTGATTCAACTCGAGAATTAAGAGTAAAACCAGTGTTCCAATTTTTATATTTTGAATCATTACGATGATCTGTTAATCCATAGTTATCCTTTAGATATTTCCCGAAATTTGATGTAACTATTTCTGATCCGAAAATATTTAAGTGACCTATATTAACCATATCAGTCTTGAAATTAAAATTCATTTGACCTGTCATTTTATTATAATTGATAAAGGGAATGTTATTTTTCTTTGAAATTTCTGCCACTTTGTTAAACATCTTTGCAGGCTGGGGTACCCAAATTTTTGATCCAGTTGTTTGGGTATAGTCGTGTGGTGCATTGGTGAAAATTAACTTGAAACCTTTCTTTTTAGATAAATCGATAATTTTATTAAGATATTCTTCAGTCCTCGGTGGAAGGGTTGCCATTTCTGTTGATGAAGAGTTTGAAGCGTTTTCTAATCCATACAAAAAATGACTAGCAACAAATCCTTTTTTATAATAAGTTTCTGAAGTATCATAATTAAAATCCTTTTTGGTTAATTGTTTCCATCGATCATGGTATTTAAAAATAGGGAAAATATAGTTAAACCATTCTTTTAGTGGTGTACAGTTAATAATAGCTTGTACTTTATTTAGGGACAACTTTAAGTTATCCAAAGCAGTTATTGTGTACCCCTCATCAGGAAATTTGTTAGTTGAACCTAAATAATATAAATCAACAACTACAATTGGTTTATTATGCTTTTTCAAAACTTCTTTTAATAAATAATAGGTTACATCTATTGGTTGACCTCCAGTTGCATAGTTAAAGCTTGTTATGCCATATTGGTTCCATAGTATATTAGGACTTATTAGTGCCTCCATATGGCTTGATCCCAATAAGACAACATCAAATGAATCTCCTGTATTAGTATATAATCCTTGTGTTAGTTTAGCACCATTATTTGTTTTTATAATAAAAAGAGAGCCTAATGTTACAATTATAAGAAATAGTATAATAACAAAAATCGACCCTTTTAGAAACGCCTTTTTAACCATGGATATCCTCCTAAAATTGTGAATAGATAAATTGCTGCATACTATATCCTGGACCGTACATTCCGAGGATAAGAATAACTACAACTGCACCTATATATGCACCCCATCTAAAAATTATATTTTGTTTAGATAGTTGAATCCTTAGATTTTTTGTTCGACCCATTATATCTACTGTTAGAACTAAAAATATACCAATAATTGCAACTGAAAAATCAAATGAATCAAGTCCTAATTTAAAAATAGAACCATCCAGTAGTACCCAGGGATTAAAGTAAAAAATGTTTTTAATTACTGTTATAGCATTTAGAAATGAAGTAGCTCTAAAGAATATCCAAGCAAAATCAACAAGTAGAAAAGTTATTAAAACTTGAAGCAACTTAAAACTAAATATTTTCGTTTTAATTTTAAAGGTTTTTATGATCTTTACTTTGGCAGGTTTAATAAGATATGCCGAAATCTGATAAAGTCCGTGAAGACCGCCCCATATAACAAAAGTAGATGTAGCGCCATGCCATAACCCACTTACTAAGAAAATAATCATGATGTTACAATATGTTATTAATTTACCACGTCTATTTCCACCTAAAGGGAAG
>NZ_DATCQT010000030.1:0-34566 GCF_036569345.1 Clostridium sp.
AGTTTATTGCACTTGAAAGCTAGGATGTAACTAGTTATACTAGTTACATAGTACACCTTCGGCATACAACAGGGAGTAATACTACCTTAATTTTCCCTGCGGTCAACTTACGTCTAAAAACTTTTGCAAGCAAAAGCGAGCCGACAAGTCGGTTTTGAGAAGACGGTATGATATTACTCCCTTATTTAGAGCTAAGCGGAGATATATTTAATTTTTTAATATTTAATATATATAGTGAGGTGAAACAATGAGAACAATTATGTGCAATCACTTACAAAACGGATATTCTGATTATAATTTATTGTTTTTAAAGAAATACTCTTGTGAACTTAATAAAAATAACAAAGTACTAGATGTGGGGGCAGGACATTTCAGAAATCTAAAATTATTTAATGAAGTTGGATTAAAAAAATTGTATGGTATAGATAAAAATATTCCATGTTGTAAATTTAATTTAAACGTTAAGTTTACTCTGAAAGATATTGAAAATGGATTGCCTTACAAAAATAAAGAAATGGATATAGTTCTTTGTAATTACGTACTAATGTTTATTTCTTTAGAAAATATAGTTTTTGTACTAGAAGAATTATTAAGGGTATGTAAAAATTTTTTAATTATAGAAACATACCCTAAATATAAAAAATCTAAAAAATCCGAATTAAAAAATTATAATTTTAAATCAATTTTCGAATATATAAATAGCAAAGAAAACTTTCAAGTTTTAGATTTAAAGAGTTCGGAAAAATTTATAGTTAGGAGGATATAATATGCCACGTAAAAAAAAGGGTACTGAAGATAAGGTTAAAGTCATAACGGGTAAAGATGCAAGATTATTTAAATCATTAACTAGAATTGGATTAATAAATGCACAACAATCAAAAAAATATTTAAATTTAAGTTTAGAAAGGTTATATAAATTAGAAAACAGTGGCTACATAGAAACATCAAAACATGGAGTTAGAGGACAAAACAATTTAATAGTGAAACTCAAGCCCAAAGGCAAAGATTATTGTAGGCAAGAATTTGGCATACGTAGTTATTGTGTTGCCCAAACAAATCATTTATATCATGATTTAAAACTTTCAGAAATTTTTTTTAATATACCAGAAAAATTACAAGACACATGGAAACATGAGGGTGAATTAATAAAAGAAATTTATGAGAAGTTTCCAGAGCAAAGGGGAAATCTTAAAAATTGTATTGATGCTAGAATTGAAAATGATGGAGAACTTATTGGGATAGAAAGTATAGGAAATACTTATTCAAAGGCAGATATAGAATTAAAAGAAAATATAGCTAAAGAATTTTTAAATTGTGAAAGGATGGAACGCGCATGAGCCAATTTATAAATATAAGGGGAGATATTATTGATATAGAAACTTATTTTAAAATAGAAGTTTATTACAAAGAATATTTAAAACAAATTTTTGATGCAGGAGGTTATTGCTTTTTTGACCAATTCAAAAGAAATATTAAGAATGGTAAATATATAATTGAAAAAATGGAGGAGTTCCACTTAATAAGAAAAGAAAATTATACAAACTCATATAAATATATTTATTTAACCAATATTGTTTTAAAATATTTTTACTTGAAAGATGATTTTAAAGATTATTCTGGTATTCTTAAAAATCTTATAAGTATTAAGCAATTAGAAAAAAAGCCTAGTGAAAAAAAGCTTTTTAGTTCTAGCATAAAATATAACTTACTATTTGATAAAAAAAATAACTATATGATAAAAGAAAATTTATTAAAAGAACTAAACGAAGAATTTATGAATCAGAATGGCTTATTTGATTTAGAAACCAAGATAGAACTTATTACAAATAAAAAAGTAAAATTAAAAGAAGAATTCAATAATAACAAACAAAATTTTGATAGTATAATGACTTCTTTTAAAGCTATACAAGATGATTCTGAACTTGCAGTAGATACACTAAAAGAAAAACAAACTAATCTTATAGAGCTAAATGAAAAGTTAGAAGGTTTAAGATTAATAGATGTGAATAAAAAAATACAAACAATAAAAGAAATAGAAAATGTTAAAAGAATTATTGTAAAACTAGAGTACCAAAAAAAAATAGATATTGAAACAATAAAATTAAAAGAACCTTTAGATAAATTAAATAATGAGTTCATTGCTTTGGGTAAAGAATTGAAGGCATTAGAAAAACAAAAAGAAGATAAAAAGTCTGTATATGAAAATTTTAATAAACTACAAATAAAAATTAAAAATTTATATGACCAAAGCATGATAATAGCTAGATTAAAAGATAATATTTTAACTTTTAATATAATAGATACGGGCAACTTTAAAACAGCAACAAGTTATATGAAATTAATTAATGACCTTTATATAGAATCATATAAAATTAATTCTATAACAGTTCAAATAATTAGTTACTCACAAAACAGGTCTGAAAATTTAAAAAAAGAATTCAAAGATGTAGAAAAAAATAAATTGAAAGCTAATAAAACAATGCAAAAATTTGAACATGATAAAGGACTTAGTAGGAGCAATCGAAAGAATTGGAAGTTTTGTCCTGAATTTTATATTAAAATAGAAAAACTTTATAATAATCCGACTATAAACAATATAGAAATTAGTGATGAAGTGTTTTATATGGAAACATATAAAGATAATTCGTCTCAAGCACCAAAGTATGCAAAAAGAAAAGACATAGAATCAATTAAAGCAATAAAACAAAATATAAAAATTGGAGAAGAGGAGAAAATTTAATGAAAAAAATAATAAATAATTTTATTCACATCGGCATAACTTTATTGGTTTTATTAATCATTGTAAGCCCATTTGTAAATATTATAGAAAAATTAAACTCAAAAACACTAAAATTAACAAATATAAATACTGGATATTTAATAAATCAAATCACAGATATTAATAGTTATAAAATTATGTTTGATTTTCATAACCCAATCGTATTAGTAAGTTATATATTTATATTATATTTGTTGTTTTATTTGTTTAAAAATGTGCAATGGACATTAGAAAAATACACAGAAAAAGGTGAGTATGGTGCATATGGCACAAGCAGATGGAGCACCCATCAAGAAATGTTAAAAACTTATTTTAAAAAAAATAAGTTGTCGATTTTTCTAATTAAAAAGTTAGGTAATCCCGATAAAAAAATATTAAAAAAGACTAGAGATTATTTATTTGAAAAACTAAAAATTAATACAGATAATAAAGGTTGGTTTTTAGGAACTTTAAAAAAAGGTGAGAGTTACAAAGTAGGGATGAAAGGACTATACCATAGAATTGACCAACCTTTAAATTCACAAGTTTTAGTAGTCGGTCCTCCAGGCAGTATGAAGACAACTGCATTTGCAATAAACCAAATATTCCACCTCGCAAATGTTTACGAAAACTCAAAAGAAAAATCTGACCAAATAATAATTGATCCAAAGGGTGAGCTCATAAATCTTTCAAAAAATTATTTGGAAGAAAAGGGGTATGAGGTAAGATTTTTAAACTTTGTTGAAATGAATAACTGTGATAGTTTTAATCCAATACCTTCTATCGAAAATGATAAGGAATTAATAGAAATAAGTAAAGGTTATATAACTTCAAGTTGTGGAAATTCAGATGGAGGTAATCAATTTTTCAACGAACAAGAAAGTCAATTGCTCGCTGCATTAATAGGTTTTGTAAAACAAACATATCCTGTAGAAAGACAAACATTTCATGAAATCACAAAAATTTTAGGAATGAAAGAATTTAATGATTTAGATTTCTGTACTGAATATTTCGAAAAAAATAATATTAAAGGTGCTGCACTCACATTTTGGAATAACTTTTTAAGCAATGCGCAAGCTCCTGTTACTCGTGCCGGAATAGTTGGTGGACTAAGTACAAAGCTTAATCCCTTTGCCATCGAAGGTATACAGACAATTACAGGCAGTAGTACAATAGATATAAAAAAGCTAGGTACAATAAAAAATAAACCTATAGCATTATTTATAATGATGCCTGTATCGGATAGGACATTTTCTCCAATTATTAATACGATTATTACAATTATATTCAAACAATTATATCGAACAGGTCACAAAACGCACGACAAATTACCTTGTCCAGTGTATTTTTTATTAGAAGAATTTGCTAATATAGGGAAAATACCAGAAATGCTAGAAATGTTAGGGACTATGAGAGGTCTTAGAGTTTATCCAATGGTAATTCTTCAAAGTTTAGCCCAAATAGAAAATATGTATGGAGCGAAAGGAGCAGAAACCTTAATAGCTCAGTTTGATACTATGGCTGTTTTAGGAGTCAATGATCTGACATCTGCTGAATATGTTTCAAAATTACTAGGGACAAAAACCATAATGACAGAAGGTTCAAGTAAGAATAATGGACAAAAAACTGTAAGCAAGAATTATCAATCAAGACCCTTACTTTTTGCAAGTGAAGTAAGAGAGATTAAACCAGACGAAGTATTAATAATACCTAGAGGATACCACCCTTGCAAAGTTTATAAAGCACAATATAAATATTGGAAAGAAAAAAAACTTATATGTCCAATTATAGATGTAACTAAAATAATTGGCACAGAAGACGAAATAGGAAGAACAAAAACACCAGGTAACGCAACAATTAAGAAACCTTTAATTGATATAGAAGAAGATTTATTTACACAAGAATCAGCGATTGAAAAAAGTGATACTCTAGAACAATAAACTTTTAATAAATGATGAAGCAAGCACCTAAATAACTTCTTCGTCAACTTCATGGATGGAGTCTTCTTCTTCTAAATACTCAGTCTTATTAGCGTTTAGATTTTGTACTTTCGGACGTTTAATTTGTAAACCTCCTGAAGTATAGTTTCTAGACGTCTTAGTGTTTTCAACGGTTTGAGGGGTATCGTAAATTATATGACCTATAAAAATTAAATTTGGATTCCCTAAACCTTGTCTTATCTTACTTCTAATAAAAGGGAGATGATTAAATGTTTATAGTTAAAGAAATCATTGATATTGGTACATTTTTAATTATGATACTTATTTTAGTATGGACTATAGGTGTAATTGATATAACGGATAAACTTGGCATAAATGAAGCATTTCAAAAAATCAAAAAAGCATATAATGAACATAACATATGGAATAAGTTTAAAGAACTTTTCTAAATTTATGTATAATAAGCAAAGGACGAAAATTGAATAACTGAACAGATATAGACAGAACGAGAGCAATGGACACCTTGTCTACTAATAGTTTGTAAAATCCTTTACTGTTAATTGACCACTTCCATTCCTCTTGTCCTGTATTCATTAAACCCTCTATTAACTCTTCTTGTAATTCTCCATATATCTCTCTACAAGCTATTTCTTTTGATTAATGTATAATTCTTCACTAAATAAACAAATAAGGCTTACCATGGACACAGAGGGTAAATAATGCTATGTCTATTCGTAGTTTTATTTATTTTTTGGAAATCAAAAAACGGTGAAGAATTTTTACATTATTTATGGTATTATTATGGTATTACTATAGTAACACCAAGGGAGGTTCTTACTTTGAACAAGGAAGATTTTAATGCTTTGACCATACAACAACAGGTGGATTTAGTTAACACCTACCTTATAAAGGGTAAGAGCATGATAGATATATTTAAACGAGAATGTATTATAGAATCTAATGAGAGTAGTATTAGAAAAAAATTTGTTAGAAATGGATTTAAACATAACAAAGAAAAAAAACAATACATAAAAATTAATGAAATCTCCAAAGAGTATTCCCCAAAAAATATAACAAAAGAGCAGTACCCCGAGAATAGTATTACAGTAATACCGTTAAAGAATCACTCCAAAAACACCTCTCAAGTGGCGCCTGTCAAGGAGTACCCTACTAGTAATACTCTGGCAGTACCGGCAGATAAAACGGAAAATCTTCTAAAGTTGGTAGACCAACAACCAGAACTAGAAGAACTTTTGAAGTGGTGGAGAAATGAAAAAAACATTATAGATATACCAGAAATTGCGTTAAATAAGGCAGAATTCACTGGTGAAATTATGGCAAAAACATTTAAGACCTATAGAAACGTGATTGACAAATTTCTTGGATTTTGTGATAAACATGGAGAGTATACACAGCGAGATTTAGTTGCTATGGCACTATTAGAATATATACAAACGTATAAATAAAAAACTATAAATATTTAAGGGTAGAGTCAATATGTTGGCTCTACCCTTTTTTAATTAGCCCTAAATTTTGAACAATATCCACCTACAAGTATCAAGTTCATACTTAAGCTCATATCTTTTTTCAATACCTTCAACTAAGCTTTGACATGTAAATACAGTCATTCGATTTCCTGCAAATTTTTCATTTGCTCTAGTGATAACTTTATCAACTTTAATTACTTGTAAAGATTCGTCTTGCCTTTGAATCCTTAATCTTAAAGGTGTAATATTTCCTTTAGTATCCATTACAGAAATAACCTCAATAGGCTTTGCTACAACTTTCATATTATCGCCCCCATAAAACATATGTTCTATATATTATATAACAGTTTACTGAAATTGTAAGGTGGCAAATCAATCCAAAAATAATATTCATAATACAGGCTAATAGGAGTTTTTTCAATGGAGTATAAAAAATTAAAAGGAAACGTAATAAATAAAAAAACAATACATAAAAATTAATGAAATACCCAAAGAGTATTCCCAAAAAAATATAACAAAAGAGCAGTACCCCGAGAATAGTACTACAGTAATACCGTTAAAAATTCACTCCAAAAACACCTCTCAAGTGGTGCCTGTCAAGGAGTACCCTACTAGTAATACTCTGGTAGTATCTAAATTTTTAGTATAGGGGGAGTCCATACTCCTCCTTGTTGTTCGAGATTTACTATACTTACAACCTCAAACTCTCACACATTTTCATGTTTTATTGCTTGAGGAGGCTGTTCAATCCACCCCTTATTAATCATAATATCCACACCAGTAGCCTACAATTATTGCTAAGCCATTGTATACGATGGGTTGGTTAATGGCATATAACCATTTGGAGGTACCCCATTAAGAAATATAAAGTATACGCTTCTCAACGTTACCAATTATGTCTAACATATCCTAAATTTATCATATATCAAGCATTAGTTTAATATTGTAAAATGTATAGCAATTATAAAGTGGTAGGTTATGAGTAAATATGATATTCCGTTATTTAATACAGAAGATTTATTGAAAGAAGTTAATTTACTAGACGTATTTCATGTTGAAGCAAGGGTAAATGTAATAAAAAAATGGAGCAATAATGATTATATTAGAAGCCAAAGTGAAATACAGTTAGCGGGAGAATTTTTTAAGGACATATTTGTTGATGTTTTAGACTATAGTACTGTGACATCTGGTGAAAAAGATTGGAGTTTATGTATAGAACAAAAAACAGAAGTAGATGGAACTAAACCAGATGGCGTATTAGGATTATATTCAGCTAGCAATACAATAGGAAAAACGCAAGCTGTTATTGAATTAAAGGGTCCGAATATTGATTTAGATGAAAAACAAAAGAGAAATGCTAAAGATTATGGAACACCTGTTGAACAGGCGTTCAGTTACGCTAGCAAATATGATGGATGCAAATGGGTGTTGGTATCAAATTTTAAGGAGATTAGGATATATAAAGTCGGAAGAAGCCAGAATTATTATGAAAAATTCTTATTAGAAGACATTCAGGAACAAAATGAATTTAAAAGATTTTACTTATTACTATGCAGGAATAATTTAATAACAAAAGAAAATGAATCAAAGACTGAAATGTTGAGTAAACGAGCTTATAATATTGAAAAAAATATTACTAAGGAATTTTATAGTAAATATAAGTTGTTAAGGTTAAGTTTATTACATGTTATAAAAGATAATAATCCATATTTAGACATTGACCAATGTATCAGATGCTCACAAAAATTTTTAGATAGAATTGTTTTTATATGTTTTTGTCAAGGAATGAAACTTATAAAACAAGACGAACTAAAAAATGCTCTAGTAAGAGGTAAATACTCATATAACGGTATATGGATTGAAATCAAGGGATTATTTAGAGCTTTAGATGAAGGTAAGAAGACGCTTAATATAAATAAATTTAATGGAGAATTGTTTAAATTTGATACGTTTCTTGATAATTCTAAGATACCAGATGAGTTTTTTGAAAATCTAAATGATATTATTAATTATAAATTTTCAAATGATATTAATGTGGAAATACTTGGTCACATATTTGAACAATCTATAACAGATTTAGCGGAATTAAAAAAAGAGTTTACTGGAATTGAGGATTATGATAATGAAGGTAGACGAAATAAAGAAGGAATATTTTACACACCTAATAATGTTACTAAGCTTATAGTTGATGAAACTCTAGGAAAATATCTAGAAAAAAAATTTAATGAAATTGTAAATTATTACAATTCACAGGAGATTAAAGTTCTTAAGGACATTGAAGGGAAAAAATTAAACAAGACTAACAGCGAAGAATTATTTATATATGTAGCATATAGAGATATATTAAGAGATTTAAAAATACTTGATGCTTCTTGTGGATCTGGTGCATTTTTAGTACAGGTATGCGACTTTTTGAGCAAAGAATACGAGAGAGTGGAAAGAAAGATGGATTACTTAAAAAATAATCATTATGGTCAAATTAATTTATTTCAGTTAAACCAAGAAATCTTAAGTAAAAATATTTATGGCGTAGATTTAAATGAAGAAAGTGTAGAAATAACAAAATTATCATTGTGGCTTAAGACTGTTGAAAAGGATAGGCCGCTGCTGGCTTTAAATCGGCATATCAGATGCGGAAATAGTCTAATCAATGACAGTCCAATAACAAGTAAAGCGTTTGATTGGAATAAAGAATTCCCAGAGGTTTTGGAAACTGGAGGATTTGATATAATTATTGGGAACCCTCCATATTTAAAATGGAGTTCAATTAATCCAAGAAAGCCATTTGAAACAGGTCAATACTTAGGTATTTCTTATAACTGTAGAATTCACCATGAGGATGCACAACCTAATCTATATATTTTCTTCATTATTCTTTGTATGAATTTACTTAAGGATAAGGGTTCTTTAGGATTTATAACATCTCAGGAATGGCTGAATTATGAAAAGTTAAATACTGTGAAAAAATCATTGTTAGAGAATGGAACAATAAATAATATAATATTTAATAGTAAGTATTCCGTATTCATTGATTTAGATGGAACTACTATCGGAACAAATAGTTCAATAATAATATATGAAAAAGGAATTTTTGAAGAAAGTACTTCTATAAATATTCCATTAAATGAAGAGGAGATGTATTTTAATACAGGAAATTGTTCAAGTATTCCGTATAAAATTACTCTTAATGAAAAATGGAATAGATATGGTATTACTTCTGAAATAGATCTAATAATGCATCAAATTAGTGGGATTGAATCTATATCTTTGGACAATAGAGATTATTTTGACGTATTTGGAGGATTCCAACCACCTATAAATAAATTACAATACTTTACATTGACTGAATCGGAATATTTGATGGTACCTAAAAGCGAAAGAGAAATTGTATATAAAGCTATTTTAAATGCTGATTCAATTGATAAATATTTTATGAAGAATGAGGGAGTTTTCTGGATTGTAGCTAATGAACTAACAAGTGAAAGCGATTTTAATAATACGTATCCATATTTGTATAGACTGTTGAAGAGTAGAATAAAATCGATTAATGATAGTACTTGGTACAAGTTTCCTAACATTAGAAATCTAGACAAATTTAAATCCATGGAGTTAAAACTTCTAGCGCCTAGAACAAAAAAATATAATGCTTTTTCATTAGATGAATCTAAACATTTATTCAAGGGTACGAATAGTGCTATTTATGTTAAAAAGGAATTTGATGTTAAGTTTGTAATGGGAATACTAAACGCTACCCTATTAACATTTTGGTATAAATTCGAAGGAGATGCCTATCATGGTGAAACCAGAAAATATGAACCTAAATCAGTGAAAAAGTTTAAAATACCTGTTGTTGAAAAAAACATTCAAAACAATATTGCTAATAAAGTCCAGAATATTTTAAACAATGGTATCTCTATAAATTATTTAATTATTGAGTTTAAAGAATGGCTTCAGTTTAACTTTAAGGTAAATATTGAAAATAATTTTTATAAATTAGAAACCCATATATTTATCAAAAAGTATTTTAAACAAAATTCTAAGTTGCTTTCTCCAAAGGACTTAAAGATAATAAATAATTATTTTAATAAGTATAGTGAAGGCTGTAGAGACTTTCTGAATAATATACGATTACTAATTCAGGAGATAGATGAGATAGTTTACGACATTTATGGTATAAATGAAAACCAGAAAAAAATTATTAGAGAATATGAGCAATGTTGAAGTTATAATAGAGTAACTGGAAAGATGTAGCAAATATAAGGATTATATCCCCCTTCAAAAGGGGGATTAAGGACTGTGTCAAAAAGTACACCTTTTGAAATGGTGATATTATTATACTTTTTATATGTCAAAACTTCAACATTTTCATATATGAAACATTTCAAATAGATTGTATACTTATTGAAGTGTTATAAGGTAATATAACTGCTGTAAAAGCTATGGAGCTTGTTGCTATGAAAAATAATACTTTTTATAGAAGAGTTAAAGAATATGAATCAATTTAATAATAACAAACCCATTTAGGGGGTAGCGTACGCAAAAATGATATTTCGTACGCTAAGAAAAATACGGCCCCCTAAATGTAACAATTTAGGTTTTAATATGTTTTATTTAAAGATTTAAAGATTTAAAGATTTAACTATTTTAAATATCTACTTTGATTTAGATAATCAATGTAATGTATTTGCAATATATTACATAAAACAATACATACAAATGTACAATAAGAAAAAAGGCTTTAGTTAAATCTACTATAAGCCTCTATATATCAACGATTTATGCTATTTTTACGAATGTAAGTTTTTGCTTAAAAGATTACAGTCGTTTTGGAAATTATTAATACTGAATTCAAAAGAAGGAAAAACATAGAGGTCACTATAAATTAATGACCTCTATGTTTTTCCTTCTTTTTCCGCTCATGTATTGCAAATTGCCTTTCTTTTTCTTGTTCATTTTCTTCTCTTGAAATCTTTTTTCTTTCTACCTTGTTTGTTTCTTGCTGCAATTTCATAGCAAGTTGTGCTTTAGTTCCTATTCCATTATTTTCTGTTTGTTTCTTTATTTGTTTTTGAAGTTTTTTAGGATTTATCTTCTTGTTCCCTTAGTTCGTGTTTTAGGAATATTGGGATTTGTTTATAGTTTCTTAAATTCATACATAGCTGTTGTCATTATTCTTGGTTCCTCAATTTACGATAATAACATATTATAGAAGTAATAAAAGCAAATAAAATTTTTATAAGTAAATCTGATGCCATGTCTTCAAGTCCACCTTTTCCCATAGTTGTTTTAAATAAATAATCTCCTACAAATTCAAACATTTCCCAAATAGTACCTAAAGTAATTGAAAAACTAAATGCAAATATTACAGTAAAAATAGTAAATCGCTCTTTAGTTACTTCTTTTTCCTTTATAATAATTCCTTTTATCAAATGTAATGCGATAAGAACTGCATAGCTACCAAATATAGCGTGGAGAAGTAAATCCCACCACGAAAATATAAGATAGAATTTCTTAATTTCCCCAAAGTATTGTGCAAGTAAAATAAATAATAACGATATTAATTGAAAGCTAGAAAGTAGCACTATGTTCTTTATATTAGCAATACGGGTAATTATAAAAGGAAGTATAATACATACAATAGCCATGAGCAACAACGGTAAATTGTTCCATTGTCTTGATGCAATACTAATCATAGAGGTAGTTATTAAGATTATTTCAAATAATACTGCTATTCCAATAGCTAACTTACTATTTTTATTATTCATTAAAAATCTATTCCTTTCTAGATTTTGTATTTGTAAACAATCAAGTATAGTTGCATAAGAAATTTATTATTTATTTAGTTATATCTTCTCCTCTTACGTAAAAAATATACCCTATAGCGTATTTTTTTTATTATCTACTCTATAGATGGGATACCGCCAGCATTATGCGGATTTACAACGTTAAGGAATATCCATATATAACCGGTTACCGAGCGTATCCTTAAATATTTAAAACGGAGAATAAAGGGCAAGCTGTAATAGATTTAGTGCGATCTATATATACAAGATTCACTTATACTTTCATTTGATTAAAAGGGGGATAATATTATTTATGAATATTAATTGTAAACCAAATCAAGAAATTAATGCAGTTACTGCAACTTGTACAACATGCGATCCTTGTGCAACCGTTACTACCTAAGCTGAATCAATAACTGAACAAATTAGTGTAACACCTGTTGTTATTAGTGCTGGAACTGTAGTAGTTAAGATTCCAGTTGTATTAGCAGAGACAAATATAACAATTCCTGTTGAAGCTACGATTACATTAGACCAAGTAGCTATGGAAATTAAACGTATTAAAAAGAATGTATTCTTAACTCAATCCCGTCTTATTCCTTTTTCAGAAGACAGCCGTCGTGGCACTGGGATATTATTTATAGCAGGTTTTGTTAGAAAAAATATTGAGTATGCAACTCAAACTTGCTCGGGAGGTACAGGTGTAAATGTATGTGAAGATATAAGGCATTGTACAAGTATATCAGTATATATCATATGTCACTATTATTTAGAGTAAATTTTTTAAATTATCTATTAAAATGGTTTTTATAAGAAGTGGCAGTTTTAAGTTAATAAAAAAACTTAAGTTATTACATAATATGGGAAGTATCCCGTTTTTAGGTAAGTAGACGGTAATCTTCACAGATACTGCCCCTTTCAGAACCGGACGTGACCAATTTAGGCATCCGGCTCCCCATATGAACCTCTTTACACATAAGCAGGATTTAGATTAACTAAAGATTTTGGTTTAGGATTTTCTAAAGGATAATGTTTTAAAAGTTTACTCATTTTATCCCAGTTTAAGCTAGTTCGCTGACTTCTCTTTTGAAGCCAATAGAACATACTTTTTACAATTTACCTTTTATATTTTATTAGATTACCCCAGTTATCACTAACACCATAATAATTATAGTGACCTCTTAATTTTAAATTCACCTTTTTCCATATTAAACCTAGTGGTAGATTACGATTTTCTTTTATCCACTTATTAAAGTCATTTACTTTAGCATGGAATTTCTTTGAAGCTGTTTTCCATTTTAATTTGGGGTACCGCCAACATTATGCGGTTAACTATACTAGAAAAAGAGATAGAACTCATAGTAAACTATGAAGCTTCTACTCTTATTTTTTATACTTTGTTTATCAAAAAACTATGTAGACACACATGGACAAAGTGAAGTAGCTTTTGCGTTCAGCTGTTTGCTTGGTTTCAAGCTAATGCCTCGTATCAAAAATATTAACAAACAAAAACTATATAAACCAGAAATATGTGATGAGGATTATTCAAACATTGACCTTGTTATGAAGAAAAAACCGATTAATTGGGAATTAATTAGACAACAATATGACCAAATGGTAAAGTACGCAACCGCATTAAGACTTGGTACTGCTGATGCAGAATCTATTTTGAAAAAATTCACTAAAAATAATCTTCAGCATCCCACATACCGGGCATTAAGTGAGCTTGGAAGAGCAATAAAAACTATATTTATTTGCAGATATATTATGTCTGAAGAAATGCGAATAGAAATTAACCAAGGATTAAATGTTATTGAAAATTGGAATAGTGCAAATAATTTTATTTTCTGCGCAAGAGGTCGTGAATTTTCAACTAATAATATTGAAGACCAGGAAATATCAGCTCTGGCTCTCCATTTAATACAAAACTGCATGGTATATGTTAATACATTATTGATTCAGGATATTTTATCTGAGAAAGAATGGTTTAATATTATGGAAAAAGAAGATTTTAGAGCTATAACTCCGTTGATTTATAGCCATGTTAATCCCTATGGTAATTTTAAATTAGATATGGATAAACGAATACATTTGGGGGTGCAACAAAATGCCTGCTAAACTACAAAGAATAACTCCCAAGAAAAAAGCAAAGGAACTTTCAAAATATCTTCGTGGAGAAAGACCTGACTATAATTATTTGAAAAGTGTATTTATGTATCTTAGAGAAGAATTAGAAATTGAGGTCCCACGAAAAACAAAGAAACTACCATATGTACCAACAGAAAATGAAATAAAAAATTATTATAAAGTAGTTTGGAACTCTAAAAACTTTCAGGACATGCTAATTATCAAGGTTTTGATTTATACGGGGGTTAGAGTTAGTGAATTAGTTAGCATAAAGATTAGTGATATAGATTTATTTAATTGTCAGATAAGAATTAATCAAGGCAAGGGTAATAAGGATCGTGTGGTTCCTTTCCCAGAGGGATTTAAAGAGGTGCTCGGTATACATTGTAACAATACTCTAAAAAATAATGCGACTTATTTATTTGAATCATCATGGAAAAAGAAATATACAGACAGGGGGATAAGAAAAATCTTAGAAAAATACTCCGTGCAAGCTGGCTTAAAAACAATGATATCTCCCCATAAATTAAGACATTTCTTGTTTACCTGGCTAAAAAAACAAGGCATAGACGATGCTTTGATACAACCATATTCAGGTCACGAAAGCAGAAAAACCCTTGAAATATATTCAAATTTATCAATTACTGAAGCTCAAGAGGCTTATGATGAAGTGATTAATAAATTTCCAATATAATGAGTATACGTAAGGCTTTAAAAACCCTTATTACAAAATATATGATGAAAGGATAAAATGTTTATGAATAATAAACCACAACCAAATTGGCAACCTATTAAGAACATGCCTATGATTGCAAATTTAATAGACAGTCAGTTAACAGATGCTAAAGAACAATATACAACACTCTTGGAAGCTCGTAATAAACCTCATGTTTTGAATGATTCAATTGTACAACGTACAATAAAAGTTTATACAGAACAACTTGATTTCACCCAGGTATTTGAAAAACAGCTTTTAAAATGGGAAAAGGAAGAATACTTGATACCCATTCTACAAACTGAACTATGCCGTCTACAGGCTCAAGTGAAACATTCATATAAAACCTTAAAAGATATTATAGCCCTGGCAGAAGAATTGAAAATGGGAACTATTGAAAAAGTTATGGAGAAAAGTGATTTGGAAATTGGTATAGAATCGTTAAAAAAGTATTTTTAAACAGTAATCTCAAATAAAATTTGAAATTTTCCTATTGCTTCTGGTTACAGCTATGTTCTTCATACCCCTTTTCGGGGGGATAGGCAAAAACACCCATAATATAATAAATTTATTGTATTATATATACATATTATCAATTATTATTTTTAACATGAAAAAGCTATGCTAACTTATTTGTTGCATAACTTTTATATTAAGGGCTAATGTCTTATTATTTTTCTGTTGTGCAAGTCCATTACTGAGGCTAGGTAACACCAACCATCTTTCATTGTATATATGTAAGATATATCAATTACCCATTTTTGACCTTTGGGACCTTGCACATGATTCTAATATCGTGATGCTTCTTATTATTAGTTATGAGCCTTGCCATCTTCTTTAATATTTCCTGATATTCTGTTGTAATTATAGTTTTATCTTTATCCACAGCTATTGGTTTTGATTTATTTATCTATACTTTTACTGTTTATTTTGATATGCCATATTCACGACTTATTGCTCCATTATCACATTTATTTCCCCAAGCATCAATTAAATCATCGTTTTTATAAATACAAATAATTTCACAATTGTTTGCGCACTTTTTACATTCCACTCCTCTTGTTTCAAAATTCATTTCTGCTATGTTAAAATCAAAATTTTGCTCTTTTCCAGAATTTTTAACAAGTATTGCTACACCTAAAGCTCCCATTAAATGTGCATATTGATCAACATATATTTTTTCCCCTGTTTCTTCTTCAAATGCTTTTATTACTCCAACATTTTTACTGACTCCACCTTGAAATACAATTGGTGATTTTATATTTTTTCCTTTCCCAACATTATTCAGATAATTTGTTACAACAGCTTTACATAGACCAGCTACAATATCTTCTTTTTTATGTCCTATTTGAGCTTTATGTACTAAATCAGATTCAGCAAAAACGGTGCATCTGGCAGCTATTTTAGTTGGATTTTTTGATTTCAATGCTATTTGCCCAAATTCTTCTACTTGTAATTTAAGTCTATTTGCCTGTGATGACAAAAAAGATCCTGTTCCGGCAGCACACAATGTATTCATTGCATAGTCAACTACTATACCATCTTCTATCAGAATAATTTTAGAATCTTGCCCTCCAATTTCAAAAATCGTTCTTACATCAGGATACACGGAAATTGTTCCAATTGCATGTGCTGTAATTTCATTTTTAACAACCTGTGCATTAAGAATTGTTCCTATTAATACTCTTGCTGAACCAGTTGTCCCTACTGCTTTAACTTTAATATTTTTCCCTTCAATTTGCTCTTTTAGACCATTAATCAATATTTTGACGGCATTAATAGGATCACCTTCTGTCCAAATATATTTTTCTGCTATTATTGTATTGTTGTCATCTATTATTACAGCTTTTGTAGATAAGGAACCTACATCTACTCCTAAATAATACCCTTTTTCCATTTTTGTTTCTCCTTCTTCATCATAAGCATATCATGAAATGCTTCCAATCTTGTTTTTATTCCCGTTTCAGATGTTTGTGAATCAAAGCTAAAATATAATACTGGCATTTTGTAGTCTTTACTTATGTTTTGTAACATTGGCATTGCATTTACTTCTGGAGTGCAACCAAAGGGTTTCACATGAATAACCCCATCATATCCCGCTTCTGCCAGCTGCTTTGTTCTTGCTACACTATCAGTGCCGTCAGATCCTATTGCATATTTGAGGTATTTACCACAATTTCTAATTAATTCTTTTTCTTTTGGATGATTTTGGAATAAATAAGTTATTGTTATAAACCTTGTTACTTGAATACTTTTTTTCGCTAACTCTTTTTCAATAAAATAATTACTAAATGGTTCCATAATAACATATAATTCTCCAACAACACCAACTTTAATGGGATTCTCTGGCTTATCGATTTCTAAATTTTTGAATAATAGATTATATTTTTTATAAATTTTATTGATAGTTCTAAATCCGTTAGCTGTTTTTAATCTGTTTAAAAAATCTTTTTGTAACTGCTCAAAGCTTCCCTTTTTAACTTCAAAGCCTATATTTTCTCTAATATATTTTTCTATTTTATCTATTATTTCAACAAGCTTTAGGGTTAATGCAAAGTAATATGTAAATTTTGTAAAAGAAAGCTTTGGATTTAACTTTTTAAATGTACTATATGATGAAAAAGGATTTACAGCATCTGAATTTAAAATACTTAAAAATTCAAAATCATATCCTAAATCTCTTAATATTTGCTCTTGTATTTCTCCATAGTAACCAAATCTGCAGCCTCCACCCGCTTGTACCAAGAAATTTGCACCCTTTTCTAATGCTTCTATATAATTTCCTAAATTATACTTAAAGGGCACACAAACCATATCGGGGCTATACTTTAAACCTAATTCTAAAGTTCTTTTAGTTATTGGAGGTGGTGTTAAAATTTTTATATTCAATGTATGCTTTATTAAAAATTCTATTGCCATGTAATAATTCCCCATGTGAGGGTAGCTAATTATTTTTTCTTTATTAGCCATTATTTACTTCCTTCCTATTTTTCTTTTCTCTAATGATGTCAATAAAACTCTCTATTCTTGTAAGCAATCCAGCTTCTCCTTGCAATTCATCTAATATAATATTTGTCATAGGTATTCCTTTAATTTTTCTAATGCATAACTCATTTACCAAAGAATCCGGTCCACAAGGAAAGGTAGAAATAAATATAATGCCATCTATTTTATTTTTATAATGTTCAATTGCACCAATTAATTCTTTATTATATGTCCAATATAAAGTCTTGGAAATTATCTTTGATTTTTGGGACGTTTGCTCCTTATTAGCAACATCTGCATATATAGGTACAACATTAAAGCTTTCTAAATACTTAATTATTGGATATCCTAATAATCTATCATAGGTATTATATGGGTGTGAAACTATCAGCATTTTCAATTTGTCAGTATTACTTAGCAATTGTTCTTGTTTTTCAGATTGCTGTTGTTCATAATAGTTTTGAACTTTTTTAGCTTTTAAATATGCCTTTAATACTGTTATAGAATTTTCACCTAATACTTTTCCCATTTTCATAAAAGCTTTAAATTCGCTCTGGTTTTCTTTCACATCTATGTTATAGTCTATCAATTTTAAATTCTTAAAGGTATTATTTACAATGTCATACATTGCATTAAATTTTGTACATACAACTTCATTTTGACCAAAACTAACAATTCTAGGAATCAATATATAATCAACTTTATTAATTAAATAATATACATGCCCCATATAAACCTTAGCAGAAAGACAACTTTCATCTATTGAATTATTTAAACCATCCTTTAATATCTGTTTATTAGTTTCTGGGCTTATTAAAATTTCACATTTTAATTCATTAAAAAAAGTTTCCCATAAATGTTTATATTTAAAATATAAAAAAGCTCTTGGTATTCCAATTATAATATTTTTTCTCACAAAATCCATCCTTTCAAAAATATAACGTAATAATATTTTGTGCTAAAAAAATAAAATTATTCAACCATCTTCCTTTTTTCCATCTTCATGTTTTAGCATTAGAACATGTATTCGTAATTGTATCTTGAAAATAATTTTACAAATTAAGGAGCTTGCCTTTGCTTTAATATTTTAACTAGACTTGGTATGGGGCCAAAAGAAATAGCTACTGTAGTATCTGCTGTTGGAAATCATGATGAAGAGGTAGGCAGTCCTATAAACCCAGTTTCAGCAGTTATTTGTCTTAATTTAATTCCTATTAAATAAATTTTTTATAAATTCAAAAACATCTCTGTATGAATGAGATAATATTCAAAATTCCTAGATGCTCATATAAAATTAAGCAGATATTATTAATTTTTATGTTTTAATAAACATACCTAAAATATGTATTAAAATACATTTTAGTACTAAATATTAACATCTATACCTCAACATATACTTCTATACTGAATTTGGTATGTCTTGTAATCAGTGACCTTGAAAATAATTTTACAAATTAAGAAATTACTTTTGCTTGTATCTGTAAATCCTATTGCATGGATTAGGTGAATTTCATTGATTTATTTCTTTGTTTTTAATGAAAAATAAAAATTCCCTGAAGTATCCACACCTGCATAAAACACATCTTGCACATTATTAATATTATGACTCTTTAGCTGTCTTTTAACCCACTGTTCATCATAATTTGTACACTTCAAATTATCATACATTATTTTACCATCAATAATTATGTCATTTGTCAACCCTTTATAGTTTGTTGACATATTTAAATCCCCAGTTGTTATTGGCTGCTTATTAGATTTTGGTATTATAGAAATTTCTCCATCACTTTCTATAATTGCAAATTCTACATCTTCTGCATTAAATATGTCTTTTTCCCTTAGCTGCATCATTAACTTATTTATAGTAATCCTCACTTTTTTTAAATTATAATCTAATATTTTACCATTGCTTATTAGGATTACAGGTTTACCATCTACTAAATTTCTAAAATTAAAACTTTTAATATTTAAATAATCTGTAATCAACACTAATATAGTAATTACTATTGCTGAAATTGTAGCTAATAATAAAGAATCCTCTGATCCTAATGCCATTCGTACTGCCAGAGACCCAATAGTAACTCCAACCAAAAAATCAAAAAATGTTATCCTAGATATTAATTTTCTTCCAATTAACCTTCCTAAAACTAATAGTGTAATATAAGCAGAGATACTTCTAATAATTATTTCTATTATTTTTTGACTCATAATTTTACTCCTTATGTTAATACTTTTCATATTTATGTATTATCAAGACATTTACATGATTATTCATTTGAATATTGATATCTATAAATTCTTCATATAAATAATTATATATGGTAAGCAAAATAATTATACAAGCAGGGATATCTCTGAATAATTAGCAAGCGTACTAGATAATATTATGCTACGGAAATAATATCCTAATTTGATAAATAAAATACTGAAAATTAATGAAAATAATGATGTTATATAAATGTTTAGTCTCCCATGGTGGTATTCTTATATCCATATTTTTCATGATATTTGTTCATGATTATGCCCCAAGCTTAACTTCATTAAAGCGGACCTTCAAATCGACAATTTTATATTTTATTATAACTATACCTACAAATTATTTAGTTAATTCAAACTACAGTTATCTAAGATGTAAACCTGATTTCCCTTTATTAAATCAAATACCTAATAATCCTTTTGTATATGTACCTCTATTTATTGGTTCTATTAATTTATTATTCGTACTACTATATTTACCTATTATAAAACAACAAAATTAAAAAACTAACAAAATATCGTTACACTTTTTATTAGTTCTTTGTTCTCTATGGATAATTACTATTAATTTTAATTTAAAACTTTTCTTACACTTTATTAAATAAATTTCTTAGCACTCTTCCAATGTTTTGAATCTAAATTATACTTTTTAAAATCGGGTATAGTTCCTTTGGTTTCAACTAAAGCTTTTGCTACTTTTTTTAAATCACTTCTTGTTTCACATTTAAAAGAATTTGATTCTTCTATTGAATCCATTACATCTTCAACTTTTTTCTGGAATTTATTCATTGTAAATCCTCCTTGTATTTTGCTGGGATAGATAATAGACTAATAAACGCTAATGGTTTGATTGCTTATGTAGTTTTAACTATTTAAAACTTTAATATACTTGTTCTAACAAAAAAGCACTTAACATAATATTATTACGTGTTAAGTACTTTTTTTGCTTTATATTAAACCTTCAGCTTTTGAAATGTTATATTTCCATAATAATTGGAAGAATAATTGGAAGAATAATTGGGCTACGCTTTGTTTTTTCATATAAATATCGCTCTACGGATTTTTTCATATTGGGTGTTTTTGCCTATCCCCCCGAAAAGGTATGTTAGTGTGAAATAGTAGAGTGTTTTTCTATCCAAGGTTAGATTGCAAGTAAACTTCCTTCTTTTGTTCTTCAGTAATTCCAATGTATCTTAAGGTCTGTGATTTTGAAGAATGGTTAAATATATCCATAAGTAATTCTAATGAAGATCCATTTTGATATGCATGGTATCCAAAAGTTTTACGAAGAGTGTGAGTACCTATTTCTCCAGATATAATAACTCCTTTTTCGTTTTTTTCTACAAGACCTACAATTTCAGCTGCATTATTAAGAATCCTATATGCTCGTTGCCTTGTTATAGGCATATTTTCACCCTTTCTACTTTGAAACACATAATTATTCATATCTAAGTTAGATAATTCTTTAATATAATTTTCAATAACCTTTTTCACTATATCACCGATATAAAACTTCTTTGTTTTACCTGTTTTCTTTTCTGTAATAATTACATAATCTCTTACAGTTTTAAGGTTTGATTTTACTAAATCATTTATCTTCAATTTCAATATGTCACTAATTCGAAGTCCTACATTAATTCCAAATATGAAAAGTAATTCATTTCTTACTGATTGACCTTTCAAAATAGAACGTATATTTTTTATTGTTTTTATCTCTCTAATTGGCTCAACACTATTCATTAAATTTCCTCCAATTTTATTATTTGCTAAAGTTACATAGTATTAGTATAATATATAATTATGTAACATTCAATTTAATAATTATATATGAAATCCTGCAAACCGTTGAAAAATAAAGGAAGTGAAAGTTACACAACGTGATTGTGTAACTTTCAAAAATAAGAGATACTAGCGTTTTGTAGCTGAATCGCTTCTTCCGCAGTAAGGGGTATGTTATGACTATTCTCCCAATTGATGCAAAGCAAAAACGTTTGGGAATTCTCGGTGATGATGAATTAGGGGCCATTTACGGAAGAACTCATTTTACGCATGAAGAGCGTTGTAATTATTTTTCTCTCTCACATCCAGAGAAAGAGCTGCTACAAGTATTACGCTCAATAAGGTCTCAGGCCTATTTCGTTCTACAATTGGGCTATTTTAAAGCTAAACATAGGTTTTTCACGTTCGATATTTTTGAAGTTATGGAAGACTTGCAGTATATATTGAAGATGCATTTCGAAAATAGCATAATTACTGACTTAAATTCTATTAAAAAGCCAGCCAGATTAAAACAACAACAAATGATTCTTGAACTGTTCAATTATCATATTTGTGATGCTAAAATACGACGACAGTTGGAGACGAAGGCTCGCATGGCAGCAATTGTTTGCGGTAAACCAATCTTTATTTTTCGCGAAATTATAAATTATTTATTAGAGCAACACATTATTGTTCCAGGGTACACCTTTATGCAAGAAACAGTAGGAAAAGCAATAACTTACGAACATAATCGATTAATTACAATTATGCAAAATAACTTGGAACAGTCTGATAAAGAAGCTCTAAATCAACTTTTAAAAGATTCTTTAGGACTGTATGAAATAACGCAGATTAAACACGAGCCAAAAGACTTTAGTTTAGGTGAAATAAAGCGTGAAATTAGCCGTGGTAAACAAATAAAGCATTTATACTCGATTACTCCAAAATTAATGCCGCTATTAGATATCTCCAAAGAAAGCATAAAATACTATGCCTCATTGGTAGATTACTATTCGGTCTATAAGCTTAAGCAACTTAATGAATGGATAGGTTTCGTTTATTTATTATGTTTTGTCCTGAATCGCTATCAGCGTATGCATGATAATCTTATCAACACACTTATTTATAACGTAAGACATTACATAGATGAATCTAAATCCAAAGCAAAAGAACAAGTATATGAGTCTTACACAGAAAACAGTCAAAATATAAAAAAGGC
This sequence comes from Clostridium sp., assembly GCF_036569345.1. Lineage (GTDB taxonomy): Bacteria > Bacillota > Clostridia > Clostridiales > Clostridiaceae > Clostridium_AD. The sequence continues at coordinate 23,029 of NZ_DATCQT010000030.1, forward strand.
GGGTCAAGTGCTTAAAATATTTACTGATGATAGAATTGACATTGACACGCCTTTCAAGGATGTTCAGGCTACGGCATTTACTATTTTAGAACGCCAAAAGATTATAGATATAGCTGATCATATTTCCACAAATGCTAAATTGGATGAAACCGCTTTTCAATGGGAGAACATTGGAAAGTTAGCATCTCAATTTAAAAGGCATTTGAGACCTATACTTCTAATGGTGGATTTTATAGCTCCTTTAACTCATGATCCGTTAATTGATGCAGTGAATTTTTTGAAGCTGGCTTTTATTAAGAATAAACCACTTGGGAAATATCCATCTGACGATTTACCAAACCAATTTATACCCGATAGTATAAAGCGATACATATATAAACAAGACATTGATGGACAAAAAACTCTATTAGTAGATCTCTATGAATTTTTAGTCTATCGTTTATTGCGAAATGGTTTGGAGTCTGGTGATATTTTTTGTTGTGACAGTATTAATTTCCAGAGTTTTGAGGGTGATCTTATAGATGATATTCAATGGCAACAGAAAGAAAAGTTGATAACTGATACTGGCTTGACTGTCCTTAACCACCCTATACATAATCATTTGGTAGAACTTGAGCATCGACTTGAAACTAGAATTATGGAGGTCAATCAACGTATTTCATTAGGAACTAATGAGCATTTCAAAATTAAAAAACGAGGAGACCATAGCCGTTGGACTCTTCAATATGTTAGTGACCCTGAATCTATTAATCATTCATTTTTTGATTCATTGAAGCAAATAGAGATTGGGAGCATTTTGCATTATGTTGATAAGCAGTGTCATTTCATTGATGCATTTGAACACATTTTAGGACGTTATGCCAAGCAGAATAGGGAAAATCAAGTTCTTGTAGCTTGTCTGATTGCTTGGGGTACCAATATGGGACTGGGTAGAATGGGTGAGATTTCCGACATCGATTACTCGCTGCTTTCTTCTACATCCGATAATTTCATTAGACTAGAAACTCTAAATGAGGCGAATAACCGTATAAGTAATGATATAACTAAGCTGCCAATATTTCGACATTACGATATTGACGAAGTCATACATTCCAGTAGTGATGGTCAGAAATTTGAAACTAGTATTAACACCATCAACACACGCCACTCACCTAAATATTTTGGTCTTAAAAAAGGGATTGTATCTTATACATTGGTAGCTAACCATATTCCCATTAACGCCAAGATTATCGGTGCTAACGAACATGAAAGTCATTATGTTTTTGATGTTTTGTATAACAACACAACCGATATTAAGCCAGATATTCATTCCACCGATACACATGGAGCAAATGAAGTTAATTTTTCTATTCTCAACTTTTTTGGCTATCAGTTTGCACCACGTTATAAGGATATATATAATAAACTCGGTAAATCTTTATATGGATTCAACCATCCGAGCCACTATGGTGATGTAATACTCAAGCCTGTAAGAAAGATAAACTCTGATCTTATTGTGGAGGAGTGGGATAATATTCAGCGTATAATATTGTCACTTGCTCTCAAAACGACAACCCAGAGTATTATAATTGGAAAACTTAGCTCTTATGAACGTAAAAATAAAACTAAACGTGCTCTATGGGAGTATGATAATATCCTAAAAAGCTTATATTTACTTGATTATATTGATTCTCTAACATTACGCCGAAACGTGCAGAGAGCACTAAACAGAGGTGAGAGTTATCATAAATTACGCAGAGCGATATCCTATGCTAACTTCGGGAAATTACGATTTAAGACGGAACAAGATCAAAACATTTGGGGTGAATGCGGCCGGCTACTAGCCAACTGCATTATTTATTATAATGCCAGCATTTTATCTAATATGTTAGCTTACAGAGAAGTAAGCGGTAAAGACTCAGATGTATTGAAACACATTTCGCCAGTTGCCTGGCAGCATATAAACCTCTATGGTCGCTATGAATTTAATACAAAATCGAAGTCTATTGACATGGATGCAATTATTCTTGAATTAGCTAAATTTAAAATAGTACCAAATGAGTGATTTGCTTATTCCACCTTTTTAGTAGGGGTAGTCAAAAAATACTTACTTGTAGTCTAGCCTCCGATATAAAAATACACTAACATACCTTTTCGGGGGGATAGGCAAAAACACCCAATTAAGCAAAATTTTTATGTCGTACTCGTAATCTATTGTTCATTAAGTATATTTTAATTTTTATTTAAATAAGGAAGTGATTATATGTATAAATTAAAGCTGTATGAATATAAAAAAGTGGAGCATATTTTTAAAGAATTAGCCTTTAATATCGTTATAAAATCTGTAATTAATGGGAATACACCAGGAGAAATATACGTTGATAATATGGTTAATCCCAAAACTGCTTTAGTGTGGGACATGATGGGAGAACTGCTAATCGAAGGTGATGATAATAATAATGAATATAATATGGAGATAAATAAGTTGATAATAGATGATCTTAAGCCACGTGCTGCAAAAAGGTACATACCATGTTTTGATTTTTATTATTCAAAGAAATTTGAAAATAAGCTTGATGTGTTATTACAAGAAGAAAATTGCACAAGGATAGATAGAAATGTTTATAAATTTAAAGCGTTAAAATTAAATTGGAGAGAAAATATACCAAAGGACTGCTCTATGGTAATTATTAATGAAAAGCTTTTGGAGAGAAAGGATTTAAAGTATATAGAGAGTGTAGAAGGTTGGATAAGCTCTTTTTGGCATTCAGCAAGTGACTTTACATCAAAGGGAGTAGGATACTGTTTAATAAAGGAAGATATAGTTGTAAGCTGGTGTTTATCAGTATTTGTTAGTGGTAAGAATTTTGAATTGGGGTTAGAGACTGTAGCTCAATATAGAGGTAATGGCTATGGAAAACTTACAGCAGCAGCTTGTATTGAGTATTGTATTGAAAATAATATAATACCATTTTGGCAGTGTAATAAAGATAATATACCTTCAAATAAAGTTTCAGAGAGTATAGGTTTTAAAAAGGATTTTCAATATTACATTGAAAATTTTCAGTTTTAAAACAATGATTAAAAAATTAGAATAAGGTGGAATAGAAATGACGACTAAATTGATTATTGTAGAGGGTTTACCAGGGTCAGGAAAGTCAACAACAGCTCAAATAGTATATGATATTCTTAAATACAAAGGTATTAATACAGAACTCTATTGTGAAGGTAATTATAATCATCCAGCAGATTTTGATGGAGTAGCTTATTTTAGTAGTAAGGACTTTAATGTATTGCAACAAGCTCATTCAGTCAGTAAAGATGTATTGGATAAAATAAAGATTAAATATTATCATGGATACCTAATTCCATATAGAAAAGCCATTGAAGAACAACAAATGTCATTTGAAGATGAATTGTTTAATGATATAACTAAAAATGATATATATGAATTGCCAATAAAGATTCATACAGAATTAATATTAAGCAGATGGAATGACTTTGTTAATAATTATCTTAATGAAGATAAGGTTGTTATATTTGAATGTTGTTTTATTCAAAACCCAGTGACAGTGAGTATGGTTAAAAACAACTCTTCAAAAGATGTTACTATGAGTTATATAAATAGTTTAGCTGAAAAAATTGTACCATTAAAGCCTGTCTTAATATATGTGGAACAAGAAGATATTAAAGCGTCTTTTAATAGGGTTGTATGTGAAAGATCAAAAGAGTGGTTTGAAGGGTTTAAAGACTATTATACAAACCAAGGTTATGGGTTATCTAATAATCTAAAAGAATTAGACGGAGTTATACAAGTCCTTGAAGCAAGAAGTAGACTTGAACGTGATGCTTATGATTCACTTGAATTAGTTAAATATAAAGTTAATAATTCTACATTTAATATTGATTTACTTAAGACGAGGATTAACTCAATTATAGAAGCCAACTTATAATTCGCAGCATTCTTATACTACGTCACAATAGTAATTAAGAGCGTACATAAGATTACTTAAATAATATGATATTTGGGGGATAAGATGGATCGATGTGTACCAAAAAATGAGATAAGAAAAATAATAACAGATTTATGTGGAAATCAAGTTAATATAACCAATATATCGTTTCTAGGTGGTTATGCAAATAGTAATTATCTTGTAAAGACAGATGTAGTAAAGGATGGATTTGTAATAAAATTGGTTGAGCCACTCGAATTTCAATCATGGCTTAGATTTGAAAAATCATCTTTATCTGGAGAAGCATATTGTTATAACCTTCTTCGAGAACACGGTATTCCAACATTAGATGTTATAAAGTATTCTCCTCCTGGAGAAATAATTAATCGAGAATATTTAGTAACGAAATATATTCCATATATATCCTTTGATTCTATACTGCCAAATGAAGATTGTGGTGAAAAATGTTATGAGGTATATGGATATTATGTAAAGAAAATGCACCAAATTAAAGTAGAAAAATTTGGTTGGAAGCGTGAAGATAATTGGGGAGAATATAACAGTTGGTATGATTTTGTATGTGCATATACGAAAGAATTACTAAACAAGACGAGAGAATATTCTCTTTATGATGAACATTTTTATTGCTCTGTAAATGAAATTATCAATCAAAATAAAGGTGCTTTTGATAAGGTTATTACTCCATGTATGGTGCATTGGGATTTGGGCTTTGGAAATGTTTTGGTGAATAAGAATGAAGAAGAATTTTCCTTTGAAGCAATTATTGATATGGGTAGGTGCATTTTTGGAGACCCTCTATGGGATTTGGTAGATTTATCATATAAGCCACAGGCCTTTTGGAAAGGCTATGGTTGTAGCTCAAAGGATACGTTGGACGGAATTATCCGTTCAAAAATATATTCTATTTTAGATGGAATTTTCGATGCTTATATATCTCTAATTCGCTTTGACAATAAAGAGCGTTATGTTAGAGAAAATGAAGAGGTCATATCTTCCATCAAATCTATTTTGAATTGATGGATGTTGATATTTGTCTTTAAAATTATGACCATAATGAGTTAATTCGATATCTTCGTATTTTACGTTTAATATGTATGCAAAGCATAATATTTAGTTAGTACGCATCCGTACAATATTGCGATACAAGGATTACCTATTTACTTATTGGGAGGTGTAATTTGAAAATTGATATTATCGGGGCTGTTGGTAGTGGAAAGACCTCGTTATCACGTAGGATAGCAGAAGAATTTCATATTCCTTGTTATGAACAAGATAATTTAGTTTGGATGAGGACAAGAAACGGTGATGTTAGGCGTCCAGATAAAGAAAGAGAAAGAATGTTCATGGATATACTGACGAGTAAAAACTGGGTAATGGAAGGTTCACCAAGAAAATACTTAAAAAAGCGTTATGAATATTGCGATTATATTATTTTTTTAGATACAAAGTCCTTTATACGATTGTATAGAATTTTAAGACGCTGGATTCGGCAAAGAACGGGGGAAGAATCATATAACACCAAGCCAACATTAAAGTTTTTATGGATGAATATAAAGTGGCATCATGAATTTAATAATGATAGAAAACAGTTAATATCCGAATTATTGCAATGTGGGTTAAGATATAAAAGATTTAAAAATGCAAATGGTGCTATCGATTTTTGCTATAATACATACGAAATAAAATGAGTCAGGCTGTCATATATGTCGACACTAGTAAATCCATATCATTAGATATGGGTTTACTAGTGTCTGAATTTAACACAAGGCATATTCTGTATAACTCATACACTGAATTGTATAAAAAACCACATAAGGAAACAAAACAAATGTCGTGAAATTTAAGTTTCTTAAAATATTTCATATTTCAACTATATAGGTATATCAGTTGTCTCGTTTTACTTTTTTAGGTACCATTATTATCATCCACGATATAATAATACTGTAAAGTAATTTAAGGCGGTGAGTATTAATGGCTTACAGTGATAGAGAGTTATTAGCTAGAATAATAAAATGTGAAGCTGGTGGACAAGGAGAAAATGGAATGAAGGCCGTTGCTTGTGTAGTTATGAACAGAGTAAACGTAGCCGATGGTGAGTATCTTAGGACAGGTCAAGGTGATTTAAGAAAAGTCATACTTCAACCAGGAGAATTTACTTGTGTAACCGCTGAGCTTGCTGGCGTGGCTAATCCACAAACCATTTATTCAAATACGCCAGAACAGATACATTATGATATTGCTGATTGGGCTATAGCTGGCAATAGATTAAATACAACAGGTGAAGCATTGTGGTACTTTAATCCTTTTAACCCAGGCTGTCCACATCTTTTTCCTTTTAATGGTAGTGGTTCATTTCAAGTTAGCGTTGGCGATCATTGCTTTTACGATCCCACAGCACTCTATGCTAAAACTAAGTGAATAATTACTACCGACACCTTTATATGATGGTTTCATTATAAATTTAAGGAGGATATTTTATGTTTATAACACAACCTAATAATTTTAATCAAGTCCCAATGTGGAATGGTGTTCCTATGTTTTCTGGATATCCAATGATGCCAAGATTTAGTATGGATGATGATCCAAGACAAGGGCCTATGCCCAAAACGCATGTTGTTACTAAACCACCAACTCCTGCTGCTACTGCTACTAAACCACCAACATCAGATGTTAAACCACAAGTCCCTAATACTAGCCCCACCACTTCTGATACTAATCAGGTCCCTAAAATAGCACCTGATACACTTATAATAAATAATCCACTATATAATCAAGGCTGGTTAAAAACACAAATAGGTAAATATATAAAAGTAAGTTTTTTACTTGGAACTAGTACCTTTCAAGATAGATCAGGCATTTTACAAGAGGTTGGAATTAGTTTTATTATCCTTAAGGATATTAATACAAATGATTTAACAATGTGTGATATATACTCTATTAAGTTTGTAACAGTTTTTAAAATAGCTATTAATACTTAATACTTAATACCTAATAAAAATGAAGAACTACTAACATCATGTGAGTTTAACACAAGATATATTCTGTATAACTGGACTAAAACCTTAAAAGCATTGAAAATACTAGGTTTCTTTGAATAAACCAATAAAATAAATTATAATAGCTGATATTAGTTTAACATAACGTATTGTATTGTATAACTAGATTTATCTTTACACTATGTTAATCAATGATATTAAGTTTTATAAAAAACTCATAAGGGTATACCTTTATACGATCTTTTTAACATTGTAGTTTTATTTAATTTATTTTTGTGTTACATGATATAGGCTTGATATCCCTCTCTTAATAGCTAAACTTTAGTTTTAAATTTAAATAAAATTTTATTTGAATTTAACTGACTATAAAATCATTAATGGATGAAAATTTAAAAAGCAGATTAATAAAAGTGTATGATAATGTTAATAATGATTGGATAAACTTCTGCAAGACCTTTATTCTATAGCATTATTAGAATTTATAGAAAAATATTCTAACAAGTAATGCCAATCATTTAAAGGTTGTGTAGTAGCTTCTTAATTGTCGGGTATGCAATTACACTTAACTATGCTTACATTGCCTTTAAAAAGGCTCTAATCGAGTCTATTTTTTACGTTATTGCTTATATAGTAATCAAAATAGATTTTTTTGTCTAAATATGTTTATACATGAATTTATTAGCAAAATATTTGTATATTCAAGAAAAAGATTAAATAGAGTGTTTTGAAGTAAAACCAAATGAAATATAGGGCGTTTTTTTGCCCTATACGTAATGCGGTAGTAGCAAACGTAAGTGCGGTAGTTTTAAATTCAACTATTATTTATAAAAAAATAGTTGAATTTCTTCTCCAACCTCGTCTTTATCCCAAACTTAATAATTTTTTTTCTAATTCATCAAAATCCATTCCGCCATCTGAACCGTCATACGCACGTTGCTCATAATTATTAAAAGCACCTTTAGCATAATTTTTCTTTGGTTCTATGTAAACCCCTGGTTTAACCATGCTTATCATCCATCCTATAAAATTGGGTATATCCTTATTTTTACCATCGTCATACACTTTTTTAATTGTTTCAAGATTTTTTTTAGAACTATCATATATTTTTTTAGCTTCAAGAGCTGTTATTTTACTATCACTCATTATGCTCATAACTTTTTTAATTGGAGTTTCTTTTTCTGGTTCCTCAATTGTTGCAGATACTTCATTTTCAGCAGTTGGCAAAAATGTAGGTTCTTTAGCTTTATCAATCGACTTATTGGTATGAATATAAATTTTTAAGCTTGTAATCTTCCTACCAAGTCTAATTTCTTCAAATTCAAAATTTATATCACTCATTTTTTTTAATTCTTTTTGTCCTTGTTCTATTACTCTTCTTTTAAAATCAGCATATAAAGGGTATCTATTGTCGACTTTCAATAATTTCCTTAGTTCTTCAACTTTAATTTCTATATAGCCCTGTTTTTTGAATTCATTACATTTTAAAATTTCATATAATCTAGGTGAATACTTGCTTTTCATAGATAAAATATTAGATAATTTATATTGAGTAAACATATTATTGAGTTTCAACATATATGGTTTTAAGTAAGAACTAAAGGTTAGCTCTACATATCCAGTTCCCTTTTCATACATTGCCCCACTAAGCCAAGCAGTCTGTATAAGCTTTTTGCCTTCTTCAATTTCAAAAACCTTTTTCATAAGTTCCTTAGTTATCTTAGGAATCACAACATATTTTGATTTGTTTTCAACCCCTAGAAGTTTCATAAAATCAGCTATTCTAAATTTATAAGATTTAAAATCTTCATCTTCTGGCTGAACCATACTAGCAAGAGTTAAAATAAGTTTTTGCTCCTCGAGACTTAAATCATAATGGCTATTCATAATAAAATAATTTGACTTAGTAACTAAATAATTGTTATCCATAATATCACCTCATAAGAATATATTAACATTTTAACTATGACATGTCAACTATAATGTCATGTCATAGTTAGGTATGCAAGTGTCATAGTTAGGTATGCAAGTGTCATAATAGATTTTATTTTAGGTATGCAAATGTCATAGTTAGGTATGCAAGTGTCATAATAGATTTTTGAAAGCATTGGTATTACTGGGTTAGAAGGTCGCCCAAAGCACTTAAAACAAAGTACTGTAAAACACTTAAAACAACAACCGTAAAAAGATTAGTAATTGTTGTTTGAAATCAATTATAAATTTATAGATATAAAACCACATTACATAAGGAAAAGCGGAAAGTCACCCCCCTATTTCTAGCCATTCCTTCCGTACCTACAACCTTATACCCACTGGTACAACTTGGTTTGCAGATTCCTACTATACCTTTACTATACTTTTTACTATACAACAACTGTGGTTGTTCTCAATTTTTATTAAATTATTTGATAAAACAACTATTTGACAACAGTACGTTTTTGTCTTATGTTTATATTAAGAATAGGAGGTTTAAAATGGCAAATTTAGATGGAAAAACTGAAAGAATAATGTTACGCATATCACTAAAAAATAAAGAAATCATAGTAAAACTAGCAAAAGAAGAAAATAGAACATTGTCTAATTGGTGCGAAAATGCAATGTTAGAAAAAATCAAAAAATCAAATAAATAATATCACTTGACAAGCGGCATAAAATGTCATACAATTGTTTTTAACAAATGGAAATAAATATGACATTTTAAAACAATAGGAGGGGTAGGAATAATTGATTGTTAGAAAAATACTAAAAGAGATGAGACTTAAAAAACATATGACACAACAAAACATAGCAGATAAAATTGGATTAACAAGAATGGGATATTCAAAAATTGAAAATGGTACTCGGGACCCAAGCTTTAAAATATTGTTAAAAATCAAAGAGTTGCTGGCATATGAAAATGACAATCTATTTGATATTTGTGAAAATCAAGAAAAAAATTAGGGTTAGAGTTACGTCCAAAATCATCAAAAAACGGACAAATTTACAAAAATTAGGGGGAAAGAAATGGGTGATATAGAGAAGAAAAAAGTAATAGAATTATATATTAAAGGTTTAAGCTATAAAGAAATTGGAAACGAAATTGGTTCAACATCTGAGGCAGTAAGAAAATTTATCTCTAGAAATGCTAAAGAAGAACAGCTTATTAGAAAAGCAGAAAGAAAGAGTCAAAATACAGAAACAGACTATGGATTTGAATTTGAACATAGTAATTTTCTTAGTGTAAATGATCTAAAGGAAATAAGGGAAGAAAAAAACTATGGTATAATGCCTAACGAGAGTATTGGAGATTATAGTTTTTTAAAGGTTAATAGACAATCTTATATTTTAAGTAAAAATCATAAAAAATTAGTTTTTGATGAAAGTAGAGGGCTTAGGACTTATGCAGTACCCAAAAGCTATTAATAAAAGAGGACAAGTTCACTAGTATAAATCTAAAAAATAAAAAAGGGGAATGATAATTAATGGAACAGTTAGTATCTGGAATTACAAGCTTTATAACATGGTTGCAAATACCAGCAGTAGTATGTTATGCGTTAGCATTATTATTTGGAGGATATGAAATGTTGTTCGTAGGTGGTCAACAAGGAAGTGGAAGTGCAAAAAAAGTATTTATAAGTTCTACAGTAGCTTTTATTATAATAAAAGGTGCAAATGCACTAGCAACGTCGCTAGGTAGTAAGATAAATTTTTAAGGAATTATTAAAGAAAACAATTTGGGAACATAATAAGAGCAAATGAAGTATAGGGCATGTTTTATGTCATATACTTCATTTGCTCTTATATTTATTTGTTTTAAGGCTATTATTTTTATAAAATAGAAAGGAGCTAATAAATTGAGTACAGACCAGCTTTTAAAAATACTACAAGATTATTCAAATGTTCTTAATTTAGATACAATTTTGGCTAGAACAATGAGAGAATTATTTTGGGGCATTGTCAAAGTTTTAGGCTATATCGTAGATTCCATTTCTGCTATTACAGATAAACTATTTGTATTAGATAAATTTTATAATGATCCCCATGTTGTAGATTTTATAAATAGTGTTAAACCATTAATAGTAGTATTGTTTGCACTTTCGTTATTAGGAATTGGATATCAATTAATGTTTTCTCAAAGCAAACAGTTCAAAAAAATAGGTACAAATATTTTGGTAGCCTTAGCTGTAATTCTAGTTTTACCTATGGCAATGGACAAAATGAATGGATTAACTAATCTTGGTGTAAGTGCAGTAAAAGGAGCTCCGTCAGATTTAACTAATCAAATTATAAAAAGTAATATAACAGATGTTTTGCTTTACGATAAAGAAAGTTTTAAAAAAGATGATATAGATGGTTTAAAAAGTCCTAATGAAATTGATGTCAAAAACATACGGTATATAGACCCAGCATCAATTATTGAACCAGATTTTATTAATAAGTCTAATATTAAAAATAAAGATGTATTTGGTGTGAAAATAGCAACAGATACAGATGGGAAGTTAACTACAGAAAAGCTTAACCAAGGATGGATGACATTTTGGAAAGAATATTATTATAGATATAATATTAACTTCTTAAATATTATTGTGTCACTTGGAGTAATTGGTGCAACA